>NZ_CP102097.1:0-719127 GCF_024582835.1 Vibrio japonicus
TGTGTGATACGCCAGTCATCAAGTGTTTGTAGACACCTTTTTTCTCTTCTGCTGACGCGGATGAACTAGCACTGCCGGAATGTTGATAAACGACGGCCTGCTCAAAGGCTTTGTCCATCTCATCCTCGGTTTTCTTAAGTGCAGGACCGGTTTTAGTTCGGTACATTTTTTTACCGTTAAAGCGATCCAAAGGAACTTCGATATCAGCGGCGATGATGACGAGATCCGCATCAGCAATTTCTTGCTCTGTTAATTGGTTTTTTGCACCGACAGAACCTCGCGTCTCCACCTTGATTTGATGACCACGACGTTTACCTTCTTCTTCAAGTGCTTCTGCAGCCATAAAAGTATGTGCTACGCCAGTTGGACAAGCGGTGATAGCCACGATCTTCTTAGTCGATGATGTTTTTGCAGGGGAAAGGGTGATTTCTGTGGCTTCTAGCAACTCTGAAGCTTTCGATGGCACACTCTCCAGAAAGGCGACAGCATCTTGTGCAACTTCGCTGATTGTCGCTTGATACACCTTTTTTCCAACAAAGCGTGAGTTATCGACAGGTGTATTAGCTGCGATAACAATGTAGTCAGCTTGTTCAATCTCTGACGAATTCAGGGTGTTAGACTCAACAATGGTCGATTGACATTCAATACGAGCATTCCAACCAAGTTTATTGGCCGCTTGTTCAAGTAAACCTGCGGCGAGGATGCTGTTGGCAACACCACTAGGGCAAGCCGTAATAATAGCAATATTCATAGTGATAACCTTCTGTTCCTTAGTTTGCTTTCACGTTTGTACTAGAGCAAATCTCTTTGATTTGTGTATTTAGCTTTATATTGTCCAACTCTTTTTGGCTGGTTAAACCAACACCCACTTGGCTAACGGCCATTGCCGAAAGTGCCGTAGCGAAGCGCAGTAGCTCTTTACGTGGCATTGCTTGCATGTGACCCCAGCACATACCTGCAACCAGTGTATCTCCGGCTCCAACGGTACTCACAACACTCATTTTGGGAGGTGTCGCGCGCAACCACTCTCCTTGACTGAGCCACATGACACCTTGAGCGCCCATTGAAACCACAATATTTTCAATTCCTTTATCGCTTAGCGTTTCTGCAGCAGATTGGCATTGTTCTGCAGATGTTAAATGTTGTCCCACTAGCTCACTGAGCTCTTCGTCATTGGGTTTGATTAGCCAAGGCTGGGATGACAAGCCAGCCGCAAGGGCCGATTTACTGCTGTCAAACATGACTTTTTTGCCTTGTTTTCTCAGCTGAGCGATCCAACTCGCACATAGATCAGGGGATACACCACCTGGAAGGCTGCCCGCAATGACGAAGTAGTCGTGATCTTCTGCTAAACGAAAGAGCACTTTTTCAAACTTAGCGATGTCTTCTTGGGTGACTTGCACACCTGGGAAGTTAATGTCACTGACGCGACCGCTTTCTTCGACGAGTTTGACGTTGATACGAGTAGCGCCTTCAACTTCAATAAACGAATCGACGACATCAATTTGCGAAAACAGCTGGTGAAATAGCTCGGGGTTATCTTTACCCAGAAATCCCGTAACGGTAACTTGGGCACCAAGGTCACTCAGTACTTTTGCGACATTGACGCCTTTGCCTGCAGCATGCAGGTTGCTTTGGGAGACTAAACTCACTGAACCAACATTAAGCTCTGACATGCTTCCAGTCAGATCAAGCGCTGGGTTTAACGTGATGGTCACGACTTTGGTCGTTTTTGAGCTTTGCATTATCGACTCCTTAACCTTCACCAAGACCCGATGAAATAGCCTTGCCAATCGATTCCAGTGCGACAGAGGCATCTGGGCCTTCTGCTGTGAACTGCAATTGGTGGCCGTGTTTGACGCCAAGAGCGATAACTTTCATTAAGCTTTTTGCATTGACAGGCTTTGCATCCCCATCAAGATTGGCAACGCGTATATTGGACTCAAACTTTTTCGCTTCTGCGACCAACATTGCGCCAGGGCGGGCATGCAGTCCGTGAGCATTTTTAATTTTGAAAACGGCTTGATTATCAGATGTTGCCGCTTGTGACCCTGTAGCGTCATCACCTTTAAGCAAGGTTAAGAGTTGGTCGACATCAGCATTGAGCAACTTGTCTTGATCGTTGCTGAAAACGATTTTTGATAGGTTATTAAGCAGTGCTTGATGAGCCCCATTACATGCCGAAAAAGCAAGTAATGCACGAACAGGTTGGTTCTCAAATTGACAGTCGTTCGCGGTTGATACAAAGGATAAACCGCTTCGAGTCACATGCTTTTCGCAGCCAACCAGCCATAACCCTTTACCTAAATGAGTAGGGGATTTAGTCACAATGTCTGCGACAAATGCGTTTTCTGCACAGCCAGTATTCTTTAACAAACCAGCAGCGACGGCGCTCATTTGAACCATGTCACTTGCAGGAAAGTCGAGCTGGATCAGAGAGGCATCAAAGTCAGCTTCAAATTGAACTTCACCGCTAAGTAGGGCGATGATTTCTTCTTCTGACTTTGATTCACGTAAACGATCTTCAACGCCGTCTGCACCCAATACTTTGGTTAGTTGCTTTAGAATACTGAGATGTTCATCAGACTTAGCAGCGATACCAATAGCAAGATACACGGTATTACCGTCGGCCCAATCCACACCGTTTGGGTAGTGGTGGATAGCAACACCGGTCGTTTTCACCATAGAACGCGTATCTGTCGTGCCATGTGGAATCGCAATACCGTTTCCAAGAAATGTAGAGTTCTGGTTTTCGCGGTCAAGCATGCCAGAAACGTAAGCATCGTCGACTAAACCTTTAGCGCTCAGACTATTTGCCAAGCTCTTTATTGCTTCAGTTTTATCCGACGCTCTCTGAGCAAGATGAATATCAGTGTTATTTAGCTTAAGCATGGTGCTTCTCCAGCTTTACAGAATCATAGTCAACTCATGCCATGTTATACTGAATCGATTCAGCAAATAGGCAAACTTAAAAGGGTTTAGCAAAACATGTAATAAACAAACTAAGACTTATCCCCAACTTTAGGTTAGCTTGCTTTGTTGCGTTCTGGTTGGTGACTTGCATCAATTTTTTATCTTTTGCTGAATCCTTTCAGCTTTAATACTGAATCGGTTCAGCTTATAATTCAACTCAAGGTAGGATCTTTAATTAATTAATATGATCCCACGCACAGAATAAGGTTTAGCCAATGACACTGGATGAAATTGCAAAGCTGGCAGGGGTTTCTAAAACAACAGCAAGCTATGTAATAAATGGGAAAGCAAGTAAGCACCGAATTAGTGAGCGAACACAGCGCAAAGTAATGGCTGTGGTAGAGGAGCACAACTATCGCCCTGATCTGGCAGCAAGCACACTAAGGGCAGGACAGAGTCGCTCTTTTGGATTAATCATCCCTGATTTAGAAAACACCAGCTACGCACGCTTAGCAAAGTTGCTGGAGAAAAACTCACGGGCTTCGGGCTATCAAATACTGATTGGCTGCTCTGATGACGATCCAGAAACTGAAAGAAGTGTTGTTCAAGCTCTTGTGAGTCGAAAGGTTGATGCTTTGTTTGTCGCCAGTGTGATTCCAGACGCCAGTGCATTCTATTTAACACTGCAACAGAGCGGAACACCAGTCATTGCATTAGACCGCCCATTGGATGACGAACATTTTTCGTGTGTGATAAGTGAAGATTTCGGCGCGGCTCTAGAGTTAACAAATTCAGTAATAGGTGACGGTGTCACAAAAGTTGGCCTAATTGGAGCGCTGCCGGAGCTCAACATATCGCGTGAGCGTGAGCTTGGGTTTTACGCCGCAGCTAAACAAGCCAAGCTCGAAACGATTATTGGCTATGGCGAGCACTTTAATCGTGAAGATGGTAAATCCGTACTATTAGGTTGGCTAGAAAGTGACACCTTGCCTGATGCTTTAGTCACCACATCTTACACGCTGCTTGAAGGGGTGTTAGATGTTTTACTAAAGTATCCAGAAATCACAGGCAAGTTGAAAATTGCAACGTTTGGCGACAATCAACTGTTGGACTTTTTGCCTATTAAAATAAACTCGTTGCCCCAGCAATTTGAACTGATTGCAGACAGCGCAATGGCACTGGCGTTAAATGCTGCATCCAAACGGTATCAAGCAGGTGTGGAACTGGTTCCTAGGAAGATTATCGTGCGTCAGTAGTTCTTATCTAATATTGAGCGATAAATTTAAGCGCTATTTGGCGCTTAAACTTTCTTAGTACTGAAAACGAACAGACATCGTCAGTTGTGGACCATATATACCGTTATTCCGCATTTCTCCAGAAAGCGTCAATTGGTCGGTAGAGTGGAAACGAACGCCGGCATGAAAAACGGAAGATTCGTCATTTCGTCCAATGCGTCCTGTCGCTTCAATTTGATCAGCCAACCAAAGACGAAAACCAATATTCATCTCTACTTGAGTTACGCTGTCACGTTCATATTGCTCAGGAAACTCAATACGGTGAGCAAGTACCTGTCCGTAAATGTCTGCAAATTGAGAGAGTGGCCCATTAAAACCAACCCCAGCCGCTGCTGCATAATCACTATCAAACTGAGAATCAATACGTGCAACAACATGAGTGTTTTGAGTAAGAAAATGGCTGGCCTCAACCCCTGTTAATTGAGGGTCGGTAGCAGTGCGAATTTCAATAAAGTTATAGTTAAAATTATTAGCGTACGTGAATCCAGAAAAGCCAACGCAACTCATCACGCTGGCTAAAATTAACTTTTTCAAAGCAGTCTCCGACATGCATTATTCATTTGACTTATTTTACTTGGCAGTATGCAATCCCGAATATTATCGTAATTATCAGATAATGAAACACTTTTACATAATTTCCATGTGCTCAACTTCAATTTCTGGAGTGTTTCCGCTTTCATTTTCGCCGAAATGATGTCGTTTTATGATGAGTTTATGGGGCTAGATGAAATCAACGCGTTGCGCTGCCTATGTATCAATGGATTTATAGAAGTATTCGTATATTGGGAATGAATACTTGTGAATTGATGGCAGGCAACGCATTCATACTCGATTCATTATTGAGTATTACGCTCAAAACGCTATCATCTGACTCAATCCTTCCAAATATCATCAAGTTAATTTATGCAGCCAACAATACGAGCACTTATGGTGCAGGGAACCACCTCAGATGCCGGAAAAAGTGTGTTAGTCGCCGCGTTATGCCGAGTGCTAGCACGTAAAGGTGTTAACGTTGCCCCTTTCAAACCACAGAATATGGCCTTGAATAGTGCGGTGACTGCTGATGGCGGAGAGATTGGGCGAGCGCAATATGTTCAGGCTCTCGCGGCTGGCGTAGAAGCAACCGTCGATATGAACCCAGTCCTGCTAAAACCAAACACAGATGTCGGTGCGCAAGTTATCGTGCAAGGCAAAGCTGTGGCAGATATGAATGCCATTGGCTATCAGAGTTACAAAGAGTTTGCTTTACCTTTTGTGATGGAGTCATTTACACGACTGCAAAACGAATTTGAGTCTGTAATCATTGAAGGTGCGGGTAGTCCCGCAGAGGTAAACCTTAGAGAAAACGATATTGCGAATATGGGCTTTGCCGAAGAGGCGGATGTACCCGTCATCATCATCGCAGACATCGACAAAGGCGGTGTCTTCGCACATCTGTACGGTACGTTAGCGCTATTATCTCAAAGCGAGCAAGATCGTGTTATTGGCTTTGTGATCAACCGATTCCGTGGTGATCTGTCTTTATTGCAGCCAGGTCTCGATTGGCTGGAGAAAAAAACCAATAAGCCTGTGCTTGGCGTATTACCATACCTTCACGGCTTTGATCTTGAAGCAGAGGACGCGATCAACAGTGATCAAGTCGCTAGTGACGACATCAAACTCAATGTCGTTGTCCCTGTTTTCCCGCGTATCAGCAACCACACAGACTTCGACGTACTCCGGAGCAACCCAGATATCAATCTGCGTTATGTCGGTCAAGGTGAAAGATTGGATAAAGCTGACTTGATCATTTTACCGGGTTCGAAATCAGTACGTAACGATTTGGCTCATCTCAGATCGCAAGGGTGGGATAAGGATATTGCCCGCCATCTTCGTCTGGGTGGCAAAGTGATGGGGATATGCGGGGGATACCAAATGCTAGGCAACACCGTCTCAGATCCTCTAGGAATCGAAGGGGAAGCGGGGAGTTCTATAGGGCTAGGCTATTTGGACCTTGAAACGGAACTAGCACCTGAAAAAACGCTGACGAATGTTTCAGGTTGCATGACGCTAGGCGGCCAGTCCGTCGACGTGTCTGGCTACGAAATCCACGCAGGTGTGAGTAAAGTACAATCCAACCCATTGATTATGTTAAGTGATGGTAAGACGGATGGCGCGATTAGTGATTGCAATCAAGTTGTAGGGACGTATTTACATGGTATCTTTGATGCCCCTAACGTACCCAATACTTTCGCTGCATGGTTGGGGATAGAAAAGGTGGCGACTGTCGACCACGCACAGAATAAACAAGATGCCATCGATCGAATTGCGGACGCCGTCGAATCACATATTAATCTATCACTGCTATGGCCAGAACTGGACTCTTAACCATTATGAAATTATTCAAATCTTTGCTCGTAGCGCCATTGTTTTACATGAGTTTCGCGTCGAGTGCCACGGATAAACTCACGGTTTACGCTGCTTCTTCCATGACAAACGCCGTGACAGAGATTGTGTCTGCGTTTGAACAAGAGCAAGATGTTGACGTGACAACCGTGTTTGCAGGCAGCTCGTCTTTGGCCAGGCAGTTAGCGCATGGCGCACCCGCAGATGTGTTTATCTCGGCAAATACAAAGTGGGTGCAGTATCTAATTGAACAAGGTGTTGTATCTAGTGACAACGTCACTAATATCGCATCGAATCGTCTTGTGATCATTTCTGGAGAAAACGATCAGAAGAGTTTCGAATTGAATGATCCAAAAAGCTGGGCGCACGGTTTAAATGGCAGTCGCTTGGCGATTGGCCAGCCCGATGCAGTTCCGGCTGGCATATACGCTAAAGAATCACTCAAAAACCTCGGTATCTGGCCTTCGGTAAAAGACCATCTTGCACCAACCAATAATGTGCGAATCGCGTTAGCACTGGTCGAACGCAAAGAGGCGTCTTTAGGCGTGGTTTATCGAACCGACGCACAACTGAGTAATAAGGTAAATGTGCTTGGTATTCTTCCTGAATCAACGCATCAGCCAATCATCTATCCTATGGCTCAACTCAACGAGCGCCCTGTAACAAAGGCGTTTTCGACGTTTACTCAGCAAGAAAAATCCAAAGAAATCTTGGCCAAATTTGGCTTTAACTAATTATGTTTGATGTTTTGACAGACTATGAAGTACAAGCGTTAGTCTTAAGCCTCAAAGTGGCGACATACACCATCGTTTGGCTTATTCCTATTGGGATTCTGATCGCCTGGATACTGGCTAAGAAACAATTTGTTGGCAAACATTTCTTGGACAGTGTCGTTCACTTACCCCTTGTGTTACCACCCGTTGTTATCGGTTATTTGCTACTTATCGTCATGGGGCGGCAAGGTGTGTTTGGTAAATGGCTGTACGAACATTTTTCTATTGCTTTTTCCTTCAATTGGAAAGGGGCCGTTTTAGCCTGTATTGTCGTTGCGTTACCCTTAATGGTTCGCTCGATTCGCCTAAGTTTGGAAGGCGTTGACAACAAGTTAGAGCAAGCTGCTGCAACATTGGGGGCCTCGCCATTAAAAGTCTTTGTGACTATCACTCTGCCTTTGATTATTCCCGGTATCATCACAGGTACGATGCTTTCCTTTGCGCGCAGTTTGGGAGAATTTGGTGCCACTATCAGTTTTGTGTCAAACATACCGGGCGAAACTCAAACTATCCCACTGGCAATGTACAGTTTTATTGAAACCCCAGGCTCCGAGACACAAGCAATGCGGTTATGTGTCATTTCGATTTTGATTGCGCTGGCCTCCATGATGCTTTCAGAGTGGATGTCACGCTGCTCTCGTAAACGGCTGAGGGGATGAAAACATGGGAATTCATATTTCATACACTCAACGTTTAGGCTCTCAAACCTTTGATATAGACCTCACGCTGCCACCCAAAGGCATCACTGCCGTATTTGGACGTTCAGGTGCGGGCAAAACATCGCTTATTAACGTCGTCGCTGGCTTGAGTTCGCCAGATAAGGGGAGGGTTGATATCAATGGTACGCGTTTGTTTGACTCTCAGCAGGGATTAAACATCCCCGTTCACAAGCGTAACGTCGGTTATGTTTTTCAGGACGCTCGCTTGTTCCCTCATTACAAAGTAAAAGGAAATCTGCTGTATGGTGTACGAGAGTTTGACGCCGAGCATTTTCAGCAGATCATTGAACTCTTAGCTCTCAAACCATTATTGACGCGTTACCCCAATCAGTTATCTGGTGGGGAAAGGCAGAGAGTAGCGATTGGCCGCGCTTTGCTTTCTAAACCAGACATCCTATTGATGGATGAGCCTTTAGCCTCATTAGATTTACCAAGGAAACGTGAGGTTCTCCCTTTTTTAGAACAACTGGCACAGAGTGTTCACATTCCAATTATGTACGTATCTCATAGCTTAAATGAAGTATTGCGACTCGCGCAGAACTTGGTAGTGGTTGAGAACGGTAGAGTTGCCGCTTGTGGTTCGCTGGAACAGGTCTGGTCCTCTAATCAAATGAAACCATGGCAATCTTTTTCTGAACGGAGTTCCTTATTTGAAGCGAAAATAGCGGAGCATAACC
The DNA here is from genome assembly GCF_024582835.1 of Vibrio japonicus. Taxonomy (NCBI): domain Bacteria; kingdom Pseudomonadati; phylum Pseudomonadota; class Gammaproteobacteria; order Vibrionales; family Vibrionaceae; genus Vibrio; species Vibrio japonicus. The sequence goes on from NZ_CP102097.1 coordinate 8,763, forward strand.
ACGAATATGCACTTTCTCGTGTGGAGCTCGCACCTGACGTTCATTTATGGGTACAGAAAATTGATGGAGAGATAGGAAGCAGTGTCCGCTTGCAAATAAGGGCGAATGACGTTTCGTTGACGCTTGACCCACCAAGTAAGACTTCTATCAGAAATATTATCCATGGCGTCATCGTCAAATTAGAGAATCACTCGAACGGGGAAGATAGAAAAAGTGTTTCTGTCACGATTAAGCTTGCAGATGAGTGTTTGTTAGTCGCAACGATTACTGGCTGGGCGTGTGACGATCTTTGTTTGGTCGAAGGGATGGAAGTCTACGCGCAAATAAAAGGGGTGAGCGTCACTCAGCGCGATATTGTCGTGTATTAATAAAAACGCCGTGAGTACGGCGTTTTTCGAGTGAGATTACTTTGTAAATACGTCAGTAAAGTCACGCTTTAGAATAGGGTCGCGACGCGCTTTTTTGATTTGCTTAACCATGTCTTTCACGCAGTTGTGTAGAACCTGATCAAGAAGTTGAGCTCTGTACTCTTCTTTCTCACCATCGGTCATTCCTTCAGGCAGATTTAGCGTAGGGAATTCTTCCATTACACTGATCCCCGCAAATGCCTGACTCACTGAAATAAGCGCATGGAACTGTTCAAAATTATCAAGAACGTTTTGCGCGCTTGTTGGTAGCTCTTCCCAAGCTTCACGGATTGCTTCCTCTGAAACTTCGTGGATTGACGTCACCATGTAGTGCATAGCTTCAGGAACTTCATCAAAATCAATAACTTGGCGAAGTTCTGCAGATACTGTAGCCAGATCCACTTTTGGTTGTTCTGTTAGATTAACGTCAGACATTATTATTTCTCTTGAATGTGTGTATGTACCGGCGCTATCGTAAAAAACTGCCGAAAAATGTCAACCTTAACTGGCTGATTCTTTACGCTTAGATTACTCTTTCAATATGCATACGGTTTAGTTGGGCATTTCTAATTATGATGATTCAGGGTTCTATAGGATTAATGAGGATTCTTCTCGTAGATGATGTTCAGTCTGAGCGTATGTACCTTGCTGTCCGTCTTAAGCAACTAGGCCACACTGTTGCAATGGCCAAATCGGGTATCGAGGCACTTGAAATTTATCCCGAGTTTGAGCCTGATGTTGTTTTACTTGATATATCAATGCCCGAAATGGATGGCTTTGAGGTATCAAAAAAAATTCGCCAAACATACTCTGAATGGGTGCCCATTATTTTTCTCAGCAGCTACGATGAACCTTCCATCATTGCTACCGCTATCGAAGCGGGGGGGGATGACTACCTTATCAAGCCAGTAGACAAAATTGTCTTAGACTCCAAACTAATGGCGATGCAGCGTATCGCGGCGATGCGCAGAGCGCTGGAGCAAAAAACGGCAGAACTTGCCATTGCTAACAAAGAACTTGAACGTTTGGCACAAGAAGACGGGTTAACCAAAGTAAAAAACCGACGTTTCATCGATATGAAGCTTAGAGAAATGATTGCAACCTATGGGCGCTTACAGTTACCTATGAGTGTGATCATGCTTGATGTCGATAAGTTCAAACTGTTTAATGATAGCTATGGGCATGTGGAAGGAGATAAATGCTTAATTGCCATCGCTAGAATGTTGTCTGAACTGTTTTCGCGTAGAGGTGAAGTGGTTGGAAGGTTTGGAGGAGAGGAGTTTGTTGTCTTGAGCACCCACCAGACGAAAGAGCAGCTTATTCGTGATGCAGAGCGTATTAAATCTTGTCTTGAGTCTTTGAGAATTGTGCACGATTTCAGTGATGTTTCCAACTTGGTGACAGTGTCACAGGGGCTGCTTCATTTTAAACCGTCAGACAACGAAGTAACGGATAAGGTGTATCAGTGTGTAGACAAGGCTTTATACCATGCCAAATTACTGGGTAGAAATCGCTACTACTTGGCAGACGAATAAATTCTCAGGCGAAGCAGACTCGATTCCTTCCTTTTTGTTTTGCTTCGTACAGTGCGACATCCGCTTGCTTCAAAACCTGTTTTACGTGCCTATGGTGTGTGTTATCGCAAACACCAATACTGATCGTGACATTCACCACCTCCCCAGATTGAGATTGCATGCAGTTTTTTACACTCAATTGGTCACCTTTGGGGCGAGAACTATAGTCTCGTAAATGTAAATCGTAACTGGCGATGGAGATTCTTAACCGCTCAAGATGGTCTTTTACTTCATCTGCACTTTTATCTCTGAACAAAATAGCAAACTCTTCACCACCATAACGGTAAACTTTTGCATTACCTTTAATATGGGTTAACTGCTGTGCGATCAAGCGTAACACTTCATCACCTGTGTCATGGCCGTAATTGTCGTTGAACGACTTAAAATGGTCAACGTCTAACATCGCAATACAATAACGCTTACCTAAATGTTTAAGGTCTGTTTCCAAAGCGAGTCGCCCTGGAATTTCGGTTAATTGGTCGTTAAATGCCATTTCATAGCTGGCAGCCACGAGGTAGATAAGTAGCAATATTCCCGACATCGAATACAACATGCTAGAAATATAAGGAATATGGAAAAGTATGAATGTTGTTCCCGCTAAAAGAGCAGAGGAATAAACGGCGACATCCACAGTTCGATTCAGACTCATCAGACAAATCGCAAATACTAAAATCATTCCAACGAAATAAACGACTAGAATGAAAGGGATCCGAGAAACGTTAGATACGACAAATAAAAACGTTTCGTTGATGTTATCAAGTCCACCTTCATAAAAGTGAGACAACATTAAATAGCACCACAATACAATCGATATAATAGTGGCTAAATAAACGATGAGTGATTTAGCAAATGATGTACTTTCGTTATGATTGAAGACAAGAGCAAGACTCATTGGTAACAGTGCGGCCAATAAAGAGAGCTCCAACATAGTAGAGCCTGATGCCAATGGGGACTGGAGACGAGTCTGTATAAGCCAATAAGCGATGATAAGTGTGCTTGCGAGCATGGCAATTTGGTTCTGTTTAAACGCCCTAGCAAGTGCAATGCAAGACAAAAACAGAACATAAGGCAAATTGGACAATATGCCAATGTTTGACTCTGTATAGCTCGTTGCTACGTCGAACCCAATATAGAGACAAATCAATGACACAATTGGTAACAGTAAGCGAAACCAAATTGTAGTGACATAGGAATAAGGCATGAATTCAACCGATGAAAACTCTATTTATGATTATGCTACTTTTAGAATAGTGGGATCTGTAGAATTTCCCAATTTTTTAATAGGATAAATAGATGCGAAAGTGGGTGTGTGTAGAAATAATGCACGAATTTAGTGTAAACAATCACGTCTATAATTCAGGTTGTATGTAGAATGTAGTCGATACATGTTACTTTATTGGGGATTAGAGTTTATGCAAATTAGTGAAGAAGTACACAATTACATGGAAACGCTGGTGGGCCAAGTACTGGCGCAACCAGAATATATTGAATCTTTTACCCATACTCAATTGTCAGATTTGGCTTGTTTGGCATTAAGCCAACTTAGACCAATATACATTAGGCATGACGTAGACTTTTTGTCAGCATTGCCAGAAGAGCGTTTGGTCCAACTCAAAAATCACGCAGTGACAGCGGTAGAGAATGCCAAAGGAATGATCCTTGAAGATAGACGACAGGGTCGAATTGATGAGATACCCGTGTTGTTTACTAAACAAAAGTTTGATGAAGATGTGGAATTGGAATGGTATGAAACGCCAATTCTACCAACAAAACCTTAAACGGTAAGGAGAGATTTGTGGGACTTTTTTCGCGTTTGTTTGGTAGAAAAGAAACGGATAAAAAAGAAGAAGATGTCGAGCCAGTGGAATACAAAGGCTTTCTTATTTATCAAGAAGCACTTTCTGAAGGCGGTCAATATAGAATTGCTGGGCGCATCACAAAGGAAATGGACGGAGAAGTCAAAACACACCGATTCATTCGTTCCGATGTCTTAGCAAGCAAAACTGATGCAAATGAGTTTATGCTTAAGAAAGCGCAGATGTTTATCGATCAAATGGGCGACAACATTTTTCAGTAAAACTTACCTTGTAAGTTGACAGGCATCATAAATTTAAGAGCCATTAGCCGTTATGCTGATGGCTCTTTTGTTATATGGGGCGAACTAATCTATTGTTTTAATGACTGTTTCGCTTACTGGTTCGACCTCCGCGCACTTATTAATGTGTTGTGAAGTTCAGTTCTATAAGCAGAATAGATAATTACCAACGGTTATATGTAATCGTTTTTTGTGTATTTGTTACGAAATATTCGGCGTGTATAAAGAATATTCTAACTGGTTCATTACGTTGGATAAAAATAATCATAGTTGCCAATAGTCAAGGAATAGCTAATGCAAATTGGTGTGCCAAAAGAAAGACTCGCAGGTGAAGCGCGAGTGGCTGCATCGCCGAAATCGGTCGAGCAGTTAATTAAATTAGGATTTGAAGTAAAGATTGAATCCGGTGCGGGGGAACTAGCAAGCTTTGACAATTCGGCGTTTGAAGCTGCTGGAGCAAAGATTGTTTCCTTAGAAGAGGTTTGGCAATCAGACCTAATCTTAAAAGTAAACGCTCCTTTAACTGACAAAGACGCGGATGAGATAAGTCTACTCAAAGAAGGCGCGACGTTAGTTAGTTTTATCTGGCCAGCTCAAAACCCAGAATTAATGGAAAAGCTATCCAGTAAGAACATCAACGTCATGGCGATGGACTCAGTTCCACGTATTTCACGAGCGCAATCGCTAGATGCACTTTCTTCAATGGCTAACATTGCTGGTTATCGTGCAGTCGTTGAAGCTGCTCACGAGTTTGGTCGCTTCTTTACTGGTCAAATTACCGCTGCAGGTAAAGTGCCACCAGCGAAAGTTCTGGTTGCTGGTGCTGGTGTTGCGGGTCTTGCCGCAATTGGTGCCGCAGGTAGTTTAGGTGCGATTGTTCGCGCATTTGACGTTCGTCCCGAAGTAAAAGAGCAAGTCCAGTCAATGGGTGCAGAATTCCTTGAGGTCGATTTTAAGGAAGACTCTGGCTCTGGTGATGGTTACGCAAAAGAGATGTCGGATGAATTCAACAAGAAAGCGGCTGAGCTATATGCTGAGCAAGCGAAAGATGTTGATATTATCATTACAACCGCTCTTATTCCGGGCCGTCCAGCACCAAAGCTGATTACCAAAGAAATGGTAGACAGCATGAAAGCGGGTAGTGTCATCGTCGATTTAGCTGCAGCTAACGGCGGCAACTGCGAATACACAGTCGCGGATAAGGTTATCACTACAGAAAATGGCGTTAAAATCGTTGGATACACCGACATGGTTGCGCGTCTTCCGACCCAATCTTCACAGCTGTATTCTACGAACTTGGTGAACTTGATTAAACTGCTTTGCAAAGAGAAAGACGGCAACATTGATATCGACTTTGAAGATGTTGTTATTCGCGGCGTGACAGTGGTTAAAGAAGGTGAGGTTACATGGCCTGCACCACCTATCAAGGTTTCAGCTCAGCCTGCTCAGCAAGCGCCTGTGCAACCTAAAATTGAGCCAAAAGTAAAAGAGCCAACGTCTCCGGCGAAAAAGTTCGGCGCGTTAGTTGCTGGTGTTGCGGTATTTGGTTGGATCGCGTCTGTTGCTCCTGCGGCTTTCCTATCTCACTTTACCGTGTTTGTTTTGGCGTGTGTTGTCGGTTACTACGTTGTGTGGAACGTAACCCATGCGTTGCACACTCCGCTTATGTCCGTAACGAATGCAATCTCAGGCATTATTGTTGTCGGAGCGCTCCTACAAATTGGACAAGGAAATGGTGTGGTGTCATTCCTCGCATTCGTCGCTGTCTTAATTGCCAGTATTAATATTTTCGGTGGTTTCACCGTTACCAAGCGCATGCTTGAAATGTTCCGTAAAGATTAAGGAGTGACAGGAATGTCTGCAGGATTAGTACAAGCAGCTTACATTGTTGCTGCATTATTCTTTATTTTGAGTCTCGCTGGCTTATCTAAGCAGGAATCTGCAAGAGCAGGTAACTACTATGGTATCGCTGGTATGACGATCGCTTTGATCGCAACGATCTTTGGCCCGGAGTCACAAGGCTTTGCTTGGATCATTATTGCAATGGCGATCGGTGGTGCGATCGGTATTTACTACGCTAAAAAAGTTGAAATGACAGAAATGCCTGAGCTTGTGGCAATTCTTCACAGCTTTGTTGGTTTAGCGGCTGTTTTGGTGGGTTTCAACAGCTATCTTGATGCACCAGTGGCCGCAACTCATGCTGAGCATGTAATTCATTTAGTTGAGGTCTTCTTGGGCGTATTCATCGGTGCGGTTACCTTTACTGGTTCTATCGTAGCGTTTGGTAAGCTTCGTGGTGTTATCTCTTCATCACCACTTAACTTGCCACACAAACACAAGATGAACTTAGCGGCGGTTGTTGTATCAACACTGCTCATGCTTTACTTCGTTAACGCAGATGGCAGCATGTTCGCTCTTATTGTGATGACACTGATCGCCTTCGCTTTTGGTTACCACCTTGTTGCTTCAATTGGTGGCGCTGATATGCCAGTTGTTGTTTCAATGCTGAACTCATACTCGGGTTGGGCAGCAGCAGCAGCGGGCTTCATGTTAGCAAATGATCTACTCATCGTTACTGGTGCACTTGTGGGTTCTTCTGGTGCGATACTCTCTTACATCATGTGTAAAGCGATGAACCGTTCGTTTATCAGCGTGATTGCTGGTGGCTTTGGTCAGGAAATCAGCATTTCAAGTAATGTAGATCACGGTGAACACCGCGAAACATCAGCAGAAGAGGTTGCAGAGCTACTTAAGAACTCTAGATCAGTGATTATCACTCCAGGATATGGTATGGCGGTAGCGCAAGCTCAATACCCAGTCTACGAGATTACTGAAACCCTTCGTGCAAAAGGTGTGAACGTGCGTTTTGGTATTCACCCTGTGGCGGGCCGTCTTCCTGGACACATGAACGTGTTACTGGCTGAAGCAAAAGTACCATACGATATTGTTCTTGAAATGGATGAAATCAATGATGATTTTAATGAGACAGATACCGTACTGGTTATTGGCGCGAACGATACAGTAAACCCTGCCGCTCAAGAAGACCCGAACAGTCCTATCGCAGGTATGCCGGTTCTTGAAGTATGGAACTCGAAGAACGTTATTGTTTTCAAACGTTCTATGAATACGGGCTATGCTGGTGTCCAAAACCCTCTCTTCTTTAAAGACAACACACAAATGCTGTTTGGTGATGCTAAAGAAAGTGTAGAGGCAATCTTCAAAGCACTGTAAACTTAGTCTCTTAGCTAGAAGCCAGCATCACGCTGGCTTCTTTTTTAAGCATTCATAATTGACACAGATATCACATTTCTATTTTACAATTTTGGCATAATCCTTTGCCTTAACCATAACTTACTGATTTAGCGAAAATTTGCATTGTTCAAGGCAGCTTTAAATTCAATTTTATTATGCTTGGCGATGGGATCTGCAAGTGCATTCGCAGATTCTCTACCGGAGCGTATAGACACTTTCATCGACTCGTTTGAGAAGAGTGATTCGATCGTTGTATACGACATTCGCAACCTTCAGTCAGACTATCCGACGCGTCTACTTACGCCTGAATCAATGCTTCCTCAGACTTCGGCTTACCCTCTACGAGATATCCAGAGGCTTTATCAGCTATCTCAAACCTGCACAGGAAAACTACCTCTAAGCCCTTTGGTTACGGAGCCCCTAGTGTTTACGCGTGCGATGTGTAAAGGGAATACGTTAAGCAGTAAGTGGTTTGCCCGAAGCTCATTAATTCACCCAGGTGGTGGGACTTATGCAAGTCGCTATGCTCAAGTATTTCCTGAAAAACAGGCGTCGCTTGAACAATATATGCATATAAAAGAAAGAGCGCTCGAGCCTGATGACACTCTGTTGGGCAGACTTCAGCGTATGAATGAAGAAACCATACTGTCACTCATTGCTGGATCCAGTATGTTTTTAGAGCAAGACGAATTGTGGTTGAGAAAAAATGACAACTACCTAGTGTATCCTTCAAACATTTGGATGCAGAGTATTGATGACGCAGGTCTTCAATTTACTGTAAGAAACAGCTCTGACAGTTGTTTTGTTCAACGTGGCAACTTGTGCTGGGATGTTAAAGACAGATCAGACATTCTCAGACTGAGTATGGTGGCTTTGGTTATCGCCAACATTTTGCTTGTCCTTGGTTGGTCGGTGTACCGCTGGAATACCAAGCGCAAAGATATGAAAAGTCGGATGCTCATTTTGCAGATTCTTACACATGAGCTTCGAACGCCTATCGCCAGTCTCTCTCTTACTGTTGAAGGTTTCAGGCGAGAGTTCGAGAAACTACCCGAATCAGTATATGATGAGTTCAGACGTTTATGTGAAGACTCACGACGCCTTCGTCAGCTCGCGGAGGCAAGTAAAGATTACTTACAATCTGACAGTAAACCTTTGGCTTCAGAATGGGTACCGTCCGTTCAGGAATGGTTAGAGTTTAAGATTGAAGAAGAGTTTAATGCGGATATAGAGTTCGTAATTAACGAAGATGTTGCGGCCAAGCTTAATGTATACTGGCTTGGAACGTGTATTGATAATTTATTAAGAAATGCAGTGAAATACGGGGTAGGCCCCGTGGTGTTGGAGGTAAAAACTTCCAACCAGATGCTCACTGTTAAAGTTATAGACCAAGGAAAGCTGAGCAAAAAGGACTGGCGTCATTTACGTAAGCCTTTTGTAAGCAAAAGTGGCCTTGGATTAGGTTTAACAATTGTTGAATCTATGGTCAGTCGAATGGGCGGTAAAATGTCATTAATCGGGCCACCAACAACGTTTATATTGGAGATACCTTGTGAAACAGACACTGCTTCTCGTTGAAGATGATAAAAACCTAGCAGATGGGCTTTTAGTTAGCCTAGAACAAGCGGGATACGAGTGTTTCCACTCAGAAACAATAGCTGATGTTGGGCAGTATTGGGAACAAGCCGATCTAGTGATTCTTGATCGTCAATTACCAGATGGAGACTCAGTAGAGCACCTAGCTGAGTGGAAAAAACTCAAAGACGTACCTGTAATCCTGTTAACAGCGCTAGTTACAGTAAAAGATAAAGTCGCGGGACTCGATGCAGGCGCCAATGACTATCTGACAAAACCGTTCGCAGAGGCAGAATTATTCGCCCGAATTCGTGCCCAGCTACGAACGCCTGAAAGCGAAAGTCAAGATGAGTCGAAAGTGACCACAGAGCATTTAGTTATAGACAAGTCAACACGCGAAGTGCTTTACAAACAGGAATCGATTACGCTAACACGAACTGAATTTGATCTACTACTGTTCTTAGCGAGCAATTTAGGACGGGTGTTCACACGTGATGAGTTACTGGATCATGTGTGGGGATACAACCATTTCCCGACGACACGTACCGTCGATACTCACGTATTACAGCTTCGCCAAAAACTGCCAGGCCTAGAGATAGAAACTCTACGTGGTGTTGGCTATAAAATGAAAGCGTAATGTTTAAACGTACTGCTATATTAGGTGCACTAATCTTTAGTGCACCTGCATTTACTAAAGATGTTCCTTGGTTTCAAAGCAATACGCCTTTGACTCAGGCGCACAAACATTTGCTCAACAGCGATCTTCCCGGGATGTTCTCTTCGCTAGTTGAAGTGTGGCAATTGGGAAAAAATCAAACCATCAACCCTCATTTGAATGAGCTTCTCCTTCAGTCCCTTGAGGTAGACTGCGGTAAATCGTTAGATACAAAACCGCTACCAGATTGGCTTAAAAGTGTTGTTGTCAAACAGACAGATATACAAAGTCCCGGTCGCGATTCCTATAGAGCCAGTGTTGAAGTAGAGTCAAGCGTTGCTGTTTCAGATGTTTCACTCACCAAATGGGTGTCACGCTCCTTAACGACCGATAACGTACTCTCATCAGTTCAACTCTCAGACACCGTCACGAAATATGTTAAGAGATATAATCTAAACAGCAGAATGACGATGGGCCTTTACCGAATTGATGTGACTGGCATTGATAATTCGATCTGGAGTTCTTGGTTAGTCCTAGGAGAATTTAAAGCGAAAGTGGCCGTTCGTTGGCAGTCGAAAGAACAATGGAAAGTTGAAAAAAACGCGCTACTAAATCCACATTGCCCGTTGCCTAAACTTGACGTTTCCTTATATGACTATGTTGAAGGTAAATATAATCGAGTTTGGGGAAAAGTCTATGAGTCTGACTATCCTAGCTCAATTGATTCAGGCGTTGTTCCCGCAGGAAGGTATGTTTTAGCTGTCGCCGTTAATCAAACACGCTGGCAAGGACCGATAGTTGTTGAACAATCCCAAACTATTAGTAAAACATATGATGTTTCGCTAGAGGAATAATTAAATTTATTGGACAATATGCCGACATAATACTAACAGTGATCTAACAAATTTATTTCGGTATGACAAAATTAATTAGAGTCCTCCCACTTTCCGTTGCGCTCTTTGCTTCGAGCGCGACTGCTGCCAATTATGCAATCGAAGCAAGAGGTGACGCGATGGGTGGAGTAGGCGTTGTATCAGCAAACTTTCTTACAGCCCCATTTTATAACCCAGCCCTAACAGCCATCTATCGCCGCAACGATGATCTCGGCATGATTTTACCTAGTATTGGTTTGACTTATAACGACCAAGACTCTTTCATCGACGATATTGATAAGGCAGCAGATCTTATTGACGAGGTGCAAAGCGACCCTAGCAAGGCTGGTGAATTAGAACAAGCACTCGACGATCTTCATGGCGATCAGCTCAAAGTTGAACTCGGAGGTGTTGTTGCATTTGCGCTACCTAACCGTTTTGTAGCCGCTAATGCCTTTGGTAAAGCCTATACAGAATCTTACGTGAGTCCATCTATTGCCGATACAGGAAATATCGTTGATGACGCCAATGATAGTAGAATTCAGGCGGTTTCTGTCGCAGTGACCGAAGTAGGGTTAGCGCTAGCAAAGTATCAAACGTTCATGGGGCAGCATATCGCCGTTGGCGTTTCTCCAAAATTGCAACGTATTTATACCTATGCATATGAAGCAACGCTCAAGGATTACGATCTAAAAGACGTCAGGGATAACTCCACGGGTGAAACAGTTTTGAATGCAGATGCAGGGTTTGTTTGGTTTTACGGTCCGTTGAGAGCCGGGATCTCAGCGAGTAATATAGTGGCGAGAGATATTGAAACGAAATCGATGCCATCAAACCCAAATCAAACGTACTCATATAAATTACGCCCAAGCTATACAGTAGGCTTTGGACTTGTCGCTGACTATGCCACGTTGAGTGTGGACTACGATCTGAATGAAGAAAAACGCTACACAGGGTTCGACGACAACACTCAAATGCTACGCGTTGGTGGCGAAATTGATCTGCTTCGCCAGCTTAAATTAAGGGCAGGGTGGAAGCGTAATCTAGCGTACGACAATTTAGACGATACATTAACCGCAGGTATCGGTCTTTCTCCGCTTAACTTGTTTCAACTAGATATTGGTGCGAGTTACACCAATGAAAACTCCATGGGCGGCTACATCAATTTCTTGACGAGCTACTAAAATCCATTTGTAGTGTTCTCCCATCCGTAATATAGTCGGCCTCTTAAAGAAATAGGGGCCTTTTTTATGTTTGATGAATTACCACAGCTCAGTCATGAAGAGCAGCAAAAAGCTGTAGAAAAAATTCAAGAGCTGATGGCGGAAGGAATCAGCACAGCACAAGCCATCAAAATAGTCGCAGAGCAGATTCGCGAAGAGGCTAAAAAGCGTTAATCCTAAAACCAGTACAGCTGAAACAACTCAATCCCAAGCATACGTCATAAGTATCTTGGGATTTTTTATGCCCATTTAAAACACTATAACTAAATTTGCTTCCCCAAAAACAAAAGTTCTCGATTACCTTTCTAAAATGTCATGGTTTATTTTTTTTGTAAATTAAGTTTAACCATGTCACCACACTAAAATTTCTTTGGTGAAATGCGATTTTATTTCTATATTTCTACTTAGTATCAATAACTTATGGTGGGTATTTGTTCTGAGTTCAATGTCGAAATCATACCGGTGTAATTAAATTACAAATAACTTTCTTTAATATAAACCAAGCCATTTACCGAAGCATAATAACCTGTATCATTACAGTGTCACATAAAAAGTCGCGATTAAGATTGTCTGGAGTGAATACTCAAGCAGTTAACCGGTTTGTTAGATCGTGATCCTATTACCGCGTAAAATCGTCTCAAATTTGAGCCTTTTTATAGATAGGAGCTGTATGAACCTGAGTTTTTTGTTTTTTATAAACTCGTTCAATTGGTCGGTATTCGCTTAAACCTACTGATATTTATCAAGTAACGGTGCTGTTGTTTTGCAGCAACCAACTGCAAGAATAGTCCAGTAAAGCGGTTTTACACTTCACTTGTTTTATATTCTGCCGTTACCTACGCTTTAGTGGTTATTGAAATTAATTTCTTTTTTGTCAATAAGGCATGTGCTCGTTAGAGCCCTTACGTAATACTATAAAAAGGAATTCAGAATGAAATATTCATTATTATTCGCGTTCTTAATAGCAGCAACCATGGCAGGGTGTGGCGGTGGTGGTGATGACTCCAGTACAAATACGAGCACTGAGAGTAAAACTGAAAGTAGTACTGATAGTGATACTGGTGGTGGTGATGATAGCCCCGACGGTGGTGACGATAATACTGATAGTGGCGATGATATCCCGGATGATGGTGATGATAGTCCTGACGGTGGTGACGACGGTACATCAGAACATGTGCTTGACGGCCTTTATTTAAATGATACAGATCTAGCAATATTGTTGATTGATTCTGATTTACCTACTCAATCAGTTTTATTTGGTGATTACTCGGGTAGTAACTCCGCTCTGATTAATGATTCACACGCTATCAGTGGTAATACGATGACGACTACCGGAGCTGCTATGTCGTCTTCTGGTACTTATTCTTATGACGCCAGTCTTGAAACTACAATTGACGCAACAATTGAAGGGGCGACAATTACTAGCACAATCGACGGTACAGGTTTTATTTATTCATTTAATCGTGTACAAGATAGCGCGCCGTTAGGAGATATTGTAGGTGAACATATCAACGGCGATGATGGTTCACTCTGGACTATCTATAGTGATTCAACGTTTATTGTTGTGGGTGGTACATGTACAGTGACAGGAACACTTGAAAGAGTGAAGTACTATTACATTGCTGATAATGTCGAAACCACAAACTGCGCCTCAGATCCTTTGAACGCTACAGATTACAAAGCACGTGTTGTGACAGTGGAACAATTTGGGTTCAAATATTTACTCGCAGTATTTATGAATGATTCAGCTGTTATTTTGGAAAGTACACTGTTGCAACCTCAATAAACAAACCAATAACACTTTGGTGTGTAAAAAGGATAATTAAGACAGGAGGTAAATTTTAAAATTCTTAACTTGTTTTATATTCCTCTGTTACCTACGCTCTAACTACAAGTGATATTAATGTCACTTGTAGTTAGAGCGTTTGGGTAATATTGTAAAAAGGAATTTAGAATGAAATACACATTGTTCTCTCTCGTTATAGCAGCAACCATAGCAGGGTGTGGTGGTGGTGACAGTGGTGGTAGTTCCAGTAATAGTACAGATGGTGGGACAGGTGGTTCAAGCAGTACTTCAGGACACGGGTTAGATGGTATTTACCTGAATAGTACCGACTTAGCAATATTGCTAATAGATACTGATTTACCTACTCAATCAGTATTTTTCAGTAGTTTCGAAAGTAGTAGTAGCTCTGTCTTAATTAATGATACCCACTCAATCAGTGGTAATACAATAACGACTAAAGGAGCAACTCTGTCGTTTTCAGGCACATATTCGCATGATGCAAATCTTGAGACCAAGATAGATGTGACCGATGATGGCGCAACAATGCGCGGCGTCATCAACAATACCAATTTTATTTTTTCGTTTGAACGCACTCAAGGTAGTGCACCTTTAGCTGATATTGTCGGTATATATACTAATCCTGATGACGCTTCAGTTTGGACGATCAATAGTGATTCAACGTTTACTGTTGTCGGTACATGTTTGGTTAGTGGTACTCTTAAACAAGTGAAGCACTATTACACTGCTGACAATGTTGAAACGTCGAATTGTATTGCTGACTCTTTAAATGCAACTGACTACAAAGCACATATTGTGACGGTAGAGCAATTTGGCATTAAGTATTTGCTTGCTGTATTAACTAATGACTCAGTTGTTATGTGGGGAAGTACGCCATTATTTCCGGAATAAACAAATCTTTAGTACGGCTTTTGTTTGAGGTGCTATATACCTCATCCTGCGATAACGTTGATTACTGTAAGGCTGCGTGATCCATTCGCTAGACTGGATACGCGTTTTTAGTTCAGTTCTGTTGACTTAACTTTTCCAACTCCAGCACTGTGAATTGCTTCTGATGCGTTTTTGTTGTTGCTCGAACTCTTCTTGCTGCTGCTGGGCAAATTTTAAGGCTTGTTGGCGACGGTTTGAGTCTGTTGAACGTGCTCGAGCTTATCGAAGGTTTTGAAGTCCAGCTTTCTATGACTGTAAACAATATGTCCTGAGCAAAAATCCGAAGTAAATAAGGACTAGTGATTGTATGCTAAGGAGACATTTTAACTTTGTGACATTACAACTTTGCTCTCATGCGCCGGGTGCGCATTACGTGCATTATGTTAAATGTCATCAAGAAATAATAAGGGAGTGTCCACACTCCCTTTTCTATTTCCTATACAGTATCTACTTATGGCATTTCTAGATTCGGTTAAACATAATCTATTTACCATAAAATACCTAATAATCAGTTGGTTAATCGTTGATTATCCAACCGACTATTAGCCACCTGCAAGTTTGACTGTAAAACCTTTCTTCTCTAAGTGAGCTTTAATTTTATCGCGTGCGTCACCCTGAATTTCGATTGTGTCATCTTTAACAGAACCACCACAGCCACATACTTTCTTAAGCTCTGCAGCTAATAGTTTTAGTGGCGCGTCATCAAGGTCTAACCCAGAAACCACACACACACCTTTGCCTTTGCGGCCTTTAGTTTGTCTTTGAATGCGTACGATGCCATCGCCTTTGGGACGTTGGACTTTCTCTTCTTCTGGTTTAATGCGACCAACTTCGGTCGAATATACTAGGCTCATAGTAACTTACTTCATCTGTTGCTTTTCAGCTCTTTGCTTGGCCTGTAAGTATGCCTCGATGTGCTTTTGAATGGCAAGTTTTCCCCCTTTAATTAGTTGGCCATTAAACAAGCAGTACCAACCGTTAGCTTCCCCGGTGTCATTTTTCAACAGGTAGCCGTTAAAAACTTCTTGTCTAGCCCCTTGAGCCTGCTTTTGTGCCGCTAACGAGCTAAATTCTTTAGGATCAATAATAGAAGCTGTATCACAAAACCAATCGATGCTTTTCTTAACTGCAGCCATGCTACCTGACAACAGATGTTTTTTAATTTGAACTTGCCAGACTTCGCTTGAATTCCCGACAGTTTTGAGGATAAAACCTCGATAAGAAGCTGCGGCCATAGTTATCATTTCCTAGAGATAAGTTTTTTAATGATAATTGTATATCCATCATTATCAAGTATATTTATAAAAAACTGATAGTTAGCATGCTGTAAAATGAGAAAGAAGATACGCCCCATTGAAGACGCTGATGAAATAAAACGCCTAATACGACTATTCTCGCGACATGTAACCTTAGAGCATGTAATAGAATTAACGGATCAGCAATATTCACATAATTCCGTTTTGGCAATGACAAAAGATTGGAACTTATTCGTAGAGTTTTGTACTCACAAAGGCGTCGTTCCAATCCCTGCAGCTACAACTGCTCTACGTATGTTTATTGAGAAAGAGTCAGCTAAACGCAAATACGCCACCATTAAACGTTACCTTGTCACTATAGGTTTATTTCATAGGATTCTAGGTGTTTCAGACCCGAGTGCGCACTCTAGCGTAAAGATTGCTATATCGAAGATTCGTTTGAATAAGACTGGTGATGCTAAAGCAGCGACTGCATTTGAGCGCAAGCACTTGAATGAAATAACTAAGTTGCTTAGTAATTCAGAACATGCTCGGGATATTAGAAACTTAGCGATGTATTATTTAATGTTTGAATGCCTATTGAAACGAAGCGAATTAAAAGCACTCTCAATGGCGCAACTAATGATTAAAGATGATACTACATTGGTTTCGGTTGGTCAGAATTTGTACCCACTATCCACTAATGCCAACGAATTTCTTTCAAAATGGCTAAAAATTAGAGGATCAAATGGTTCCATAATCTTTACGGCTATCGACAAACATGGGAACGTAAACGATGAACCATTAGATGACTCATCGATATATCGTATTTTGCGTAGCGCAAGCGACAAACTTAGATTGGATCTAAAGTTCTCGGGCCAATCTTTGCGCGTTGGTGCTGCGAAAGAGTTAGCAAGACAAGGGAATAAAGTTAAAGATATTCAGCATCATGGTCGATGGCTTAGCGCGGCAATGCCGTATTACTACATTGGCAATAAAGTACAAGCAGATGCTGAAAGAATGGTATTTAAACGTTTTAAACCTTGGGATTAGAGTGAACTTCTTACACAATCAGCCAAGAAGTCTGAAAATCTATGTCCGTTATGCTCTAACATCTTAGGGAACATCGAAATAGGCGTCATCCCCGGGAAGGTGTTAACTTCGTTTAAATAAATGTTCCCGTCAGGTGTTAGAAAGAAATCAATACGAGACAAGTGACGCAGTTTCATCTGAGTAAACACTTTTTCTGAGCTTGCTTGGATTAAATCAAGCTGCTCATCTGTCAGATTCGTTGCCTCTACTTCTGTTGTAGAATGACTTGCTGCACTGTACTTTTCTTCATACGTATAGAAAGCATCTTCCGGTGCTTTAATCTCACCTGGCTTACTAATATAAAGTTTCCCTTGGTATTGATACGCAGCCACTTCTAATTCGCGCGGTTTCACTGCTTGCTCTACCAACACTTGATCCGAGTATTGGAATGCATTATCTAAAGCTGGTTTAAGATCGCTTAGACTGCACACTTTATAGCAACCTACCGATGAGCCTTGTCGTGCTGCTTTGACAAAAATTGAACCCCACTGGCTTAACGCTTGCTGGCTTTTATCAAGTGAACTTGCATTATTTTCAGACAAGAATATGTATGGCGTATTTGGGATACCTAATGCGTCATACCAAAGTTTTGAAGTAATTTTGTTAAAGCTATTGGTGCTCGCTTCTGGACCACAGCCTAAATAAGGGATACCTGACAGCTCCAACATAGACTGGATATCTCCAGTTTCACCAGGATAGCCATGTATACACGGTACGACAAAATCAATTTTTGTTGACTGCTCTTCTGTATTTAACGTGCCTTTGTTTGTATCAAGGTATGCTAGTTTACCTTCATCAGTGAACCAACCATCCGAGTTCATTTCAACGCGAACAACGTTAAAATCTGGTGTTTTTGCTAACTGTTCTTGAACAAAGTTTGCGGACACTAGAGAAACTTCGTGCTCTGAAGAGCCGCCTCCGCATAGAAGTAATATTGTCGTATTTTTCATTAAAAAATCTTTCCGTGATACAACAGGTGTATTAATGGCCTCATGATAATAGAAAGCTCAGGAAGTTACACGATTTTAACGTCAAATCGAAGTTATTATCATGTAACTGACCAATAATTACACACAAAAAAAAGGGGCAGTTCCGCCCCCTACTTTGAATCAGTTAAGTTTGTTTAGATTCGGGTATTCTGAATTTTTGATTGAATCAATACTTTTTACGAATGGCTTCAGAGTGCGGAAATCTGACGGAAGTTGAGCGATTGCGGCTTGTGCTTCGCTGCGAGTTGCGTAATCACCGAATAAGATGGTGTACCACTTTGTGCCGTTGACCACTTTATAATTTTCCCAAATAGGTTGCTCATGTTGTGGCAGCTTTCTAGCGAACTGGTCCACTTTCACTTGGTCGCCTACCGCCACAACTTGAATAGTGTAACCAAATCGAGCGTTCATAGAATTTTGTTTTACGCTAGGAGGCGTAATAGACACCGACGGTTTTGTTTTTGGCGTCACTTTGACAACTTGCTTCTCGGCTATAGGTGCCGTATTTACTACGTTAGGTTGAACATTTTGTTCCGCGACTTTTGGTTGTGATAGAAGCGGTTTCTCAACCTTCGCTGTACGATAATCTTCTCGGTGACTCTCTGATTTAACGTCAGTGATGTACTCGCTAGAAATACAACCCGATAAAACAACAGATAAACCAACAATAGCGATTTTTTTCATGAAATTTTCAAACACTTTAAGCAACAAATTACCTTAAATCATGCCGTTAGACCGCCATAGAATCAACCCAACTTCGTAATTATCTGACTATACACTGTGACACATGGCACAAACTTAATCAGTCAAGCAGTGATCAGATTAAAACTACTCCAATTCTTTTGTGTTTTGGATAAAAAGCTTGGGTACGATAGGTTCATATTCTCGTCTGGAGCTACGTTATGAGTCAATTGACGCCACTGCTCAAACCCCAATCCGTCGCTATTGTCGGGGCTTCAACCAAGCCAATGAGCGCGGGCAACATTATTATGAAAAACTTGCTTCACGGCGGATTCGAAGGCGTAATTATGCCAGTGACACCTACCCATTCGGCGGTGTGTGGCGTTTTAGCTTACCGAACCATTGCTGAACTTCCGATTGTTCCTGATGTTGCTATTGTTTGCACCAATGCAAAAAGAAACGTCCAGATATTTCACGACTTAGCGGCTAAGAAAGTCAAAGCCGTTATTGTCCTCTCGGCTGATATGCATTTCTCATTAGACAATGGCGACAGTATCCAAAATAAATGCCTAAAGATTGCCAAATCCGCGGGTATGCGAATACTAGGCCCAAACAGCTTGGGGCTACTGTTACCTTGGGAGAACTTTAACGCGTCTTTCTCACCAGTAACGGCACAAAAAGGTAAAATCGCCTTTATTTCTCAGTCTGCTGCTATGTGTACCACGATATTAGACTGGGCAAATGACAAGAATATTGGTTTTTCAGCGTTTGTGTCTTTAGGAAATGCGCTAGACATAGACTTTGCTGACTTACTCGATTATTTAAGTACAGACACGCATACTGAAGCGATCCTGCTTTATGTCGATACCATTAACGATGCTAGACGGTTTATGTCTGCAGCTCGAGCGGCGTCTCGCAATAGGCGCATTCTGGTGCTCAAAGGCGGAAGAACCGCAGCCGGCCGCGCAGCCGCCAAAGTGCATACTGGTGGTAGCGACACCTTAGATATTATTTACGACTCGGCAATTCGTAGAACAGGTATGCTCCGAGTTAAGAACTCACACGAACTATTTGCCGCAGTAGAAACACTCACTCACTCTGTGCCACTTCGCGGTGAACGGCTTGCGATTATTACGAACGGTGGTGGCCCCGCAATTATGGCGGTTGACGCATTACTTGAGCGCGGTGGAAAGTTGGCGAGACTCTCACCCGAAACCATTGAGTCACTCAGTGATATTCTTCCACCTAGCTGGAGCCACAGCAATCCAATAGATATTGTTGGCGATGCCGATCACACTCGCTACATTAGTGCGCTTACTACGATTATGGATGCAGACTGCGCCGATGCCATCTTAATTATGCACAGCCCTTCCGCTGTGGCACATTCTGAGCAAACGGCTCAAGCTGTCGTTGATGCTATAAAGTCACACCCAAGATACAAGCGCTTTAACATTCTAACTAACTGGTCGGGTGAACAAACGGCCAAACCCGCGAGAGATATATTAACGCAAGCAGGCATTCCAACTTATCGAACGCCCGAAAGCGCTGTTATAGCCTTTATGCACCTTGTGGAGTACAGAAGAAACCAAAAGCAGTTAATGGAGACACCAACAACTGCAGAACCTGTGCACATTGCTGAGCTTAACGAAGCAAAAAAATGGATAGAAGAAAAATTACTGGATAAATATACAGCATCTTTGGATACACACCAGATCGGCCCCTTCTTAAAGTGTTTTAATTTTAATGTGCTCCCTACTTGGATTGCAGACGACGTCAGTGAAGCTGTGCATGTTGCGGAACAAATCGGTTACCCGGTCGCTGTTAAACTGCGTTCGCCAGATATCGCACATAAATCTGATATCCAAGGTGTGATGCTCAACCTACGAAATCGCACGGAAGTCGCCAATGCTGCAGAAGCGATACTCGATCGCGCAAAACTTTCTTATCCGTCGGCCAACATTCACGGTTTGTTAGTTCAAGGCATGGCAAAGCTGGCAGGTGGTGAAGAAATTAGGATCAAAGTCAAAACTGATGAGACATTTGGCCCAGTAATACTGCTAGGACAAGGTGGTTCAGAGTGGGACGAATCAATGGATGCAGCCGCTGCTCTTCCCCCTTTAAACATGGCTCTGGCCCGCTATTTAATTGTCAGAGCGCTGAGAAAAGGAAAGATACGTTTACAAAAACTGCCGGAACCGATGGATGTACACGGATTATCCGAATTGCTCGTGCGTATCTCACAAATGGTTGTAGATTGCCCACAAGTCCATGAACTGGATATACATCCACTATTAGCAAATGGTCGCACTTTCACCATATTAGACGCCGACTTAATTTTGAAACGATATGAAGGTGGCGCTCAGGAACGACTTGCTATCAGACCTTACCCGGTTGAATACGAAGAGATCGTAACCCTTAAAACAGGTGATGAGGTATTGCTTCGCCCTATCCTTCCTGAGGATGAACCGCTCCATGCTGAGTTCATTCATAACGTGACAAAAGAAGACCTTTACAAACGCTTTTTTACGGATGTTGGTGAATTTAATCACGAGGCATTGGCGAATCTTACTCAAATTGACTATGACAGAGAAATGGCGTTTGTGGCCGTCAGGAGTGGTTCTTCAGGTACTGAAATCATTGGTGTATCTCGTGCGCTGATCAATCCCGAAAATACCGATGCTGAGTTTGCAATACTGATACGCTCAGATCTGAAAGGTGGAGGTTTGGGTAAACTGCTGATGCGTAAGGTCATCGATTACTGCCGTCAGAAAGGAACCAAACAGATGTCTGGAATGACAATGCCAGCAAACCGTGGAATGCTCATGCTAGCTCAAAAGATGGGCTTTAAATTAGATGTTCAATTCGAAGATGGTGTGGCGGATATGGTCCTTCCGCTCAACGAATAGCAAAACTCATGTTCGGGTGGAGAAAAACGTCTCCACCCAGCACTAGACTTACATTTTAGAGTAGTGCTTGAAGTTTTTTTGTAGATACTGAATACACCAGGATTTGGCTTCACCAATTTTGCTCCTTTTCCAAGCAAGGATTACTTCAATAGGCTGTGACTCTGTTCCTGATATTCGCTTAATACGCCCTTGTGCAATCAGTTCAGCCGCGAGTTCTTTAGGCAGCGTACCGATACCCAGCCCTTTTTCGATAGCAGAAACTTTGGCAGCAAAATTGGTCACCGTTAAGCGAGGCTGTTTTTGTGTCACATTCACACTGATAGGAGGTTGTTCCCGAGCCGTATCCGCAATCGCAATCATACGGTACTTCTCCCGAGCCTCGTTGTTGAATTCTCCCGAACGCTTATGCACATAGTGGTCAGTTGCGGCAACCCAAACCATTTCCATACTTCCAATCGTCTGAGATTTTACGTCGTGTGGTAGTATGTCCATCTTGGGGCACACTAACAAATCGGCACGGCCATCGTTAAGTGACTCCCAGCACCCCGCCAATATCTCTTCCTGTAATTTCACTCGTGTTGAACTGACTTTTCCCAGCTCATCGACCATTGGAAAAAAGTTTTCAACAGGAATAATCCCATCAAACGCTAAAGTGATATCCAGTTCCCAGCCATTCGCCAACAAGCTAGCATCATTAACAAGCTTCTGAGTAGCGGAAAGAATAGTACGCCCGCGCTCCAAGATGAGCTTTCCGGCATCTGTAAAGTTTGCTTTATGACCCGAACGATCAAAAATCATGATATCGAGATCTTGTTCCAGTTTCTGTATTTGATAACTCAAAGAGGAAGGAGCGCGATCTAGCTCATTGGCCGCAGAAGCGAAGCTGCCTCTTCGATCAATGGCATCCAGAATGTGTAGTGCTTCTAATGTTATTGGACTTTGCACGTTGTTACCCCTCACCTACAACAAACAAATCGGTGCTGTTTTAGCGTATTCGAATCAAGCATTTAAACACAATATTTGCTGAATTTTAAACACTCTCGAAGAATAACACCCAAACAAGTTGAATAGTCGAGCTCAGAGTTTCGCTTAGGCGCTAGATTAATTATAAGAGGTAAAGTCTACTAGTAGTGTCAACTTTTAGCTGTGCTTACGACAGGATGTGGCTAAGATTTCAGATATAAGACTGGACATGTGAAACGCTGACCTTATAGCGTCAGCAGGAAATAACAGATATTAAAAACCCCTCATACTGCGAGGGGTTTTACATACATTATTCATCAAAAGGAAAAGAAAAATGGGATGAATGTGTATTATTTTGCGCTTGCCATCTCTTTTTTGACCATGACTGCTGCTGCAACGATGAAAGCGACAATTAGTGCTAATTCCATGACGACCCTCTGCTGAAATGTTGGAAAAACCGAATTGAAACTGCGGGTATTCTAACAGATTAAAAAAGCAAAGATAGGTGCTAAAAAGATTTTTAGGTTTTTTATCGATTCAGATCAAATTTGGCGCGGTTTTGCCTGTTTTAAACAACTTTCCATGTGCATTTAACTTATAAACTTGTAATTAACTGTGTTTTTTACTGAGTTACTTCATTGTAACTTTACCGCCTATCATCTTATATGCTGGTGTGCCTCGCACCAGGGTATCTCTAGCAAACTCAAGCTTACAATTAGGACAGTGGCATGGCGTGACAGTATAATCTTCTACGATCCTTTCCTTAAAACACTTTACCAAAGCACCTTTTCCACCTTTCCTGTACTTAAACAGTTTTGTTTTACACTTTGCACAGTAAATATCGACCGTTTTATTAGGTTGTTTCTTATTAGGCTTCGCCATTTGGTACTCAATTCATCAGTTCGTGGGCTTTACCCAAACTTTGCTAAAATCGAACCACCCTAACGCATTACATTTTGCATTCTGTAGTTCACCACACTGATCCTGACTGACGCCAAGCCAACAATGAAACATTGGTATGATTTGCTTTTTCTCAACCAGTGATTCTCCCAGTTCTTTGGCTGGGAAGTTGGAATGTTCTTCAGATTGCCATTTTTCAACAATACTTACCCAATCAGAGAAATCTTCACTGTTACTTAAGTTAGAAATATCACTGTAGTTTAATAGCCATCCTGCCAGTGCATCATCTCTATTACTGGATATACCCATTGGCTTTACCCAGATATCAATTTCCTCGACATTAGGTGCAAAAAGGTCATATTTAACGAATTCAACATCTAGATTATCTTGCTTTAACAGTGTTTCGATGCCTTTAACCAAAGTAGGAAACATTGGATGCTGAGCATGATAAGCAATGGTCACTTTGCGATATGAAGGTGGTGACACATAATGTCCGCTGCGGGTATGGTGGTACCAGCCAGGTTTCAATCCGTATGCGGGTAGTACGCCCAAATCGATGGCTTTCTGCTGAGGTAACTGCTGGAACAGATTCAAAGACGCTAGACGCAGGCTGAAATAATTGGCCCACTCCTCTGATTTTGCCAAGCCACTTTTGCGGTTGAGTAACAAGAAGGTACAGCCTGGGTCCAGCTCTACTTCGTCACTGAATGTACCGGTTTTAGGCTTAATTGGGTTCGCTAAACTTGGAAAGACCAACGAAGAATGGACATTGTCTATTACCCAAATTTCAATACTATCCAATAGCGCTCTAAAGCCAAAATACCCTTCAAAAGCCTGAAGAATTAATCGCTTATCATCATTTTGGGTCACTTTATATGGCCCCGTGCCGATTGGAAACTGATCGTAGTTGTCACCTCTTTCACTTTCTGGCAAAAGAATCTTCGCGCACGATTCAGCCAGTAGAAGAGGTAAACGATAATCCGGCCTATTCAGCGTAATATCAATTTCTAAGCGCTCAGATGACGTCACATCTTCAATGTGTGAAAACAGCTGTTTCTGTTTGAGGCAAAGTAGAGATTCGATCACACTGTCCGTTGTCAACAAATCGCCATTGTGGAAACGAACGCTTGGCCTGAGGTAAAACTTCCAGTGGGTCGGAGACACCATTTCCCAAGTATGAGCGAGATCTGGCATCAGGTTTTCATTTTCGTCTAAACGCGTTAACCCGCTGAATATTTGGCTGATAATATGCTGTTCAGAACGTCTGAATTGAGTTTTGGGATTAAGAACAGTGAGTGGACGATAGTAAGGAAGTCGTACGACTTGAAGCCCTTCTCGTTGCTGGATTCCAAGATAGCTTTCAATAACTTGAGCAAGCTTTGATGTGTCTTGGTCCAACACTTTCAACGCTTGCCCTATTTTTCCCTCTTCAAGATAGCGTTTTGCAAGGTTTTCGCTTACATCCGAGCGGCTTCTCTTGAATACGAGCTGAGAGAGTTTTCCACGCCCCGGCGCGGGATGCCACTCAATCCAGCCTTCTTCTTCCATTTTGTTCAGTACAATTCGCGCATTTCGCCTTGTACAAAATAGTATTTCAGTTATTTCTTCGAGCTGGATGCCACAATCTTGCCCTTTATAATGTTCAAATAAGGTTTCGAACTGTACTCGAAGACGTGGGCTACTCATAAAGGGGAAATCTCATAAATAAAATATTACTCTTAGTTTCCCTATTTAAATAAAAGAATCAAGAGCAACACGCACTTACTGAACATCACAACCCATTTCAGAGGCAATTTTTAACAATTGAGATTCACTATCGAGTTTGATTGACCACTTTGTCTCACTTCCATTCGCGGCAATCACGTTCGCTCCGCGTCCGATTAACTGAACAGCGTCAGTTTGCGCTTGTAATGTGACCATATGTTGCCCCAACAATTTTACGACGATTTCATGCGGGGTAACGATAACTTTGCCACCTGTAAACTCGACGATCATTGTTTGCTCTCTAGCGTTTGTTTCACGTTGCGTTTTTTCTGAACTGAAATCGTCAAGCGGCTGGTGCATACGAGTCGCTCTCGCTCATCAGTAATATTGATTTGCCAAACCTGAGTTGAAACACCTAAGTGGATTGGATTTGCTCGACCAATGACTTTCCCTTCTCTCATAGAGCGGACATGGTTGGCGTTGATGTCTAAGCCGACGCAAAACGAGTCGTCATCCACGCAAAAATTAGCCGCAACCGAGCCAAGAGTTTCAGCGAGAACAACCGACGCGCCACCGTGTAACATGCCAAGAGGCTGGTGTGTAAATGAACATACTGGCATCGTAGCCTCAATAAAATCGTCGCCAAGACTGGTATAAATAATATTTAAGTGCTCTATCAGCGTATTTTCAGAGGTAGCGTTAAGGCGTTCTAGATCGATTGGGCGTTTCCAGATTGTCATACTGATTTCCAAAATGTTTGATTACAATGCATTCTAACCTAATGCTATGATTAGAAAAGATATTGATACTTAAATGGAGATTTCAATGCGCAATTGGCTAAAGTTGACCGTATTAACGGCAGCAATCGGTATTACTGCGTGTAGCTCATCGCCAACTGGACGAAATCAAATACTACTGTTTTCTGACCAAGATATGAACAGTTTAGGTGCTCAATCTTTTGAACAGATGAAGAAAGATCAAAAAGTGAGCACAGATACAAAGACAAATGCGTACGTCCAATGTGTTGCGAATAGCGTGACGCGTTATGTGCCTAAACAAGGATTTACTGATTGGGAAGTGGTTGTATTTGACAGTAAACAAGTGAATGCTTTTGCACTGCCTGGCGGTAAGATCGGCGTATACACGGGGCTACTAAAAGTCGCAAAAAACCAAGATCAACTTGCGACGGTCATAGGCCACGAGATCGCTCACGTGCTAGCTGACCACAGTAATGAACGTCTATCGCAAACGCAATTAGCGAATACCGGCCTCCAAATCACGAGTTTCGCGATTGGCTCATCTGGATATGCTCAGTATCAAAGTGCGACTATGGCCGCGCTGGGTTTGGGCGTGCAGTATGGGGTGTTGCTTCCTTACGGTCGAACTCAAGAGTCAGAAGCCGATATCGTTGGTTTAGAGCTAATGGCAAAGGCAGGCTTTAATCCAAATGAAAGCATCAGCTTGTGGAGAAACATGGCGGCCGCTTCAGGTGGCGGTCAACCACCAGAGTTGCTATCAACTCACCCGTCTCACGATACTCGTATTAAAGATTTAGCCAATGAAATTAAACGACTACCTAATTATGGTACGTCACGTCCGAATTGCTCATAATCGTAAGCTCAGAAAGACTACGCAGGGAATGATAGTTCCCTGCATTTTCTGATGTATCCAGTATTAGCTTAAGTACCTAGTATCAGTAATGGCAATTGAAGTAACTGATCACCAGTCCCTGCAAAATACCAGATGATCCCAATTAGCCCTGTAACAAGAGCAACATACCAAATGGCGGATACAATTTGACCATAACGATCAAGCGGTAATAAATGGCTGTTGTGTCGCCCACGCCACTCTAGGACAATTTCCAACGTGCCCATAATCAGTAAGAATCCAAATAGCGTTAAACCAAGCGAATAGCTCAGTACAACTCCACCTAGCGCTGCAGCGGTACAAAGTACAATTCCGGCCACGCTATTCATTGAAAAGCTAATACTTTTAAGAACATGTCCCCCATCGAGCGGCAATATAGGTAGCAAGTTGAACAAATTTAAAAAGGCGTTAAAAACCGCCAATCCAGCGAAGAAAATCTCGCCCGTTGCCCAGTAAGCCAAGACAAGAATAATTGACAGTACTAGGCCAAACATGGGCCCCATAATAGAAATAACGACATCTTGCCAACGGGTATTAATCTTTTCATCGCTAAGAGCCAATCCACCTAAGAATGGAACGAGATAAATCCCTTTCGTTTTCATCCCAAAGTATTTCATTGCTTTAACATGACCATATTCGTGAAATACCAAGCAAGCTAATAGTGCAAGGGCGAACTGGAACGAAAACAACCAGGAATAAGCCGCTAAACTCGCTGAAGCCAGAACGACTTTGATTAACTTTGCACTTTTCAGTGCTTTCATCCCAAGAGAAACTAGCCCGATTAAGCTAAAGCGTTTCTCTGCAACAGGCTTTGTGAATGGTGTCTGTTTTTCAATGTCTTTGGTATCTCGGCGACCTTCAGAAACCAACTGATTATTTAATGTGGTGCGATACTCAATAAGAAACGGTTGCCACTCTAGCGATGCGTCTAGCCGACAATTCAGTTCTTCATCTCCATTGAGTAGCTTAAATTCATGTACGCTTTGACTGCCTCTTTCTGAGTCAGCATTAAGTTGCGATACCAGTTGGTTATCCCAGAAAAGTTGCTGCCAACCAGCCATCGAACCTTCGAGTCGTAGCGGCTTCCCTAAAAAATCAATCGAAAGTAATTCCAACGTCTAACCTATTATGTGGGATCAATAAACGCCCATATTATGCCTTTCGAACCCTACGAGGTAAAGGTTTCCCACTGCCTTTAAGTGACAATGTCACATGATGTAAGCGACTGATTTATAACACCGCCTCCATTGCATTTAGCTTTAAAGTGTAACAGGTTTTTTCAGCGCAAAACGTAATGAGAAAGTGAATGCCCCTTTATTTTTACAGAATAAAGTGCATAATAGCGCCCTTAATTAACACCTATAAAATGTGAGTCCTTTATGTCTTCTGAAGCTACAATGCTAGAACGTTGCGAATCTAAATGTGAACTGTGTGCTGCTGATGCACCGCTAACTGCCTATGCAGTTCCTCCTCACAGCCATGCGACTGTAGATACAGCGATCATGGTATGTGACAAATGTTTAGGTGAAATCGAAGACCCTCAGGATATTAATCACTGGCGTTGTTTGAGCGACAGCATGTGGAGCCAAGTTCCAGCGGTGCAAGTCACAGCATGGCGTCAGCTTACGCGCTTGAATTCAGAATCTTGGGCTCAAGATGCTCTGGACATGATGTACATGGAAGAAGAGCAGATGAACTGGGCGATGACTGGTATGTCTGATGATGATAAGACTCTTGACTGCAACGGCACCGAACTTAAAAAAGGTGACGATGTAACGGTAATTAAAGACTTACCAGTGAAAGGCACCAACCAAGTAATCAAACAAGGTACGGTTATTCGTGGTATCAGCTTAGGTAGCGATCCAAAGCTAGTGTCTGGCAAAGCGAATGGTGGCCAGTCTATGTACGTGATTGCTGAATACTGCCGTAAGAAGTAACCATAGCAAATCTAATCCATAAAAAGGCGCTCTCTAGCGCCTTTTTAGTATCTTGAGCTTGTAACCGTTATTCAAAGATACAAAAAAGCGCCAGCAGTTGCTGACGCTTCTTAGTTAACGGTATATACCGATATCTTTTTGTAGATGACTAGATAAATCATTCGCATAGTAAGTGCGAGGAGTGTCATCAGTAAAAAGAATATCCAGTAAATGTGCAATCAATCCTTTGAAAGAAACCGAGTAGGTTTTTTTGTCCATAGAGATAGGAGCGTTAATAGTTCCAATTTGCATTGTCTGTGCCATGATTGCCTCTCTATAAATCGTATGATTCGTTTCGTTGAGGCAATATTATTCAATAACTTACTGTTTAAAAAATGACAAAATTTGATTTTTTGGATTAGTTTTTCTAATAAAACAAGTCGTTAACAAGTGAGATTTTAGTTATTCACGGATAATGCCTTATATTGCTTATTTATCCAAAATAACTGATTTAAATATGTGTGCTGGGGATAAAACTAAGGTTTAGATCACAAATACTTTACACATTCAATAACTCACATTTGCGTTCTAACTCGTAATTTTAATTAGTTTAACTATCATCAACTTCATGCATTTAAAATGCACTGAAGTGAATCTTAAGGAATAAACGATTCCATTCTGTTCATTGGATATTGGAATTAAAAAGGAGCACATAAGTGCCCCTCTCTGTTTGTCTGTGTCGTGCCCACGTCAGTTAGCCACTTACTTCGATGAAACAATCAGTATTCGCCCGTGCTGACGGTTGGAACTGCGCTTGTAACGGTTGAGTATGTTGGGATCATCTTTCAACAAAGCGATAAAACAATCAGCCATGGATACGGAGGTGACAAGCCCTTCACCTTTCATATTCGTCATCGCTTCGTAACCCTCTTTACCTTTCATTGTGTACGCTGAGGATGTGCCCACATAGTAGCGTTCATTATCAATAGGCAGCCAACCCGCTCTCTTATCCAATATCTGTAAATTTGAGACACGCTGCCCCATAGGTGCGTGGTAATGATACTCGTATCTAAGGTTGTACGTATACGGATAAGAACCGTCTCCCGTCCCTTCAACGCCGTTATTCAACGCATTGTTAATCGCACCTTCAATGGACGCCGCAATGTCTCTACCTAGGATTTCGTAGACTCCGATTGGAACGGCGAACGGCAGTAATTTCCCCGCAATATCTGCAACAGACACAGCGCCTGGGTTTAGCGAACTTCTTACGCCACCTGCGTTATGAATGGCAAACTCTATCGGGTGACCATCTTGACTCATTCGATACGCAAAAGATTCGGCGACAATCGGAGCGAGTTCACTTGGACCATTATCGTCTGGCACTCTTACATGACGATGAGCATGAGAAGCGCTCGCTATGACGTCACGTTGTAACTTTCTAACTTGGGAGGTGTATTTATCAAGTAACAATTGCTGCAGTTCAGGATCTTTCTTACATACCAACACGTTAGGGTGATGATCGACGAATTCTCTCGCAATCTTGTACGGATTCTCATCGCAAGATTCACTCATACTTGCATCTAGAAAGATACGTCTACCGAGTAGTAACTCATTTTTACCATTAAAGGATACAACGCGCCCATCCGAGGCAAACTCAACATCGCAATGGCCCATGCTCAGCGCATGAAACCCTGCTTGCACAATGTAAGTGTTGTTTACTCTCACACCATAAGGGTCATCTTTTTTCAGACCTAAATCACTGAAGTCACCCTGTAACCTATGGCTATGACCGCCAACGATAACGCTGATACCATCCACTTGAGAGGCCAGCTCTAAATCGGATTCGTACCCCATGTGGCTAAGAAGAATAATCTTGTTGATACCTTGGCTACGAATCGCACTGACCGTTGCTTTGGCTGTCTCGATGGTGTTAACAAATGGAGTATCAGGATCTGGATTGGAAATGTCTTCCATCTTATCCAGAGCTAACGAGAAGATAGCAATTGGCTCGCCTTGAGCTTGTTTTACAATCCAGTTTGCCTGCTTTTTGTCAGCGTTGTATGGGTAAACCTTGGAGTTATCTTTAATAGTAACCAGTTTGTTTGGGTCTTCGTTACTTAGATCCCAATTCCCAGCGAGCAGCGGAAAACGAATCTGTTTTGCAAATCGTGCAACGGGCAAGTTACCCATATCTAGCTCATGGTTTCCTAGCGCCATCGCATCTATGCCTAACTCATTAAGCATCACAGCATTCGCTTCACCTTTGAATATGGAGAAGTAGAGTGTCCCTTGAAAGCAATCTCCAGCATGCAGAAAGATAAACTCTTGCCCATCTTGAACTGCCAGTGCCTGAAGCTGTTTCTTTCTTGTTGCTATTCGAGCAAAACCGCCTGCACTCACGTAAGGAGTGAGTTCAAGGCCTTCAATGTTGAGTGTAAGCTGGAGTGACGTTGGCTCGAAGTAAGAATGTGTATCGTTGATGTGGACCAGTTTAATCTTAGCTGGCTTGTTCTTATTATTTGTCATATTTTTTTCTCTTTGCATGAGCTACATCCTATCGCACCATCTATGACAAATTCATTAACTTTCACAAATTATTGTTCCAGTTTTGGCTCGTTTGGCGGCTTAGAATCCGTATTTGAATGAGGTTTATAGGTATCAAAAAAGTTGGTTTGTGACGTAACCTTCTGCTTATATGAGGATTTTCTATTATGCTTAACAATAACGTAGCTCATTCAAGGTTTGTATATGCTGCTAGAAAGGATCGAAATTTCTGGATTTCGTGGTATCAAGCGACTATCTATCGCATTTGACGAGCTCACCACACTCATAGGTGAGAATACTTGGGGCAAGTCTTCTTTATTAGACGCTTTGTCTGTTGCTCTTCCCCCTGATGGTAAGCTCTATGAGTGTGAGCTGTCAGATTTTCATGTCGACTACTCGGTCTCCCACCCACAAACTCAGCATTTACAAATCGTGCTCAGTTTCATTTCGACAGATAAACAAGAACTTCGCTCGGGAAGATACCGAAAAATCAGACCCGCATGGGTGCATAATGCAGAAGGCACAAGCAGAATTATTTACCGTCTTAGCGCAAGCAGAGTGGATTACAGCATTGAAACCCACTACACGTTTTTGGATCACGATGGTAACACACTTAAGTTGCATCATTCCGATAAACTCGCGAAAGAGCTTATGACCCTACATCCTGTTATCAGACTAAAAGACTCGCGACGCTTCGAGCGCCCTATTTCTAGTGACGTGAACATAAATGCACGTATAGAAAAGCGTATCAATAATACCTGCCGACGCTTAATGGCCGTTCCTGGCCACGTAAATAAAGGAGAAATGAGAAGCGGCCTTAACTCAATGGAGACCTTGGTTAACCACTATTTTTCTTATAAACCAACCTTACGAAAAAATCCGAGAAAGCCACGCGATGGTATCTTTTACAATTCATCACCAAGTGGTAAAAGCCTTTCTCAAATCGTATCTGAGACCAAGGATAAACAAACCCGCTTATTGTTTATGGGACTTTTAAATGCTTATCTACAAGCCAAAGGCCCGACAGATCTTAGGCGCTGCGCTCGACCCATTTTGATCCTAGAAGATCCTGAAGGTCGGCTACACCCGACTCACTTGGCTAGGGCTTGGAGTCTACTACAACTTCTTCCTATGCAGAAAATTCTAACAACAAACAGTGGACATTTGTTAGGACAAGTCCCTATGTATTCTATCCGTCGTTTAATCCGTCAGTCAGATAGAACCATTACTACGTTTCTGCCTTCGCAAAAGTTTGGTCGCGATGAATTAAGGCGTATTGGATTCCATATTCGCTTCCACAGACCCGGTGCCCTATTTGCTCGTTGCTGGCTTCTGGTTGAAGGCGAAACCGAAGTATGGTTATTTAATGAGTTGGCGAGCCAATGCGGCTACGACTTGGCTGCGGAAGGTGTACAAATTATAGAGTTCGCACAATCTGGGCTTAAATCACTGATAAAAGTGGCCAAAGCGTTTGGGATTGACTGGCATGTCGTTACCGATGGCGATCCAGCGGGCAAAAAATACGCAGCAACGGTTCGAACTCTATTGGGACACGACCAAGAGCGTCACAGATTAACGGAATTGCCCGATAGAGATATAGAGCATTTTCTTTACAATCACGGCTTTGAATCCTTCTTTAAAGATAAAGTGAAGATACCGTTAGACCATCCAATACCGGCTAAAAAAGTGGTCACTCGAGTACTGAAGAAATTCGCAAAACCTGATCTTGCTTTGGCGATCGTTTCTTACAGTGAAGAAAAAGGCATGGAAAGCATACCAATACTTCTACGCTGGACGCTAAAGCGGGTCGTCACCATGGCAAATGGAAATACGTAAAATAGAAAAGCGGCATTAACAGATTGTGTTAATGCCGCTTTTAAAACAGATAGAACCAATAGGGTTAGCTAGCTGCGAGATGGTACCTCAGACATAGGCTGAGATTGTTTAGATTTTTGATGAACCCATAAGCCACTCGCTTTCATTAGATAGCCAAAGATACCACCTAAAATGAGTGATGGGATCACCAATTTCCAGTTTCCATCAGACGCGAAAGTTGCGCAGCTGCCGATAAATGTACCCGGAATGTAAGCAAGCCAAGACTGCTTGGCCTGAATGCACATCAAAAAGGCAACGATTGCGGTAATGACATAGCCCATAATCTCTAACGAAGCGAATTGTGAAGCGTGAATGATCACCATCGCCCAGAATACGCCTGTCAAGTTGGTAACCAAACTTTCAGCCAGACCTTTCAGACCATCATTAGGGGAAGCAAAATAACTGGTACACCCCAAAAATCCTGCCCATGACAGTAAGCCTAAGGAAATGGCCACCCATCCCCACAGACCAGACAAAATTCCTGTTGTTAGTGAAATTGCAACTAATGTGCTCATACTGCCTCGCTTATGTGTTTTGTTCACAGCAAAAGTTCAAGGAGGCATACTAAAAGTAATTGATGACAATGAAAGTTACTTAGATCACACAATAAAGGTAATTAATTATTTTATTTCATTGTAAATGTGATTTGAATCACCACAAATCCCTTGAAACGGAAGTTATTGATCATAAAACAGACGGCTTGCCTTTCATCATTCTCAGCCCTTCTCGCTTTATACACTCTATTAATGGGTTCTCTACCATATCTGCGCGCCAAATAAACGAAAGCGTTCGTTCCATACTTAGCTCTGGTACATTTAAAGCAACAAGTTGCCCGTTATCAATGAAACGCTCTACATCCAAATATGGCAAACAAGATAAATACTGACCATTTTCAACCATTGTCCTTATGACTGGAACATGCTCGTATTCTCGCCAAACGTCTAGATCTTCAATTAAATGGTGAATGGAGCTATCAAATGTTTTTCTGGTGCCACTTCCATGCTCTCTTAACACCCATCGAGCTTGTTCTAATTGCGCAAGGCGAACCGTCGCTTGCTTGGCGAATGGATGATGTGCAGCAGCCACAACCGTCAAGTGATCTCGACACCATACTTCGTGGTGGATTCGGTTGTCATCGCAGCGCCCTTCTATGATGCCTAAATCGTATTTGTAGTCGAGCACACCCTGAATCACACTATCAGTGCTCCTAACATTGAGCGAGATTCGCAGCTCTGGGAACGCGTTATCAATAATACTGATAAGGTCTGGAATTAAATGCTCTGCCGGCGTTTGGCTTGCACCTAGCTTTATATTTCCACTCAGTAAGTGTTGCTCATAAAAACCCAGCTCTATTTGCTGAGCATCTTGTAATAGGCGTTTTGCCTTTGGCCTTAACCACATTCCCCAATGCGTAAGCGCCATTTGTTTACCCTGACGTTCAAATAAAGGATGACCAAGCATTTTTTCCAACTGAGCCAATGACATGCTGGTCGCAGACTGTGTCAGTGATAGCTTGTCTGCAGCAAGACTTACACTGCCAACATCAGCAACTGCGTCGAACACAGCGAGTTGTTTTAATGAATAACGCATTCCATTCTAATCCTTGTTTTATGAGCTTTTTTCTTAATACCTAACCTGCTGCTGCTCTAAGTCTTTGAACAAATACGCAAGCCGTTTCATTGTATCTTCTGCAATATTCATATCAATATTTTTGATGTGGTTTTTAAAAATTATCAATTTTACCTGTTCATTTTTGCTCATTAATCTGGATATGCAACCAGGGACTAAGCGTTGCGTAAATTTGGAGGTAATCATTATGAACAATCACATTCGGGAGCGACTATGACTCAAGCTCATTCGAATATTCAATATCTCGCTCCGGCCGAGATGATGGCTGAGGCGGAAAAATTCGCTATTAGCAAGGCCAAAAAGAGCACGTCTATGACTTTAAGCCTCGCGATCATGGCAGGTGTATTCATCGGACTCGCTTTTATTTTCTACATCACAGTCACAACGGGTAGCGGTCAATCTAACTGGGGACTCAGCCGATTAGCGGGTGGGCTCGCCTTCAGTATGGGCTTGATTTTAATCGTGATTTGCGGTGGTGAACTCTTCACCAGTTCGGTACTTTCGAGTATCTCCTGGGCAAACAAGCAAATCACATTAGGAAAAATGCTATCGACTTGGGGCAAAGTCTATTTAGGCAATTTTCTAGGTGCCATGCTGCTTCTTGTCATTGTTTCATCTGCTGGGCTTTATCAATTGGATCACGGGCAATGGGGGCTAAACGCGCTGAATATTGCTCAGCACAAACTGCACCATACGACTCTTCAGGCATTTTCATTAGGTTTGCTATGCAACTTATTGGTCTGTCTTGCTATTTGGCTGACGTTTAGTAGTTCTAACGCGTTAACAAAAGCAGTAATGACCATCATGCCTGTGGCTATGTTTGTATCTAGCGGTTTTGAACACTGTGTAGCAAACATGTTCATGGTGCCACTGGGTATTGTCATCCAGAACTTCGCACCAGATATTTTTTGGGCACAGGTCGGCGTCTCTCAAGCACAGTATGCCGATCTCAACATCGTAAATTTCATTACTTCCAATTTAATACCCGTGACTTTCGGCAACATCGTCGGTGGTGCTGTATTAGTTGGGCTAGCTAACTGGAGCATTTATCGAAAACCACAACTTACCGAAACACCTATTTCATCAATCACTACAACAACTAACATTGCGTCAGTTAAGGAAACAACCATGAGTACAACTATCCTTGTCAAAGACATTATGAACACCAACCCAATCACAGTCACTGCTGACATGTTGACGCCAGTCGCGATTGACTCACTGCTCGACCATCAAGTGATCAGCGCACCTGTAGTCGATAGCGAAAAGCGATTGGTTGGATTCTTCTCAGCGCACGACGTGATGGTTGACCTGTGGTGCCAAGACTACATACCGTCTAAAGGCCAAAAGGTGGTGGATTTAATGTCGCGTGACGTTGTGGCTGTTGATTCAGTAGACAAACTCGTCGATATTGCGGAGTTCTTGTGCATCAACAAAGAACAGCTTTACCCCACCACAAGTATGGGAATCGCGACACGCTTAAACACTTTATCACTAGAAGAACGAGCTAAATCGATGAGAGTAAGTAAACCGCACGTGTTGCCTGTGCTTGAAAATGGGAAGTTTGTGGGTGTGGTTACACGTACTAATGTGCTTAATGCACTAAGAAATGTGTATGGAGAGCGATCACAAAAGGTAGAGGAACAACGTTTATTGGAGACCGCGTAACGGTTACTGTAGCAACGCCATATTCATATCGTGAATAAACATGAAAAAGCCCTCGAACGACATTCGAGGGCTTGATTATTTGGACATCAATAATGTGATTACTTCTTCACACCTTCAACGTGAAGTTCCATGTCTACATAGCTAGACGCGCCCATCACCTTGATGTTGAAATCTGCAAGCTCTAGACGAGTTGTACCGTAGAAACCTGCACGCTCACCACCCCATGGGTCTTTACCTGCACCGATGAACTCAGCATCGATAGTAATTGGCTTTGTCACACCGTGAAGGTTAAGATCACCACTCACAGCTAGTTTGCCTTCACCTTTGTCAACGACGCTGGTACTAGTAAACGTCGCTGTTGAAAATTTAGAAGCATCAATAAAGTCTGCGCTGCGGATGTGCTTGTCACGCTCTGCGTGGTTTGAGTCTAGGCTCGTTGTATCCACATTAACGCTTACTTTTGATGCTGCGATGTTTGCTGGGTCGTAAGAAAATTCACCATCAAATTGATTGAATCGACCTTGGATGAAGCTGTAGCCTAAGTGGCTAACTTTAAAGTTCACAGATGCGTGTGCACCTTTTGTGTCAATAACATAGTCCGCCGCGCTTGCACCGAATGGCAATGCCATAGCCATCGCTAGTCCAATTAACGTTTTTTTCATTTTGAAGCTCCTATCATTTTGCGTAGCGTATTGTCTTTATTAATAAAGTGATGTTTTAGTGCAGCCAAAGCATGGACTGCTGCGAATATAATTAATGCCCAAGCTGTGTAGAAATGTATTTGGCCCGAGATATCCGCCTGATTCGGGAACAGCGCACCAGCGCCAGGAACCGTAAACCAGTTGAACACATCAATGCCGCGTCCATCTTCCGTAGAAATCAGATACCCAGAAGAAAATAGTGCAATCAGCAAAATGTACATGGCGAAATGAACCACTCGCGCCGCAAACACTTCGAGCGTATTGCCCTCTACTTTTGGTGACGCTGTCACATGCTTCCAGACGAATCTAAACACGGTTAACAACGCCAACAATAATCCGATTGATTTGTGCCAATGAGGTGCTGTTCGATACCACTCACTGTAGTAGGACAAATCCACCATCCAAAGACCTACGGCAAACATGCCAACAACAACAATCGCTGATATCCAGTGAATCGCGCGAGTGAGTGGATTGTAGTTTTTTACTTCAGTCATAATCGTAAGCATTCCAGTGATTAAATGAATCTCTTTATCAACAAAGAGTACCTTATACCTCATTGAGTTAACAGATTATTTACTATTCTTTACACGCTAGGAACTGCGTAATACCGATGAAGTCGTTCAAAATTTTCGAAGGAACTTATGAGTTTTCTAAATATCGCTAATTTGTTCAATTTCATAGAGTTCGTCTGAAATATCCATCATTTTCCTTTCCATTACTGCTTGAGCATCACTGAGCCCTTTGTTGTAAAAGGCTGGGCCAAATTTCTCGACGATAAAATCGACGAAGAAGTCTGCATCAAATTGACCAATTGCAAAGTCTAACTCTTGCTCAAGGTATGTTTGCACGGCATTCGCCATCGCTTGTTTTTGTTGTGATGTAAATTCAATCTTAGACATAAACCATTAACTCTACGTTACTTTTTCGAAATTAAGTGTAACCGAACTTTACTACGCGTGTTAATCTGGGTTCGCTCAATTACGCGATTATGGAGAGAAAGAGCTTGCTATTGGATGTGCTAATTCAAAGTGTTAACGAGTTTCAGGCAGATTGCATGAAACTATGTGAAAAGCACTACCCGGCTATTCACAACCAAGGAATGAGTGAACATCATTTGGGGTTGGCTTTTGCTCGCCGTTTATCTCGCACATTGAATGAGTTTGGTCACGCGTTTGAATATAAGCCGTTAGAAATTAGCCAGCCAACGGAATATCCGCATCACTATCGGGTCAGCTCTGACATTGGTACTGTCTGGATTCTTACCTCGCATCTAGTAAGTGCTGGACCTTCTTGTAGAAATAAGCAACTCAAGACTATTGCTCAATGGCAAGAAGAGTACGGCTTTTCAGTTCAGCCAAATGACCTTCTGCTGTTAGTAACAGACCACTGGATCACGAGAAGTAAGCAGAGCCGAGAATTGCTTCACTGGTGGACTGGACAACTCCCTGACGAAATTGATGAGTATAAAACCCAGGGGATTAGCTTGTATGAAAGTGAATCTCAACTTGCCCGCTCTCTGGAACAATATTTTTCCGTAAGCCCCTATTACGTCAAATTTACCCATCCATTGAAACGTTCAACCGATCAAAGGTTAGTCAGAAAATACATCCAGCTTTATTCCGTTATTCAGCTTAGTTAATGATGTTTGTTGTTTTTAGTTATTAATTCAAGATTGGATTAGCAATTCAAGCCCAACAGATTTAGTTATAGTGCCTTATAAGTAAACACCACTGCTAAATCTGCCCCGTGTATACAATCTCTATCGTTGTCATAGAACCTTCATCTTACAACGCGATACTTCGTCGAATACAAGCTAGCGGTATGGATATGTGAAAAAACTCAAACGTTATCAGTACGAACGCTATGCCGTGCTGTGTAACCTAGCCTATTCTCGCGTTCTAAAACAAACCCGATACGGTTTTGCACCTAACGGGCAGCGTATTATTAATAATCGCTTTGGCAAGCCTATGATACGCGTACTTTGGGGCCATGATAGTGATGAAGTAATTGTGGTGATTAAAGGTTCACATAACCCTGCTGATTGGATGCTCAATTTAGCGATGTGGCAAAAGCGATGCCACCAGCTAGGGCTAGAATATTCTATCCACGCGGGGTTCTATTTCTTGATTTCCCAAGAAAGCATGCCACATCATAAGGACGACACGTTGGGGCAATCTGTCTATGAAAGATTAACCACCATCTTGAACCCTTTATTGGAACAAGGGAAAAGGATTACATTTACTGGCCATTCATCTGGCGGTGCGGTTGGTTGTGTACTTGCTGATGCTTTAGAACGCAAACACCCAAAATCAGTAAAACGCGTGGTCACGTTTGGGCAGCCTGCATTTGGTGGCTATTCTGTTCGAAAGTACTATCGATTAGCACACAAAACCTACCGTGTTTGTTGCGATCTCGACGTCGTCACCTTTTTGCCCCCTCTGCCAGGGCTTTACCTGCACATGGGTAAGATGCTGTGGCTTTACAATGGACGAATTTACGAAAACACCCCAACGGTTGAACGATTAGGCCGCTCTATCGCATCTTGGATAATGCGGCCTTTTTCCTACCATCTAATGTCCAAATACATACGCAATAAAGACTTTTTCGATGAACGCTAGGCAGAGTGGGAACGAGTAACAGCCAATACTACTTTAGGTCGCCGTATCGTTCTAAATACATAACGGTAGCAACGGTACGTGACGGCACTTTTAGCTTTTTAAGTAGACTTTTCATGTGCACTTTAACCGTTGATTCTGAAATAAACAGAGCATCGGCAATTTGTCTGTTACGGTAACCTTTCGCTACCTCTTTGAGAATTTGCATCTCTCTATCCGTCAGTTCATCAAAGACATCGGTCGAATTTTCGCGATCTTCTAAGTACTTTTGCACTTCTTTACTGAATGCTTTATTACCCTTTAACGAGTGCTTGAGCAGTTCCACCAGCTCATCTGGCTCTGTATCCTTAAGCAGGTAACCATCAGCGCCGACTTTAACAATGGCTTCGATGTCTGACGGGCTGTCTGACACAGTAAGAATGACAATCTTAGCGTCACATTCGTCAGCACGAAGCGCCTTGAGCGTATCTAATCCAGACATCCCTTTCATGTTAAGATCCAACAAGATCAAATCTGGGTTATGAGTGTGATTCAAAGCAACCGCATCTGCGCCATTGCTGGCCTCTGCGACCACTTCAAATTCGCTCTCAAAGCTCAATAATTGCTGGATCCCGCGTCTCATCAATGGATGATCATCAACAAGTAATACTTTAAATTCGCTCAATGCATGATTCCTTTGTTTTTGGATATTCTAATAATACTGTACAGCCTTGTCCCGGCTGGCTTGAAATTGTGAACGTGCCATTAAGTCTTGACGCCCGCTCACGCATGATACTAATGCCGTAGTGATTCAGTTTTTCGGTTGAATCATCAAAGCCAACACCATCGTCCTCTATTGAAACGATCATATTTTTGTCTGTTTCGTCACAATGAATCTCTATCGTTGACGCGTCAGCATGCTTAATGGCATTGATGGTTGCTTCACGAATGAACTGAAGCAGATGAACCTGTTGGTTGGCATCTAACTCGATAGAGGAAAACTGGTTTGTTAGCACAATATTTGCGTTGGTTTGTTCTCCGAGTTGTTTCGTCATTTCGTTTAAAGCGGAACCAAAATTACCTTCTTTGATCG
Organism: Vibrio japonicus; assembly: GCF_024582835.1. NCBI lineage: Bacteria > Pseudomonadati > Pseudomonadota > Gammaproteobacteria > Vibrionales > Vibrionaceae > Vibrio > Vibrio japonicus. The sequence continues at coordinate 49,284 of NZ_CP102097.1, forward strand.
ATAGACGAAATGTCGTCAATAGCTCGCGTAGTTGTGTATAAGCCTCAGACAATCCGATGTCTAACTCAGCCAGTATTGGTCTGGTTTTACCCATTGCAGGAGATTCGGGTAAACTTGCCATCCCGCGTTTAAGTAATGAAACTTGAATTTTCAAATACGATAGAGATTGCGCAAGTGAGTCATGGAGTTCACGAGCAATAGTCGCACGCTCTTCCATAAGTAATAATTGTTCAGCTTGCCTTTGCGCTTGATTGTAATAAATTGCACGAGAGAGTACTTGAACGAAGTTATCAATCAGAGCCTGATCAGGGCAAGGAAGTTCTACCTTCCAATAGAGTGTTCCTAATGATTTTCCATCTAACTCTAACGGCTTGGAACGACAGTTTTCTCCACATCCGGTGCATTCTTCCCCTTGCGTTAATATCAAAGGGCGTTCACCTTTTGCCGTGATTTCTAATTTTACGGCCGCTATCCCTTCTAAGCTCGCTATGTGCTTTAAGATAGCGTCGAAATTTTCATGCGTAATACGCGAGACGGTTAACTCTTGTGATGAGCGATATAAAACTTCAAGCGATTCGTTGGCGTGCTGTAACTTCTGTGTTTTTTCGCTTACCGCTTGTTCCAAGCCTCGATAGAGCTTCCCTAGCTCTTCAGCCATATTGTTAAACGTGCGGGTCAGAATTCCCATTTCGTTATCACTGGATACGTTCAGTTCCACATCAAAAGATCGTGCCTGAATTTGTTCACTCGCCATCACAAGTGAGTTGAGCGGCTTCACAATTTGTCGACGGACGAAATGAACGACAAACATACTGATGATCAGTATGCCTCCTAAGCCCAATCCACCGACCCAAGCCAACTTTATCAACTTTTGTTCAGAAAAGTTCTGCAATTTAAGGACAAATCCGTCTATTTGTTGCGTAAATCCGGCAACCAAATCTAGGTAGTTTTCTCTCTCTTGACTCTGTAAGACTTGTTTTAGCTCATGCCAACGCGTTATCAGCAGATAGTAATCATGAGTAATGTCATCCGGTACGGTCCAGTTTTGTAATGCCTTCATTGAAGGAGAATACATGGAACGTTCGAACATACTGATGTGGTCAGAAAAATCAGAGGAAGATGACTGAATATCATGAGCTAAACGGTAACTTTGCATCCTCATGGAACCCGCAATATTGACGGCTTCCGCGTCGTTAAGGCTGGAGGCCAAAGTAATAATGGCAAAACTCGTCGTCGCAATGGATAAAGCTAATATCAACCCCATCGCTTTTGCAATTGTACGTGTGACAGATTTCTTAACAATACTTAACACTTTTTCCTCACCCAGCTCGATTTATCCGCCACTGTCTATGGTTATGTCTTCTGACGGCTCAATATGTGATCAAAGCCGTTGGAATTAATTGATCTAAAACAAGAACCTAGCCCATTAACCCCTAAGGGGTATTTATACAAATATGTCAAAAACTAAACTCTATGTGAGCTTTAATGACAGTTTATGAATAAAAACTGTGAGCTATGCTTATTGGGTATTCATAAATTTCGGATTGTACTGTGGTCGACATATCTAAACGACGTTTTTTTACACGTAATCAAATGGATGAATCAACTATCCGATTACCTTGGTTAGCTGAGCCAGAGCGATTCATCGATTTATGCACTCGCTGTGGTAAATGCGCCGGCAACTGTGAAACAAAAATTATCACCAAAGGCGATGGTGGCTTTCCTACCGTCGATTTTGGCGTTGATGAATGCACCTTCTGTTATCGCTGTGCCGAAGCGTGTCCCGAACCGTTATTTCTCTCAAAAGAAGAAAAACCATGGGATGCAAAAGCAACGATTAATGGAAGTTGCTTAGCCAACAATAATGTTGAATGCCGCAGTTGCGGTGACACATGCGACACAATGGCCATTACATTCAAATTAGAAATAGGCAAAGTCGCACAACCAAATATAGACATTGATGAATGTACGGGTTGCGGCGCATGCGTTTCAGTATGCCCGACTTCATCCATCAATGTGAGCAATTTACAAATAAATGGAAGATAACGATGTCACTTAACGAAGTGCATATTTCTAGCTTAGTGGTTCACGTATCTCCTGAACACCTAAACGACATAAAACCTCAAATCGAAGCTTTTGAAAATGCCGAGATTTATGGCGATAGCCCAGAAGGCAAAATTATCGTCGTTTTGGAAACAAAAAATCAGGGATTCATTACCGACACCATTGACGCAATTAATAACTTACCGAACGTTTTAAGTACCGTTTTGGTTTACCACCAAATTGAAACTGAGGTAGATGAAGACGAGTCGGACAGCAAAAACACTGGAATAGAATATTCTCAAACTGAGGGTGAAGCATGAAAATGACAAGACGAGCGTTTGTGAAAGCAAACGCAGCAGCATCAGCCGCAGCAGTCGCAGGCGTAACCTTACCCGCTTCTGCAGCAAACCTGATTGCTAGCTCAGATCAAACCAAAATTACATGGGACAAAGCGCCTTGTCGTTTCTGTGGTACAGGGTGTTCAGTTCTTGTGGGTACGCAAAACGGCAAAGTGGTTGCTACTCAGGGGGACCCTGAAGCGCCAGTGAACAAAGGCCTAAACTGTATAAAGGGCTACTTCCTTTCTAAAATCATGTACGGCCAAGACCGTCTGACTCAACCATTGCTTCGTATGAAGGATGGCAAATATGACAAAGATGGCGATTTTCAACCAGTATCTTGGGATGTCGCGTTTGATACCATGGCTGAAAAGTGGAAAAAAGCCCTCAAGGACAAAGGACCAACAAGCGTGGGTATGTTTGGTTCAGGCCAGTGGACGGTAATGGAAGGCTACGCGGCTGCGAAGATGATGAAGGCGGGTTTCCGTTCTAACAACATCGACCCGAACGCGCGTCACTGTATGGCGTCTGCTGTTGGTGGGTTTATGCGCACCTTTGGTATCGATGAGCCTATGGGTTGTTATGATGACTTCGAGAACGCTGATTCATTCGTTCTTTGGGGTTCAAACATGGCAGAAATGCACCCAGTTCTTTGGACTCGTATTACTGACCGTCGCCTAAGTCATCCACATGTTAAAGTGAATGTCCTTTCAACGTACTACCACCGTTCTTTTGAGTTGGCGGATTCTGGCTATATCTTTGCTCCGCAAACTGACTTGGCGATTGCGAACTTTATTGCGAACTACATCATCCAAAACGATGCGGTGAATTGGGATTTCGTGAACAAACACACGAACTTCAAGCAAGCGACGACAGATATCGGTTATGGTCTACGCGATGACGATCCACTTCAAAAAGCGGCCGCGAACCCTAACTCGGGTGCTATGTCTGACATCACCTTTGAGCAGTACAAAGCGTCTGTAGAGCCATACACCGTTGAGAAAGCATCAGAAATTTCCGGTGTATCGCAAGAGAAACTGATTGACCTCGCAAAACAGTATGCCGATCCAGACAGAAAAGTCATGTCACTTTGGACGATGGGTATGAACCAACATACTCGTGGTGTATGGATGAATAGCTTGGTTTACAACATCCACCTGCTAACTGGGAAAATCGCCACACCAGGGAACAGCCCGTTCTCATTAACAGGCCAGCCATCTGCCTGCGGTACTGCTCGCGAGGTAGGTACGTTCTCACACCGCTTACCGGCAGATATGGTCGTCGCAAACCCGAAACACCGTAAGATTGCAGAAGGCATCTGGAATATTCCTGATGGTGTCATCCCGCCAAAACCAGGTTTCCACGCTGTTGTTCAAGACCGTATGCTGAAAGACGGTAAGCTAAATGCTTACTGGGTAATGTGTAACAACAACATGCAAGCAGGCCCGAACATTAACAACGAGCGTTTACCGGGCTACCGTAATCCAGAAAACTTTATCGTTTGTTCTGACCCATACCCAACCGCAACTGCGCAAGCCGCTGACCTTGTACTTCCAACCGCAATGTGGATAGAAAAAGAAGGTGCTTATGGTAACGCGGAACGTCGTACACAAGCTTGGTACCAACAGGTTAAGACTGTGGGTGAATCGAAATCTGACCTTTGGCAAATCATGGAGTTTTCTAAACGCTTCAAAATGGAAGAAGTGTGGACAGAAGAACAGCTCGCAGCAGCGCCTCAATACCGTGGAAAAACGATGTACGACATGCTGTTTGCTAACGGCACTATCAACCAGTTCCCTGTTGAAGAAGCACGCGAATTGAATGACGACTCTCACCACTTCGGTTATTACGTTCAAAAAGGCATTTTCGAAGAGTATGCACAATTTGGCCGCGGCCACGGTCACGATTTGGCACCATACGACCGCTACCATGAAGTACGTGGTTTGCGTTGGCCAGTCGTTGACGGCAAAGAAACGCTGTGGCGATTTAAAGAAGGTTCGGATCCTTACGCGAAAAAAGGTTCAGGTTGGGATTTCTACGGTAAACCAGATGGTAAAGCTCTGATTATTTCCGCACCGTACGAAGCGCCTCCAGAATCTCCGGATTCAGAACACGATCTATGGCTATGTACTGGCCGTGTTCTTGAGCATTGGCACACAGGTACTATGACTCGCCGTGTACCAGAACTCTACAAAGCGGTTCCAGATGCCGTGTGTTACATGCACCCTGCTGACGCAGAAGCACGTAATGTACGCCGCGGTGAAGAAGTCCTGATTTCAAACAAACGTGGCGAAGTTCGAGTTCGCGTAGAAACTCGTGGTCGTAACCGTCCGCCGCAAGGCTTGGTATTCGTACCATTCTTCGACGCGCGTATTTTGATTAACAAGCTGATTCTTGACGCAACCGATCCCCTGTCTAAACAGACGGACTTTAAAAAGTGCCCAGTTAAGATCACCAAAGTTGCGTAATAAGAATGCAGTGGCCGCCTGAAACATGGCGGCCAATCAAAAGAATTTAGCCATAAGGCGGAGAATGTATAATGAAAAAATTACTTGTTGCACTGTTGTCTGTTGGTACGCTTTTAAGTGCAAGTGTACTAGCCGAGTTAGATAACCCTGGCGGTATAGGCGGGTTAGAATCTCTGCGCGGCGCGACCAATCTAGAAGATACTCGCCCAGCGGACGATTTCAAAAAATACCCGCGTGAGCAAGCGTTGGAATCTAGCTACGTTTATCAGCCACCTCTTGTCCCGCATAACATTCGTGGTTACGAGGTCTCTCTGAACGCCAACAAATGTCTGTCGTGCCATAGCTGGAAAAATGCAAAAGAAATGGGCGCAACGAAGATCAGTGTGACTCACTACGTTAACCGTGAAGACGCTGTATTGTCAGACGTATCACCACGTCGCTACTTCTGTTTACAGTGCCATGTCCCACAGGCAAACGCTAAGCCGCTTATTAAGAACAACTTTGAAGCAGTTGACTCACTTAAATAACCGTTTGTAAGAGGCTAACTATGAAACTATTGAAAGCGTTTTGGAAGCGGCTAGCGAGTCCGAGTAAAGCAGCCGTTGGTGTTGTACTCTTTATGGGCTTCTCTGGTGGTCTTCTATTCTGGGGCGCATTTAACACGGGGATGGAGGCAACCAACAGTGAAGAGTTCTGTTCAGGTTGTCACGCACCTATCGTTGCAGAAATTCGAGAGACTATTCACTACTCTAACCGCTCTGGTGTGCGCGCAATTTGTTCTGATTGCCACGTACCTCATGAATGGACAGATAAAATCGTACGTAAAGTTCAGGCTTCTAAAGAACTGTTCGCCCACTTCGTCGGAACCATTGATACTCAAGAGAAATTCCAAGCTCGCCGTGCTCACCTTGCCGAACGAGAATGGTCACGTTTGAAAAAGAACGATTCATTAGAGTGTCGAAACTGCCACGAGTTTGAGTATATGGATTTTTCTGAACAAGGCTCGCGCAGCGCTAAACAGCATTCAACAGCGCTGGCTTCCGGTGAGAAAACGTGTGTGGATTGCCATAAAGGCATCGCACATAAATTACCAGATATGCACGGTGTAGAAGGCTGGCACTAAGGAGTAAAAAATGAGTACTTTAGAATCCGTTATTTGGCACGTACTCGGATACAGTGCAATGCCAGTCATCATCTTATCTGGCTTTGCGATCGTCGCGGCTATCTCGTTGTGGCTATTGTCATTAAGTAAAGATAAAGAAATTGATTAACTCTCGTTTTAAGCTGCAAATTCTTATGACTTAGGTTCTTCTGACTTTAGGCTGCACAGAAAAGCCACCGGGCGTTCGGTGGCTTTCTTATTCTTTCTTATTGGTTGTTACTTAATCGATATCAAGCTTCAGGATAACCTTGCGGGTTATTCGACTGCCAACGCCAGGTATCTTCTGTCATTTGTTCTAACGTGCGCTCTGCTCGCCAATCTAATTCTGTCATCGCTTTCTTTGGATCTGCCCAACATTCAGCGATATCGCCAGGACGACGATCAACAATCTGATATGGCACCTCTCTACCTGACGCAGATTCAAATGCCTTAACCATTTCTAACACGCTATAACCGTTACCCGTGCCAAGGTTATAAACGTGCAATCCGTGTTTACTTCCTACTTTCTGAAGTGCAGCAACATGACCATCTGACAAATCCATGACGTGGATATAATCACGAACGCCTGTACCGTCTTTTGTTGGGTAATCACTTCCGAAGACTGAAAGGAAGTCGCGACGGCCAACAGCAACCTGAGAGACAAACGGCATTAGGTTATTCGGAATACCTTGAGGGTCTTCACCGAGCTCACCAGACGGGTGTGAACCGACTGGATTGAAGTAACGCAATAGCGTGATGCTCCAATCTGGGTTCGCTTTTTGGAAGTCTGTCAGACATTCTTCAACCATTAATTTGCTGCGTCCATATGGGTTGGTCGCGCTGGTAGGAAAATCTTCTGTAATTGGCACAGAGGCAGGATCACCGTATACAGTGGCAGACGATGAGAAAACGAGTGTTTTGACACCCGCTTCACGCATGGCATCAACAAGTACAAGCGTACCATTTACATTGTTATCGTAGTATTCAAGTGGCTTCGCAACTGACTCTCCGACCGCTTTCAGACCCGCAAAGTGAATCACAGCTTCAATATTGTTGTCTTTCAGAACGTTAACCAGCAACTCTTTGTTGCGAATGTCACCTTCGATAAAGGCAGGTTTTACACCTGATACTTTTTCAATACGCTCTAAAACGGTCTTTTTACTGTTGTATAAATTATCGAAAATGACGGGCGTCATCCCCGCGTGGATCATTTGAATCGAGGTATGACTACCGATATACCCCATACCACCTGTAACCAAGACGTTCATATCACTAACCTTTTGAAAAATCTATCGCAAATGTTAGCGGACAAAGACAGAAAAATACAGCTCAAAGTTAAGACTCATGCTCGCTTAGCACAAATTGACACTTACCACGATTCTTTGCTTCATACATGGCTGTGTCTGCCGCTTTCAAAATATCATCCATTGGAACCTTGCGATTATCGACATAGTGAACACCGATGCTCGCTCCAACCTTTAAATGGTTACCGCGATAGTCGATATCTTGCTGAATAAGCTCAATTAAACGATCTGCAAGCGGTGGTAGGCTCTCTCGTTCGGTTGATTTAAGCAAAATGACAAATTCATCACCCGCTAGGCGAGCGACTAAATCCTGCGATCGAACTTGAGATAAAAGTCGTTCTGACACGCGTTTCAAAATTTCGTCACCCGCATCATGGCCAAAAGTATCATTAACCAATTTAAATCCATCAAGGTCTAAATAAAGTAGCGCCAAGCCATTTTTTGCCTCTCGCTCATCTTTGAGTGTGCGATCTAACACGCTGTAAAGTTGTGCTCTGTTTGCTAATCCTGTTAACGAGTCATGGTGCGCCAGATATTCCAAACGCTCCATTTCTTTCACGCTAGATAAATCAGAAAGAATGTAAACGTAATCACATTTATCGTCATCAGCCCGATGAATCATGGACACTTTGGCAAACATAGGGACTTTGTGCCCAAACAGATGCTTCTCCCATACCTCACCTTGCCATTGCCCATACTGCATAACGGACTCTTTTATTGTCGGCATCAGTGAACGAAAATGCTGCCATTCCAAACGTTCTTCTGGTTTTTTGCCTAGTAGCGCCTTTTGAGAGTAACCAAGCAATCTTGTTATCGACGGATTGACCATGGTAATCACGTCATCTTCATCCGTAACTAAGAGTCCGTCGTGACTGTTTTCAAATACACCAGCCGCTATCCGTTGTCGGCGCAATGCAACCTCAACATCCGTTACGTCTTGGAATGTAAATAGAAATCGCTCGCTCCTACTTAATGTCGTAAAGCTGACTTTGAGCAACTGCTGCTGACCTAATGCATTGCGAATCCACACCTGTTTGTCCGTAAACGTCATTCCACTCTCTAATGCATCACGCATAAAAGTGGCGTTATCTTCATTGCATTGAATGATTTCAGCTAAGTTCACACCCTCAAAGCCGTCACTGAAGCAGTAAAATACATCATGGGTTGCGGTATTAAAGTGAAGAATAGTGCCTGAACGATCAACAACAATCAGCGCATCGTTTACGGCTTCAACCACCTCACTTATAAAAGATTTGTCTTCTTCTAACTTATCTAACTTGTAGATAACCTGCTTTTCTCTTTTCATTTGACGAACACGCATTTCATTAACAACGCCCGCCAAAGCGCCTATCTCATCATTCGAGGTGGACGAAACATTCAAGTCGTACTGCTTTTGATTGTTAAAAGACTGCATGCCTAGACTTAGGCGATGTAAAGGTTCCAAAATAATCTTATCGATCATGATGTAAAGCACACTCACCGCTACAATAAGAAGGACTAAGAAAAGCAGACTGTTATACAAGGCGGTGTGATAATTCACCTGAAATGAAGCATTGAATGGCGCGGCAAATAGCGCATAGCCCTGCGCCAAAACAAACATTCCTACGCTTACAACAACGATCGGAAGTATAAGCTTGCTCTTAAGTGATAGGTTTTTGAGAAGCTTCATGTTTGACTCCCACTGCGCCAGCTACTGCTAAAAAACACTGAAATAAAATAGAATTCTGATATATGCCGTCATTGGCTGGATTATAAGCGTGACCGACACTCCCCTTCGACCCAAACCCGCCGTTATTGAATAGTCCATCGCAGATTCAATAAATTGCACGTGATAGAACTATCGATTTGATTTCGAAAAAGAGATCGAATAGTCGTGCGCTGTGTAGAGAGTCTTGAATGTGCCTGTGTTCAAAAACTGGGGACTTTCAGCGCTAATTGGCATGAATTCGACTAAATTTTGATTAGAAAAAATAAGAAATGCGTTTGGGCAGTGATGAAAAAACCTAGAGCATTCGTACATCCCTCCATCGAGCGATACAAAAAATTGATACTATCCAGCTTATCGAGCAAGTAATTGATTAAAAAATGAAATTGATCACTGTTTGGAACCTGATTTTACAACATCGTTATAACACAGCGGTACAAGGAAAATGAAACCATGAAGAGTAATCCGATTAGCTTAAATTGCGATATGGGAGAAAGCTACGGCCATTGGAAAATGGGTAACGATGAAAAAGTGATGCCATTTGTCGATCAATCTAGCATTGCTTGCGGATTTCACGCATCGGATCCCGTTATTATGAGTAGGACGATTAGGCTAGCGTTGAAATACGACGTTCAAATTGGTGCTCATCCTAGTTACCCAGACATGCAAGGTTTTGGTAGACGAAGTATCCCAATGACGATAGAAGAAATTACGAGCATGGTTATCTATCAAGTTGGTGCTTTAAAAGCCCTGTGTGAAAGCGTTAACGCGGAGATAAGTTACATTAAGCCTCATGGCGCGTTGTATAACGACATGCTTAAAGACATTCAAATTTTCGAAGCCGTGGTTGATGCTGCCTCGTGTTTTAACGTTCCGCTGATGATGCTGGCGATTCATGATAAACAAGACTGGCTGGATGTGGCGGATAACTATGACGTACCGCTTCTATTCGAAGCCTTTGCCGACAGACGCTACTTGGCGACAGGTCAGCTAGCACCGAGAACGATGCCTGGCTCAGTGATGACTGACGAAGATGAGATCTTAAATCAGGTCACTCAAATCGCACGCTACGGTAAAGTCAGAACACTGGACGGATACACAATTTCATTGGAAGCAGACACGATTTGCGTTCATGGTGACAACGATGACGCAATCAATATGATTGAAAAAATTCGACAAACATTAAAAATGGAGGGATCGTAGTGGACATTGAAACAACCATAGACCCTGTCGCGGAATGTTCTGTATTAATTCGCTTTGAGGCAGAGCCAAGCCATCAACTGTCATGGGTAATTGGTGAAATCAGCCAATATTTGAGGAACCAACTCGGTCATTGGGTTATGAATGTAACTCCCTCATTCAACACCATTCTTATTGATTATCTTCCCCATCGGGTCTCCATTTTCGAATTTGTCCCCTATTTAGAGAAAATCGTCACCGAAGCACTCTTACATTTGCCCGACAAACCAGAATTCGAGTGCGTTGAGCTTCCTGTCTATTACCACCCTGACGTAGGGCCTGATCTACAGCTTTACTACGATAGAGGGTTGACGTTGGAACAAGTGATCGACTTTCACAGCAGTAAGACATATACCGTAGGTGCCATTGGGTTTACTGCGGGTTTTGCCTTTCTTTCGGAGGTAGATGACAATCTGCATCTCGCACGCAAATCATCACCAAGATTAAAGGTAGTGAAAGGCAGTGTTGGTGTTGCGAATAATCAAACCGCCATCTACCCAAGTGAATCTCCCGGTGGATGGAACATCATCGGCAATTGTCCCGTTGATATTTACAACCCTAACTCTTCCAACATTTTGCCTTTCAGAATTGGAACGCAGATAAAATTTAAACCCGTCGATTTAGAATCATTTTTGCAACTTGGTGGACAGATTACCGGGGGATGGCAATGAAAAAAACAAGCTTAATAAAAGTCATAAAGCCCGGACAGCAGACACTACTGCAAGACTTTGGTCGATATGGTTTATCCCACTTAGGAATTACGCAAGGTGGACCACTGGACGATTATGCTTACAGTTGGGCCAATCACCTCTTGGGGAACTCAACGCACTCCCCAGCACTTGAAATTACATTAGGACAAGCAGAGTTTTTGGTCGAAAACGACTGTGAACTCGCTATCGCAGGGGGGGATTTGAATGCGAAATTGGATGGAAAACTGCTAACTAATTGGTCAACATTCCCCGCATTTCAAGGTCAAAGACTCACATTCGGCTTACCTCGGAATGGTCTAAGAAGTTACTTAGCTGTCAAAGGAGGATTTATCGCGAAACCTCAACTTGGTAGCTGTGCCACCGTGTGCCGAGATCAACTCGGCGGCCTCCATGCGGGTTTGCCTCTAAGCGCAGACGATGAACTCCATTTTGAATCCCACAAGGTCAGAACCAAACCCATACAAATGACCTTCCGATACAAGCCAGATTACGACCTAACGCTTGAGCTAAGAGTGATTGAAGGATATCAAGTTGATGATTTCGCTAAATCAGAGCTAGAAGCCTTTTACTCTCAAGAGTTTGTTGTTAGCCAATTTATTGATCGAATGGGTTACCGTCTTAATCAAGGACAAGTCAAACCGCCGAGCAAAGAGTACCTAAGTGAAGGCATTGCACTAGGTACAATTCAAGTGCCACCCAATGGCGAGCCTATTGTTCTCTTCAATGATCGCCAAACTATTGGTGGATACGCGAAACTAGGATGCGTGGCTAGAATTGATCTGCCAAGACTGGCACAAGCGAAACCGGGGCAAAAAGTTCGGTTCGTGAAAGGAGACCTACTAGGCCTGCAAGAAGCTTGGTGTAAATGGGCGAACTATTTCGGTTATTAACTAGTTTAGCTATTAACCGTATTAGTTCTGAACGACTTTGATGGCTGCAACCACTATCCCAGTTCGTACATATAGGCTGGGATAGTGTTAAACGCAGGTTACTCGCCGTAATACTGAGCAAGTTCCGGTGGGTAATCTCTATTTAATGCCATGTCCTTTGCTTTCTCTTCCACCTGCTTCGAATCTAAAGACATACTTACCGGGTGCAGCTCTTCAATTGTTCGAGACTGATAGTCATATAAGTGCCATTGTTCGACCAATTTTCTGGCCGCTTCAAGCGCTGATGAGCCCTTAACCACCTCTATTCGAGCATAATGTTTACCTTCAAAGGTGACATCCGCCGCACGCAGAGTTTCGTCATTTCCTGGAATCTGTTGCGCACCAAATAATGGCGTTCCATATTCGACTGCGTGTTGATAGTCAGGAACAAAGCGTGCCATATGTTCAATTGCGCGACGTGAACGCTCTGCGACGACCTGTTTATCCCACCCTGATGTGATTTTGCTCTTTAATCGCCCAGGTAGTTTAGGCTGCGACGAACGCTCGCAAGACGAGACTAATCCATCATCAAACAAAGTAATGTCTTTTGTCATGCCGTGAAGCTGGAACACACCATTCGCATAAGGAGTCAGCTGAGCCATTCCTTGAGGCGTGCCGCGTGGGCCGTGGAAAATCACCTCTGGCCATAACTCATTGTGTTGAGGCCATTTGGTGACGTAAGCGGCTTTAAACTCAACCAAACGATTCCGGGGCTTGTCTGCAAGATCATCAATGGTGCCTGTCTCATATCCACATGCGTTCACCAAATAGTCGATGTCGATAGTGTATGACGCACCTGCTGAGTTCTGGCAACGCAATGTCCATCCGTTTTCATTTTCTACCAGATCCGTCACTTCCGTATTGAGCATCAACTGGCAATTTTGAATTTTCTCGAGCGCTAATTCTGCAGCCGCACCAATTCTGAACACACTCCAACCTGGCTCTTGAACGACGGCGATTGGGAATCGTAGCGTTTCAAGGTTGGTATACTTTGCGAACGGAATAAGCCAGTCATCAAAGCTTTTTGGGTGTTCGGGTTGGGTTTTCTCTTTCAGAGCTTCTATTTCATCACGCGAATAGAAACGATAGTACTCTTCGGGCTCACCCAGCACCTTGTTCGCAGGGTCTTGCACAACAAGAGCTTGATAAGCGCTTTGGACTGAGATGAGTCGCTCGTACAACTCTTCAGGCGTTCCACCATCTAAGTAAGGGACAGCAATAATCGTTGGTCGATTGTTTACGGTATTAGGATATAAGCGAGCCGTATCGATAGACTGCTTTAGAAGGACTAGACACTGCTCGGTTGAGATTTCACGGTACAGATTACCACCTGCGTGCAAATGGCAAATTGGCGGACCAGAAATCAATCCGTCTTTCTTTTCGATAAGAGTTACGTTGAGACCGAGTTCAGCAAGGTGAACCGCTGCGGTAGCGCCAGCAATACCACCGCCAATAATAGCAATGGAAGGTGCACTTTTATGGGGAAAATCAGGCTGCATTTATATGGTTAATCCATTCATTCTAAGTGCATTTTACTGTTTATAGGCTTATAAGAAAAACACAATTTTTTCAGGGAGAAGTAAAATGAATTTGACGACAAAAAAGTAAAAAAAATCTTGACTCAAATTCTGGGAAATCCGATTTTTTAGCCAGTGTTAATAACAAACACGCCCAACACATTCATAATACAAGGGCTAGACGACTTTCATAGTTATCTACAGGCTGAGTTATCCCAAACTTTATCCACTGTTTTTGTGGATAAGTGAATAACTCAGCGCTATAGAGTTTAGCTAAATGCTTTATTTATAGGGATTAGCAGTCTTTTTATCATACTGTTAACAACTAATGCTAAAGTCAGGAAAGTCAGTATTGGTAACGCCAACCAAATCGAATAATGCAGTGTTGGTGAGAGATCAAAACCAAACTTCATTAAGGCCCCAACCACCAACTCTGCACCTAAGGCCGCGATAATGCCTGCGATAAGAGCCATAAGACCATACTCAGCCCAAATCGTTTGTGTGACTCGTTTCTTACTCGCACCCAGCGTTCGGTAGAGTTGTATTTCCGATTGACGCTGTCCTAGGCTGAGTCTTAACAACGTAAATATCAGCATTACCCCTGCTACAACACCTAACGCTGCAAGGACGGTGATCGACCACACAATCTGAGTGAGCAACTGCTGGATCTTAGCCCCCATACTGCGAATATCCATCAAACTCACTGTCGGATATGAGCGCGAAAGCTGGTTTATTAAGCCGTTATCTTTGTCTTGCAGTCTAAAGCTAACTAAGTAAGTCGCAGGAATATTAACTAACACATCCGGCGTAAAGATAAAGTAGAAGTTCGGTTTCATATCCCGCCACTCCACTTTACGAATCGAATTGACGCGTGCACTGACTTGTTGGCTATTGATAACAAATGTTAAATCATCACCAATTTCTAAACCCAGATCGCTCGCAACATCGGATTCCACAGAGACACCATTACTGTCAGTCCACGCCCCATCTAGCACCTCGTTATACGATGGGATAGCGCTGGCAAAGGTAAAGTTGATCTCTCGCCTTAGAGCATCAGTCCCTTCTCCGCCTTGCGCGTGTTCCTTAGCATCCTCACCATTAATTTCTGCTAAGCGCCCACGGATAATTGGGTAATCGTTGGAGCGCGCTATCCCGTTTTGATCGAGTGCTGACAAATACGCGTCTCGTTCATAAGGCGCAATATTGAGTGCAAACGCATTCGGTGCATCTGCAGGTAACGTTCGTTTCCAGTCAGTAAGAAGATCGGTTCTGACTAACCACATTACCGCCAATAACATCAAGGAAAGTGCCAACGCGCCAAACTGTATTCCTGTCGCGACCGTCGATCGGTTAATACGGCTAAGCGCGAGTTTAACAGCAGGTTTAAGGGGCATTTTTGCAATTGAACGGGTAATCAATAAACTTAAAACAGCAAGGACAAAAAACAGTACGAGCATGCCACCCAAAACAATCCAAACCATGGTGTTTTGATAATACGCAACAAGCATTGGCAGTAAAGGAACCACCACCAGCCAACGATAGGATTTACCACTCTCATAGTCCGAAGAAGACTGCATAACGTTTGCCGCACTCACATTCAATAGACCAAGAAGCGGGATACCCAAAGCGGGGACAGCGATCAATACGCTTGTCATAATCGCTATGACTGCTGGGCTTATACCGTAAGTGGGAAGTGGATTAGGCAACAAATCAACCAGTGGTATTCGTAGCACGACCTCCAGCCCTATCCCAATCGCAACACCAAAAACCGCCGCTACGCCCAACAAGATAAGCACTTGAATTGATAGCCATCGCCCAATCCAAGCACGGCTCGCACCCAAGCTTTTCAGCATCGCGATGGTCTTTTTTCGGGTACTAACATAATGCTGGCAAGTTAACACCAGTGTCGTTGCGGCCATAATTACAACAATGGCAACCGTCAAAGATAAATACTGCCCTGTTCGCTGGAATACTTCGTTTGTTCTGCTTGCGCTGTTTTGGTCTCGCCATCGCTCACTCGGTGTAAGCGTCACTTGCTCCTTTACTGCGTTAATCGCCGTATCCTCACCGTTGATAAACAAGGCGAAACGAACCCGACTACCTAACTGTACTGCCCCTGTTTTTTCAAGGTCTGATTCGTGGATAAACGCCGACGGAATTTGACGAAAAGGATTGAAGCTCAGTCCAGGCTCTTCAACGATACGACCTGAAACGATAAAATCCGCATCACCCAGTGTGACGCTGTCACCCACCTTCACGTCTAATTGAGCAAATAGACGTTCATCCAGCCAAAGCTCACCAGGGTTTACATGCGTCACGGTGTCGCTGCCATTAGAAAGCAGCAGTTCACCACGCAAGGGGTATTGGCTATCAATCGAGTTGACCATAACGAGCTTCATTGACGTGTCGCTAAATGCCATGGTCGCAAAGCGAGTTTGCTTAGAAGTAACTAACCCCTGCTGCTCGGTTGCTATGATCAAAGACTCGGGAATTGGATTTGAAGATATAAAAACGGTATCCGCCGTCAGCGCGTCTTTTCCCTGTTTGACGACGACTTGCTCCATTCTTTCTGCCAACGCGGTTAACGCGAAAATACACGCAATGATTAATGTCAAAGCAATGGAAACTGGCCACAACTGTCCGTGTCTGATTTCACTTAAGCTCCATCTAAATAGACGCTTATTGAGGGAAGAAGCTGTCTTCATATTCATCACTGCTCCTCTAATCTTCCTGCATGCATACTGATTCGGCGGTCACAAAGCTCTGCAAGCTGCATATCGTGGGTAACCAGAATCAATGTCGTGCCATGCTGCTTATTTAAATCAAACAGCAATTCAACGACTTTTTCTGCCGTGTGCTGATCTAAGTTTCCCGTTGGCTCGTCAGCAAACAATATTTTGGGTTGGATCATAAAGGCTCGGGCCAAAGCGACGCGTTGTTGCTCACCACCGGATAACTGCGCTGGTGAGTGCTCCATACGATGCTCCAGACCAACGGCTTTCAGCAATGATTTTGCACGTTCGATATCTTCGTCATCGCCTTTGAGTAAACAAGGCAGCGTCACATTATCCAATGCACTTAAACTTGGAATCAGCAAAAAGCTTTGAAAGACAAATCCGACAAACTCACTACGGATAGCCGCGCGCTCTTCATCACCCAGCGCGGTTAACTCCTTTCCTAAAAGCTCAATTTGTCCGCCGCTTGGCGTATCCAAGCCAGCTAACAAAGTCATCAAGGTCGACTTCCCTGCCCCAGAGCTGCCGACAATAGCGACACTCTCTCCGCTTTTGATATCAAGGTTTATCTCTTCAAGGATTGTTAATTGCTCTTGTTTAGTAGAGACTACTTTGGACACAGAGTTTGCTTTAATCACGGATGTTTGCATGTTTCGTTTACTTTCCCTTGCCATTATTGTTGTTTTTGCTTTCCCAGTTAACGCGAGTAAATTGTTGATTCTGGGTGATAGTCTTAGTGCAGGCTACCAAATGCCTATCGAAAAAGCATGGCCAACTTTATTACCGGATGTGTTATCACAAAAAGGTAAAGCCGTTAATGTTATTAATGCCAGTATTTCAGGCGACACGACTGGTAACGGAATCGCGCGCTTACCCCAATTGCTGACACAGCACCAACCGGACTATGTGCTCATTGAACTGGGTGCAAACGATGGTCTTCGTGGCTTTCCGCCAGCACTGATTCAAAACAATCTTGTACAACTGATCGATATGGTTCGCGTCTCTAATTCTACGCCAATTCTTATGCAGATTAGAGTGTTACCCAACTACGGTAAACGTTACACCGAAGCATTTGCCGCGCTTTATCCGACTGTGGCAACACAAAGCAACGTCCCTCTTCTTCCCTTTTTCCTGGAAGGCGTGATCTCCAAACCCGATTGGATGATGGATGACGGACTTCATCCAAGGTCCGAAGCTCAGCCTTGGATTGCAGAATTTGTTGCTAATGAACTAATTAATCACCTCTAATTGGTCTAGCTCAATAAAATTTACTCAGTTTTACGTTAACTTGTTCCAATCCCTTGAAGTAAAGGACTGAAACATGATTATTGAGCCTGTTATCAACGGCGTAGTCGCACGTACGGCACATCCTCTAGGTTGTGAAGAATCGGTACTTAGACAAATTAACTACGTAAAGCACGCAAAGCCTATCACTCTAGGACCTAAACGCGTTCTTATCATTGGAGGCTCGTCGGGCTTTGGATTAGCTGCCAGAATTGCTCTAGCATTTGGCGGCTCTAAAAGTGACACAATCAGCGTTTCTTTTGAGCGAGGCCCATCAGAAAAAGGCGTTGGCACAGCGGGCTACTACAACAATATTTTCTTTAAAAAGTACGCAGAAGCAGAAGGTCGGATAGCAGTAAATATTCACGGTGACGCTTTTTCCAAAGAATGCAAGGCAGAAGTGGTTGAAGCTATTGAGACTTACTTCGAAGGTGAAGTAGATTTAGTTATCTACAGCGTTGCTGCGGGTGTTCGTCCGAACTCTGAAACTGGAGAAATGCTGCGCACCGCAATAAAGCCAACTGGAGAATCTGTTTCAGGAGCGATCATTTCACTCGAAGATGATACTTGGCATGAAGTGACACTCACACCAGCAACAGAGCAAGAATCTGAAGACACGATCAAAATTATGGGTGGCGAAGACTGGGAAAACTGGGTCGATGCGCTCATCAACGTTGAATCTATCGCAAACGGATGTAAAACCATTGCTTTTTCTTATGTTGGTCCAGAGATAACCCACCCTATTTATTTAGATGGCACTCTCGGGCGCGCAAAGATCGACTTACATCAAACCAGTCACTCACTTAATTTAAAACTGGCTAACTTTGGTGGCGGTGCGTATGCGACGGTTTGTAAAGCATTAGTGACGAAAGCCAGCGTGTTTATACCTGGGTTAAGCCCCTATTTGATCGCGCTATACAAAGTAATGAAAGCGCAAGGCAAACACGAAGGCTGTATAGAGCAAATGCAGCGCCTGTTTAGTGATAAGTTGTACGGCAATCAACGTATTCCAGTCGACTTCGAACGCCTAATTCGCATGGACGATTGGGAACTTGATGCCTCTACCCAACAAGAAGTCTCTGCATTGCTGGATCAGATGAACAGCGACAACTTTAAACAACTTGGGGATTATCAAGGTTTCAAGAAAGCATTCATGCAACTCAATGGTTTTGGTTACGAGTCCATCGATTACACTCAGCCCTTCAATCTCGAAGATTTTATACCTGAAGAATCAGATTAGCACTTGGGATCAGACACACATCAAAAAAGCCCTTATTCACGTGAGGGCTTCTCATTAGTTGGACATTAGACGTATTTGGCACCACAACCATGTGAGTCGATAGGATAAGTTAATTCAAACGTAGCTATATTAGTAATGTGTCGGGATTGCGCTGGATAATATAAACGCTATGTAGGGATTACGTATGTCAAAACTGAACACTGCCGATATCTGTATTCCACACGAAATGCTTGATAGTTGGCAGATCATTGCGAACCTATTGGCAGAGACAGTGTCTGTGCCTGCTGCATTGATCATGCGTATTCACGAAGAACACATTGAAGTCTTTACCGCCAATAACAATGTGGCTCATCCCTACCACCCTGGAGAGAAAGAACCGCTTAATCAAAGGTTATACTGTGAAACAGTCATAGAGACGGGTCAAAAACTCCACATCCCCAATGCAATCATCGACCCAGAATGGAAAAATAACCCCGACGCTGAGTTGGGCTTTATAGCCTATTACGGATTGCCGATCTATTGGCCAAATGGTGAGCCTTTTGGCACGATCTGTGTCTTGGACAAAAAAGAAAATCATTTCTTACAGACCTATCAAGTACTGTTAGAGTCTTTCCGCGACACCATAGAAGCGCAGTTGAAAACACTGTATCAAAACAAGCGTTTGCAACAGTTAAATACCGCACTCAAGTCGAGAATTCAAACACGTACACAAGATCTTGTTGAACTGAACTACTCACTTAACATTGAAATGGACAAACGGCGCGCTGCTGAGCAGAAAATTGTTTTTCAGCAGAACCATGATTTGGCCACGGGGTTTTTAAATCGGGCTGCCCTCGAAAGCGAATCCAAAATACTGCTAAGAAGTACGACAGACCAAAATGAGAAACACGTTGCGCTCTTGCATGTGGGATTTGCGAATGGCCGGCGCATTCAGTCAAAATATGGTTATAGCGCTTGGGATGAGGTACTGATTGAATACCGGCAAAGACTCGGAGATTTAAGCGCATACGACATTGTCACTGCCAGACCCACCTCCACTGACCTCGCCTTTCTTCTGTATTCCAACAACCTTGATGAAGACATTCAGCAGCTTTGCGATCACTTAGTGGAAACCAGCCACTCCGAATTTTCAGTTGAAGGTGAGCAACTCCACCTACACAGTTTTATTGGTATCGCGACCTCTAAAGACACCATCAGTAGCAGTAAACTATCAAAGTTCGCCTTTGAAGCCATGCTTTCTTGCAAAGACTCGGGACATAAATTTAGCTTCTACTCACAAGATTTATCAGACATCCACAAGCACCTCAACCAGTTAGAAAGTTACCTTTTACAAGCAATAAGAAACGATGATCTGCTGCTCTATTTCCAGCCTAAAGTTTCGCCTGTTACGCACAAATGGATCGGTGCAGAAGCCTTACTCCGTTGGAGACACCCCGTTTTAGGCGATATTTCTAACGAACCGCTTATTCACCTTGCAGAACAAAATGGACTTATCTTTGAACTGGGTAATTTTGTCCTGCGCTCTGCTATTGAAAAAGCCAGTGAGTGGGTAGGAAAAGTCGATAACTTTAAACTGGGTGTAAACATTTCGGCAGTGCAACTCCAAAGCCCTCACTTTGTCGACCAAGTACAAAACCTTCTGACCACTTATCAGTTGCCCGCTCAATTTCTAGAGCTGGAAGTGACAGAAACGGGGCTAATTGCCGATGAACAAATCGCACAAAAGACATTAACCTCGTTAAGCCAACTTGGCGTGACATTGTCACTAGATGACTTCGGAACTGGCTATGCCTCTTTTAATTACCTCAAAAAATTTCCCTTCGACGCAATTAAAGTCGACAAAAGCTTTATTAATCAGCTGGAAGATAATGAGGAAGATCAGGAAATCGTTCGCTCCATCATCAATATCGCGAAAAAACTTGGCTACAGAGTGACAGCAGAAGGTGTAGAGACACAAAAGCATGAAGCATTCATCGTCGCAGAAGGTTGCGATGCTGGGCAAGGTTACTTATATGGCAAGCCCATGCCCTGTGATGAATTTGAAGCCAGTTTAATGCTTAAACGCACTGATGTTTAAATGATAAGCCGATTAGCTGTTGTTGAGCTCGCATAACCGCTACAGTTAGGTATATAATTCCGCCCTTTATTTTATCTGGCTTGTGAAGGTCTTATGGATCAGTTAACCGCAACACTTAAGAAAATCGAAAAACAAAACTATCGTGCTTATCAACAAATCAAAGGTCAGTACGACTTCAGCGATTACACGTTTTATATTGACTACGTACAAGCCGACCCATACGCCTCCGCTTCTCGTGTTCGTGCTGTAAGACCATGGTCGGTAACAGGCCTAGACTGGCTGAGAACAAAATCTGAAGCTTACCAAATCGCAGCGCGTGATTTTATCGCTCGCCGCTTCGCGGAACTTTCGAAACAAGAAGGCAGCTTGAGTATCGCATTAACAGGTCAGGCTGTAATGGATAACACCGCTGTTCTGTTCACAGAAGAAGGTATCGAGCTACGTTTTAGAGTGAGCTTGCCTGCTGAGGGACGCTCCGTTCTAGGAAAAAAAACCGACAACCTTCTTACGTTTTATTTGCCTAAATTCATTCGCCGCGCAACATTAGAGCGCGAGTTAGATAAAGACGCATTGATCCATCACTGTGAAGTTGTGGAAGACCAAGAGTACATGCGTTCACAACTCGATCAACTCGGCTTATTGGCCTTTGTGGGTAACGGCTCTATCCTACCTCGTATTGCGGGTAACTGTGACCTACCGATGAAAGAAGCCGTTTCGTTTAACGCCCCAGCGTCATTGGAAGTAACCATCAACACGCCAAACCAAGGGCCAGTGACAGGCTTAGGGATTCGTAAGGGGATCACGCTGATTGTCGGCGGTGGTTTCCATGGTAAGTCAACGCTGCTCAATGCAATAGAACGCTCTATCTACAACCATATTCCAGGTGATGGTCGAGAGCATATTGTAACGAACCACAATTCGATGAAGATTCGTGCGGAAGATGGTCGCAGCGTTCACAACTTGAACCTGTCTAACTACATTAACCATTTGCCTATGGGTAAGAATACGGCGGACTTTTCTACCCAGGATGCGTCTGGCTCAACCTCACAAGCGGCTTGGCTTCAAGAGTCAATCGAAGCGGGTGCAACTGGGCTACTCATCGACGAAGATACTTCGGCAACCAACTTCATGATTCGTGATGAGAGAATGCAAGCACTTGTCAGTAAAGGCGATGAACCGATTACCCCGTTGGTGGATCGTATTGGGCAACTTCGCGATGAGTTAGAGATTTCTACGGTTATCGTTATGGGTGGTTCGGGTGACTACCTAGATGTGGCGGACACGGTTATCCAGATGCACGACTACCAAGCGGTTGATGTTTCTGAAAAAGCCAAAGAGGTGATTCTTCAGCACCCTACTGAGCGCCATAATGAGAGCGAATCACCACTTGAAACATTCAGACCTCGCGCGTTGAACCGCGCCGCTCTGCAAAAAATTCTTGCTGATGGTAAATTCAGAGTATCAGCAAAAGGGGTCGACTCGCTAAGATTCGGTAAAGAGTTCACGGACTTGAGCGCACTTGAGCAATTAGAATCCAGCTCCGAGGTCAATGCAATTGGCTGGTTGTGGTTCCAATTAGCCCAACTTCCAGGTTGGTCTTCTAACCCAGCGAAAGAGATCGAGCAGATGCTTGAAGGTGACTGGTCAAAACAAATGCCAAACCAAGGTGATCTTGCTAAACCTAGAACACTGGATGCGATGGCAGCATTAAATAGAATGCGCAAGTCTCAATTTAAAGCATCAAACTAATCGCTTAATAAATCATCATGGATAAAAGCGTCACATTGTGGCGCTTTTCTTCAAACATCAATGCTTTAAACATCACATCAACAGTGGAATACGACTGTCCTCTCCACGCTCGCGTCAGAGTTAGATGGTTGAAGAGTTAACTCTCAGTACATTCCATGCTTCGCACAAAAGACGAAATTGCTCGCTGTCGCCGCCTTCTCTGTCGGGATGCCACCTAAGCGCAAGCTTTCGCCATTTTCTCCGAATCTCTATAGCGCACGCGTTTTCTGGTAACTCAAACAAATTTAACGCTTGAGCCCTGTCGAGATCAGTATGCTTTCTTGAGCCGACAAAATCCTGATAACGGTTCCAAAAATCGTTCAGTAGCCGTTTTACCTCTCCCTCATCCGCCTCATAGTTATTCCAATCGAGGTAGTAATCTCTTAACGGATCTTGGTGGTCAATTTGATTAGTATACGAATGGCCACTTGCAAACAGGACAATATCCATCGCTTGGACTTGAAGCCAATTGTCTGGGTAGAGTGTTTCCTGCAACTGATAAAGCGCGTTCATAATGAGAAAATTACGCTTAAACAGATCTTTTTCAGCAGAGCGGTCCAGATCAAGGATAAACCCCAACTCACTTAGGTGGGAGGATAACGTATGCACTTTCCATCCTGATGGTACTTTGCGTAGTACCTCAAGTACCGGCCACAGTAACGGATTTTCCATGTACTGCTGATATTGTTCAGTAATTTCCTGACTCATGCGCTCCCCTAGTTCCAATCCACTTCAAATACTAAACTAGCCGAGTAAGAACCTGATACCTATAAAAAAGGCCAGCATTTGCTGACCTTCTAACACTTTCTATTGCGCTTAGATTACGCCTAATTCACGTAAGCGTTCCATTAGGTAGCTATCCGCTGTGTAACGTTCTGATAGCACAACTTCAGGCTTGGGATGCAAGAACAGAGGCAGAGAAATTCGAGACTGCTCCTGACGCTCACCTGTAGGGTTAATAACGCGGTGAGTGGTTGACGGGAAGTAACCACCAGACGCTTCTTGAAGCATATCACCGATGTTGATGATCAAGTTGCCAAAGTCACAAGGCACATCAATCCAATTTCCGTCTTTACCTTTCACCTGCAAACCAGGTTCATTCGCCGCTGGCAGAACAGTCAGCAGGTTGATGTCTTCATGCGCTGCCGCACGAATCGCGCCTGGTTCTTCATCACCCGTCATTGGTGGGTAATGCAGGATACGTAGTAACGTTTTTTGACTGCCGTTTATCATTTCTGACAGCGCAATAGAGAACTTTTGCTGAACTTCTTTCGGAGCGTAAGCCTCAACCCAGCCAAGTAACTCTTCTGCAAACGCGTTCGCGCGATCATAGTAATCTAGGATTTGCTCTTTCAATTCTTCTGGGATTTGTCCCCAAGGGTAAACGTGAAAATACTCTTTAATATCTTTAACAGAATGTCCCTTAGCAACTTCAGAGATTGTTGGTGGGAAGTAGCCATCCTGAGTATCTACATTGAAAGTAAACTCGTTTTTTCTCTCTGACATAAAAAACTTGTACCAATTTTCATAAATTGACTCTACAAGCTCTTTTGGAATAGGGTGATTTTTAAGCACGCCAAAGCCCGTTTCACGTAATGATGTAACAAATAGCTCGGCTGCATTGTCTGCAAGGTAATCGACAGTTTCCAGTTTCATGACTTTACTTTGAATAGTTATAAATTCGTTCGCAAATTCTATGTGCGATGCGTACCCAAATCAAACTTTCATGTAACGAAATTGCACGTTTGTTGCTTAAATGTGCGATACAAAAACGTTTCAACACATTTTGTTATCTCTTTTCATTGCCCTAACACAAAGATAATTGAACAGTGTTTTATTAAGTGGCATGATAAATAGGCTGAAACTAAGGAACTCTATAATAATGCCCAACTCTAAGTCTCCGTTACTTACATCGCTTACTGCGCTCTACATGGCTGTATTTATATTTTCAGCCATTGAACCAGCTTCTCGTGCTGTTTGGGTTGCTGAAATTATTCCAGCAGTAGGAATACTGTCTGTCATTTGGTGGATTTCTTGCTCTTACCGCTTTTCAAACACCGCTTATACTTTGATGTTCATTTGGCTAATACTGCACACCGTTGGGGCGAAATACACCTTTGCAGAAGTGCCGTTTGATTGGTTCAACCAACTGATAGGCTCTGAAAGGAACAATTTTGATCGTGTGGCTCACTTCTCAATAGGGTTGTATGCCTACCCAGTGGCAGAGTATTTAATTCGAAATAAAGTCGCAAAGCCCGCGTTAAGTGTTCCGTTTGCGTTATTCGCGCTTATGGCATTGGCAGCAGGATATGAAATCATTGAATGGTGGTATGCTGCCCTCGCCGGTGGTAACGAAGGCATCGCATTTTTAGGATCACAAGGTGATATTTGGGATGCGCAGCAAGATATGCTTATGGATACGTTAGGCGCGATAACGTCGCTGACCCTGCTGGTATCTCAGCGAAGTGTGTTTTCCTCTAACCATGTCAAATAAGGGTTAAAACCCTCAGCAAATGGGACCTGAACAACTTGTGGAGTTTCGTAATCATGATTCTCCACAATCACGGCCTCCAGTTCTGCATAACATGCTCTGGTTGATTTCATAATCAGCAATGTTTCATTATCGCAGCACACTTCGCCTTTCCATAAGTAATGGCTTTGAATTGGCATTGTCTGAATGCACGCCGCAAGCTTTTTAGACAATACGCTATCAATGATCTTCTTAGTATTCGCCTCATCATTTGTTGTGGTGAGGGTAATACAATATTGTCCTGTCATGATTCAACTCCTCGCTATTTTTGGATGATGACGGGATAGTCTTGCTCAGCAAGTTCTTTCACAAAACTCGACCCAGACCCCTGGTAAGTAATCCATACCTTTTTCTTTGCTCTTGTCATCGCCACATAGAACAACCTACGCTCTTCCGCGTAAGGGAATCGATCTTGAGAGCGGGTCAATGCATTATCTAAGTGAAGTGTTTTCACTCGTGCCGGAAACTGCCCCTCATCAACCGCCAGAATGATGACAAAATCCGCCTCTTTGCCTTTGCTGGCATGGCACGTCATAAACTCAATCGACAGAAGGCCAAACTGTCTTTTCCATTCAGAAAGCAGTTCTGGCTTGTGGTAATGATTTCGCCCAAGCAGAAGTACTGTAGTGGCGCTTTTGGCTTGGCGGTTTAGGTCATCCAAAATTTTCTCAACACGATTGCTCGGAGCTAACACGACAGACTTCGCTTTTTGCTCTTTGTGACTGTTGAGCGCTTTTTCCAGTTGAGCTGGGTTTTGTTGGATAAACTGATTCGCCACCTCGCCCAGCTGGTTGTTGAATCGGTATGTTGTGTCCAGGTGATGTACGGTTGAATTAGGAAAGCGCTCAGAGAAGCCCGTGGTTAAATCAACATCGGAACCCGCAAACTCATAGATTGATTGCCAATCATCCCCCACGGCAAACAGAACACACTCTTGTTGTTTGTTTTGCTGACATAGCGCTTCGATCAATGCGAGGCGCTGTGGTGAAATATCCTGATACTCATCGATCATGATGTATTTCCATGGGGCTTGAAACTTGCCTTTTTCCACGAACTTGGTCGCTTGAGTGATCATGATATTGAAATCTATATGACCTTCCGCTTTAAGCATATCTTGCCATGCGGTATAACAAGGCCATACTAAGGCAAGTTCGCTGTTCAGGCGTGTGTAGTCCACATGCTCAATGAGCTTTTGTTGGATCTCTTTTTTGGTTACTCCCATCGCGCATAGCTGCTCAAGCTGTTTGGCTAACCAAGCGATCAGCTTAGGGTTCTCGACATGGCTCCCTAATTCATCGTCACCAGCCAGATACGCAATAGGCCACTTTTGTAAATGTTTTTGCCAACGCTTAAAATTCGTTGGCGTCATCCAATGTTTCTTTAGCCAATCCACGCACCATGCATTTCTCAGGTTGTCATCCAACGCCAGTGGCGAGATCACCACGTCTTTATCTAAAACTTGTTTGAGGATTTGCAAGCCTAATTGATGAAATGTATTCACTTTGACTTGCTGCGCACTGAGCCCAATCTTGTCTTTTAGTCGTTCTTTCATCTCACTGGCGGCATCGCGCCCAAAGGCCAGCATTAAAATTTGATCGGCTTGTGCAAGATGACTCTGTAACAAATACGCTACTCGAGCTGTTAGTACACTGGTTTTGCCCGAACCCGCACCAGCAAGCACAAGGTTGTTATCGTCGTTCAGTAATACCGCGATCTGCTGAGTGATGTTAAGTGGAGATGACTCAATTTGAGAAAACAAAACTTCCCAGTTTTCTAGCTCTGTTTTCATCCAATTTTGGTTACGTTGAGTCAGTGCCTCATCGGTTTCGAGGATCCAGGGTAATAATTTTTCAACACGTTCAGGCATTCTTAGCTGTGCATCTTCAAGATCCATTTCCATTTTTAGAAAGTCTTGCTCCAACTCATCAAGCCAACTGTCGACCTTAGAATGCGTTAGAAATGCAGGTTGGCGCTCAAACCCTTGGATGGCAGATTCCCACTTCGGTAAATATTTGTTTAGTTGCTCGCATTGACGCTGATGCCACTGCTGATAAGTTGCAATCGCGTGGCGTGCAAAATCGCGACACTGTCGCCAGTCTAACCCCTGAACCAGCCACGACTGCTCTTTGCCATCCTCTGTATGTGCAAAAAACTGCAGGCCTCCCCAAAACAGGCCGCGTTTGAGTTTAATTTTCCCACTCCACACATTAAAGGGAATATGTTCTTCACTTCTGTCTGAGCTTAGAATGATGAAGTCAGCGTCTAGTGACACTTGATGATATTCGTTCTGAACTAAAAACTGTGCAGTCTTGTTAGCGGTTAGCTGCATTCTTGTCATCCCCATAGATTCCATGGCCGCTATAATAACTCAACCCAATTGTAGATTGAAAAAATCCTGTCAATATATGGCATTATAATTTTCCGTATAATTAACCAACAAATGAAATGGTTTCTTTATTCACATCATAAGTTTACCATTGACTATCCGCTAGAATAGTCGCTACCAAAACCAATAAGTTGAAATCACGTGCAATTTGTCAGTCAGTTACGCCTCTACTGGGCTAATAAAACCATTAACTATAGTTTACTTATTCTGGTTACGCTGCTCGGCATCGTCATTCCTGCTTGGTACTATCAACTTAACAATTTAATCATACCGCTGATTTTGGGGTGCATTGCGGCGGCCTTGGCCGAAAGTGATGATAATTTTACGGGTAGACTTAAATCTGTCACTCTGACCTTAATCTGTTTTACTTTCGCGACTTTTTCGATTGAACTGCTTTTTGACACTCCAATCCTATTTGCCGTTGGGCTGTTTACGTCGACCTTCGCCTTTATCATGCTTGGAGCCATTGGCCCAAGATATGCGAGCATCGCGTTTGGTTCTCTACTGATTGCCGTTTACACCATGTTAGGTGCGCATGAAAACACCAGCCTTTGGTTTCAACCACTGATGCTGGTAACGGGCGCAGCATGGTACTTTTTCATGTCATTGATTTGGTCTGCTTTTTGGCCAATGCAGCCTGTTCAACAAAGTTTGGCGCATGTATTTCTGCAATTGGCAAACTATCTCGACACTAAAAGCCAACTCTTTCATCCAGTGACTAACCTCACCCCTCAACCTTATCGGTTAGAGGAAGCGAGACTCAATGCCGCGACGGTGACCGCGTTGAACCACTGCAAGGCAACCTTTCTTTCACGCTCTAAGCGTGGTCATGTAGATGGAGCAAGTGACCGTTTCCTCAACATCTACTTTCTCGCGCAAGACATTCACGAACGCGTCAGTTCAAGTCATTATCGTTACCAGGAACTGAGCCAGCATTTCGAGCGTTTCGATATTTTGTTTAGATTTAAATATTTACTCGAAACCCAGGCAAAAGCTTGCCGAGAGATTGCTAAGTCCATCCGTTTGGGTAAGGAATACCAGCACAGCGGTGATTCCATACTCGCGCTTGATGAGCTGGCCAACTCTTTAAGTTATCTACAAGAGCAAGATAAAGGCCAATGGCGCTCGTTGATCAATCAGCTCAACTACCTATTCAACAACCTGTCTACCGTTGAAAAGCAGTTAAGTAATGTCAACAACCCTGACGCCAATAAGCTAGAAGAAGATGTCTTAGACGATACAGAAGCGCACACACTTAAATCGATGTGGGAGCGTATTAAATCCAACTTGACGCCAGACTCTATGTTATTCAGGCATGCCACTAGGATGTCAATCGCCCTGACCCTTGGTTACGGAATTATTCAGTTTTTTGATATCGAACGTGGCTACTGGATTCTGCTCACGACCCTATTCGTTTGCCAGCCCAACTACAGTGCTACGCGTCAAAAACTAGTGGCGCGCGTAATAGGCACTCTGGCTGGTTTACTGATCGGTGTGGTACTGCTTATTTTCTTCCCGAGTCTAGAAAGCCAGCTCGTGTTTATTGTTCTTTTTGGTGTTGCGTTTTTTGCATTCCGTTTAGCCAACTACGGCTATGCCACTGGTTTTATCACCCTTTTGGTCTTATTTTGTTTCAACCAACTTGGGGAAGGTTATGCCGTCATTCTCCCAAGATTGGCCGATACTTTGGTCGGGTGTGCGCTCGCAGTATTGGCTGTTATTACGATATTCCCAGACTGGCAGTCCAAACGATTACACAAAGTCATGGCCGAGACCGTTTCAGCCAACAAAGCTTATCTCGCACAGATTATTGGTCAGTACCGCATAGGCAAAAAGGACAACCTTTCTTATCGAGTGGCACGTCGTAACGCGCATAACCAAGATGCTAACCTAACAAATGCTATCAGTACGATGCTAGCAGAGCCTGGTCGATATCGTTCGGCCACTGAAGAAAGCTTTCGGTTTTTAACGCTCAGCCATGCTCTGCTGAGTTACATTTCTGCGTTAGGCGCACACCGAACAAGGATCGACAAAGATGATACACATCAGTTAGTCCTTGATGCCCATCGAGTTATCCACCAGCACCTTGAATTACTGTTCAATCAGTTAAATGACCACTGTGATGATTGCGACACGTCTCTAATCGGCGATCCAAACCTAGAGGCGCGCTTATCAGAGTGGAGAGAAGAAGATGAAAACTCAGTAAAAATGGTGCTCCAACAGCTTTACCTGATCTACCGAATGCTGCCAGAGTTACACTCGCTCGCAAACAAGTTTGCCGTTCGAGTATCTAAAAGCTAAGCAAAACATTCACCCTGAGAATAAAAGAGTATTTTATCACTCCTTTACTCAATACTCACACATTCTAACAATACTCGGACACTTATTGACCTATTACTCATAGACTGAAATTAAGTCAGAGATAGGAGTCTGGATATGAGATCGAACACCATACACGAACAAGGACGTGAGTCACAACGACCATCAAAAAGTTCGCTAGTGTCCATTATCACTTTCGAATTATTCAGAGAGCAAATCCAAACTCTGACACCTGATCAGCTTAAAGCCTTACAAAGGGACATTAGTCAAAGACTTAACCACTCGGACGAGCCGATAATTACCGAAGAAGAGCGTCAGTTAATTTCGACCCTCTTCTCATAAAACTCGTTTTTAGACGGTTGTTACATTCACAGGACAATTGGTTGGACTCTAGAATTATGCATATCTCCCATACAAACCACCAAATTAATGATAGAATGAACAACTAAATCACCAGGAAGTGAAACTTAGCGCAAATAAAATAAGCAATAATTCATTGACATTGCTAATAAAACCCATTTAACAAGATACTTAACTTGAGTTTAATTATGCCCAAACTTAATTTGTCTCAACGTCGTAACAAACCTGTATTTAGCCAGGTATCGGACACTAACAAATTAGAAAAGTTACTCACACCGCGTTTTAAACGCCCTGCTGTACGTTTAACTCCGAGCCCATACATCACTGAGAAAAACATAACGAAAAGATGGGAAAAGCTGACTTCTCTGACAGATAAAAATGCGCTTCTCGACAGCCAATCTTTGAATGATGCAGATCTATACAATAAGAACATTGAACACTATATCGGTACAGTGAAACTTCCTGTGGGTATCGCTGGTCCACTAAGGGTCAATGGTCTGAACGCTCAAAATGACTTCCTGATCCCATTAGCCACAACAGAAGCTGCATTAGTGGCATCATACAACCGAGGCTCACAGTTGATCACTGCGGCTGGTGGTGCGAGCGCCATTCTTCTTAACGAAGGTGTGACACGTACTCCTGTGTTTGCTTTTCAACATTTAGCGGATGCTGGTCAGTTTGTAAGTTGGGTTGTCACTCAATACGATCACTTTAAGCAAGTCGCAGAATCGACAACGTCACACGGAAAGCTTCACGACATTAATATCAATGTTGATGGCAACCAAGTTTATTTAGTGTTCGAATTCCATACTGGTGACGCATCGGGTCAAAATATGGTGACCATCGCGACCAACGAGGTGTTTCGTTACATCTTGGAGCACTCGCCTATTGAACCTAAAGATGCGTTCCTTGATGGAAACTTGTCTGGTGATAAAAAGCCAAATGCACACACAATGCGCCATGTAAGGGGTAAAAAGGTTTCTGCTGACGTTCATTTATCTCGTCAACTGGTAGAAAAGTACTTACATACGACACCTGAAGCGATGGTGAAATTTGGCCAAATGACGACGACAGGTGCAGCATTAAGTGGTGGTATTGGTGTTAATGCTCATTACGCCAACGCGCTTGCTGCCTTTTACATTGCATGCGGACAAGACGCTGCCTGCGTTGCGGAGTCCGCAATCGGCATGACGCGGATGGAAGTGAGTGAGCAAGGTGGCCTATATGCGTGTGTTACTCTACCTAACCTGATGGTTGGAACAGTAGGCGGTGGTACAAGCCTACCGAGCCAGAAAGCCTGCCTTGATATCATGGGACTTCACGGTAATGGCAAAGCAAAAGCATTGGCAGAAGTAGCCGCAAGCCTATGTTTGGCTGGTGAACTTTCTATTGTGGGTGCATTCTGTGCGGATCATTTCTCACGTGCACACCAAAAGCTAGCCCGTTAAATCAAAGATTTAAAAACCAAAAGATCCAAAAAGCGGAGAGTACATTCTCCGCTTTTTTGTTTGCTAGGCTCTTCGTCGGCTAATTTTTTGTTAGCGACCTTTGTAGAAATTTTCTTTGAAATGGATCATGGCCTTATTTAGCGCCAATTGTTTGATCGGCTTAACCAACACATAGTCCGCGCCATTCGTAATAAACGCTCGCTTTGTTTCTTCCAGACCATCTGCGGTACAAGCATAGATCGGCGTATTGAGCCTCAGTTCATCCCGAATTATTCGGGTTGCTTCAATGCCATCTAAGTTCGGTAATTGGTTGTCCATAAGTATCAGTTCGACATCTGAGTTTTCCCGTAAGAAGTCAATCGCATTGTATCCATCTTGAACCCAAGTGACCTTCATTCCATACTTTTCACAAAATGCTTTAGCAATAAAGGCATTGGTATGGTTGTCCTCAACCAATAATGCATGGATTGATTCATCAAATAACTCTGAAGGCTCAACCAATAAACTGGTCGTTTCGGGGTTACGTTCACCATACGAAATTTTGATCGGTAAGGCCACAGAGACACTCGTCCCTTTACTCACTTCACTGCTTAAACGTATCGAACCATTCATCAACTCAACTAAGCTGTGGACAATGGCTAACCCTAGCCCACTACCACCATATTCTCGAGTGGTGGTCGCTTCCGCTTGAACGAACGGTTCAAATACGTGATCAATCTGCTCTTCGGCAATGCCTATCCCGGTATCTGCAACAATGATTTCTAGTTGATGGCCTGAGTTTCGAGCAAAACAATTTAAACTTACAGTAACCGAACCAGTGTGTGTGAACTTCACTGCGTTACTGATTAAATTAAAGAGAATTTGATTGAGCCTGACTTGATCACTGTCTGCCCACATATCTTGTCGAACGTCGCTATTGATGTTGAGCGTGATATTTTTCTCAACACACAGAGGACGGAATATCTTTTCCGCCGTATTGAGCAGATCCGCTAAACGGAACTCACTATGCTGGATATGGAATTTTCCCTGTTCAATCTTTGAAAAGTCCAAAATATCGTTCAAAACCGCAAGCAGATGTTCGCCGCTGTGACAGAGTACATCAATGTGCTCTAACGCCTCTTTCCCTTTGCTATTGTGCTTAAGCAATTGGGACACTCCCAAAATACCATTCAGCGGGGTACGTAATTCATGGCTCATTTTCGCCAGAAAGTCCGCTCGTACTCTGGCCGACTCTTCGGCTTCTTCTTTGGCTGCTTGGCTTTGCTTTTCCGCTTCAACAAAGCTAGTTATATCCTGCCCTTGCGCCATAATTTGCTTGGTTGAGTCGTCACTAATAATAGGAGATAAATTCCACCGATACGTTTTACCGCCAATTGTCGTGTTGACCCCGGTCAAGTTAGAGCCGCGTGCACACATTCGTATATGAGGCTCTAACGCACAAAGCAAATGGTCCCGTGTTTCGTTATCTCTAAAACTTTTTTCTGCCGCAGAGTTATATCGAATGAGCTCGCAGTCCCGACTCCACAACGTGATCGGTGTCAACGAAAAATTAAACAAATCAGCAAACTGCTTTTCTCGCTCTTTTATTCGTTTAAAGGAGAGATCAAAGTTCTCCCCAATACGATTGAACTCTTCAATGGACGATCCTTGAAACGTATCTGTTTTTTGCATGCTGACCGTGGTTTGTATGTATGTCATCAGCTTATTTAGCTCAACAGACACCCTCTTACCCAACCAGAGACGAGTGTAAAACGCCACAAACGCAATCAAAATACCGGTCACAGCCATCCATAAGTAATGGCTTTTCACAAACTCTTCGATATGTTCATTACTTTGTACTGTGTAAACAGAAAGGTAAGTCGCAACACCTGAGATCGTCAGATCGGTTTTAGAAACCATATAACGACTGGCGTTGAATGATGTTGAATGCTGCTCCAACCATTTTATATGGCGCGAGTCGACAGTTTTTGTGCTCGAAGCCACCACTTCTGAACCCACCGTAAGGAACAACTCATCAGCATTGCTGCCTTTTTCAATGACATTGATCAGTGAGAAGTTATTATTGAGTACAACACCTATGTATAAGTGCGCAACCACTTCACCAGAAGTCAGATTAACAACAGGGGTTCTGCGCACCATTAAATAACGTGTTCCCATTGAAGAAGGTGTCTGAGAAAGATGCCAATCATTACCAAAAACCGCACCTTTATTCATAGCAGACAACTGCTTATGGGATAAGCCATAGAATTGATAATTCCCATCATCCCACACAACGCCGTCACTGGTTGCGAGTAATCTAAAGTCTGGGGAAAGGTTAGGGATAGTCTGGTCTAATGCAGTGAAGAACCGATCTACAGCGTTTGCGTCTTCGCTTAATACCGCATCAACTAAAGATTCGCTACGGCTATAGCTATCTTGGTGAATTACCAACGACTTAAGGTGAAAGTTAAATATTTCTTGTACTAGGCTTTGAGTCTGAGTCTTCGTGCGCTCAACTTCTTGTGCAACGACTTCTCGATTGACTTGATAGTTTTGTAGCACCATCACCAATATCAACACCCCGATAACCAGAAATATTGAATTGGTAAGAAGCGTAGCAAGTTGGTGACGTTTACTACGCTTAAATAGCGTTTTCATTATTGTCCAGAGTACCTAAAGGCACGCTTTTCGAGCTCTTTAATTTTCTCGGCGCTATCATGGGATGTAACTAACTCAAAATCTCCAGAATATACTTGAGGAACCGGCTTCCCTTCGAGATCCCACTTGATCGCTTCTGCCATGGCTATCCCTATATCATCGTTCATTCTCATTACCGTCACGTCCAAATCACCACGCGTAATCGCTTCCAATTCAGCGGTGCCTCCTCCCCAACCGTTGATAACAACATCTTGTCGACCTAACGTGCTAAGTGCATCCGCAGCGCCCAATGCGACATCGGTAGAACACGCATACATAAAAGATAAGCTTGAGTCTTTCTCTAGCGCATTCATTGCTGCTTGGTAACCAGACTCTC
This sequence comes from Vibrio japonicus, assembly GCF_024582835.1. Taxonomy (NCBI): domain Bacteria; kingdom Pseudomonadati; phylum Pseudomonadota; class Gammaproteobacteria; order Vibrionales; family Vibrionaceae; genus Vibrio; species Vibrio japonicus. The sequence goes on from NZ_CP102097.1 coordinate 83,858, forward strand.
TTGTTGCCGTAGTATAAAAAGAAGAAGAAAGTTTAAAACTGCTATTGCGACTCATCTCCTCGATGAAGGTATCTCCACGAGCATTACTGATGTAACCTTCAGAAAAATAGAGGACAGAATAACGGCTATCATCCTTAATATTCGTTTTATAGTAATCCTCGAGCATTTTTGTGCCGTTAAGGTGATCAAAACCTACGTACATAAAAGGTTGGCGATCTTCCCAGGCTTTTACTGGTGTCGTGATATTTTGCAAAATGAGTTTGGTGTCTGTAGAGCTCATAACATGTTCTACAAATTTACGATGTCGAGTCGAATCTAGTGTAAATATTAGGTAATCAGACTTGTTTTTTACAGCCGCAAGTAAAGAGAGGCTCTGTTGTCGTACGTCCACACTTGGACGGGTAAATACTTGGTTGATGCTATAACGAATACCGATTTTTTCGAGTCTTTTCTCGAAAGCTTTAATGTTACGACTCCAATAGTCAGAGATTTGATGACCAGGATAAACAACAGAAATGGTGATTGGCTTATCTTGCGTGACGGTAATGGGTGTCGGATTCTCACGTACAACAGTAGACAATTGCTCGGTGAGCGCTTTCTGTTTTGGGTATGCCTTTAAATAGTCGTCATACTGCCAATAACCGCTGAGCGCTTGCATGCTTGAGGCGTAGGAAGTAAAAGAAACAACAGAAAGTAAAGAAAGCAATGAGGCTTTGAACATAGATGAGTATTCCATCGCCAGTTTAAGTACAGTGTAAAGTATAATAAATGGAGCAAGTGTTGGTAATCAGACACGCTATAAATACCACACACAACTCAATCTATTTCAGCAACTCCATATCCATAAGTTATTAAAAACCTTGCCAGTCCCTAAGCATGGACTACAAAACTAGCACAGCTTACCACACTTAACGAGCAGTTTTTTAGAGTTAACATTGGGTTATAAAATCAAGTTAATTAATAGTCTTACTAATACACAAGCTAAGCAGCGATAGTGAGGTTTACATCTACCAGCTCCGCTAGATCTTTCTGCTGTTTGATTAATTGCTCTTTTTGCGTTTTTTTTAGCCGCTTAACCTTATACTCGACTTTTAATGCTAGGCCACGAGAAGCGCCTACCTTTTCACTCCACACCAGCTCCAAAGGCCCTTTGCCCTTTAAGGCTTTTGCACCTTTACCAGTACTATGCTGAGAAAATCGGCGAGCTACATCAGTAGAAATGCCGCAATACAAAGAATTATTTCGATCACGGATAAGATACACATACCAATCCGAGACCGATTTAAGCGCTGGCGAGTCCATTAACTCGTTATCTGCTCGACTAAACTGCGTAGCTCTGCGATTTCTTGTTTCAGCGACGCGACTTCATTTTCAAGAGATTCTAACCTTTCATTACCTGCCGCAGCCTGCACTGGCGTACTTTCTGATGACGCAAACGTAGATACGTCGACATCTCCCGAAAATAAATGCATATAACGCGATTCACGTTTACCCGGTTCACGCGGCAATTTGACCACCAATGCGCCATCCTCTCTTGTTGCCATGGATTCCAGTGTCGCTTCGACCTCTTTGACGTCTGAGAAATCCGCTAATCTGTTCGTCCTTGTACGCAGCTCGCCGGGTGTTTGCGCACCACGTAATAGCATGCAGCACGCAATCGCCTTCTCTTTCGCTGATAACTTCAGGTCACCAAACTCGGTATTGCAGAAGCGATGCTGAAATTTGCTCGCTCGACTGTTGAACCCACTTTCATCACTGACTAAACGACGAGTGATTAACGCATCAACCGCCTCCTGTACATCCACTTCACTCAATGCCATAACTGGCTCTCGATTACTCTTCTGATTACATGCAGAGGTCAAACTATTCAAAGTTAACGGATAATAATCAGGTGTGGTCACCTCTTTTTCAATTAGACAGCCGATAACTCGCGCTTCAACAGGACTCAATTCGATGTTCATTTTTATTTCCTTATTATTTGCTTCCTGAATGACTGATCAATGTTCAGAAAGAATCGTAATCTTTTTCATATTACCATTTTCATCAATCATTACGATCTTAGTTCGGTTTAATTCGACTTCCGTTATCTCTTGTCTTTTCAATTCCTTCCGGTACGCATCTATAATTTTACTCGAACGCTGAGGAGTAGGTTTAGATTCTTCCGTAGGTACGATAATGTGAGAAGTTCTCATGATTTCTGGGATCACATAAAGGTCAATGTGCAAATCATATATCGAACGTCAAAGTTGCTCAATCATCAAGGCAACACATGACTACAAAAGCGTCAACACACTGTCTTGATTGATCTAAAAGACTGTTATCAGCGTAAATGATGTGATTTAATCTTTAACAGTTAAGGTAATAATTAGGAAAGAACCTATGAGTGGTGTATTTGAAATCGTAGCGCAAGCACGTCGTAAGAATAAGCTTAAACGTGAGCTCATCGACAACGAGAAAAAAGTTCGTGACAACCGTAAACGCGTTGATCTCCTAGAAAATCTGCTTGATTACATTAAGCCAGAAATGACTCATGATGAAATCGTAGCGATTGTGAAAAACATGAAAGCAGACTACGAAGATCGCGTAGATGATCATATCATCAAGAGCGCTGAAATCTCTAAAGAGCGTCGTGATATCAGCCGCCGTATCCGCGAGCTAACAGAAGCGGACAAGCAAAACGTACAAGGTAAGAAAAACTAATCTTAACCTAGCCAGATCAATTGAAGGCCTGCATATAACGTGCGGGCTTTTTATTGGATAGCGAACTTTATAGGGTACCGTACTGTTTTTCGAAAGCTATCAACAATTTTGGTTATAATAATTTAGTAAATAGCGTTAAACGTTTGCGTAATCGCTAACCTTCTCCGTTAGCATACTTGGGGCTTTTGTCACACATTTGACCCTGTTATATTTCATCTTAGTTAAATAATTCAAACCATTCGAGGCACGGAGCTCCCTCATATATCTCAAGAAGAGAAGAAATGGTACCGACACAGCTCGGCAAACTTTAGAGGACCAATGTATGGATATGAATGTGATTGAGATTCTTGGCTACGCTGCTTCAATCATGGTGGCAATTTCTCTAACCATGAAAGATATCGTTAAGCTACGCATTATTAACTTCGTTGGCTGTGCATTGTTCACAGCATACGGCTTAATGATTGATGCTTGGCCAGTCGTTGTGACCAACGGCTTTATTGCTTGTGTAAACATCTATTTCCTAGCAAAAATGCAGAGCGAAAAAAAAGTAACAAGTAGCTAAGACATAGCGCTATAGAATACAAATCGCCCCAGGTAGTGTTTACTCCTGGGGCGTATTTATAGGGCGTAAGAAAAATAAACGGGTCTAAATGACGTTAGCTATCCGACACAATGAAGACTAACTCAACACGTCTGTTACACGCCTTACCTGCTGTAGTCGCATTGGTACAAGTCGGTACATTCTCTCCGTAGCCTCGTGTGAAAATAGCATTTTTATTTACATGATTACGGATTAGCTGCTGCTTAACTGCGTTTGCACGACGAACAGATAAACCATCGTTAAAAGCAGTAGTGCCAGTACTGTCTGAGTGCCCATCAATCACGACATTAACATCTGGTTGTGACGACAAGTATCTGCCAATAATGTCTAGCCAGTGTCTAGATTCAGACTTCACCGTCGATGAGCCTGTATCAAACCTAACCGTATTCTTTAGTTTAACCATAATATGGTTACCGGGTAACACTTCGTAATCTACGCCATTCTGCAAAAGAAAGTTCTGTAGGCTGTCACTATTCACTCCGCGCGAAGCTGGAGCAGCATTAGGTCGTGCCTGAGTTGGCGTATGGTCCATTGATGGTGTTCGATACATTGCCGGCGACTGGACGCCTGTCGTTAATCTTTTGGACGGATAGCCCCATTCTGGGTGCCTGACATCAGCGTCACTTTTGGGAGCTGTATCTAGCATGTCCTTCATGAAATAGGAAGAACTTAAATTATTTGTACTGCTGCACGCTGACAGCAATAGAATCAGAGGTAAAGCCAGATATTTCATCTCTCCGCCCTAGTTTTCTTTTTACTACCACTACTTTATCGGCAAGATTTGAGTTTCTTTAGTTATAATTTAGCCCTCCTTTCCAACACTGCTTATATCAACCAGTAACAATTTGCTAAGGAATTGACACGTCGTGCTATTTAGTTCTTAAGGATGAAAGGGTAAAATTCGCTTCACTATTACTTAACTGATTGCCGCGTCTCAAATTTTATTCAAAGACGCACAAGCGATCTAATGAGATTTCACATGAACAAGATTCTGTCCCTATTTTTGATGGCTACCATGGCCCTACTTGTCGGCTGCTCAGACAATAACGATCCGAAAGAAGGTGTGCAATATGAAACACTGGCTAACAATCTCGCGACTTATCGACTCCCACCAGTTACCGAGGTGTTCTCATTAAACTGTGGGCACTGCCGTACAATGGAAGAAGTCATTCCACAATTAGAGTCATTAACGAATCAGTCTATTGGTAAAGTACACGTCACTTTCAACGAAAGCGCTACCGTTGCAGCAATGATTTACTATACCGCTGAAATGCAAGTGGGTGGAAAGCCGGACCGCGACATGGTGAATGAGTTATTCGCCGCTCTGCAGATGGGTAATGGCGCAACCATGGCAGATAAGCAAAGAGCCATAGAGTCAGTGTTTCATTCCCGTGATCTTGTTAGCCCATATGAATTGGATAAAGCTCAACAAGCGCAGATGCTCGGAGCTATAAAAATTGCCGAAGAGATTACAGAAAAAGGCCAATTCAAAGGCGTGCCAACATTTGTTGTGAATGGAAAGTATGTCGTCCTCACTTCAGGACACCAGAACGCCGAAGGCATTGCTGATACAATTAACTACCTAATAAACCTAAAATAAGTAACTGGACTTCACTCATGTCAAAAATCATTTTTCCTATTATTATTTTCATTCTCGCGGGTTTTATGATCTACCGCACTTGGACCAACAATAAAGTAAGCGAAGAGAACTTTGCAGCAGGTCAAGCATTCCTACTGGAAAACGCCAAGCAAGAAGGTGTTATTACCACGGAAAGTGGTCTTCAATACCAAGTTATCCACAAAGGTGAAGGCACTGAACACCCTACCAAAACCAATACGGTAACTGTGCACTATCATGGCACGCTGATCGATGGAACGGTATTTGACAGTTCTGTAGAGCGCGGTGAGCCTATCAGTTTTAAACTAAACCAGGTGATCAAAGGCTGGCAAGAAGGCCTGACTTATATGTCTCCGGGTGACAAAGTACGCTTGTTTATCCCGAGCCCACTTGGCTACGGTAAGAGCGGTACTGGCCCTATCCCACCAGCTTCTACATTGATTTTCGATGTTGAGTTATTAGAAATTAAATAAATGAGTACAATAAAGCCAATCATGATGATTGGCTTTTCTTTTTATTTTGATTTGGTTTCTGTACTAAATCACTGTGGAGTTTTGCGTACAAAACTTAGCAAGTTGAGTTTGAATGAAATTCACGTCTGCAGTATAGAACTCATCTAAAGGGAGTTCATCGTGCGCTAACCAATTAAACGTTTGTTGACGATCTTCGCCGACTGGAATAGGTTGTTCTCCATCGGCCGCTTCGAATACTGCGTAATAAATTCGACCACCAAATTCGTTTATCCCTGAGAAGGTCGCTAGGTGTTTCAAACCCTCTAAACGCGTCTCTTCGTGTAACTCCCTGATAGCAGCATCGGTTCCTGTTTCATTTTCATTGACTTCGCCTCCCGGAAATTCAACCACCATCCCCTTTGAGTCTCTGTAACGCTCTTGTACTAACACTTTCCCATTTCTGACAACCACGGCCATCGATAAGTGTGTCATTTCATGCTCCTCAATTCTTTTACTGCTACATGCATGCAGGACGTCACAATTTGCTACGCTTTTGTGACCTTGGCTTAATTTCAGGTTGGATCATATCTTAATGCTCACGTTAGTGCTTATGGGTCAACTCACATTTATGGTTTGAAAAACAAAAAAACCGATATCATTTCTGATATCGGCTGAATATTACGAGATATATTACTTGTGCTTGTCTTGAATGTAGCTTTCATCCACATCGATAACGGCCACACCTTTAATAAAGCTACGTCCTAGGAGCAGCGGATATCTAAGATGCGTTCGATCCGCAAGCGTAAATTCCGTTTTTTGTTTCAAGTCACCGATTTGAATCCAAGCTTCTACCACGGCGCGACGTTGAGAGTCATCGGCTGTAGACTGAAGGATTTTCACCCTGCGCTTTACAGGCAACTCAATAGAATCACTTTTTATACCATCGTGCTCAACTTTAAACCTTACCCACGACTTCCCATTGCGTTTGAACGTTTCTATATCCGTTGCACTAATAGAAGAGGTCGTTGCGCCCGTATCCACACGGGCTCTAAAGTTCTGCTTAAGGTCAGGAACGTAAACCCACTCCCTTGCGCCTAAAATCAGTTTTCCATCACTGGTCTTTTGTGCCTTAAGCACCATTTTCGGCCGTTCGCTTTTCACCGATACTTGTTCGGCTTTCACTTTCTGCTCAGATTCTACTTTTTTTGGCTCTTCGGCCAAGCACGCGGTAACACTACCAGCGAGCAAGATGAGAGTTAGAGTTCGTAACGACTTAATCATTCAACCACCTGTTTTCGACGAGACTACGCTAAAAATCAATCAGGCCCGTATTAACGAGCCTGATTCTAATTTTAAGCCACTTTCACTATCGCGTCGGCTACGTAAGGGATATCTTTTTCCGTTAACCCCGCGATATTAATTCGACCATCGCCAACGCCATAAATTCCATACTGTTCTCGCAGTTGGAGCATTTGGTCTTGGCTAAAGCCCAGCACAGTAAACATGCCTTTGTGGCTTTCGATAAAGTCGAATTGTGAAGTATCGTGAGAATTTCTCAATTCTTGGCACAAAGTTTGACGAAGGTTTAACAAACGCTGTTGCATTTCACTCAACTCTTGCTTCCAAATTGCAGTCAACGATTGATCTTGCAAGATAGTTTTGACCAGAGCCGCACCATGATCAGGCGGCATGGTGTAAGTCGCACGTGCAAGTGTCAGTAGCTTACCTCGTGCGTTCGTCACATCTTCCACCGATTTGCCGACAACAATCGCCGCACCTGTACGCTCACGGTATAAACCAAAGTTCTTAGAACATGATGTGGTGATTAACATTTCTTCGACATTCTCTGCCATATGGCGCAGACCTTTTGCGTCTTCTTCAAGGCCGTCACCAAACCCTTGGTAAGCAATGTCGACAAATGGTGTGAAGCCGTTTTTCTGAGCAAGCTCAGTGATCACTTTCCATGCTTCAAAGTCGATATCAGCCCCTGTTGGGTTGTGACAACAACCATGCAGCAGAACAACATCGTCTGGACCAGCATTAGACAAATCTTCCAGCATGCGCGTAGTATCCACTTGTTTAGTGGTCGGGCTAAAGTAGCTGTAGTGTTTCACTTTCAAACCCGCCGCTTCCATTACCGGGCGATGGTTCACATAGCTTGGGTTCGAAATCCATACTGTCGTATTCGGTTTCGCCACTTTCATCAAATCACCCAGCATACGCAGTGCGCCACTTGCACCTGGAGTTTGAATCGCAGCGACACGATCCATCGCGGACGTGCCTTTAAGAAGCAGATCAACCATGCTTTGGTTAAACTCTTCGCAGCCAGCTAAGCCGACATATGATTTGGTTTTTTGCGTCTCAACCACAATGTCTTGCGCTTTGAGAATCGCTTTCATGATTGGTGTTTGCCCTTCACTGTTCTTGTAGACGCCAATGCCCAAGTCCACTTTTTCAGGACGAGGATCATTACGGTATGCAACAGAAAGCGAAAGAATTGGATCTAGTGTTGGTGTTGGTAAATTAGAGAACATGAAAGTCACAACCCTTTGAAATTCAAGTAACGGGCTACACGTTATCATCTTACTTATAGAACTAGAAATAAAATTTTAACGCTTGAACCAAAAACAGAATAAAAGGCCAAGTTAAATTTACACTTTCGTAACATTAATGTGCCGGGCAGTATATTTCACTATACTTCGCCCTGTATAAAACAGGCTAGAGCTTGAATCGATGGATCACCTGATTCGAGCTCCCTCTCCACTCTAAATTTAAGTCTTTCTTGTCTTGCTCAAATTTTCCATCAATCAATACATCAATATACTCAACCACTTTACGTTGCGATTCATTAAGCTCACCAAGTGTGTAGCCCGTCCAAAGCCAGATGTCCTTTCCTATACATTCTGATTTGACTCGCTTGACTAATTGGAGAATGGTGTCGACATTTGCTGGATGCAGCGGATCGCCACCAGAAAGGGATAAACCTCTGCGCTTTATACGAGTATCTTGCAAATCGGCAATGATTTGATCTTCCAACTGCTGAGTATATGGATGACCCGAATTTGGGTTGAACGTCGTCTGGTTATAGCATCCACGGCAATTATGCTCGCACCCTGACACAAACAGGGTGCAACGCGTGCCTTCACCATTCACCACGTCAACTTGATGATATTTTTGGTAGTTCATTGCGCTATAGGTGTTTCACTCGACGTTTCACTTCTTCTTGTTTACCAAAGTTAAACGGACGTGCGTCTGGACTACCTAAGTAACCACATACGCGGCGTGTTACCGACACTTTGGTAGAATCATGGTTTCCGCAACTCGGGCAAGTGAAACCTTTGCTGGTACATTCAAACTCACCCATGTAGCCGCATTCGTAACATTCATCGATCGGCGTGTTTGTTCCGTAATAGGGTACTCGGGTGTAGCTGTAATCCCAGACGTTCTCTAGCGCTTCAATGTTTCTCTGCATATTCGGAAACTCACCATAACAGATGAACCCACCGCTGGAGATTTCTGGGTAAGGCATCTCGAAGTCAATTTTGTCGTATGGGTTAACCTTCTTCTCTACATCCAAATGGAAGCTGTTTGTGTAATAGCCTTTGTCTGTCACTCCCTCTACTACGCCAAACTCTTTGGTATCAATACGGCAGAAACGGCTGCACAAGTTTTCACTCGGCGTCCCATACAGGCTGTAGCCGTACCCAGATTCTTCGCTCCAGCGGTTGACCGCTTCTTTAAGGTGTTTGATGATTGCGATTGCTTTATTACGTAACTCACTGTCATCGTATAGGTGAGTTTCTGCACCGAACAATGCATTGATCGTTTCATGTACGCCAATGTAGCCCAAAGAGATAGACGCACGACCATTCTTAAAAATATTCGCGATTGGCTCGTCCGCTTTTAGGCGAGTACCACACGCACCTTCCATATAGAGTATTGGAGCGACACGCGCTTTTACGTTTTCAAGGCGTGAGATACGTGTCTCTAGCGCACGACGGGCAATTTTTAGTTTTTCATCCAGTAACTCGTAGAATTTCGCTTCATCGCCACCTGCTCGAAGCGCAATCCTAGGCAAATTCAAGCTGACCACACCCAAGTTGTTACGACCTTCGTGAATAAGCTCGCCATTCTCTTCATAAGTGCTCAGGAAGCTACGACAACCCATTGGCGTTTTAAACGATCCTGTCACTTCAACCACTTTGTCGTAGTTCAGAATGTCTGGGTACATGCGTTTAGACGCGCACTCCAAGGCCAGTTTTTTAATGTCGTAGTTTGGATCGCCAGCTTTGTGATTTAAGCCATCTTTAATGCCAAAGACTAATTTAGGGAATACCGCAGTTTTGCTGTTCTTGCCCAATCCCGCAATTCGGTTTTTCAGTATGGATTGTTGAATCAGGCGAGATGCCCAAGTTGTCCCTAAACCAAAACCAAACGTTACAAACGGCGTTTGCCCATTAGCGGTGTGCAGTGTGTTTACCTCATATTCAAGCGACTGGAAGGCATCAAAGCACTCTTTCTCGGTGCGATTTCGAGCAAACCCTTCTGGATCGCGGATGTCCCACTCTTTGGCAACACTAAGATGTTTCTCATAGCTTGCCATTACGTAAGGCTGTAGCACTTCATCAATTCGGTTGATGGTGGTTCCACCATAAATGTGGCTTGCGACCTGTGCGATGATTTGGGCAGTGACGGCGGTGGCGGTAGAAATGGACTTAGGCGTGTCTATTTCTGCATTGCCCATCTTAAAGCCGTGCGTCAGCATGCCTTTTAAATCGATCAACATACAGTTAAACATTGGGAAAAAAGGTGCGTAGTCTAGATCGTGGTAATGGATGTCGCCGTGCTCATGAGCTTGAACAATATCTCGTGGAAGAATGTGAGTTTTAGCGTAGTGTTTCGCCACTATACCTGCGAGTAAATCACGCTGCGTCGGAATCACCTTCCCGTCTTTGTTGGCATTTTCGTTGATCAGATCAACGTTGCTTTCCTCAATCAACCCTTCGATTTCACGCGTAAGCACGCTCTGCTTCTCGCGTGCAATATCACGATCATGACGGTACTCAATGTACGAACGTGCAAGCGATTTAAATGGCCCTTGCATCAATTCATTTTCCACCAGCGTTTGGATTTCGGCGATATGGACTTCATCGTGATCTTTTAGCTGCAGTTCGACCGCTAAGGCGACATTAAGTGCATATATCGCGATCTCTTTATCGACATGTTCTGCAGCAGCTTCCACTGCGGATTGAATGCGATCTCTACTAAACGGAGCCCTTGAGCCGTCGCGCTTGATTACGATTGGTTTCACCTTCTCTCCTTACCCTTAGCATACTCACAGACTTATCCACAAAGACACTATATAGGGTCGATAATTTTAAATTAAGCACTATATATTGTGGCGTATTTAACGAGATGCGCTAACCGTGAGTATTGATATCGATCAATAAAAAACGTAGCTAGATTAAGATCAAATCGATCTTAGTGGCGCTGATCTCAGAGAAAATAAAAATTAAGAAAATTGTAATTTTGGCGGTTTTTCGCTTGCAATTTTTGAAGCGCTTATAGGATAAAGGAGTAACCAACACTTGTGAGTCTAGACGAATGAAAAGCCATAAAATTTACACAGCAATAGTCCAATTGTTCGTACTATTTGTCATTTACCCCTCTTTCGCGTTTGGGACAACATTCACCACGTGGAATATCGAATGGCTAAGTTCGACGCCGTCACAAAAATTTGAAGAGTCGCAGCGAAAACCAGATGATGTCGAAGCGCTCGCTCGTCATTTCCGACTGACGAACAGCGATGTGTTCGCCTTCCAGGAAGTGAATGACCTGAAAGCAATCCAAGCAGTCGTTGGCTCTGACTATCAAATTTTTCTTTCTGATCGCAGCAACATGTCATCACGAAAGAACCAGTTTGAGGACATAAACCAGTACACAGGTATTGCGATTAAAAAAGGCATTCCCGCTCTCGATCTGCCAGATCTTAAACTCGATAGCAGCCCAACAAGTAAGCTAAGGTTTGCAACCCACCTTGTTCTTTACCCTGATTCTAAAAATCCAATACATGTGCTGTCCCTGCACCTAAAATCTCGCTGCTCAGGCGCTTACAAAAACAATCGCCACTGCAAAACCTTAAAATCTCAAGGTGCTGAGATTAATCAGTGGTTACGTGAGCGAGAGGCCAATAAACAAACTTATGTTCTTCTGGGTGATTTTAACCATAACTTAAGTTACCAAAATGATTGGCTTTGGAAGCAAATGTCACATGGCACGGGCGCAGTACTGGCAACCAGAAATACGCCAGCAACATGCAAAGTGAGATCGAAACAACAACCTAATAAGCTGCATCAGTTTCGTTCACTCATCGACCATATTGTTGTGAGTAAAGAGATCGCCTATCACAGCGTACAACAAGTGACTTTTAAGCCCGATGACGTGTTTAAGTTTCATCTCAGCGATCACTGCCCTATTCAACTGACCGTTGAGTGAGTAGTTTAGTCGAAGGGTGGTTTGCTATTGAATCACCTCGTCTATTACTTGATAAACCAGCCTGTTTTCTTGGTACACGCTTTCCATCAAAGCGATTGAGTAAACACTGATTTGTCGAGGCTTAATGTGGATGTCTTTTAATTGAGGATTACCAGGCACACGACGGACAATGGTAATATGTGGAATGTAGGCTTTTGATTCAGTACTAAAGCCTTGCTCTATTAAGGCTGTGACGAGCTCTTTTTGTAGCCGTGTTAATGCACGGTTGTTTGCCATTCCCAGCCAAACCAACCGACTTCGCTTTTGCCGAAATGAGCCTAAATGGTCAATGCGTAAAGAGCCACAGCCTGATTTCAGTTGTCGCAAGATATCAATTAACGTTTGCTTTTGATTCTCTGTGCATTCACCAATAAAAGCCAGTGTGATATGCAAGTTCTGTTTAGGCGTAACGCGGCCGTCCATACCATGAACGCGTAATAGATTCTGGTAAGTCATCAAATCGCTTTTGGCTTTATTATCGAATGTCAGAGCAAAGAACAATCTCATGTGAACACCTCAGTCACAAACAGGTTCAAACGATGCCAGTTTTACCGTTATGTGTATGCATCCAGACTCTTGGGTGGATATTTTATGAAATAGCCCCGCAGCAATACGGGGCCATCTCTTAATAGCAATGGACCTAGTTCACTTTGGCCTCAAATCGCGCCTTCATCACCACATAATAAAGAACGGGAATCACTAACAGAGTTAACACTGTCGAGACAAAAATACCAAAAATCAAACTGATGGCTAATCCATTAAAGATTGGATCATCCAAGATAAACACCGCACCGATCATAGCCGCTAGCGCTGTCAGCATAATCGGTTTGGCTCGAACTGCGGCAGACTGAATCACGGCTTCACTAAACTCGACTCCCTGCGCCACTTGTTGGTTAATAAAATCCACTAAAAGTATTGAGTTCCGTACAATAATGCCCGCCAACGCAATCATCCCGATCATGGATGTCGCTGTAAACTGCGCACCAAGCAGAGCATGACCGGGCATAACACCGATGATAGTCAGCGGGATCGGGGCCATGATGATAAGAGGCACCAAGTAGGACTTAAACTGCGCTACTACTAGTAAGTAAATCAGAATCATGCCCACAGCGTAGGCGATACCCATATCTCTGAACGTTTCGTAGGTTATCGTCCACTCGCCGTCCCACAATACCGAAATACCCTCTAAGCCATCAGGCTGGTTGATGTAGTACTGCTCTAAGTTCATTTCGCTATCAAGCGTACTGCCGATGTTAAACATGCCATAGAGAGGGCTGTCTAACGAACCCGCCATATCACCCACTACCATCACCATTGGTACCATGTTTTTGTGTACGATATAGTCATCCATTCGAGTTTGACGGATTTGCACCAAGTCAGACAATGGGTAGATATTCCCGTTGATACTGCCTACTTTCATATTCAGTACTTGTTCCAGTCGCACTTTTGCTGTCTCGCTAGCTTGGATTTGGATAGGCACCGGATATTTATTGTGTTCGCTGTGCAGATAAGTGACAGGTTTGCCACCGACCGATGTCGCAAGCGCATCCACAATTGACGCGTAAGCGACTTGATAGTGTGATGCTTTACTGCGATCAATCACCACTTGCCACTTTTGATGGGTTTCAGGTAAGTACATATCCACATCAACGATGTCTTCCGTAGAACGGAATATTTCCCGTATCTGCCTCGCCGCTTGCTGGCGGATTTCTGGTGTTGGACCGTATACCTCTGCCAGAATTGGCGACCAAACTGGTGGCCCTGGGGGAACTTCCACCACTTTTACTTTACCGCCAAACTTTTCCGCAACTTGATTCAAAATTGGTCGTACGGCTGTCGCAATCTCGTGACTATCCCGATCTCGCTCTTTGCGGCCTGCCAGATTGACCTGTATATCACCCTGATTGGACTGGTTACGCATAAAGTAATGCCTAACTAATCCGTTAAAATTAATAGGCGCGGCCGTACCGGTATAGATCTGATAATCTGTGACTTCAGGTACGTCATTCAACTCACGACCTAGCTCAAACAACACTCGCTGAGTGCGTTCAAGCGCGGTGCCTTCTGGCATATCTAACACCACCTGAAATTCCGATTTATTATCAAAAGGCAGCATTTTTAATACAACAGCCTGGAAAACTGGCAACAAAACGGAACCCGCAATCAAAGCCAATATTGCCAATAACAACATAAAACGGTTTCGGCCCTGTGCTTTTGCCGTTACAAACGGTGACATAATACGATGAAAAATCGAACTAGAGGTCGAGCCTTCCTCATGAGCAGCAGGTTTCAAAAAATGGCGCGCTAACCAAGGTGACACGACAAATGCCACCACAAGAGAGATCATCATCCCCATAGAAGCGTTAATTGGGATTGGACTCATATAAGGTCCCATCAATCCACTCACAAATGCCATCGGTAACAAGGCTGCAATCACGGTGAACGTTGCCAAAATCGTCGGGCCACCGACTTCATCTACTGCGGCAGGAATCAACTCGTTAATGGCGGTTTTTCCTTTCGCCATATGACGGTGGATGTTTTCGACCACAACAATCGCATCATCGACCAAGATACCGATCGAGAAGATAAGCGCGAACAACGAGACTCGATTGAGTGTGAATCCCCACGCCCAAGAGGCAAACAAGGTGATCATCAAAGTTACCACGACAGCAAAGCCTACGATCAGTGCCTCTCGCCAGCCCATGGTGATGAGCACCAAAACCACCACTGCGGTTGTCGCAAACGCAAGCTTACCAATAAGCGTATTGCTCTTATCCGCTGCGGTTTTACCATAGTCACGGGTGATCTCGATGGCGACTCCCTGTGGGATCAGTTGATTCTCTAGTTCAACCAATCGGCTTTCGATAGCATTCGCCACGTTGACCGCGTTTTCGCCACTTTTCTTCGCGATCGCTATGGTGACTGCTGGGTATATACCCGATTTATCGCTTGTCCAAACATTGTGTGTAGGTGTGTCTGTACCTAATTTGACATCAGCGACATCTTCTAGATAAACCGGAGTATGGTTATGTAAACCCACGACAAGCTGCTTAACCTCTTCAACACGCGTCAAAAACTGGCCAATTTGTACCGGAAATTCCTGATTATCGTGCGTTAATCGCAACATAGGTGAGCTTGTATTGGCTGCGGGTAGATGCTGGTTGAGCTGATCCAGCGTAATACCAAAACTATTCATCTTCACAGGATCGAGTCGAACATCGACAATGGTGTTGTGTCCACCGATGGTATAGATGTCTCTGGTTCCTTTGATACGCTTGAGTTCCGTT
This sequence comes from Vibrio japonicus, assembly GCF_024582835.1. Classification (NCBI taxonomy): domain Bacteria; kingdom Pseudomonadati; phylum Pseudomonadota; class Gammaproteobacteria; order Vibrionales; family Vibrionaceae; genus Vibrio; species Vibrio japonicus. The sequence continues at coordinate 99,050 of NZ_CP102097.1, forward strand.
TCAAGCCCATGAGCCACTTGCGTTAGTTGCTGCTGATCTAAACCACTTGTACGGTCCGAAAGCGTCACACTGACGATAGGGACATCTTCAATGCCTTTGGGCTTGATAATAGGCTCGCCCACCCCAACACCTTGCGGCATCCAGTCTTTGTTGGAATACAGCTTGTTGTAGAGTCTGACCACGGCGTCGTTTCGACTCACACCGACTTCGAAGATCGCAACAATCATCGCACCGTCAGGCTGAGAAAAAGAGTATATTTTATCAATCCCTTGGATTTCAGAGACAATCTGCTCTGCGGGATTGGTGACCAAACTTTCTACCTCTGCTGGTGATGCGCCAGGAAAAGGAATGTAAACATCCGCAAAGGTGACATCAATCTGGGGTTCTTCCTCTTTGGGCGTGATGATTACCGCAAATAACCCCATCAACAACCCAACAAGGGCAAGCAATGGCGTTATGGCTGAGTTCTGAAAGGCCGCTGCAACGCGACCCGAAATACCGAGTCGTTTATCCATCATTACTTCCCTTCTACAGCTAATGCGACACTCGAAATAACATCACCCTCTTCTAATCCCGAAAGCACCTCGACTGAGTCTCCGTATGTCTGCCCGAGTCGTACTGGATTGAGAACTTTGTTTTCTCCGTCTAAACGGTATACAGAGCTTAGCTCTCCTCGCCTAACGACAGCACTATTGGGAACAAGCAAAGTCATGCTTTCACCGTATCGAAACTCTGTTTTTACCCACATTCCTGGAAACAATGCGTCCATTTTTTCAGGGAGTTCCAAACGCATTTTGAACGTATGTGATTGCGGATCAGCGTAACTGTACAGGCTGTACTCTGTGGGTGAAATGCGCTGACCTTGAGGAGAAATAACGTCAAATTGTCCGACATTGTCGACATAGGTTTGATAGCGCTGAGGAATATCCGTTTCTACTCTTAGCATTTCCAATGAAAAGCCACTCAACAACGGAGTGCCGGGAGCCACTGTTTCTCCCAATTCAACATGGCGTTTCGTCACGATGCCGTCATAAGGTGCGGTGACACTGGTATAGCCGAGTGATTCTTTCGCTTGTGCTACTGACGCCTGCGCTGCTTTTACTCCTGCCGCTGTACTGCGGGCGCGAGCTTCAGCATTGTCCATTTGATCTCTAGAAATAGCGCCCCGAGGGAATAGCTGGCGATAACGAGCCACCTGAGCCTGCGCTTCTCGGTTTTGGGCAATTGCACTAGCTAATTGAGCTTGAGCTGCATCCAGAGAGGCTGATTGCTGCACCGCGCTAATTTCAAGTAGCACAGTGCCTTGTTTTACATAGTCATTCACATCAACATGCAAACCGACAACTTGACCAGAAGTTTGAGCGGCAACCGTACCTTGGTTCACTGGCTGGACAACACCATCCAAGTGGATAACCTGAGATATTTGCTCACTTTTTACTGTGAATTGCCCTTCTTTATCTTGCGCATTCACCTGACCTGATGCAGCCAAAGTGATTGCGATACTCCAAGTTAACCATTTCATTGCTGCCTCTCCCTTGTTGCTATTCCATTTTTAGCATAGTCTCTATGCGGTCTGAGTCTGTGATTCCCGGCCGTTTTTCAGACAAATCAATAGGTTTGTTGCGCCTAGACCCACCATCATGCTCGCAAAGAAAATCCAAACCCCAGAGTTCCCAAGCGCTAGGCTTGAAAGTGCAGGTCCTGGGCAAACCCCAGCCATTCCCCAACCTAAACCAAAGATTGCTGCTCCGCTCACCAGCCGAGCATCAATTTTTTTGTTTGTCGCTAAGCAGAACTCTTCCGCAACCACTGGCTTTTGCTTTGGCTTGATAAGCAAGAAGTAACTCGGCATGAACACCAGCAATGCACCACCCATCACAAACATTAAACTGGGATCCCATTTACCTGCTACGTCCAAAAAGCCTATAACCTTTGCTGGGTCTGCCATGCCTGAAATGATCATGCCAAGCCCAAATAAAAAACCTGAAAACAACGACGTTAAACAAAAGATAACTTTATCCATTTTTGACCAACCACGAATTAAATTAAGTGAAGACGAGCATAGACAGTGACAGCGGCAACAAACATAAAAATACACGTTGCAACCATTGAGCGCTTGGACAGACGCCCGATACCACATATTCCGTGTCCGCTAGTACATCCGTTACCTAAACGCGTACCCACCCCAACTAATAAACCCGCAATGGCTAACATTGCTGTGCTGCTGGAGTAGACTTGCGGCACATCACTTGAGAACCCCCATACCCCGATAACGCCACCAGCGACCATTCCAATGGCAAAAAGCAAACGCCATGCAAAGTCGCGAGTTTTTGGCGTCATCAATCCTGTCAAAATTCCACTAATGCCCGCTACTTTGCCATTTACCAACAACATTAACGTTGCCGATATACCCAACAAAATGCCTCCTGCCAACGATTCCCAAGGAACAGTAAACGTCATATAAACCTCATAGAATTAAAAATAATTAGCCACAAAAAGTGGTCTGTAAATTTTGAATAAGTTGAATAACACGAGGGTCATTCAATGAATAAAATACCTGCTGTGATTCTTTACGGGACTTAATCAGCCCATGTTTACGCATCACCGTCAGATGCTGAGAAAACGCAGACTGACTCAGCGTAGAAGCACTTTGTAGCGCACCTACCCCAACTTCTCCCTGAGTAAGCTGGCATAGCACCATAAGCCTTTCTGGGTGCGCCATCACTTTGAGTAGCTCGGCGGCTTCTACCGCGTTTTTCTGCATCTCTGCCAGATTCACTGTTTGATCGCTCATGATTTACCTCTAGCAACACATCTATATTAGATAATACTGAACAACATTGATTAGTCAATTCTAATTTAGATATTTTAAATTTAGACAAATTAACATTAGACAAAACTAATTTAGAGAACTATAGTCTTATCCAACAGAGGAAATCGATTCGTAAGGAGAACGATTATGACTTTAGAAAATGCTGTTCGAGTTTTTGCTGGAGTAATGGTTTTACTGTCTGTGATATTGACGGTCACCGTTCATAGTGGTTTTGTATGGCTTACTGTGTTCATTGGCGCTAATTTGATCCAAAGTGCATTTACAGGCATATGCCCTGCGGCCTTTATCCTTAAAAAGCTAGGCTTTCATTAACGGAGTTTCAAATGACTAGAATTCTTATTGTTGGTGGTGTTGCTGGCGGCGCGTCAGCTGCTGCACGTGCTCGCCGTCTTAGCGAAGATGCGGAAATCATCATGTTTGAGCGAGGCCCCTTCGTATCTTTTGCTAACTGCGGCTTGCCTTACCATATCGGTGGTGACATTCAAGAACGCAGTAAATTATTGCTTCAAACACCAGAAAGCTTCCTAGCGCGTTTCAATGTTGATGTTCGTGTGATGAACGAAGTGGTAAGTATCGATCGCAGCACCAAATCCGTTACCGTCAGGAATCTGATCGACAATAGTGAATACACAGAAAGCTACGATTTTCTGTTACTGAGTCCGGGGGCCGGCCCAGTCGTTCCACCCATCCCAGGCATTGATAACCCGTTAACTCATTCCTTGCGTAACATCCCGGATATGGATCGAATTATCCAAACGATCCAAATGAACAAACCTGAACACGCAACGGTTATCGGTGGCGGCTTTATTGGTCTGGAAATGATGGAAGCCTTCCACCAGCTTGGCATCAAAACCACCCTAGTCGAAATGGCAGACCAAGTGATGACGCCTGTAGATAGAGAAATGGCAGGCATCGCACACGCCGAGATCCGCGAAAAAGGGATAGATTTGAAGCTGGGGGTTGCACTACAAGCGGTCGAGTATGCCCCGAACGAGCATATCGCGAGTTTTGGCTCTGGTGAAAGTGAAGAGCACCAGCACATAGAAGGTGAACTGAACTTAACCCTTAATAACGGTGAAACCCTCACAACCGATATCCTCATTATGGCAATTGGTGTCCGTCCTGAAACCAAACTCGCCTCTGAAGCTGGTTTAGAGATTGGTCAGTTAGGTGGTATCTGGACCAATGAAATGATGCAAACCAGCGACCCATTCATTTATGCGGTGGGGGATGCCGTTGAAGAAAAAGACTTCGTGACAGGATCACAAACATTAGTGCCACTCGCAGGCCCTGCAAACCGTCAAGGTCGTATGGCGGCAGACAACATGCTTGGCCGCAATGAAACTTACCAAGGTACACAAGGTACAGCGATTTGTAAGATATTTGACCTTGCGGTCGCGTCCACAGGTAAGAATGAGAAACAACTGAAACGCGATGGCATTGAGTACGAAAAAGTATACGTACACACAGCAAGCCATGCGAGCTACTACCCTGGCGCTGAAGTGGTGTCATTCAAAATGCTGTTTGACCCGAAATCTGGCAAGATTTTAGGGGCCCAAGCGGTTGGTAAAGACGGCATCGACAAGCGCATTGATGTTATGGCAGTAGCACAACGTGCGGGTATGACTGTTGAGCAGCTACAGCACCTTGAACTGACCTATGCGCCACCTTACGGCAGCGCGAAAGACGTGATAAACCAAGCGGCCTTTGTCGCAAGTAACATTATCAAAGGCGATGCAAAAGCAATCCACTATGATGAAATTTGCAACTTAACGGAAGACCAGATTCTATTGGATGTTCGCAACCCGGGTGAGCTTCAAGCGGTAGGCTGTTTGGAAGGTGCGATCAATATCCCAGTTGATCAGCTACGCCATCGAATGAACGAACTGCCGAAGGACAAAGAGATCGTGATTTATTGTCAAGTTGGGTTACGAGGTAACGTTGCGTATCGTCAGCTTGTTAACAATGGATACAAAGCGCGTAATCTTATCGGTGGTTATCGTACCTACCTTCATGCAAAAATGTAATCACTGTTAAAAGCACTGTCAAAACATTGATAGCCAGCAAAACTATTGCTGGCTATTTGTCCCATTTTTCTTGTTACCCGAGATACTGCCTCGTTTGTTTACCCTAAAGGGTGGAAAAACCTATTTTGCGCCTGTGTCATCTGTTTGAGCTAAGATTAAATGGGCAAACCAGAGCACCGCCGTAGAAGCTTATGCAATGTGACCAAAAGAACACCTGCCTATGCCAAACGATGGAATCCGAGATTGCATATAACGATTGTCAAATGTGTGTAGATGCCTTAGTTGAAGATACAAAAAACCTAGTCAGGAACGCCATCGAACATAACAACACCATCACGCTAGATTAGTTACAAACTTAGAACAAGGATATAAATTATGACGCACATACTTCCACAAGACGCTGCTGTAGATGTACTAGAGTCTGTATTTGGTATAGGCGAGATAGAACCAATGAATAACCCCCTAACTATTCGCTTCTCTCCTAAATCAACAACAACGGGATTGGACATACAAGTTCTCTCATTTACCATCGACCCTCATGGCCACTGCGTTAAATCCGATATCCTTGCTGAATACCAACAAAAAACTGTCGAAAAAGAAATGGACAGCGCCAATTTTGAGTTAGATCTTAAAAACAAACGGCTTATGTTTTTTAACACCCCAATCACTAGCTTTGCCGATTTCACAGCGGTTTATATCGAGCAGCTAATAAATACCTAAACTTCACACCATCACATTGACGCACGCCTGCCCGACGGTAAAGGTCGCGTTTTTTACTGGGATGGTGCGAATCATTCAGACTGTATACTTACTTATTATCTGAAAGCAGGTTTAGAATGAAAGCTTGTCCAGTATGCACCGCTCAAATCACACCAACCTAATCTCTACTCTCTCTTTGCCTTTACCTACGTTTTTGCGCTTTAACGCAATCTGGCCAACTTCTTTGGTGCGTTTTAAATGCGTGCCGCCACACGATACTTGAGCAAAGCCTTCGACTTTCCAGTATCGTCGTTCTTCGGGTTCATCTGAGAAAGCACTTTCGATAACAGAATCCGAGTCTAGTAATGCTTGGGCTTCGCGCTGAATCTCTGGAAGTATCGCCCCTATATTTTCAGGCCATTCGAAATCAATTCGGCTTTTATCTTCAGAAATATGCGCGCCAACTTTGTGAATACCATTAAAACGTTGGGTAAACAGTTCTAACACCACTTCTGCTGCGAAATGCAATTTCATCAGCGCATAACGTCTCGACCAGTCTATTTCTGTCAGCACTTCATCCCCAACATTGAGCTCGGATGCCGACTCCAAGGAATATACGATCCGCGTACCCGACTTATGGGCTTTAACCACAGGTACACCTGCAATCGTACCTTTGTCACTCTCTTGTCCGCCGGATTCTGCGTAAAAAATCGTTTGAGATAACTCAATGTCATCCCCTGATATTTGAGTCACGATGGATTTTAGCTGCGTTTTGTAAGGGTCAATCCAGAATACCTTTTCTGTCATTTTTGCTTCCTATGCACATGAATTTGAAGTAACTCGAAATAGCCTGTCGAGTATGAGAACTTTTAACATTACATGATGGAAAGAGGCATACAGTCTGACAATTTTTCTTTTTATTCAAGACCATAGTCGTCCTCTTCCTGTTAGCTTTGTTGCGTCAGCAATGCGCTACGTAATCACGTAGTCGTCAGTAAGCTAACTTAAGGATAAATCATGAAACGAAAGATAAACCTACCTTTATTCGGTTTAAGTGCGATCGCGGCACTTAGCCCATTACAAGCCAATGCTCATGGTTGGGTTGAATTCCCAAGCGCACGTCAAAATACCTGTTATCTGGATGGCGGATTTTGGACAGACCAGATCCCGAACCAAGCGTGTAAAGCGGCGCACGAAATCTCTGGCGCTTTCCCATTCATTCAACGTAGTGAAATCGCAGCAAACGTGCCAAACTATCGCGATATGGCACACGTTCAAGCCGTTGTGCCTGATGGCGAGCTATGTTCTGCTGGCGACGCTGCGAAAAAAGGGTTAAACGTCCCGTCACCGCATTGGCAGCGCACAAACATCACGCTAGATGAAAACAACCAAATTGAGTTAGTGTTCTTTGGACACGCTCCACACAACCCATCTTACTGGGAGTTTTACCTCACCAAACCAAGCTATGACCCAACAAAGCCTTTAACTTGGGATGATTTAGAGCTCATTGATACGGCAGGTAACATCTTCGTTGACTCTGAAAAACGTTACAGAACCAAGGTGACGTTCCCAGCGGATCGTTCCGGTGACGCCATTCTATACACCCGCTGGCAGCGCAATGATGTGGTAGGTGAAGGTTTCTATAACTGTAGTGACATTACCCTTTCAGGCTCTGGCACAACAACACCGACCGAACCAGTAACACCAACTGAGCCAGGCAATAACCTCTCTGCACTTGGCTACTTTGTACAGCAAGGATTCGGGCCTGTCGCCTCTGGTGATACCATTCGCTTCCGTACCTTTGATGCCACAGGTTCAGAGATTGTTGATTTGTCTCTGCCAATCACCGCAACCAACACCACAACTTGGGCTGCGGAAATCGCAGATATGTTTAACTCTCAACAAACTGGCGATTGGTACGTGGGTTTCTGGCATCAAGAGATGGATCACTACATGTTCGATGCCAAAAACATTTACTCTAACCAAGTGTTAGCGCCAAATGAGTCGTTCAGTTACGCGTTATCACACATCAAAGCCGAAATACCAAAACCAACAGAACCAACCAACCTTTGGGATAAGGGTTCTGTCTACAACAAGGGCGATACTGTGACGCACAATGGTCAAGAATGGACAGCTCAGTGGTGGACACGAGGCGAAGAACCACGTACCGCGGGTCAATGGGGAGTTTGGCGCTAATATTTAGTCACTTAGTTTAGCGACTCAACCACTTGATTACACCGACTTAAGCCCTTCTAACTCAATAGAAGGGCTTCTTCTTTTAATTTGACCATTCAAATATACGTTCGACTAACACAAACAAAGATGAACCTGTTAAAAAATGAGCAATCAAACATTAACCACAATTTAATCCAATATAAGAAACCAAATTAATATCGTTAAATTATATACCTGAATTAACTGAATTTAATTACCCCTAAAATATTTAAACGTTGTTTAATTTAATAATTGTTAATAATTTAATTTCAGACACTTGGTTTTATTGATCAGTCAGATCATATAAAATTCAGCTCCAACACTAAAAACTTAAATGGAATTTAATTAAAAACAATAAAAATCAATTAATTACAAAGAACAAAAACACAGACATCATAACGCCAACTCACTATTAATCCATGAGATGCATATCTCTTAACTCTATAATTAGAATGGATTTCATCTAGGTGAATAACGAATGTGCGTTATATAAAAACATTCGAAAAACAAGAAAATTAATAATTTAAAATGAAAACAATCATTGCACTGGTACTTTCGGCGTCGGTGATCTTTGCCGTGCCATCTTATTCTAAAGACTCAATTACAAAGCAGGAAGGATTAGTTACATTTCAACTTGTTGAAAACACGTATAAAGATGCAAAACTTGATGGTGTTGTGGATTACCAATTATTCAACCGAGCGTATATTGCTTATAAGAATACACCCGGAAAGAAAAAACCATTATTAACCATCATAGACTACAGTAAGCCCTCGACAGAAAAACGTTTTTATGTCGTAGACTTAAATAAGAAGAAGTTAGTTTTCAATACTTACGTTGCGCACGGTGTAAATAGTGGCCAAAAAGTAGCGACACAGTTTTCGAACATCATCAACTCTCGTAAGACATCGCTTGGGACATTTTTGACGGATTCTACCTACTACGGTTCGAACGGCTATTCCCTTCGATTAGACGGCCTAACCGCAGGTGTTAATGATAAGGCAAGACAGCGCTACATCGTTATTCATGGTGCCAACTATGCGAATGAGTCATTCATACGAAAACACGGATATCTTGGCCGAAGCTGGGGATGCCCTGCACTACCGAAAACCTTGTCTCGTAAGATCATTGATACCATCAAAGGTGGCAGCGTAATCTATGCAAGTGCATAGCTCGCACTTACCGCTCATTTGTAGATACTTCCATGATAAAAAAACGGCCGATAATCACTATCAGCCGTTTTTTTTATTTGTTTACTTACTCATTTATTCACTCGTTACAAGCGAGATTTCATCCGATGTTGATTTTTCCAACTTGATCGCGATGAACTTCGATGTTGGTGTAAACGTTCTGTCCCCGTAGCTATCGAGTGGCACAAGAGGGTTAGTTTCTGGATAATAAGCGGCGGCTTGACCAGCTGGCACGTCATACGCAACCAGCGTAAAACCGCTTACTTTACGTTCGATACCGTCTTCCCACATTGACACCATGTCGACTTTGTCTCCCGGTTCAAATCCGAGCTTTCTAATATCGGCTTCGTTGATGAACAGCACCTCTCTCATGCCAAACACCCCACGATAACGGTCGTTTAAGCCGTACAGCGTAGTATTGTACTGGTCATGTGAGCGCATCGTCTGAAGTATGAGATCCGGCTTTTCGCCCTTTTCCAAAATCGCTTCGCTAATCAGCTGCTTAGGCAACGGACTTGCACCGAACTGAGCTTTACCACTTGGTGTGTTCCATGTACGCTGCGCGGCTGGGTTAACCAGATGGAATCCGCCCGGATTTTTCAGCTTTTCATTGAAATTAGTAAACCCTGGGATGGTGTCTGCAATCAAATCACGAATACGATCATAATCTTCAATCGCCCAATTCCAATCTATTGGATGCGTACCAAGCGTAGCATTCGCTATACCCGCGATAATCGCAGGCTCTGAACGCAGAGACTCCGAGCGTGGCTTAAGTTGACCATATGAAATGTGCACCATGCTAAAGGTGTCTTCTACCGTCACCCCTTGCGGGCCATTTGCCTGAGTATCGACCTCTGTGCGCCCCAAACACGGAAGTATCAACGCATCTTTACCAGTCACTAAATGCGAGCGGTTCAGCTTAGTAGAAATGTGCACGGTTAAATCACAATTTTTCATCGCCTTGTGCGTGCGTTCTGTGTCTGGCGTTGCTTGAGCAAAATTACCGCCTAAGCCGATAAAGACCTTGGACTGAAGCTCTTCCATTGCTTTAATCGCTTGCACAGTGTTATGACCAACACCTCTTGGAACCTCGAAGTTAAAGCGACGTTCAATGCTATCCAACAACATATCTGATGGCTTTTCATCGATCCCCATCGTGCGGTCGCCCTGAACGTTGCTGTGTCCACGTACAGGTGACAGTCCCGCGCCTGGCTTTCCGACGTTACCTCGTAACATCTGCACATTGGCGACTTCTTTTATTGTCGGTACTGAGTGGCGGTGCTGTGTCAGTCCCATAGCCCAACAGGTGATTACTCTTTCCGCACGTCGATACATACTTGCGACCATTTCGATCTCACTGAGTTCTAAGCCAGATTGCTCAGTGATATGCTCCCATGTCGTCGCATCGACTTCCGCAAGATATTCATCAACACCAGTTGTATGCTCGCTCAAGAACTCGCGATCAAATACTGCCTTTCCATTGGTCGCGATCGCTTCACGCTCCCACTGAAGTAGGAACTTGGCGATCCCCCTAAATACTGCCATATCCCCCCCCAGAGATGGGCGTATATAGGCGGTGTTAGTCGGGGCAGAACCGTTACTCAGCATTTCAACCGGCAATTGCGGATTCTGAAAGCGCTCCAATCCACGTTCTTTTAGAGGGTTAATGCAGATAACCTGCGCGCCACGTTTTACCGCTTCACGAAGAGGCTCAAGCATGCGCGGATGGTTTGTTCCCGGATTTTGGCCAATAACAAAAATGGCGTCTGCTTTCTCGAAATCATCGAAAATGACCGTGCCTTTACCTACTCCGATGGTATCTTTCATGCCAATTGCGCTCGCTTCATGGCACATATTTGAACAATCAGGGAAGTTGTTTGTACCAAATGCGCGCACAAATAACTGGTACAAAAATGCAGCTTCGTTACTCGCACGGCCAGAGGTGTAGAACTCAGCTTGGTGAGGAGATTCAAGTTGGTTAAGGTGCAGTGCAATTAACTCAAAAGCATCCTCCCAATTGATGGGAACATAGTGATCGGTTTTAGCATCGTACCTCATTGGATGAGTGATGCGGCCCTGATACTCCAGCCAATAATCCGTCTGCTTCAACATAGAAGTGACACTGTGATGAGAAAAGAACTCAGGATCGACGAGTCGTTTAGTCGCTTCCCAGTTGACCGCTTTAGCGCCATTTTCACAGAAGTTAACTTTTCCGCTTTCAGGCGATTCTCCCCACGCACAGCCGGGGCAATCAAAGCCACCGTTTTGGTTGGTTTTCAGCATGGTACGAATGTTCTTAACGGCATTCTCGCTACCCCACCAGCTTTTAGTGACCGCTTTTAATGCTCCCCAACCACCCGCAGGACCTTTATATGCTTTTATTTGTTCTTTTTGGCTCACGACTTTACTCCTCAAGAATAGGAACGTCAGAAGACAGGCTGACCCGAGGCAACAAGCGCGTTATAAAGATAATGCGTAAGTAATGAAAGGGCGTTAACGCAGTGGAAACTGATACCTGCCGACTATTTATAGATTTTGATTTGCATCCAGCGATGTCTCGCTTTGATCTAAATCAAAGATTATGCCGTTATCAAATATGAGTCCAATTGATATCCCTGACCGCATGATAGACAAAATCTATCACTCGCTGATTTATTTGATGGGCATCACATTTACAATCAATTTTATTGATGGCACTTCTCAATCATACGCCCACTGGCCAGTCCAACTTAAAGAGAATGCCCGTAGCGACAGGTTAAATCGTAATAGATTACATCTATCACACTATAGATACTTTAGATTTGACCCCTACCTTCATCAGGAATAACCTTGATTTAGATCAATTTTAAGTGCTGTTTTGCCATGACTTGGATGTTTTGAATCCAATGATCAACTAAAAAAGCGGAGCACTTTACTTATGCGTGCACGAGCGTCGACAAAAAGGTGAAACCTCTCCCTATGGATATTAAACAGCTCAAATATTTGATTGCATTAGAACAGACCAAACACTTTGGCCAAGCAGCGGCATTATGCCATATCACCCAGCCTACGCTCTCTATGAGAATACGCAGCTTGGAAGAAGAACTCGACCTTGAATTAATACAAAGAAGTCAAAGATTTGAAGGATTTACAGAAGCCGGCGAAAGAATATTGGCTTGGGCGAAAACGGTATTAGCCGCTCACGATGGGTTACAGGCGGAAGCAGCCAATTGTCGAGGGCAGCTTGTCGGTTCTTTAAGGCTTGGTATGGTACCGCTAGCAAGCCAAAACCCTATGCAATTGCTAAAACCCCTTGCTGAGCGTTTCCCGGAGTTACGGTTTCAAGTACTTTCGATGACATCTGAACAGATCATAGACCAGCTCAATCGTAATCAGCTGGATTTAGGCATGTGCTACGTTGACCAAGTCAACACCGCCTATTTCGACGTGATAGAGCTCAACGCCACCAAACTTGGCGTGTTGTTCGATGAACGACATTTTGATTTTGCAGAGTCAGAAATTATGTGGGAGTCACTCAACACGATACCGCTTGGACTCTTATCAAAAGGCATGCATTACCGCCACTCCATTGACCTCAGTTTTGTCAGTAAAGGACTGGTTCCACAAACCGTCATTGAGAGCAACTCGACGTTCCATTTAATTCAAGCGGTAACGAGTGGGTTATGCTGCGCGATTATGCCACTCAACTGTGGTCTTGAGGAATTAAACGACACGCTCCGTATTGTTCCGATTGAAGAAGCCGTTGTTCACGCGCCTTTGGGGTTACTAAAACGAAAACAAGAACCGTTTTCTGCCCTGACAGACCAATGCTTCTTAGAAGCTAAAAACATATTTAATCAATAATACGCGCTAGCGAGTAATCATGCCCTGTAAGGCTTGTGAGGTGAATTCATGAGATGTACAACTCAACCCTATATTGAACCAGAAAACTTCAATCAAGAACCACCTCAGCCAAGTGAGTATAACTATCGCGAATTAACCGATGGGCAACCTTTGCACTGCACACCGCTTGCCAGTGAATCGCCACTCGCCATTAGTTACAATGGTATTAGTCAAGCCGTGATGATGGTCACTCCGGGTCATTTAGAAGACTTTGTGAAAGGGTTTAGCTTAAGTACCGGTATTGTCCATGATTTTAAAGAGATCAAAGGCATCGAAATTGGCGGTAACAGCGAATCCCACTATGCTGACGTTGAAATTAACAATCGTGCATTTTGGGCACTAAAAACCCAGCGACGAAATCTGGCGGGAACCACAGGCTGTGGTATTTGTGGCGTTGAAGCTCTGGAGCAAGCGCTGCCCGATCTAGAGCCGCTGACTCCAACACTTCCTCCTCGCGTGTTCGTATTTGAAGGGCTAAGGGAAAAAATAGCCGAGCAACAAGAGGCTGCAAAAGAGTCGGGCGCACTGCACGCGGCTCTATTTGCCAACCTACAAGGGGATATTGTGGCGTGCCGTGAAGACATAGGACGACACAACGCGTTAGATAAACTTATTGGGGCATTGGCGAATAACCACATTGCTCCTGAAAGTGGATTTGCGATCATGACCAGCCGTTGTAGCTTAGAACTCATTCACAAAGCTGTGCGTGCTCGCATTCCCACTTTAGTCTGCTTATCCGCTCCAACCGCGTTGACCGTTGAATGGGCGAGAAAGAACCACTTAAACCTTATCCATCTACCCAAAAATGGGGCACCGAGACTGTACAGCCCTGCCCCTTAATCGGTTTAAGCCGTCAGTTTTTGAGCTTTGTAGGTATTCAGACCAAATAGCAATATGACGGCGATAACAAATGGAAGCACGTAGATATTCATTGATTCCCATCCGATTGTAGACTCTAACCAGCCTGACAAAAGCGCGGTAATGGTCACACAACTGAATACAAAGAACTCATTAAAAGCCTGAGCTTTCGATTTGTTATGTGCTTCATAGGATTGACTAAACAAGCCTGTTGCGGCAATGAACATAAAGTTCCAGCCTACACCAAGTAGGATAAGTGCGGTTGAAAAGTGCCAAATAGACTGGCCATGTATGTTCACCAGCACACACAACACAAATAACACGCCACCAAGCAAAATCATTTGCCTTGCTCCGAATCGCTCAATCAACTTACCGGTAAAGAAAGCAGGAACAAACATGCCTAGCACATGCCATTCAATGACACCCGCCGCTTTATGAAAGTCAAAACCACACCCTATCATTGCCAATGGTGTTGCAGTCATCAGAATGTTCATGACCGCATAAGAAACCATTGCCGCAAACACGGCCATCATAAAATTCGGAGCAGAAACAATGTCTCTTAGCGAGTCCGCTTTGGGCGCATCTTGGTGGTGAACTACGTCTGGGAAGCGAATGGTCTGGAGAAGGAGCAATGCGCAGATATTTAAGACGATAAGCGCCATAAATGCACCGACATAAAGACCGTCTGGAGACCATTGCTGAGAATAGATGGCCAAATTCGGTCCAAGCATCGCCGCGAGTACGCCTCCTGCCATGGAAATAGAAATCGCACGGTGTCTTGCATCCTCATCGCACACCTCAATCGCAGCAAAACGGTAAAGCGTACCAAAACCAATGCCAACACCAAGTAGCAAAGTACCCAAACAAAACAAGAAAAAGGCTTCGGTCGCTAACGCATAAGTCGCAATACTGGCCCCGGTGATACCAACAATGTTGCCAATGCTAAACCCTTTTCTTCGCCCTAATCTTCCCATAATAAGGGACGCCGGAATAGTTGCTGCCATCAAACCAAGAAACTGCACCGCAACTGGCAAGGTAATCATGCTTTCGCTCGGTGCGAGCGTTTTCCCCACTAAACCAATCACTGATATTAGAAGGATGTTCCCTGTCATCAATAATGCTTGGCAAATAGAGAGCAACCAGACGTTTCGATTCATTTCAACGCCTCGCGGATAGCCGCTTCCACATGCAACTGAGCGGTATCAAATAGTGCGACGTCCGTATCTTCCTGTTGAATGAGCATTCCGATCTCTGTACAACCTAGAATTACCCCTTGAGCGCCATTCTCCACAAGATCGTCGATGATGGCTCTGTAGTCTTGCTTTGAAGTTTGGTTGATCTTACCCAAACAGAGTTCATCATAGATAACATCGTGAACCAAGCGTCGCTGAACACCATTTGGCACAATGACTTCAATACCAAATTTATCGGTTAAACGCTGTTTGTAAAACGCTTGCTCCATTGTAAAGGCCGTTCCCAGTAAGCCAATCTTAGAAATCCCCTGCTCAACTAATTTTTGGCCAGTTGCGTCTACGATATGAATCAGAGGAATGTTGACGGCTTCTTCGACCTGATCCGCGACAATATGCATGGTGTTCGCCGCAATGAGTAACAAATCTGCACCCGCTTTTTCAAGCGATTTGGCGGCATCACACAAAATGGTGGCTGCTTCGTCCCATCTTCCTAACCGTTGCAGCACTTCGATTTCCGCAAAGTCTATGCTATTGATGATCACCTTAGCTGAGTGAAAACCGCCTTCTATATGCTTAACCGCCTTATTTAGTTCTTGGTAATAGGTAACCGTCGATTCCCAACTCATACCACCGATGATTCCGATCGTTTTCATACCATGTCCTTACTCATCCATAACTGATTATCAATTAAGCAAATCTAGATGTAATTTGCAAACGCTACTCATTATCTAACTTGTCAGTATTTCGCCTTCCAAAAACAAAAAAAGCCCCAAAAAATTGGGGCAATATTTCCTAGGGAGGAAGAAGACCGTTTAAACTTGTTCTTCTTTCACTGGCTGCTCGACTTCAATCGGTAGCACTTGTTTCACATAACTACCTGGCGCTGGTGCAAGCACTGGGAATTCATCATTACCAACGCTAAACGGCTCTACCTGCTCTGCAGGGTTAAAGCCTTGTAGCCATTGATTCCAATGTGTCCACCAAGAGCCTTCAGTATGCTGCGCATTTGCTAGCCACTCGTCGGCATTTTCGTCTAGCGATTCGTTCACCCAGTAACCGTATTTGCCTTTTGCTGGATGGTTAACGATACCAGCAATATGACCAGATTCACCAAGTACGAACGTTTTATTACCACCTACTTTCAGTGCGCCACGATAAGTGCCTTGCCATAGTGCAATGTGGTCTTCCTTAGCTGAAACAAAGTAGCTAGGCACTTTGATCTTATCTAAGTCGATCCATACACCACCAACTTTCACGCCTTTATCTTCAATTAATTTATTCTGAAGATAGAGTTCACGTAGCATAAAGTTGTGGCAAGCCGCCGATACGTTTGTACTGTCGCTGTTCCAGTACAGCAGATCGAAGTCCACTGGGCTGTTACCTTTTAGGTAATTATCAACGTAGTAGTTCCAGTACAAGCTGTTTTCACGTAGCAAGCTGAAGGTAACGCTCAACGAACGGCCGTCCATGTAACCTTTGGCATCGTTTTGCAGCGTAATTGCATCAATAATAGTGTCATTAATGTATGCACCCACTTCGCCTGGCTGAGAAAAGTCCAGTAACGTTGTAAAGAAGGTTGCGCTCTTAATACGCTTTTTCATTCGCTTAGCAGCATAGTAAGCGATCGTACTCGCGAGAACAGTACCACCAATGCAGTAACCTGCAGCGTTTATCTGGTCTTTCCCTGTGATCGACTCAATCGCCGCGACAGCTTTTACGACACCTTCTGTCACGTAGTCGCCAAACTCTACATTTCGCTGCTCTACGCCTGGGTTGCGCCACGAGATCATAAATACAGAATGACCTTGTTCAAGCAACCAACGAACCATAGAGTTCTTTTCTCGTAGATCGAGAATGTAGTACTTATTGATAAATGGCGGAACAATCAGTAATGGAACTGCATTGACTTTTTCAGTCATCGGACGATATTGAATCAGTTCGAACAGTTCGTTCTGATACACCACATCACCCGCTGTATTTGCAATATCTTCACCAACACGGAAAGCGTTGTTGTTTGTCATACGGATCTTAAGGATATCGGCGCTTGACTCAATATCTTCGCGTAGCTGATCCATACCCGCTAACAGGTTTTGCCCATTCTGCTCTATCGTTAGCTTAAGCAGCTCTGGGTTAGTTGCGATAAAGTTACTTGGAGAAAGCGCGTTGATTGCCTGACGTGAGAAGAAACTGAGGCGTTCTTTGCTCTTTTCATCCAAGCCTTCAATACTATCAATCGTTTGTAGATACGTTTGGCTAAACAATAAATAGGATTGCTTAATGAAATTGTAAAAGACGTCTTGCTGCCACTCTTGATTTGAGAAACGCTTATCACCACGCTCAGGCTCAACAACCCCTTCCGGGTTACTCGCGAGCGTTACGTTTTGCCAAATCTCAAGTTGCTTCTGCCACCACTCCATTTGGATCTGCAGCATCATTGTTGGTTGATTTGCTGCACTTTCAATAAGTTTTGCAGTATCTTCCAAATTGATTTCTTGCATCGCCTTGTTGAGAGGTGAGTTTACGGCTGCCCTGTTTATTTCGAAATTTTCCCACCACTTTTGATTGGATTCTTGGAGCTTCACAAGGTAGTCCGAAAAGAAGTGTTGATACATAGCATTACTCCTAAAATCGGAAAAAAGCCGCCTTGCGGCGGCATTAAGAACAGTGTTAAGCCGGATTCACTGTTTTAAGGTTTTCCGAAGTCAGTTGCTCGATGTCATCTTTAAACTCTTTAGCGATAGACTGAAGCTTGTTGCTGTCGTCAACCATTTGCTGAGATAGCTTTGAAAGAACGTTCAGTTGCTGGCCGTTGAATGCAGTTAGTGACGTCACATCTTTGATTTCACTTGCTGCTTTCATTTGTGCTAGACCCAATTCGCTGTATGTGCGAACTGCATTTAGCTGAAGCTCAGTGATAACTTCTAAATTCTTAGTAACAAGTTTGTTGAACTTCACGTACGGTGCCATAGTTTTTTCAGTTTGATCTGAGAACGTTTTGAAAAAGTCTGTATACATTGGTAGTACTCCTAGGTTAATTCCATTTAAAATGGCCAATTCGTTTAACTTGCCTAAATTTATTAAGCAATAGATTTAATAACAACTGCAGTTCCCATGCCGCCGCCCACACAAAGTGATGCCACGCCATATTTACCGTTAGAACGATTAAGTTCGTGGATAAGTGAAACCAGAATTCGGTTGCCTGATGCACCCAGTGGGTGACCTAATGCAATTGCACCGCCGTTCACGTTGGCTTTGTCTTGAATAGACTCTACCGAGACATTGTGCTCGTCAGCCAAAGAATGGATAACACCCAGCGCCTGCGCTGCAAATGCTTCATTCAATTCGTATACGTCGATATCACCAGTGGTTAGCTCTGCTTTATCTAGTGCGCGCGTCACTGCTTCAACAGGACCAAGGCCCATGATTTCAGGCGCAAGACCAGACTGAGCGTAGCTAACGATTTCCGCTAGTGGTTCTAAACCGTACTGCTCTACTGCTGACTCGCTCGCGACGATGATAGCACTTGCGCCATCGTTGATACCTGACGCATTACCTGCTGTCACTGTGCCTTCGCGATCAAATGCTGGGCGCAGTTTTTGAAGTCCGCTTAGTGATGCATTCGCTTTTGGATATTCATCCGTGTCGAATACGATCGTTTCTCTACGCTGTTGCACTTCAACCGGAACAATCTCGTCTTTAAACTTGCCTGCTTCGATTGCAGCAACCGCTTTCATTTGGCTAGACAGTGCGTACTCGTCTTGCTGCTCACGTGAAATACCTACCTGACGTGCTACATTCTCAGCAGTCACACCCATGTGGTATTGATTAAACACGTCTGTCAAACCATCATTGATTAACAGATCTGTCAAATTCATGTTGCCCATCTTGTGGCCATCACGAACTGAACTAGGTACAGTGAATGGAATTTGAGACATCACTTCAACACCCGCAGCAACAACAACCGAAGCGTCGCCTGAACGAATGTGGCTCACTGCATCCATCACAGTTTTCATGCCGCTACCACACACCATATTCAGTGTGTAAGCCGGTACTGTGTCAGGAATGCCAGCATAGATTGATGCTTGACGGCCAATGCTCATACCCTGTGCTGCGCCAACTACGTTACCAACGATAACTTCATCCACTAGCTCTGGGTTTACTTTGCTCTGCTCCAATGCCGCTTTAATCGCAACCGCACCAAGATTACCTGCAGAGATACCTTTCAGTGTTCCACCGAATGCGCCGATAGGTGTACGCTTCGCTGCTACAATAAATACTTTTTCCATGATCCCAACCCTTATTGCATGTATAAGCCGCCGTTGATATTCAGAGTTTCGCCAGTGATGTAAGCACCCGCGTCACTCGCTAAGAAAGAAACTGACTGAGCAATTTCTTCAGGCGTAGCCAAACGTTTTAGAGGGATCTGAGCCTTGATAGAGTCAAGCACTTCTGGCTTCATTTGCTCTACCATTGGAGTACCAGTGTAGCCTGGTGCAACGACATTCACTGTCACACCGCTACGAGCACCTTCTGCTGCTAATGCTTTAGAGAAACCAATCATGCCTGCTTTTGCTGCTGAGTAATTCGCTTGACCAAACTGGCCTTTCACGCCGTTCACTGAAGAGATGTTGATCACTCGGCCGTTACCTTTTTCGCACATTGCCGCGAATAGAGGCTGTGTAACGTTAAACACGCTGTTAAGGTTCGTGTCGATAACGTCTTTCCATGCTTGAGCATTCATTTTCTTGAACAAGCCATCGCGAGTAATACCAGCGTTATTTACTACTACATCAATCGTTCCTTCTTCTTCAAGAAGCTTTTCTAGGCGCTCGGCACATTGCTCGCTATCCGTAACATCAAGTTCGAACAGACGTACTTGGTCTTCGGTAAAACCTTTTTCGTTAAACCATTCCAATGCACATTCGTATTTACCAGTGAAATACGTTGCGATTACACGATACCCATCGTTAACTAATTGAGAAGAAATTGCAGAACCAATTCCGCCTTTTGATCCAGTGATCAAAGCGAGCTTTTTCATCAAGAGACTCCATTCTTTACAGCAAGTAAAATTATTTTTGGAAAGGTAAATAACCCAACCAAGACTAACAAGTTTTTTATTCGGCTTAATGCCTCTTTCTAATTACCTAAGCTAAACTCAATTTGTTACAGTTCAATTATTATTTAATATTTCGCACATAAAGTTGAACTAAGTCTCACAAAGCATGAAATGTTATGCGTATGTTAACAACTCCTAAGTCATTGATTTAAAATTACATTCCATTGATAATAACTTCAAAGTAATTGCATAAGCTGTTGTTTTTTATTCGGTATTTTGTCCTGATTGGCAATTTCATAGTATTTGGACACTATACTCTACAAGGGATTACTAGCTAAAACGGCCGTTGAAAGACGTATCAAAAACTATTCCCATTCATATTTTTATCTATATTTATTTTTATAAATTTGACGGCAAAGGCTTTATCAAAAAATTAATTACACAAAACAACATCTTTTATTGTTGTTTTATGTAGTTAATATAATTCTAATAAAAATCAAGTAGACAGCATGTTAATTCTAGCAACAAAGATTTCATTTTAGTGTTGACTGAATCGCTCCTGTTTCTCTGGAATAATCAACTATGGCTGTTAACGTCTTTATTGCTTTGACGCTAATTACTTTGAGGCTAATTGCTTTCACGTAAATTGCTTTAGAGCTATTCAGATACATACCGATTTCGCAAACTGATTTTCCGCGCCTAATTGACCCACTGCCAAAACGCACGCAACCATCTTGTTAGCTGGTAAAAATTCCGGACTTCATTACTGTCCAACTACACAATAAAACGGACAGAAAACACATAATGCACTATGTTAGAGGTGAAACTATCTATCATTTCTGGTAGAAATACCGGGTCGTGAGTAATTGATAAGTAAAATGTCAGAAAGAAAACAAGGCCGCCGAAGCGCACAAAGTGCCGAACAAACAAAATGTGAGATTATGAGGGTCGCAACTGAGCTTTTTTGTGAGCTGGGTTATGAGCGTGTCTCACTGCGTAATATTAGTGAAAAAGTGGGCGTTTCCCACAGCTTAATACGCCACCATTTTGGCAGTAAGGAAAAAATTTGGTACGCAATCAGCGATGATCTGCATAACTATATGGAGACTTATCTCCGTACCGTTATTGACAATATCCCTGCAAACGCGACCCCAAGCATCAAGCTGTACTCCTTTTCTGTTCGCTTGTTGGCGCATATGTTGATCTTTAAACAGCCGATACAGCTCATTGCTGATGCTGTCCGCCAAGAAGAAGCGCTCATTGACTACTTTATTGGCACAGCGGGTGAAATTGAGGCCATCGTAAACGGTATTGCCGATGAATATAATAACGACCATCCCGATACTCCGATAAAGATCTGGGAAATAAAATGGCAAATGCTTATGTTTGCTCACGGCGCGGCAAGCCTTGGCCCTTTTATGATGGAAACTTGGTCAGAAGAAACAGACGACTATCAACGCTGCCTGCTTAATCACTGGCAGATGTTTAATAGCATTATGGCTGCTCGCTTTAACGTGCCTCACTCAGATATATTATCGCCTGAGAAGGTAAAAGATTTGGTTTATCCCATGCCTTGCCATGAAGAGTGTCAGTCTTAATCCAACCTACTACTGAACGAACAAAAAAAGCGGACTTCCTGGTTGAAGTCCGCTTTTCGTTTAGGTTAAGTCTAGCTTACGTTCTAAATTGGCCCATTTCCCGATTAAGTTCACTGACTTGCTGGTGAACTTGCTCAGAGACAGACGCCGAGACGGCCGATATTTCAGCTACACCTTCAATGGATTGGTTAACTTGCGACATTAACGCGTGAATTTCTTGCGTTGCATTCGATTGCACCTGCGCAGAACTCAGCAGCTCTTGCATTTGCACATCCAAAAGCTCGATTTGTTCCGCCGTTGCTTTCACCGTATCGGATGCCTGTGTGGTATGAGTAGCGCCTTCCTGTGCCAGGTTTTTGCTTTTTTCTATCTCATTCACGACCGCTGCGGTCGAAGACTGGATCGCGCTGATGATAGAATTGATCTCTGATGTCGATTCCGTAGTTCGTGTTGCCAACATTCTCACTTCATCTGCAACCACAGCAAAGCCACGACCATATTCGCCAGCTCTTGCCGCCTCTATCGCGGCATTGAGTGCGAGTAAGTTCGTCTGTTCTGCCAAACCTTCGATAACTTCAGTCACTCGACCAATTGAATCACTCTCTTTACGCAGCGCATAAACTTCTTGTGCTGCGTTTTCTATGGTTTGGTGGATGTTAGCGACGGTTTGCTGGTTCTGCTCCAAAGCGTGCGTACCAACCGTAAGTTGATCTTTCGATTCTGACAAATTCGCGACTGATTTTTTTGCCTGATTCGCCGTCTCTTCTGCCGACAAGCTCACTTCCGATACTTGCTCACTCACGCGAGAAATCGTGGATTTTTGCGCTTCGACTTGCTTTGCGGCGTCGGCATTCGACTGTTGTAACGCCGTCATACTGTCTGTCACAGTTTGTGCTTTGCTCGTCACGTCACTGACGATACTCGACAAGGCATCATTCATTTTATTTATTGAGTCAGTAAGGCTGGTTAGCTCATCGTTTCCTTCAACCAACAAATGCGGCTGAGAAACATCGCCCGACGCAATCAACTCTGCGCGCTTAGAGACGGTTTTTACTCTACGTCCTAAGTTTCGTCCCATATAGGTCGCGACCGAGATGGAAACAACAAGAATGATTAAAGCCGAAGCCATTAATAACGTTATCACTGAGGTTACAGAACTAAAAATGCCTGCGCCACTCTGATCTGCTTGTGTTTGCTGTACCGTAATCAGAGCTTCAAGACGTTCATCTAACGCATCAAGAGCCGGTATAAGGTCGTTCGCCATTTTTTGATTGGACACATTCCAGCCAGAAGTTTTGCGTAGTTCAATAATCTGCTGAGCCAAAGGGAAATAGAGTTGCTGCATCTCTTTAAACAGCGCCCATAGCCCTGAACTACTTTCTGACATCAGTGACGTCTTCGAGTCGATTTCAGCGACAAATCTTGCATGAGCCTTTAAGAAGCCGTGGTATTTATCGAGATACTCTTGTTTGCCATACTGCAAAAAGTCGCGCATTGATGACAACGCATTCGCAAGCGATGTATAGCTATCTGCATACAGTCGGAAAAGACGTTTTCGTTCATCCCCGTCTTTATTCCCCGCCTCGTCATCAATCAAACCCTGTAGCTGGTCCAGCGCCACTTCAGCAATCGGTGCGGCTTCGTTTAAGAATAACGAATGTGCTGGCATGTTTTCATCAGTATGACTGAGCTCAGAAATCTCTATAATCGAGCTTTTGACGACTTGCCACTCAGAACTGACCTGTTGATAAGTAGACGGCTCTAACAAGGTCTCTAGCTTCGGTAACGACTCGTCCGTATTCGAAATAATGGTCTTTAGCTTGTCTAACTGAGCACTTCCCACTTTTTCATCGCGACCAAGTAGCATGTAAGCGCGCAGTGTCGACACTGAAGCTTGAAGCGATTGCTGAATCGAGCGTCCTGTATCAACCGTAGGCAGATCGGATTCCAATAAAGACGTGGTATGCTGTTCAACAACATTCACGCTGCGGTAAATAAATAGTGCTGCTACGATAAAAAGTACTGCAAGCGACAGAAAACTCAGCTGTAACTTCCCTGATATCGTGAGTTTCATCCTAATAACTCCCCCCAATTCACGTCCAACCAATATAACTTCTTTGTTACATCTTTGAAACAATTACTATTGATAAATTGATCTTTAGGTTGTTCATTTGATTGGGGAAAGTAGATTTAGGTCATAAACCCTAAATCATGAAACGGGTTCTGAACGCATTGTGAAATCATTGAACGGTGAGATCATTGAATAAGGGGCTTAAAGACAAGCATTCTGGCGTCATACATTGCAAAATGCTTCGATAGGGTGAGTTTTCTAGGAATTCTCGTATGTTTTGCCCAGCGTGACTGACAAACGCTGAATTATGACGAAACGCCACATAGTCCAATGCAACATGCAGGTACAATACCGCGATAGTCGTCTGACTTGAACTCTCATTAAGTGCTGATGTAAGTTCATTTTCCAAGCGAGTTAAACAGCGGATAACGCCTTCGTCCCCCCTTCCAATCAACGCATTATCATTGGCTGTAAACCGAGATAACGCGACGGTTCTAAACGATAGCTCCATAAGGGTTTTTGCTAAGCCCATCAAATAGATATCACGTGGTCGCTTGGCACTAGCAAGTGATACTCCTTTAGGTTGATAGGTTTCTATCAAGTACTGGCAAATACACAAACTTTCTACCAATGCAGTACCATCATCCAATTCCAACACAGGAATCGTGCAAAAAGGATTCACTTGCTTAAGTTTTTCGGGTGATTGCCATGGATCGACCCACTCTAGTTTCAACTGTTCGGGTTTTGCTAACGCTGCGGTTGCCAAGACAACTCTCGAGAAAGGTGATGTATCATTTAAAAACAACTTCATTCGTTTATTCCTTTGCCTGAAGTAATGCGTTTTCGTACGTTGATTTAAGCTTCGATTTTGGCGAAAGCGCAATAAGACTCGCCGCAATCAATAATGCCCCGGCACTGACTGCAAATAAGTAGTAGTAAGAGTCCAGCACTGGCGCATAATGTGCCATCCCATATCCCACTACCCCTTGAGAAACAGCAAACGCCAACGTCGCCGCTCCCCACGACTTTGTATGCAGCTCGTACCCCACAGATTCGAGTACGTATATCGACACAAGTGACACTGTGCCTGGCGTAAAAATGCCCACAAGCAACGAAGAAACCACCAATGCAATAGGATGATGAGTCACCATGGGCAGTGCTACTCCAACGCCTTTAAACAAAAATGAAGCAATGAGAGCGCGACGCACCCCAAAACGATCGCCCATGAATCCGGCTAAAACAGGACCGAGTATCGCCCCCACACCAAAACTTGCCCAAAGAAGACCACCAGCAACGAACGGCATTTCCAGCTCTCTAACAATGAAATCTACCCAAAACATGGTGTGTGGAAGATAGCCAATCGCATCCAGACTGTAAGCGACTAAGATTAAGGCTAATGTTGTTCGTTGGGGGTTAGATAAATTATGAAAAGAGCCAGCAACAACACCTGCGCTCTCATTCACTAGCTCAGTGCGCCATGCATTCCAAGTTAAACACGTCGCCGCAAGTGCAATAGCACCAATACCAAGCCATGCAGATAGAACACTGTGAAAAATGAGCAGCGGCACTAACGTTCCCGAAAGAAGCACGCCCAGACCAATACCTGAAAAGATGACACCGCTGATTTTGTTTTTTATAGCCGGGCTATGCATCCTAACTATCATCGGCGGTGCGAGTATGACTAACATTGCACCCGATGTGCCGGCTAATGTCCGCAAAAGGTAAAACCATTCAATAGGCACACTTTCGATTGCACATCCCAAGTAGCTAAAACTGCAAATCAGCATTGCCACTCTGATCATCTGCCCTGGGGAATAATAGCGGATGAGCAGGCTAATTACTGGAACACCGAAGATGTAACCAATTAAGGTTGCAGCGCCTAAGTAAGATGCTTCACTTTCAGAAAACCAACCCGCTTGAATGAGCGCAGGCATCAAAGCGATATAGGCAAAACGACCAATTCCATTTCCTATTAGCGTTGCCCCAAGCCCGGCAAGGCTGTAGCGGTTAAATATGTCGTTTTGGCTCATATCGCTTTCTAATTACAACGGACTATCGGTACAATAGACTGACATATTACTCAACCTATTGCATTTGAACTTTAGTCTCGTTACGTATTGTAGGGGCAGAGATATGAAAGCAACTTATGCACAATGCAACTCGCCATTAATCAATGAATTTTGCTCAGTAAAGTGCTTCCAAAGTTTTGACATTGTGGGCGTCATTTCTTCAGTCGAAAAACGATACAATTTAATTTTAGCGGGTAAGGCTGGTATGGATTCCGAGAACCGCGTCAAGCGCTGCTCTTCTAGCTCTTCTTGGACAAAGCCGGCAGGAAGCCAAACAACGCCATGACCTGATAGCGCCATTGACTTCAATGAATGCGTCACCGCATTTTCATAGACAATTTTAAAGTTACACTTACTCTGTCCCAATGAACCATGTTTTTCCAATACCTGGGCAAAGAACGTGCTGGATGGGTAATTCAACAACGGGACACTGGCATTTTTAACATCTTTATAAAGTGGTGAACCATCTTCTTTTGTTGCCACAACAGGAATCAAGCAATCCGTGCCGATCGTGACTGATTCAACCTCTGGGTTCGGTATGTAAAGGCGAGTACCTTTGAATGACAAACCGATTAAGAAATCAGAACGGTTATCGATAAAAGACTGTACAGAATCATGCAAGTTCTTTGGACAAACACACACGGTTGCCGTTTTAAACGCATCGGCATTATTGTTAATCATTCGATTTACCACATATTCAGAAAGAGAGTGCTGGGTGTGGAACGTGATCGTTGTTTCATTATTGTTAACTTGCTTCACAGTTTCCAAACGCGCAAATTCGATCTGCTGTTTTAAATCATTAGCATGCTTTAGGAAACGAAAGCCCGCTTTTGTGAATGTCGCTGGGTAAGTATTTCGGTTGACCAAATCCACGCCCACCCACTCTTCTAATAACTTGATTCTTCTACCAAAAGCAGGCTGAGTTACATTTCTTGCTTTCGCCGCCTTGGCAAAGCTACCGTACTGAGAGAGGTACAAAAAATCCTCTATCCATTTTAAATCCATTTTATCTTCCCGGGCATCCCGCTACGTTTTAATTACAACTATTTAAAAAAATACTAACAAGGGTGTTAAAAAAAAGCATTATCTTTCGACCCATGTCAAACGCTAATGTGACTGCAGTGTTAAACATATCACTTACATTACATTAACAGGAGACTTGAAATGCATTTAGCACGTTATCCACGATTGAATTTTGCGCATTTAGATACGCCGTTAGAACTGATGGAAAACCTTTCCAAAGCACTGGGTGGTCCGAACATCTGGATTAAACGAGATGATTGCACCGGTCTAGCTGGCGGCGGTAACAAAACGCGTAAACTAGAATTTTTGATGGCCGACGCAGTAGAAAAAGGCGCAGACACCATCATTACTCAAGGTGCCACTCAGTCTAACCACGCTCGCCAAACGGCTGCTATCGCGACCAAACTAAACATGGATTGCTACATTCTGCTAGAAGATCGTACTGGCAGTGACGATCCTGATTACAAGTTCAACGGCAACGTCATGCTAGACCAGCTATTTAACGCAAAGTTATCTAAGTACCCTGGTGGAACCGATATGAACGCTGCGATGGAAGATGTCGCCGCGACACTTCGAGCCGAAGGCAAAAATCCATACATCATCCCTGGTGGCGGTTCTAACCATATCGGCGCACTTGGTTACGTAAATTGCGCGTTAGAGATCCTCAAACAAAGCAATGATCAAAACCTAAAAATCGACCATGTCGTTCACGCAACAGGAAGTGCTGGCACTCAAGCAGGTCTAGTTACAGGCTTTGCGATGACAAATAGCCAGATTCCAGTATTAGGAGTGGGCGTTCGAGTCGATAAACCAACTCAAGAAGGCAACGTATTCAAACTGGCTCAACGTACGGCAGAGCACTTAGGTGCGAAAGATGCGGTATCACGTGAAGATGTGGTCGCCAACTGTGACTACGTCGGTGAAGGCTATGGTATTCCAGCCCCTTCTACTATCGAAGCTATCAATCTGTTTTCTACTTACGAAGGCATCCTGCTTGACCCGGTTTATTCAGGTAAAGGAGCAGCAGGCCTAATTGATCTAATTCGTAAAGGGCATTTCAAGAAAGGCGAAAACATTGTGTTTGTTCACACAGGTGGTGCACAAGCTCTGTTTGGCTACCGCGACAGCTTCGATTTTGCCAATTACGAATAAGCACTGAGGTAGAAGAAAGTCATGGCCAATATCCTAAGTAACAATTCACATATTGAGCAACTAGCAAGCATCAAAAATACCTATACACCGGGAATTTTAATCTCAGTTCTTGTTGGTTTAGCTGCGCTTTATCTATCCAACAATTATGGTGCTCCTGCAATGTTAATGGCTCTGTTATTGGGTATGGCCTTTAACTTTCTTAGTGTTGAGGCTGCGTATGCTAAAGGACTGGAGTTTACCGCCAAAACGGTACTGAGAATCGGCGTTGCCCTGCTCGGCGTGCGGATCACACTGGGTGACATTACGTCACTTGGTGTCACCCCCATCATCACAGTGTGCGCGGCGGTGGGATCCACCATTGCATTTGGTATTTTTCTTGCGAAAAGAATGGGATTTAATACTCACTTTGGCTTGCTCACAGGTGGCTCTGTGGCTATCTGTGGCGCTTCTGCGGCTATGGCCATCAGTGCCATCTTGCCACAAAGCGAAGAAACAAAGCGCAATACCTTATTCACTGTCATCGCGGTGACTACTCTCAGCACACTTGCCATGGTAGTTTACCCACTGATCGCTTTGGCACTTGATCTTAATACAGCCGAGACTGGGTTCTTCTTAGGGGGTACCATCCATGACGTTGCTCAGGTTGTCGGCGCAGGTTACAGCGTATCGGAAGAAGCTGGTAACTTAAGTACTTTCGTTAAATTGTTACGTGTAGCGACCCTTGTACCAGTAGTATTGATCGCATCCTTTTTCTTAATGAAGCAGAGTGCATCACGTCAAGGAAACAAAGTGCAACTGCCCTTTTTCCTCATTGGGTTTGTATTGATTTTTATTGTGAACAGCACTGGGGTTATCCCTGCCGTTCAACTTGAACTGCTCACTGCCTTATCGTCGAAATTGCTTTTATTCGCTGTCGCGGCATTAGGGGTGCGCACTTCGCTCAAAGACGTATTAACGGTCGGTATTAAACCTATCTTACTCGTTGTTATGGAAACGCTATTTATCGCCGCAGTTATTTTGCTGTGTATCTTCTTCACTCGATAAAATATCAAGGAAATAAAATGGAATTTATTAAAAAAGCCAACAAAAAAGACGACGTTGCTGATAACGATTTAGAAACACGTGCCATTGTTGAAGGCATGCTTAAAAGAATTGAGCAAGAAGGTGAACAAGCCGTCGCTGAGTACGCTGAAAAATTCGACAATTGGACTTCGGAGTTTGTTTTATCGAATGAGAAGCTGCAGCAACTGATCGACTCTGTGCCTCAAAGTGTCAAAGATGACATCGACTTTGCTCATAAACAGATTAAGCGTTTTGCGAATGCGCAACGTAACAGCTTAACTGAGTTCTCTATCGAAACAGAAGAAGGCGTGACACTGGGGCAAAAAGTGCTACCTGTGCAAGCGGCTGGTTGCTACGTCCCTGGTGGTCGATACGCCCACGCAGCTTCAGCTCTAATGAGTGTCGCGACTGCCAAAGCGGCCGGTGTTCCCAACATTATCGCTTGTTCACCTCCGCGTGGTGATAGCATTAATCCAGCTGTTGCTTATGCAATGCACGTCGCAGGCGCGGATATCATTCTAGAAATGGGCGGTGTCCATGCGATTGCAACAATGGCGAATGGCCTGTTTGGCACACCCAAAGTCGACATCATTGTGGGCCCAGGTAACGCCTATGTCGCAGAAGCCAAACGCGCCCTATTCGGCCCAGTTGGGATTGATGTTTTTGCTGGCCCGACGGAATCGGCCATCATCGCAGATAAATACGCAGACCCAATGACGATTGCCGTTGATTTAGTTTCTCAAGCTGAGCACGGAATCAACTCACCCGTTTGGCTATTTACCACGTCACGTGAAATCGGTGAAGAAGTGCTGGCGATCATGCCGTCGGTCATTGCCGACATGCCAAACGCAGATGTCTGTGAAGCATCATGGCGTGACTACGGAGAAATCATTTTCTGCGAAGACAAAGTAGAGCTTGCAAAAGTCAGCGATGAATACGCGTGTGAACACCTACAAGTCATGACGGAAGATTTAGAATGGTGGAAAAACACCCTCAATAACTACGGCTCACTTTTCCTCGGCGAAGGCAGTACAGTGACTCATGGCGATAAATGCTCTGGCACAAACCATATTCTGCCGACCAAATGCGCAGCTCGCTACAGCGGTGGTCTTAACGTTCAAAAATTCATGAAAGTGTTGACTTACCAACAAATCAGCAACGACGCAAACCTGATTTTCAGTGCTGCAGGTTCTCGTATTTCACGCACCGAAGGCATGGAAGGTCACGCTCGCGCTTGTGATTGGCGACTACGTAAATACTTCCCAGAGATGGATTGGGATTTTGAAGTTTACAACCAGAAGTCGTACACATCTGAGGAAGTTTAGATGGAAAAGTTCACCAAATCCTTCACTCAACAAGCCCCTATCCCCGAGGAAGGGATCGCGCTTGCCGTAGAGGTGATGCGTACTGGTCGCTTGCATCGATATAACGTTGAGTCGGGTGAGAAAAGTACAACTGATCAACTTGAACTCGCCTTTGCTGACTACATGGGTGTAGAGAATTGCTTGGCTTGCGCATCATGCGGATATGCCTTACATATCGCGATGCGCAGCGTCGGGGTGAGTCACGGTGACAAAGTGTTGTGTAACGCTTTCACATTAGCCCCTGTACCGGGCGCAATTCACAACACAGGTGCTACTCCAGTACTGGTTGAGATTGATGAAAACCTGTGTATCGACCTAGACGATCTTGAAGACAAAGCGAGCCAAAGTGGCGCTAAGTTCTTACTGCTCTCGCATATGCGTGGCCATATAGCAGATATGGATAAAGTGATCGATATTTGTCACCGCTACGACCTAACGCTGATTGAAGACTGCGCTCATACCATGGGGGCAAAGTGGAATGGCAAACTTAGCGGCAGCTTCGGCGATGTCGCGTGCTTTAGTACCCAAACCTATAAGCATATGAACTCTGGTGAGGGTGGCTTACTGGTGACACCGCATAAGAAGATCATGGCGAAAGCAATCATCTACTCAGGTTCATATATGCTCTATGACCGTCATCATGCGGCTCCAGAGAAGAGCGAGTTTGATGATGTTCGCCTGCAAACGCCTAACTACAGTGGTCGTATGGATAATCTGCGCGCTGCGACGTTACTACCACAACTGGCTAAGTTAGACGACGACTGCAAAGCGTGGAATCTACGCCATGACATTGTTGCTGAAGTACTCACAACCAGTGACAAGATCAGGTTAACTGAACGCCCAGAAAAAGAGCAATTTGTTGCCAGCTCCATTCAATTTAGCGTACCTACTTTGAGCTCGGAGCAATGTCTTTCACTGGTAGAGCGATGCGCGATGCGCGGTGTGGTAATCAAGTGGTTTGGCAGCAGCAACCCTGAAAGTTACACCAGCAAATATGACAGCTGGGCCTATTTGGATGATGAAGCACAGCTTGTAAACACGGATCGCGTCCTCTCTACCCTACTGGATATGCGTCTTCCGCTGACGTTTAGCGAAGACGATTGCAGCTTAATTGCCAAAATCATCGTACAAGAAGTAGAGGCGACTTATGAGTAACCATCTGACTCCGGGCGTTATCGGTGGTATGGGGCCAGAAGCCACGATTGATTTGATGTACCGCGTGTTTGAACAAACACCGGCTACAGACGACAGTGGACACATTCGATTGCTAGTAGACAACAACCCTAAAGTGCCATCGCGCATCAAGGCCATCATCGAAGGCACTGGCGAAAGCCCTGCTCCGTGCATGGTCAAAATGGCACAGGGTCTTGTGAACCAAGGGGCTGACTTTTTGGTCATCCCTTGTAATACCGCCCATTACTACTATCAAGAGGTCGCGAGCTCTGTCAATGTCCCTGTGATCAATTTGCTCGATATTACCGCCGAGACAATGCGTGCACTTGGCTACGAAAAAGTCGGCTTACTGGGTTCCACTGCCCTTCAGATAACCGACATTTATGGACCAGTGTTTAACAAACATGGTCTGATCCCAGTATATCCGGATCAACATCATCAGGATGATTTGATGGCGCTCATCAAAGCGATCAAAGCCAAATCATTCACTACTGCTGATCTGAAAACTCTGAATGAGTTACAACATCACATGATGAGTAAAGGCGTGGATTGCCTTGCACTCGTCTGTACAGAGCTTTCCGTGATTAAAGACAAAATAGAATGTGACGTAGCTGTATTTGATGCAGTAGACATTCTATCCAAGGAAATCATTGAACGCGCACAACACACTAAACCCAATCTTTGAAGGAACGAAACCATGAAGAAGACGATTATCTTAAGTACTGCAATGCTTTTATCGTTGTCAGCCCATGCCGCAAAATGGAATATTGCGATTGGTGATGGTGCGGGCTCAACACAAGAGATCATTGCTCAGAAGTTTTCTGACATTCTTGCCGAAGAGACCAAAGGCAAAATCGAAACCGCCCTGTTTGTGAATGGCCAATTAGGCTCCGAACAAGCCACCGTCAACGATGTCTCTATGGGGCTACTTGATATGTCTGTTGTGGGTAGCTCTAACCTTGCCGCCCTATCCCCTGCTATTGGACTTTTCACCTATCCGTACATGTTTCACAACATTGAAGATGCAAAAAAGGCATTAGAGAGTGATGTCACAAAAAAAATTGAAGAAGATGTACTGAAACAAGCCAATGTACGCATAGTTTCTTGGACTTACTCTGGCTTTCGTCGCTTAACTAATTCAGAACGTCCAGTCACAAAACTCGAAGATCTTCAAGGCCTGTCTGTGCG
The DNA here is from genome assembly GCF_024582835.1 of Vibrio japonicus. Classification (NCBI taxonomy): domain Bacteria; kingdom Pseudomonadati; phylum Pseudomonadota; class Gammaproteobacteria; order Vibrionales; family Vibrionaceae; genus Vibrio; species Vibrio japonicus. Next base: position 131,700 of record NZ_CP102097.1, read on the forward strand.
CGTACCTAAAAGTAGAGTGATTTTAGACACCTATAAATCACTTGGCATTGGCGCAACACCAATCGCATGGAGCGAGACATTTGCCGCGCTGCAACAAGGTGTAGTTGATGGGCAAGAAACGCCTTATGCCGCGATTCAATCGATGAAATTTGGTGAAATTCAGAAATACCTAACGGAAACGCACTACCTATTCCAAATCGAGCCAGTACTGATGTCTGAGAGCCTATATCAAGCTCAGTCAGATGACGTAAAACGTGCTATTGATAAAGCTGGTGATGAAGCAGAGCTATATAGCTACGAGTACTTAATCAAGGCCGAAGACAAAATCAAACAAGATTTGGTTACCAATTACGGTATGAAGATCAGCAAACTTGAAGATGAACAAAAGTGGATCGACAAGCTGCAAAAGGAAGTATGGCCAAAATACTTTGATGAAGTCGGTGGCAAAGCACGCGTCAATGAGCTTTTGGAAGCGATGGGCCGTGACACTCTATAAACAAAACTAGCCAATGTGGGGAGTGATCCCCACATTGTTTCTACAGGGAAGTAGTATGTTTAAAAATATCATTGATAATTTCGAAAACTACATTTGCCGAATCTTACTCGTGGCATTTACCTCCATCCTATTTATGCAAATCATTGCAAGGGAGATATTTGACCATTCCATCAGCTGGAGTGAAGAGTCGGCAGTTTACTTATTCGTTTGGTTTGTCTTTTTTGGTGCCAGCAGAGCCATTCGCATCGAAGCGCACAATAGAATTGACTTCCAATATAAATACTTACCTAAAAAAGTAGTGGCTATTTTCAAAATATTAGCCGAGCTATCCTGGCTGCTATTTAACCTTTATTTCTTCTATTTATGCTACGACTTTGTGTTCAATAAAATGAATTTATATTGGAAGTCACAGACTCTGGGGATCCCAATGAAAATGATCTACATGATTATGCCCATTGCCTTCCTGTTAATGACGCTCAGACACATTCAGATCAACCTAAAAAAGATTATCCAACGCTGCACCACTAGTAGCTGTATCAAAAACAACCAAGCCAAGGAGATGATATGATCCCTTTAAGCATCACATTCGTTCTTTTTGCGACGTTTTTCTTACTGTTGATTATCGGCTCACCTATCGCTGTGGCATTAGGTGGGGCATCGATTCTCTCTTATCTTCAGCTTGATCAAAACCCAATTAAATTGGTTCAGCTTGGCTTTAATGCGATTGGCTCCTTTCCACTTATGGCGATCCCTGCGTTCATTTTTGCGGGTGCTATTATGGAAGCGGCTGGCATTTCAAAACGCCTTGTGCACATTGCAGAAACTTTATCGGGCTCGTTCACTGGTGGTATTGGTGCATCGACGGTTGTGGCTTGTATCTTCTTTGGCGCGATATCGGGCTCTGGTCCAGCAACGACAGCAGCGGTAGGTATGCTGATGATCCCGGCAATGATTAAGCATGGGTACGGCAAAGATTACTCAGCTGCAGTAACCGCAGCTTCGGGTGGTTTAGGCATTATCATTCCACCGTCTATCCCTATGGTCATCTTTGGTATTTCCGCCATGGGTATTGCTCCACCGTTTGAAGCTGTTGCGGAATTTGGTCAGTTCCAATCCATATCCATCAGTAAAATGTTTGTCGCTGGTGTAATCCCAGGCCTAATCATGTCACTCAGTATTCTTATTTACAATTACGTCTATTGTAAGCGTTCGAATATAGCTCGCTCTAACCATGACTGGTCTTTTAAAGAATCGATTCAAGCTTGTCGCGATGGAATATGGTCTCTTAGTGCACCCGTTGTTATTTTGGGCGGTATTTATACGGGATTATTTACACCGACTGAATCAGCTATTGTGACAATTTTTTATGTGCTGTTTGTCGGGGTATTTATTCATAAAGAGCTTACGTGGAAAGAATTTACCAAATGCATTGATTCCACCGCTTGGTTATCCGGCCGCATCATGCTGATATTGCTAACCGCCACCGCATTTGGTCGCTTATTAGTAGAAAACCAAATTCCAGTGGTCATTGTCGATGCGTTAACCGCACTCACAACCAACCCTTACCTGATTTGGTTGCTGATTATTGGCATTCTGTTGTTTGTTGGCATGTTTATGGAAACCCTAGCCGCAATTATGATTTTGACGCCAGTGTTGCTGCCCGTCACTTACACACTTGGTATTGACCCGGTGCACTTCGGCGTCGTGATGATTTGCGCGCTTTCCATCGGCTTTTCAACACCGCCGCTTGGTGAAAACTTATTTGTCGCGTCGGCCATTGCGGAAACCCCGTTCGAGAAAATTACAGCAAAAGTCACTCCAATCGTTTTCATTGCTGTGTTAGCTGTTATCATCATCGCGTTTATACCGCAAATTTCACTCTGGTTACCTAGCTTGTTCTACTAACCAGCATAAAAATTGAGGTGCTGTACTTTAAAAGTGCAGTGCCTTTTTGTTTCCTACTGCTCGTTTTGAAGGTAATAAGAGCAATGCATAATTTCTCTGCTTCAGTGAAGAAATACACTGATGCCATGTCAGGGCAAACCAAAGGCGTCATCGCGTCTATTCTTTGTTCGTTATTGTTTGCGCTTATTCCAGCGTACGTACAGCTACAGCCTTCGCTTGCGCCAGGCAACGTTTCTGGTGCTGGAAGCCACTGGCTAGCGGTACAGCGAATACTCTGGAGCACAGTGCTGTTCGTGATATTGCTGGTAGTTTCGAAGAGACTTCACCTACTAAGGCTGGCACTAAGTCATTGGAAAAAGTGGCCAAGGTATGCCCTGTCTGCGCTTTTAGTTGCGCCGCAATATTGGTTGTTTGTCTGGGCACCAGCCAACGGAGAGACGCTATCGCTTGCTTTAGGTTATTTTACAATGCCGATCATCATGGTGTTGGTTGGCCGATTCGTTTACCGAGAAACCTTGTCGTTTTTCCAGAAGTGGGCGTGTTATTTCGCGGTTGCAGGAACGCTGTATGCCTGCGTGCTTGCAGATGGGATATCTTGGGTCGTACTCGTGGTCGCGTTAGGCTACCCAGTGTATTTTATGCACCGAAAAACAATACCATTGGCGACCGATGTGGGTTTAACGGTTGACCACCTATTTATATTCCCATTCGCCTTGTTAGCGATGTTCTTTTTGTACCCGACTGATTACTTTTTCTCTCTGCCTGCTGGTGATTATGCTTACTACATTGGCTTTGGTCTCCTCGCCGTCACCCCTACGCTTCTTTATCTATACGCCTATTCCAAACTCACAGTGTCGATGTTTGGTTTACTTGGCTATGTAGAACCCACACTTATCTTCCTAGTCGGATTACTCATTGGGGATACTATCTCATCGCAAGAGATACCCACTTACCTCTTTATCATTTGTGCGCTGCTCGCCTTAGTGTTAGATGGCATCAAACGGTTTCGGTAGATCAAACAGCGATTCTCACCAAGCACACAGCTCAATATCAGCTAAATTTGTTTTAGTAACGTAACAAGGTAACGGCTGTGAACAACATTCATCTGATTAACGGCGACATCACAAAAGCTAACGTCGATGCCATCGTCAACGCGGCGAACCCCACATTGTTGGGCGGTGGCGGTGTAGATGGCGCTATTCATCGCGCCGCTGGGCCAGAACTTCTTAAAGAGTGTTATGGATTGGAAGAAACGGATGGAGTGCGGTGCCCTTTTGGTAAGGCTCGTATCACTACGGCGGGCCAACTGCATGCCAGATTCGTCATCCACACCGTAGGGCCGATATATAATCAATTTTCAGATCCAAAATCCATATTGGAATCTGCGTACACTCACTCTCTCGACTTAGCACTTGAAAATGGGTGTGAAACGGTCGCATTGCCCGCTATATCTTGTGGGGTCTATGGCTATCCACCAGAGGAAGCGGCAGAGATTGCCCTTTCAGTTTGCGCGCGCGAAAAGTACCAGTCACTAACCATGACATTTTATCTTTTTGGAGATGAGATGCTGCGTATTTGGCAGTTGGCGACAAAATCATAGCGACCGATCATTTTAAGCTCGCGTAGTAAGCTGCCACATTTGCAATATCTTCATCGCTTAACATAGAAGCTTGAGCTTGCATAACCGCTGCCAAGCCCCCAGTGCGTTCTTTGTTCTTATAGGCTTTGATAGACGATACTAAGTACTGCTCGTTTTGCCCCTTTAGGTGTGGGTATCCGGGAATGAGAGCGATGCCATCAATACTATGACAAGCGGCACAAATTGACGCTTTTGCCTTACCTGCTTCAATATCAGCGGCCATCGCCGACGTACTCATTAGGCCTACAGCTAACACTGCACCCATTAGTTTATTTTGCATTCCATTACCTCTCGTGTGTTCCCATACAAGCCAGACAACCACTAATACGCTCAATAGCGATGTCATGTCTGGCGATTTATATTGGATAGGATTTTGACTTTAAATTTAAAGATAGTCCCTAGCCTACACAAAACTCACAACTTGAAACAATTATGTGAACATATGCAACATTCAGATCATTAATATAACCCATTCTGTTTAACATTGATTTAAATCAAAAGCAGAGCGTTAACAAAGCTCTAGGCTAGTTGCATCTCTACCATGACTTGTTTCACAAAATATCGTGTTGTAGTTGCAGATAAACACTAGAACGAGGGAACACTTATGCAAAGGATTTTTACGCGAGTTCTAGTGTGTCAGGTGCTGGCACTCCTTTTTGTTAGTTTCAATAGCTACGCATTATTTGTCAGCCCGCCCAAAGACCCCATCCCCCTCATACAGCAGGTATTTCCTGACCTAACTTCGATCTCAGACAAACAAGGTGAACCGTTAGTCAGAACCATTAAAAAAGATGACAATATCATTGCTTACGCCTTTGAAACCAATGACATTGCTAGCATTCCCGCCTATTCCGGCGAGCCAGTTAACACGCTCGTTATTATCGATCCTAAAGGTCAGTACTTGGCGTCAAAGGTACTAGAACATCACGAGCCCATTATTTTGGCAGGCATACCTGAAAGCAAACTTTGGGAGTTCAGTGACCAGTATGTAGGTTTATCTGTTAAAGACCGAATTAAAGTGGGCGGTAAACAGAATGCGAGCTATGTGCCCATCGATGGTTTATCGGGCGCGACGGTAACCGTGATGGTGATGAATGTTGCCATTACCAAGGCCGCGACGAAAGTTGCCGAATCACTCGGCATCTTGAAACCAAGCAGCAATGTCATTCAACCCAAATCCACGATTAAACATGACGTTTTTGCTCAGAAAAACTGGCTTGAGCTAACTGGAGATGGCTCTATTCGTAAACTCTTGGTTCGCAAAGGAGCGGTGCAAGAAGCGTTCAACGATACTGAAGCGGAGAATGTAGATCGCGTTAAAGATAACGAAGTTGACCAAACATTTGCAGAAATCTATTACGCTTTGGCAGATATCCCGACTATCGGCAAGAACTTGTTTGGCGAGCAAGAGTATCAATGGCTAACCAAAGACTTAAAACCCGATGAGCATTTAATCGCGATTTTTGGTAATGGCTACTCCTATAAAGGCTCTGGTTATGTTCGTGGCGGTATTTTCGATCGCCTGCAAGTACATCAAAACGAAAACGAGATTTCTTTTAGAGACTTAGACCACAGCCGTATCCTCGATCTTCGTATTGCTGGCGCACCTAAGTTTCATGAAATGTCTGTCTTTAAAGTGCAAGCCCACCACGAGTTTGACCCCGGTGCTAGTTGGCAAGTGGAGTTACTTGTGCGACGCCAGCTAGGGGCAATTGATAGTGTCTTTACGAGCTTTAAGGGGGAGTATGACCCACTACCTGAATACGTTGACACACCTGAACCAATTATTATCGAGCCAGAACTGTCGTTAACCCAACAAGTCTGGGATGAGAGCAAAGTCAAAGTTATCATTCTGCTCGCACTTATCACAACTCTCATACTCATGCTGTTTTTCCAAGATATATTGGTCAAGCATCCAACCTTTATGCATCGTTTTCGCCATGGTTTCTTGGTGATTACGGTTGTGTTCATCGGCTGGTTATGGGGTGGACAGCTCTCCGTCGTGAACGTCTTTACTTTCCTAAACGCACTCATGACCCAGTTCTCTTGGGACTTGTTCTTACTAGACCCGATGATATTTATTCTATGGTGCGCAGCCGCTGTCACCATTGTTATGTGGGGACGCGCAGTTTACTGCGGTTGGCTATGTCCATTTGGAGCACTTCAAGAACTTATCAACCAAAGTGCCAGATACTTTAAAATACCTCAGTTTGAGCTTCCGTGGGCAGTACATGAGCGACTATGGGCTATCAAGTATCTAATATTGCTTGGCTTGTTTGCACTGTCTTTAGACTCACTTGCCCTCGCGGAACAATTTGCAGAAATTGAACCATTTAAGACGACATTCTTGCTGAAATTCGATCGTGAATGGCCATTTATCTTATGGGCGGTGTTCTTACTTGCGCTCAACCTTTTCAATCGCAAAACTTTCTGCCGCTATTTATGTCCGTTGGGTGCTGCACTTTCTGTGTCTAATAATATCCGTCTATTCAACTGGCTTAAACGTCGCCCTGAATGCGGTTCACCTTGCAAAATCTGCGCGAAAGAATGTGAAATCCAAGCGATTCACCCCAACGGTGAAATCAACATGCGCGAATGTCACTACTGCCTAGATTGCCAAATCACCTATTCCAACGAAAGCAAATGCCCACCCTTGAAAAAGCAGGCTTATAAAAAACAGAAACAGAGACATGCTGATATCCCAGTAACCGAAATCCCTTAAGTTGCGAGGTACCGTAGCACTCGCTGCGGGCATCTACATGTATCAGCCCTACACATAATAAATTGGAGACTTAACATGAGCGATGACGACAAATACCTCAATGAAGACAATTTGCCGGTCAATGCCGACCGACGAAAGTTTTTTGGAACCAGCGCAGCAATTGGATTGGGTGTCGTCACCGCCCCAATGTCTGCCGCAATGTTTGCTTCGATGGCGAAAGCTCAAGCAGCAGAAGCCGGAAACAGTCCATATGTTGAGCCCGGTGAAATGGACGAATACTATGGGTTTTGGAGTGGTGGTCACTCCGGTGAGGTGCGTATTCTCGGTATCCCTTCTATGCGCGAACTTATGCGTATTCCTGTTTTCAACACCGACAGTGCAACTGGTTGGGGTTTTACCGACGAAAGTAAACGTATAAAAGGAGATAGCGCACATATCATGTCTGGTGACTCACACCACCCTCATATGAGTATGACCGATGGTCGCTACAACGGTAAATATGTCTTTATCAACGATAAAGCTAACTCGCGCGTTGCTCGTATTCGTTGTGATGTTATGAGAGTGGACAAAATGATCACGATTCCTAACGTTCAAGCGATTCATGGTCTTCGCGTACAAAAAGTCCCTGAAACTAAGTACGTTATTTGTAACAGTGAATTTGAGATCCCAATGAATAACGATGGTAAAGCGACATTGGAAGATGCCAGCACTTACCGTTCTCTATTCAATGTGATTGACGCCGAAAAAATGGAAGTGGCATTCCAAGTCATGGTTGATGGTAACCTCGATAATACGGATGCCGACTACGACGGAAAATACTTTGCGTCAACCTGTTATAACTCCGAAATGGGCATGAACTTAGGCGAAATGATCACAGCAGAACGCGATCACGTGGTTGTTTTCAGTCTTGCTCGTTGTGAAGAAGCGTTAAAAGCAGGTAAGTTCAAAACATACAACGGTAATGAGGTACCTGTACTTGATGGCCGTAAAGGCTCTGACCTCACTCGCTACATTCCCGTGCCTAAATCACCACATGGCATGAACACCTCACCAGATGGTAAGTACTTTGTTGCCAACGGCAAACTGTCGCCAACGGTATCTGTTATTGCTACCGCTAAACTGGATGACTTGTTCAACGACAAAATTCAACCAAGAGACACCATCGTTGCCGAACCTGAGCTAGGGCTTGGTCCACTGCACACCGCTTTTGATAATCGCGGTTTTGCTTACACGACCTTGTTCCTTGATAGCCAAATTGCTAAGTGGAGCTTAGAAGAAGCAGTAAAAGCGTACAATGGTGAGAAAGTTAACTACATCAAACAGAAAATTGATGTGCACTATCAACCAGGGCACAACAGTACGTCGAGTGGCGAAACACGTGATGCGGATGGTAAGTGGCTTGTTTCACTCTGTAAGTTTTCCAAAGACCGCTTCTTACCTGTAGGTCCACTAAGAGCTGAAAACGACCAACTTATCGATATTTCTGGTGATGAAATGAAACTGGTCCACGATGGACCGACATTTGCTGAACCTCATGACGGAACGATTATCCACCGCAGCAAAGTAAAACCAAGCAAGATCTGGTCTCGCGATGATCCTATCTTCGCGGAAACGGTAGAAATGGCGAAACGCGATGGTGTTAACGTTATGACGGATAATAAAGTGATTCGAGACGGTAATAAGGTTCGTGTCTATATGACGTCAGTCGCGCCGACTTTTGGTATGAACGAGTTCAAAGTCAAACTGGGCGATACAGTGACGGTGGTCGTGACGAACCTTGATACCATCGAAGATGTAACCCATGGGTTCTGTATGACGAATCATGGTGTGCAAATGGAAATCAGTCCTCAGCAAACCGCGTCAATTACCTTCGTTGCTGATAAACCTGGCGTTCAGTGGTACTACTGTAACTGGTTCTGCCATGCGCTTCATATGGAAATGCGAGGCCGAATGCTAGTGGAGGCGTAATTCGCGTTTCATCCAGCTCCCTCTTTTACGGAGGGAGCTACCTTGTATTTTTGACTACGTGAGGATGAATTCATTGAAACATACTTCTTGGCTGCTCATCGTTACTCTCATCTATCACGGTTATGCGTTTTCCGCAGTAACAGCAGTACATCCAAATGATGATTTACAGAAAATACTCAATCTTGCCGAGCAAGGTGACACCATTGTTCTAGATCAAGGGCGTTATAACGGAAACTTTACGGTTTCTACCGCGTTAACTCTGACCAGTACGAGTGGCGCGACGATTGATGCAGGCGGAAAAGGCAACGCGATCACACTGACGCACTCAGGTATCGAGATTTCAAACCTAAACATCGTGAACTGGGGACGAAACCTCACTGACCAAAATGCTGGGATCTATTCGGACAAGGCGGTACAGGACCTGACCATTACCCGTAATCACCTTGAAGGTGATGGCTTTGGTTTGTGGATTCAAAGAGCTCAAAACATCACGATCAGTGACAACGTGGTGGTGGGTAACCCTTCACTTCGTTCCGCCGACAGAGGCAATGGCATACAGCTGTCTACCGTCAAAAATGCCCACGTAAGCAATAACACCATTTCACAAACTCGTGATGGACTTTACGTCATCTCTAGCCAGCAATCCGAGTTACGTAATAACACGATGCACGACCTCAGATACGGCATCCATTATATGTATTCTCATAGTAATCGTGTCATTGGTAATCTTGCTTACAATACTCGCGCTGGGTACGCCTTAATGAGCTCTAAGCAGCTTTCCGTTTTGGGCAACATCAGCCGAAACAATGAAGATTATGGCATGCTGATGAACTTCATTACGAACTCAACCATCAGTTACAACCAAATCAAAAACATATGGACCAAACCTGAAAACAAAGTCGTAGGACGTGAAGGAAAAGGGTTATTCGTCTACAACTCTGGCTATAACGAAATCAGCTACAACACCATTGATACCGCGGAGATAGGTATCCACCTTACTGCGGGATCGGAAAACGTAAAAGTAAGCGGTAACAGCTTCATAAACAATCCGGTACAAGTTAAATATGTCTCTACTCAAGCACAAGAATGGAGCATAGAAGGTAGAGGAAACTATTGGAATAACTACCTTGGCTGGGATTTAAACAATGACGCGTTAGGCGATACGCCTTTCGAACCGAATGATGGCATTGATAAAGTGGTCTGGAAATACCCCGAAGCTAAAGTCCTGCTCGACAGCCCCGCCATACTTTTGCTGCGCTGGATACAAAAGCAATTTCCAGTCCTAAAACCGTCTGGTGTTAAAGATTCTTTTCCTCTGATGTCTCCTTTAGACATTTCGGCAGAACTAGAGCAGCTCTCCGCTCCTGCCCCATTACAAACACAAGAGAGTCATTTATGAGTACAGCCATCGTTCAGCTCACTAACGTTAGCAAACATTATAAGTCTCTCCATGCGGTTGATGACCTGAGCTTCTCGATTCAACCAGGAGAAGTACTAGGGCTATTTGGTCATAATGGCGCCGGTAAAACCACGACTATGAAGCTGATTCTTGGCGTCATTGAAGCTTCAGAAGGAACCGTGAGCGTTTTTGGTTCCAACCCATCCACAAAACAAGCGTGGCAAAGCCGGAAGCAGATTGGCTACCTTCCAGAAAATGTGAGTTTCTATGAACAGCTCACCGGATTAGAGGTTCTCACCTACTTTGCTCGCTTAAAATCGGCACCGAAAGCTCAGGTGAAGCAATTACTGACACAAGTGGGATTGGCCGACGCGTTGAATCGGCAAGTCAAAACCTATTCCAAAGGGATGAGGCAACGTTTAGGTCTTGCTCAAGCCTTTTTGGGCGACCCAAAATTGCTACTGCTCGATGAACCAACCGTCGGCCTTGACCCGATTGCCACTCAAGAGTTTTACCAAAGCGTTGACTCGCTCAAGCAAGGCGGTGCTAGTGTTCTTCTCTGTTCTCACGTGCTTCCCGGGGTTGAGCAACACATCGACCGAGCAATGATTCTGTCCAAAGGCAAAGCCATCACCATTGGAACGCTCGAAGAACTAAGAAAGCAAGCAAAGCTGCCAACCAAAATCAAAGCGACTGGTCTCAACGGTGCAATTCAGGCCAACACAATCTTATCGTCTTTTGCCACTTCGACTAATCAGCTCTCCGTACCAAACGAAGACAAAATGAAGGTGCTAAGAGAGCTACTTGCTTATGAGTCACTGAACGATTTGCAAATGGAGCCTGCAAATCTAGAACAGATTTATCAACACTTTCTCCATTTACCCAGCGAAGATCCGAAGTCAAAGGAGCTCAAATCATGAACCCAATTTTTGCTGTTGCGCTTAAAGAGTTTCAAGATGGCCTGAGAAACCGCTGGTTTGTCTCTATTACTTTGATCTTTGCGCTGTTATCTATCGGCATTAGCTACTATGGCAGTGTCGCGTCAGGCCAATTGACCACTCCATCCCTGTCGACCACGATTGCGAGTCTATCCAGCTTGTCCGTGTTCATCATTCCGCTCATCGCACTTTTACTGTGCTACGACAGTTTTGTTGGGGAACAGGAATCAGGAACACTACTGCTTCTTATGACCTACCCAATTAGCCACGCCCAACTGCTACTGGGTAAGTTTATTGGTCAAGGGAGCATTATCACGTTATCGACCATGCTGGGCTTTGGTGCGGCAGGCGTACTACTCAGTGTCACTACAACACACCAATCCATAGCCAGTGCCTTTATCCTCTTTATTGTCACCTCAAGTCTCTTGGGGCTTTGCTTTATTGCATTGGCCTATCTAATCAGTTTGCTGGTGTCGGAGAAATCCAAAGCAGCGGGAGCCGCATTATTAACTTGGCTGTTCTTCGTGTTGATATTCGATCTCGTATTGCTTGGCGTTTTAGTGGGAGGGTATGAAATCCTCGATCAAAAAATATTGGTTCAGATCATGATGCTGAATCCCGCTGATCTTTTCCGACTCATTAACCTTGCTGCGCTCAACCACAGTGATGTCAATGGGGTATTGGCTGTTGCTATAAACAGCAGTCTGTCTACGTCAAGTTTAATCATTGTTATGCTTGTATGGATTACGCTGCCTCTCGGCATTTCTCTATTGGTTTTCCGACAAAAACACCTCTAAGTCACCACATAAGGATTACGTAATATGAACACCGCTAAAAGTATCTTTGTCGCCTTGCTCTCGCTATTTGTATTTGGGTGTGGAGAAGTAGAACAGCAGCAGATGGTCAAACAGGCGCAAGCCATAGAAAGTGCAGATGAATGTCATCTTTGCGGAATGGTCATTAAAAACTACCCTGGTCCCAAAGGGCAGGCATTTCAAAAAGGCGAAGATAATACGGTCCGTTTTTGCTCGACGAGAGATTTGCTTAGCTACATTTTACAACCTGAGAATCAAAGGCAAATAGAGCAGATATTTGTTCACGATATGAGTAAAACGCCATGGCAAAAGCCAGAAGACGAGTACTTTATCGATGGTAAAGAAGCTTGGTATGTGATTGGTTCAAGTCAAAAAGGCGCGATGGGGAAAACACTCGCCACTTTTAGTAAAGAAAGTGACGCACACGCGTTTAGTCAGGAGTTTGGAGGCAAGGTGTATCAATTTGGTGATATTACTATTGATATTCTATAGCTGACGAATTCAGATAATTAGACAAATCGATCAGACTACTGGCACTCGAAAACGTTGCGTTTTTCCTAAACGAAAACTAACGTTGATGACCCTGATTTAACCATGTAACTCAAAATCTTCTACCGCGAAGTCAATCAAAGCTCTAACCTTCCGAGGCACGACATTTCCTGTCAGGTACACGGCACTAATGGGTTGTGTTGGAGCTTTGTAATTGGCAAGTAGTTTAATCAATCGCCCCTTTTCAATGTCTTCCTGTAGAACAAAGTCCGGACAAAGAGCGATACCACGTCCATCAATCGCCCAATCCTTAGCAATTCTTGCGCTGTTTACCATAAGGTTACGCGAAGGCGTAAATGTTGTTTGCCCTTGCTCATCCATAAAGACCCACTTCCCGTAACCTCTTCGGTTGGTATCAATCACACAGATATGATGGTGGAGATCTTCCAGTGTTTTTGGTGTGCCTTTCTCTGCCAAATATTCAGGGGAAGCAACTAGAAAGCTGGTGATTTCCCCGAGCTTACGGGCTTTGAGAGTGGCAACATCAGGGAGGCCAATTCTAAATGCGAGGTCGAATCCATCGGTAGCAAGGTCGACAAAGGAGTCCGTAAGGCGAAGATCGATGGAAAGTCCGGGATGGCGCTCGGAAAAGCGGCTTAGAAAACCGGTAATGTATATTTCACCGAAAGTGACTGGTGCGGAGATGCGTAGCAAGCCGGTTAATCCTTTCGATTCTTCAGATACAGAACCCAACATATCATCAAACTCGTCCAGAAGTACCGAGGCACGCATTAGCAATTCTTGCCCAGTTGGCGTTAATCCAACCTGTCGAGTCGTTCTTTGTAACAGCCGCGCGCCTATGCGCTCTTCCAACTGAGCAACGTATTTTGAAGTTAAGCGGTTTGAAACGCCAAGTCGTTCAGCGGCCTCTGTAAAAGAGCCTGTCTGCGCCGTAGCCACAAAGGCCTTTAATCCATCTATTAAATCCATTGCCTGCCTCGACGATTTGGAACATTAAGAGGACTGTTATTCTACATCATCGCCATTGTATTGAAAGTAGCGAAAAACTGAGTTTGCTGATACCAAACGCGGTAAATTGTGAGCATCGGGTAAAGAAATGATAAATAGCCATTTATCAACACAGTGCTGATAAATGGCCTAGCTCTTAAATTTCGCTTACTGACTTAACGAGCTTACTAATGTGAGCGGGAACCAGAGGACGAATACCTGCTGGGTTGAGATCTTTAATTGAGTAGTATCCCGCTATGATGTGGTCGATACTGACTGTGTCTGACACGCCAGGAAGCCTATATATCCTCTCCATGTAAGCCGACAGGTTCGGATAGTTAGCAATCTGTTTGTAACTAGTCTTGAACAAACCGTAATACGCGGCATCAAAGCGAATCAAGGTCACAAAGGTTCGTACATCAGTTTCTGTTAAGCGATCACCCAGTAGGTAATCCTGCCCATCCAGTCTTTCCTCAAGCTCGTCGAGCATCGCGAAAACGCCGTTTGCCGCTTCTTCATAGGCTTCTTGAGATTTTGTAAACCCGGCCTTATAAACACCATTATTTAAGTCTTCATAAATACGAGCATTTAGGCTTTCAATGTTTGATGCCAACTCCTTTGGATACAGTCTGACACCGGATGGCACAAGGTGCTCAAATGCGGTATCCAACATTCGCAAAATATCTGCGCTTTCATTGTTAACCATGACATTCTGCTTGGTATCCCACAAGACTGGAACGGTTGCGCGGCCAGTGTAATCCGCTTTCGCACGGGTATAAATCTCATGCAAATAACCGGAATTAAATAGTGGGTCGTTGTCAGCGCCCGGATAGCCGCCAAAACGCCATCCCTGAGTGGTGAGTACCGGGTTCACTACTGTGACCGATATCATCTCTTCCAACCCCTTAAGCTTTCTAGCCATCAGAGTTCGAGAAGCCCACGGACAAATCAACGCCACATAAAGGCGGTAACGTCCGGGCTCAGCTTTAAAACCACCAACTCCTGTAGGACCAGCACTGCCGTCCGGAGTAATCCAGTTACGTATTTCGGATATCTGGCGGACAAAGCGCCCTTTCTCATCACTGCTTTGCAGAGCTTTCCAGTCCTCTGTCCATTTTCCATCAACTAACATAATTGTACCTTCAAAGTTCAGAAGCCATGAAATACGAATGAGCGCATTAGTCCTGCTCCAAGGTCTATCCCTTCAATCGTAGTCACAAGTTCATTTTTACCATCTGAAGCCCCTGCTATAAACAGTGCAGGAGCAAGATGCCGCCAAGCAGCATCTATATATTTCAAGCAATCTCAGCGGGGGGTTATGCGTACTGGCCTAATAGCTTATTGATTACCGGTATTTTTAGCGCATAAACGCCACTCCCCAACAAACCAATAGCGATTTGTACTAAAGTCCAGAATAGTGGGTATTCCCAGCCACCACCGGCATTTGAAAATCCCCAACCATTTCCAGAATGGGCCCAGAAAGCGCCAAGTAAGACTGGGATTAAAGCAGCGGAAACAACACGTGTCGCAACCCCAAGTACTAATGCCAGACCGCCAAGTAGCTCAGCAACAATGGTCAAGTAGGCAATAATCGGAGGTAGTCCGAGACTTTCGAAAAAGCCCACTGTGCCAGGGATGGTAAACACAAATACTTTTGTCAGCCCATGAGCCAAAAATAGCAATCCGGATGTCACTCTTAGTAAGAATGCAGCGTAAGGGGCGGTGTTTGAATCAGTCATGATAGTGTCCTCATATTTGTTCTGTCAGCTTCGGGTAACTAGGCTGAATCGCCACACCCGTTTGGTATGAGGAAAGTATGCGCGTACAGCTCTATCAACACAATGACGAATATATGGAATGATAATCAACAAAACGTTCCAAATGACGGCATATGGTAGAACTAGGCATGACTAAAACGTGGGCGTATAGATAAAACCCGCACTCAATAATGGTCATTGAGTTCACAAATAAGATCGATATTAGCTTTTTCGAATGGGATGAGAGTTACTTGTCTTGGCGAGAGTTTAAAGTGTTGGGGACGGTATTAAATGAATGAGGGCGACATACACCCTCATTCAAATAGAAACAGTTTTATTACAATACCTTAGATAAGAATTTCTTTAGCCTCGGGTTGGTTGGATTATCAAAAAATCGCTCCGGGGTGTCCGACACTAATAGCTCACCATCTTCCATAAACAACACTCTATCTGCCACTTCTTTTGCGAAGCCCATTTCATGTGTCACGACAACCATCGTCATACCATCCTTTGCTAGGTCTTTCATAACATCCAGTACCTCGCCGACCATCTCGGGATCGAGCGCGGAGGTAGGCTCATCAAACAACATGATATTTGGCTTCATCGCAAGTGCACGCGCGATTGCTACACGTTGCTGCTGACCGCCAGACAAATGATTGGGGTAATTATCCATCCTCTCCGAAAGGCCAACCTTGTAAAGTAAATCTTTAGCCTCTGCCTCTACTGATTTAGCGTCTCGTTTAGAGACTTTAAGTGGCGCAAGCATCACATTCCCTAAGGCCGTTTTATGCGGAAACAGATTAAAACCTTGGAAGACCATACCAACATCTGCACGCAGCTTATTGATATCCGTCGCTTTGTCATACATGTTAATGCCATCCACGATAATAGAACCGCTATTTATCGTCTCTAGCTGATTAATCGTTCTAAGGAAAGTTGATTTACCAGAACCCGATGGGCCGACAATAACAATTACCTCTCCTTTTTCAACGTCTACTGATACATCCTTCAGAGCGTGACAGCCATTAGGGTAAATTTTGTTGACTTTTTTTGCTGAAATAATGTGTTCCATTAATGACTCCAATTAATCACTTGCTGCCAGTTTCTTTTCTAACATTTGTATTGCCCAAGACAATGCGCTGGTTAAAAGTAAATAAAGAGCCGCTACCGTAAACCACACTTCAAAAGGAGCGAAGCTGCCACTGACCACTTCTCTTCCCGCTTTGGTGAGGTCGGTAATAGAGATAACAGAAACTAAAGATGAATCTTTGATCAGGTTGATAAACTGCCCAGCTAAAGGAGGTAATGTTTGCTTAAACGCTTGTGGCAAAATTACATAAATCATCGCTTTGGGGTAGTTCATACCTAATGAACGTGCTGCTTCCATTTGTCCTTTAGGGATAGATTGAATACCGGAGCGCACGATTTCAGCGACATATGCGGCAGTAAACACCGAAAGAGCAATAACACCAGCAGTAAAACGCTCTAGATCAAGCACAGTACCAATAAAGAAGTAAACAATAAAAATTTGTACTAAGAGAGGGGTTCCGCGAATGACCTCTATGTAGACGATAGATAGCTTTTTTAGCGCTGGGTTACTCGATATTCGCATTAAACCTATCACTAAGCCCAACACTAAAGCGATTATCAGAGACCAAATAGAAATTTCGATCGTGGTAAAAACGCCCTCTAGAATAGGTCCAGTACGCCACTCTTTTACTGTCGCCAACGTGTCACCTTCAAAAATAAGGTCACCCTCGTAGACATCAACCGATTTATAGCTCCCTAGCTGAAGGACAACATCACCGTTGATATTTTCGAGCGCAAGTTGGTTATTCTCATCGAGTATTATATTGCCATCTACAGGAGCCTTAATTGATGAGGCGGCGTTAGTAGCGATGTAAGGAATGACACGTTCCCAATTCCAGTTGTAATCAATTCGCTTTCCTGAGAGATATACGAGGCCGCAAATTGATAGCAAAACAAGAACAAAAACAGCATTCCATAAAAAGGATTTAAGATTATTTTGCATGTTATTCCGAAAATTACTTTTGAACAAACTTGGTAGGATGTATGGGGTAAGGTACAAGTTAGCTTCAGAAGCCTAGTTATATTGCTTAGCAATAATTCAACTCTGAAGCTAACCCACGCACCTAAAAATGAAAGTGAGGTTATTTAACCTGCTTTAACCATTTATCGTCGTTAAACCACTTTTCATAAATGCGATCATAAGTGCCATC
Source organism: Vibrio japonicus (assembly GCF_024582835.1). Lineage (NCBI taxonomy): Bacteria > Pseudomonadati > Pseudomonadota > Gammaproteobacteria > Vibrionales > Vibrionaceae > Vibrio > Vibrio japonicus. Next base: position 149,076 of record NZ_CP102097.1, read on the forward strand.
GCCTTTAATTTGACGTAAGTAGTTATTTAGGAAGTTGATGGTGTCGAGGTTACCTTGAGGTACGGCCCAACCAAGAGGTTCGTAAGTAAACGGTTCAGACAAGTGTAGTAACTGGCCTTTATTTTCTGCAGTGTAGATTGAGTTGTACGGGAAATCATAGACAAAGGCATCCACCTTCCCATTCGCCACCTCAAGTACTGCTTCTGATTGTGTTTCGTATAAATTTGTTTTTGCTTTTGGTAGATAGCGCTTAACCGCTTGCTCGCCAGTTGTCCCAAGCTTGGTTGCAACAACATAATCAGGACTATTAAGGTCACGGTAACTAGACACTTTTCCTTCGTGTTTAGGATCGACAAGAATTGATTGACCGATGACCACATATGGATCTGCGAAGTTGACCTGAGTATTTCGCATTGCTGTGATGGTCATCCCCCCCATAATCATGTGACATTTGCCCGTTAGAAGTGTAGGAATAATGCCATCCCAAGCGGTATTTACGGGTACAAATTTAACACCCATAGCGCGCGCCATTTGCTTCCCTAAGTCGATATCAAACCCGATATACTGACCGTCTTTTGCTGTCATCTCAAACGGCATATAACCGGAATCAAAACAGACTTTCAACTCTCCGGTGTTTTTGATGTCGTCCAAAATTGGGTCAGCCATCGCTGTAGTTGACACAGTTAACCCTAGTGCAGCAAGACAAAATAACTTTTTCATGGATATTCCTTTATCGTTTGTTGAAGCTTTTTTATACACGACCAGAAAATAAAAAACCATAGAATGTAATAATTTAATCAGTATAAGCTTAAAAATCTGCGTTAAGCCAAAATAAATACATAAAAACAACAAGGGGATTATTATAAACACGCAGTGGCTGGAAAACGTTTAACGTTATCTAAATCAATAAACAAAACGCGAATCTACGTAAAGGCTTACGCAATCAATGATGACGTTGATATAACACAAAATACCTAAACAGTTTTATTAAACGGATTATGGTAGGTTCAGATTGCCGTTTTGTGATTTAAATATTCGGAGAGGTCTTTAATAGCGAAAACTACCGCCAAACGTTTGGTATGCTGCTGTATTACCCACTGATAACTTGGTAGATTGAGAACCAAAAACAGATAAACAGATACGAAAAAACACGCAGTTAAGCGCTTTATTTTAAACAATTAGGAAGTTCAGATTATGATAAGAAGAATTGGAGCGTACTGCGGGAATCGAACCCGCATCATCAGCTTGGAAGGCTGAGGTAATAGCCATTATACGAAGTACGCTATGTCGTGTGGACCTGAGCTAATATGCCAGATCTGACTGAAAAGAAAAGTCTTTTTTTCAAAAAAACACTCAATCGGTCACTCTTCCATCAAATCGAACATATTAAGCTCAATGTGAGGTTGCTTCTGTGTGAATCGGTAGGTTGGATTTGACTAAAAACTCCATTTTATATTTGCAAACAACAAGGTAGCGGGCGTGGTTCCAAACAGGCTACGGCTTGTACCATCAAAACGCTGAATGATGGTCAGTAACTGCCAGTCATTCGCGAGTGAATAGTGGTTCGACAACCCCAAAAAATACGAATTATCGTCGTAGTAAACCGTTGAAACGCTCATACGGCTGAGCGGCGTGAGATCAAACCCCAATTCCAAATAACCGGTATGATGCGTAAAGCTCAGCGTTTTCGCGTTCAACGGTAAACTCAGATAGCGTCGCGCGCTTTGCGTTTCTTCAGGTTTTTCGATATATAGCCACGCTGCTCGTAGTAGCCAGTTGTTTTCGCCTGAAAAACTGTAATCACTTTCAAGGCTTAATACCGTGTTGTCGTTGAGCGTTATGCCTTGATAGCTGTCACGACGTGGCTTAAACCAGGTCACTTCACCTCTAATCCCCGCTCCATGCCAATCCGTCGCAAACCCCGCGCCAAGCACATTGTCCAGCGCGTTTTTTCCACCAATAACTTGGTAATCCCAGCCACTGTCATTTCCGTAATATCGAACGGTGTAGTCGTTTAGCACTTGGCTAGTATCCGGGCTAAAAATCACCTCCACCCCATCGGCAAAACCGAGTGAGTGACCAAGCATAATTGCATCACTGCCCGCACGCTCTTCATAGTCAACGTCGTAAATGGAATAAGCGTTAAACAAATCATTCGGATTCCAAACGGTATTCATGGACCAGTTAATACGAAACCGCCCAACTCTGGCATTCCAGTCATCTTTGTGCCAATCCATAAACAAGCGGTCAAACTGACTATTGACGATCACAGAATCTTGTTCAATCACGTTTTTGCTTAGATCCCAATACCCTGTATCTAGGCTGACAAGTTGTTCATACATGGGAATATCTAAGCTATCCCCTGCGAGAGCACGATTTCGCAGACCGGCATTAAACGCAAAGTGATTAGCAAAGCGGTACTCAAAGTTAAATCGCTGGTGAATCAGGTGGTCGATAGCATTGCTCGAGTTATCAGGATTCGAATAAGTCAGCATGTATTTAACGTAACCATCGAGATCCCAGTTTTTCTCGGGTTCTAGCCCAGGTATTTGCGCCGCACTAGGGTGAGACAAGCACATCACACCAACAGCGAGCCAAAGCGTTCTGGAACGTTTAGTCATTCCCCACAACCTCAAGTGGAACTTTATCTTGAGCGCTGCACCAGTCTTGCTTGAGCTTGCCATCTTCAAACACAATCACGCGCCTTGCTCTTTTGATCACTCTTGGATCGTGGGTGGAGAAGATAAACGTCGTGCCTTCCTGTTCATTAAGCCTTTGCATAATGTCGAGAAGCTCTGCGGTACTTTTTGCATCTAGGTTGGCGGTCGGTTCGTCGGCCATTACAAAACGCGGATTTGGTGCAAGAGCCCGTGCCACTGCCACTCTTTGCTGCTGCCCACCCGACATTTTGCTCGGAACTTTGTCTTTCTGTTCCATCAGGCCGACCTGCTTTAACAGATCCAGCGCTCTACGTTTGCATTCTTGCTCACTATGCCCTTGTAACTGCATCACAAATTCAACGTTTTCCAACGCGGTGAGTACTGGCAGCAAACTGTAGTCTTGAAAGATAAAACCAATGTGATCACGCCTAAACGCGATAAGCTCTTTTTCTGATAAGGCACAAATATCACAGCCATCAATAAACACAGATCCCGAACTTGGTTGGTCAATTCCTCCAATCAAGTTCAGTAAGGTGGTCTTACCCGAACCTGACGGCCCCATCACCGCGACAAATTCACCCTGCTCGATAACAAGATCAACATTCTGCACAGCATGAACGGGGAACTCCGTCTCTGGATTGTAGGTTTTGCACAAGCGGCTTAGTCTGATCGTCATTATTTTTTCTCCGCCATCGCGTCCACAGGACGTTGCTTTAAAATCTGCCGCGCGGGATAGATGGCAGCGAGTACACTCGCGACAAATACGGTCAAAAACGTGATCTGATATTCGCGGTACGACACTCTGGGATACAACACCGTATCTATCCCATACGCCCCTAGCCCATCAGACATGCTCGCTAAGGACATTCCGTAATGATGTAATACGGCAATGAGCGTGGCACTGGCCGCCAATCCTAACAGTGCCCCCGTCGCGCCTAACATGGTGGTTTCTAACATAATCAAGGTGAACACTTTATGTTTTTGCATTCCGACCGCCATCAGTACGCCGAACTCTTGAGTGCGCTCGAACACCGACATCAACATGATATTGATGATCCCAAACATCATCGCGACCACAAAAATCACTAAGATGATCCTGTTACTCACGTGCATAGTATTCATCATGGTCGCAAGCATGGGCTGGATCTGCTTCCAGTCTCTTACGAGCACGGGGGCACTGTTCGCCACCTTATCTGTGACTTGGTGAATGTCTTGTTTCGCTTGGATAAGATCGGAGCCGTCGTTGAACAAAATGGCTATCTCATGCACGCCCTGCATCGAAGCGGTTTTTTGCAAATCCGATTTGCGAACAAAAACGTTACCTTCATCAAACTGTGTCGATGGCGTTGAAAATATCCCCTTAACCCGATACGCCGCCCCAACGACCTGCCCAGCAGCATCCGTAAACGTGAGTACGACTTTCGAGCCCACTTTCAACCGAAGACGCTCTGCGAGTTTCTGGGAAACCAATATCGGGTTGCGCCCTTCTCTGTCGAGAAACTCCCCGTCACTGATCTTCGTACTTAGCGGTGTTAAGCGCGCTTCATCGTCAATGTTAATGCCATTAATCCGTACGCCACGATTGCTGCGAGCAGAGGCAACCATACCCACGGCAATAAATCGAGCAGAGACCGTTTGCACGTTTGGCAGAGTTCGTAACAGTTCAGCTAAATGCTCTCCGTTGGGTATTTCCTCCACGATATCGGGGTTACTCACATATTTGGGGTTATGCAGTTGAATATGGCTGGTTTGCCAACGGATCGCATTGCTCAACATGCTATCGACAAAGCCCGTCATAAATCCCATCATCGCGGTCACACCGAGCAGACCAAACACCACCGCGCCTAAAATGATGGACGTGCGTAGCTTGTTTCGCCACAGATTGCGCCACGCTAACTTAACGAGCATAGCCGCCTCCTTTCAGCGCACGTGCCACATTCAACTTTGAAATGCGCCAAATGGGGTAAATCAAGCAAAGCAACATGATGATTAATACGGTGATGATTTGATTGACGACCAATTGGCCATCAATCAACACGGGTAAAATCGGCTCAAAGCCAGAATCACGCATGAGTTGCGCGGCATCTCCGGTAAATTCGATTGGATTGAAATAGAAATAAGCCAAAACGGGAGTGGATAAAATTAATCCTAGAATCACCCCTGCGCAGGCAATAAAGAGTGACTCCAATAACACTAGATTGGCCAGTTTTATCCGCAGCATGCCTGTCGCGAGCATCACGGCAAACTCGCGCTGGCGTTCAAGCGTCATCATCAAAATCGTCGCGAACAACCCAAAGCCTACAATGCCGTAAAGCACATAAACCAAAAAGATACCGCTGGTTTTATCCATTAAGATCTGCTGCGCCAGTTCTGGCGAGAGCGCTTGCCAGTCTTTCACTACCACATCCGGCTCGTAAAACATTTTTAGATGTGCGACCTCTTCATCCAGTTGCTTGAGATCCGCAATATCGAGCACCCAATTGGTCACTAAACCTTGGGTAGAATACAACTGCTGGGCAGCCATCAAGGGCATATATACCAACTGATTGTCCAATTGCTGAAGTGGAAAATGCAGAATGCCCATCACTTGAAACAGACCAGCAGCAGTTTGGCCGCGATATCCCTGACCATACAATACCAACTCGTCCCCGACACTTAGCTGCAAATATTGGGCTAGGCTTTCACCGACTAATACCGCTTTGTCAGAGCCGCGAAGGAATTCCCCAGCGCTCAATTTTGCGCTGATGTTCGAGTAAGCGTCTTCTCTTTCTGGCTCCACGCCAAGCACCATCACCCCTTTTGAGCGATCTCCCGAGGCGGCGAGTGCCACAGATTCTATACGAGGTAACGCTCGCGTCACTCTAGCAATCTCGAACGCGGGTTGTATAAATCCTTGGGATTGAGGCAGCACATCATCAATGCTGTTGGAGGTGTAAAAATCTGGATGCTGAAGCTGTATAAGACCGGTGTAAAACCGAGCGGCATTTTCAATATTGGCGTTGTAACTTCCCTCTTGGAAACTTCGGGTTAATAAAGAGAGAAATAAAGCCAGCGCCAATGCCGATGACGTCAGCACCGTGCGCCGCTTTTGTCGCCACAGATTTCGCCACGCCAACCTAATTAGCATCTCGCTATTCTCGCAAAGATTTCATTTGGCTAAGAGAAAAAAACTCGCTATCAATGTTGAAATTGAACTGCGCACGGTGCGTGGTGAACACGGTTTTTTGTCCGGGTTTATCGACTGGGGCCATTTCCATTCGCGTCGGAAGCATTCGTCCTCCTAATTTTTGAATATCGAACGTCTGCAACACGTTAATCAAATCTTCGAACTCGTCGTAGAACTCCACTTTTCGTTGGAGGTAGGTACTTTGAGAGATCCATAACGTCACTCGGCTCCACACCACAGGCGCTTCCGGTTTGGCAATCGCATCAATCACCCAGACGGGTTCGCCATCAAAAACATCATCACGGATCAAACGGTGTTGGTAATCGACCACGATTGAAGATTGGTTAATCAGATCATCATTCGTAAAGTCAGACCCCATCCAAGATTGGCTCAACATCGAAGGGGCAATTTTAATTACGCGTTCAATACTTGGCACCCAATTCCACATTTCTCGGCCACGTTTTAAAGACGCACTGCCTTTGTCTTTCGCGGGGGCAGTGACCAAAACCAGAGAGAGTTCTGTCCCTTTCGTCCAACTTTTCATACTCATAGAGCGTGTCCAGGTGGGCCGGACTATCTCCATAGTGGCTTCGCTGTAACTTGAATCCCCGCGCATTGCTTTGTCCGATGCCGCAACAACATCACTTGCATTAATAGAGGTGGCAGCAGTTGTCGAAACAGACAAGCCAGCCAGTAAAAAAAGAAAGGAAAATCGTGTGGCGAATGAACGCATCTCGCCTCCGCTTTGGAGTGGAACACTTCATTTAATATAGCAAGCTAAGTGAATGTATAGATGAGAGTTTGTTCAAATAATAATATTTGGAGGCAGTACCCGCCTGCTGGAATGAAAAAAGCCTCCGTAAAAACGAAGGCTTGAATAAGGCATTGAGATTAGATGTGTGTCGCTGACACGCAAGCGATTTCCTAGAGCGATCAATCCATTCATAAAATGCAATATGCCACTCGTTTCAACCACTATAAAGTTCTGTCTTTTTTCACTATTTCATCATGGAAAACTGTGCATTTTACATACAAACAGTTTCATTAGCCGTTTAAATCAGCAAAACATCCAATAACACTAAAAATAATTTCATGGAACTTAAAACCAAACAATAAAAATTAAACAGTATTTTATTTTGTTTTATTGGCAAAATTACAGTCAAACAAAGAACTGTTTTCTGGATCAAATTTTCCGACAAAAATATTGCGCGTTTAAAAATAAAATGAAAAATAGAAAATTGTTACCAAGATGTAACAAAACACAACATTTGATAAACAACATTCATAAAAACTTTTTTTTCACAGGCAGGAAAAGCATGAAAAAGTGTATTTCGCTTGCTCTTTTGGCAAGCACTTTTGCAAGCAGCGCTTCAGCTTCAAATTTGGATGAAGCAATCAACGAAACCATTGCACCTATCGTCAACCCTTTTGTAGGAATGATCTTCTCGACTATTCCGTTCCCTTTTACTGACGTTCAGGTGCCATGGATTGTTCTCTGGCTAGTTGTAGCCGCATCATTTTTCACATTCTATCTAGGCTTTATCAACATTCGTGGATTTAAACACGCAATCCAACTGGTATCGGGTAAGTTCTCAGATCCGAAAGCCAAAGAAGAAGGCGAAGTATCTCACTTCCAAGCATTAACCACTGCCCTTTCAGGCACGGTCGGTTTGGGTAACATCGCGGGTGTCGCAGTCGCGGTATCAATCGGTGGTGCAGGTGCAACATTCTGGATGATTTTGGCTGGCCTTTTAGGCATGTCGAGTAAATTTGTAGAGTGTGCACTAGGTGTTAAATACCGTAACACTAACCCAGATGGATCCGTTTCAGGTGGTCCTATGTACTACCTGAGCAAAGGTCTTGCTAAGCGTGGAAACGCGGCATTTGGACGCACTTTAGCTGTACTGTTTGCAGTATTTGCGATTGGTGGCTCTCTGGGTGGCGGCAACATGTTCCAGGCAAACCAAGCGTTCAAACAAGTGGTTAGTGTGACTGGTGGCGATGCGTCTTTCTTTGCGGATAAAGGCTGGCTATTCGGTATTATTCTTGCCGTTGTTGTGGGTATCGTCATCATCGGTGGCATTAAATCCATCGCGAAAGTGACAGAGAAAGTGGTTCCTTTCATGGCAGCCATTTACGTCGGTGCCGCGTTAGTTGTTCTACTGATTAACTTTGACCGTATTGATGATGCGTTTGGCGCCATCTTCAATGGTGCATTTACTGGTGAAGGTATTGCCGGTGGTGTCATTGGTGTTCTTATTCAAGGCTTTAAACGTGCCGCTTTCTCGAATGAAGCAGGTGTTGGTTCTGCCGCAATTGCGCACGCAGCAGTAAAAACCAAAGAGCCAATGTCCGAAGGTTTTGTCTCTCTACTAGAACCGTTCATTGATACTGTTGTTATCTGTACTATGACGGCGCTTGTTATCATCATCACTGGATATTTGGACACAGACACAGGTCTTGCTGGTGTTGAGCTGACTTCTGCGGCTTTTGGTAGCGCAATCGGCTGGTTCCCATACGTGCTTTCTGTCGCTGTTGTATTGTTTGCCTTCTCAACCATGATCTCTTGGTCGTACTACGGTCTAAAAGCTTGGACATACCTATTTGGCGAAAGCAAAACGGCTGAATTTATCTACAAAGTGAAGTTCTGTGTCTTCGTAGTGATTGGTGCGGCAATGAACCTAGGCCCAGTGATCGATTTCTCAGACGCGATGATCTTCGCAATGGCACTGGTCAATATTGTTGGTCTATACATTCTTGTCCCTGAAGTTAAACGTGACCTAGCGGATTACCTAGAACGCTTTAACGCAGGCAAAGTGTACAAAGTTCAGCAAGAACCACGCTTAGTTGAACAGCCAGAATAAAGGCATACTCTCCCAAACAGCAGGCGTCGGTCTGCTGTTTTTGTATCTTCAATCCCCCCACTTTGCCTTGGTTATGCCCCTAACGACGAGATAAAAAAACCGCGCTATTAAAGCGCGGTATCTTGGGCTTGCTAGGGTCTGCTTATCTTTCGTGGTTAATTTTTGTTCGAAAGGCCAACAGACCCTAATAACAGGGATAGTTCTTTTATAATTTATCGTTAAGTTTTGCTTTTAGCTTCAGGCGCATGGCGTGAAGAACAGGCTCAGTGTAACCATTAGGTTGAGCGCAGCCTTCAAACACCAACTGGCAAGCCGCAGAGAACGCAATACTTTGCTCAAAGTTAGGTGCCATATTGATGTAATTTGGGTCACCTGCGTTTTGCTCATCAACCACTGCTGCCATACGTTGCATGGTATTCATCACCTGACGCTCATCACAGATCCCATGACGAATCCAGTTGGCAATGTGCTGGCTAGAAATACGCAATGTTGCTCGGTCTTCCATCAAGCCAACATCATTGATATCGGGTACTTTAGAACACCCTACCCCTTGGTCAATCCATCGCACCACATAGCCAAGAATCCCTTGAGTGTTGTTATCCAGTTCACTTTGAATCTCTTCAGGTGATAACTTCTGATTACCTAATAATGGAATCGTCAAAATATCATCGACGTTAGCGCGCATGCGTTCACGAAGTTCTTTTTGGCGGCTTTGGACATTCACTTGATGATAATGCAATGCATGCAGCGTCGCGGCAGTTGGTGAAGGCACCCACGCCGTGTTTGCTCCCGCCTGTGGATGGCTAATTTTTGCAGCCATCATTTTTGCCATATTATCCGGCTCTGGCCACATGCCTTTACCAATTTGCGCCTTACCTTGCAGACCGCAAGCCAAGCCAAGATCAACGTTTTGGTCTTCGTATGCGCCAATCCATGTCATGGTTTTAAGCTGTGCTTTAGGTGCAAACGGGCCAGCTTCCATACTTGTATGAATTTCATCTCCCGTTCGGTCTAAGAATCCGGTATTGATAAACACAACTCGGTCTTTTACCGCACGGATACACTCTTTCAAGTTAACAGAGGTACGACGCTCCTCATCCATAATGCCGACTTTGATCGTGTATCTCTCTAAACCCAGCGCATCTTCTATGCGGCCAAACAGTTCATTGGTAAACGCAACTTCTTCAGGCCCATGCATCTTAGGTTTTACGATATTGATGCTTTTCGCCGTCGAGTTCTGAAACGGGCTATTGCCTTTTAAATCATGCAGGGCAATTAACGAAGTGATCATGCCATCCATAATTCCTTCTGGCACTTCATTCCCATCAGCGTCGATAATCGCCGGGTTAGTCATTAAGTGACCGACATTACGAATAAACAGCATACTGCGGCCTTTTAACGCAATTTCTCCACCCGATACGCTGGTGTAATGGCGATCCGGATTAAGGCGACGTACTAGAGTTTTACCGTTCTTTTCGAGAGACTCTTCCAGATCACCCTGCATCAACCCCAACCAGTTTCGATAAGCCAGTGTCTTGTCTTCACCGTCCACCGCAGCGACAGAGTCTTCGCAGTCCATGATCGTGGTTAACGCGGCTTCCACCAGCACATCTTTGATACCAGCGCTATCTACTTTGCCAATAGGCGCAGTAGGATCAATTTGAATCTCAATATGTAAGTTATTGTTCTTTAATAGAATGCATGATGGGGCATTGGCATCACCCTGAAATCCAATGAACTGATCACTGGCGACAAGTGTCACTTCCTCACCATTGGCGAGCGTTGCAATTAAGGTATTACCAACGCTGACATTGCTGATGCTGTATTGCGTCACTTCTTTGTGAGAGGCACCATGCAACGGGGCAGCTTCATCAAGAAACGCTCGCGCATACGCCACGACTTTTTCGCCACGTATTGGGTTAAAGCTTCCCCCTTTCTCTGCGCCATCGCTTTCACTAATGACATCGGTTCCGTACAGAGCGTCGTACAAGCTTCCCCAACGTGCATTCGCTGCATTCAAAGCAAAACGAGCATTCATGATAGGCACAACCAGTTGCGGCCCCGCTTGAGTCGCAATTTCTGGTTCAACGCTAGCCGTGGTCACTTCGAAGTCTTCGCCTTCAGGTACTAGGTAACCGATTTCTTGCAAAAACTGCTTATATTCTGCCGCATCAATTGCTTGACCCGCTCTTTCTTGGTGCCAAACATCGATTTGATGTTGAAGGTCATCACGCTTGGTTAATAACGCGCGATTTTTAGGAGCAAGATCCTTAAGGATAGATTCAAAAGAGCGCCAAAAGTCTTCAGCTCGAATGTCCGTTCCAGGGATCGCCTGCTCATTAACAAATTGGTAGAGGGTGCTATCAATGTTCAAGCTGCCCTGTTGAATACGATCGCTCATAAACTCTCTCTAAAATTAAACAATGACTACTAAATAAACTTACGTAACAGACAAAAATTTAGCTAATTTATGCCGTTTATACTCGACATAAACAAAATAAATACCCTATTTTACTCTGTCACGCCACTCTCAATCTCGTTGGCAACGCTCTTAATCAGACGCCGTATCCACTGATGATCAGGGTTACTTTGGACTATTGGACTCCATGCCATCTTCACTTCAAACGGCTCAATCGCAAATGGCGCTGGCTTAATGAGCAACCTAGGATTATTGCGTTGCAACTGAGCGGCTTTGGTCGGAATGGTAAGAATCAAGTTCTTCTGCTGAGCAAATAAAATGGCCGATAAGTAGTGACGGGTGAACACCGTAATGTTGCGGGTTTTGCCAATCTTCATTAATGCGTCATCGATCCAGCCGAGTTTTCGCGACTGATTAGGGTTAATCCCCACGCCCGTCCCCATCCCTGTTTTACTGACCCAAATATGCTGCGCCTGAAGATAGGAAGACAGATCGAACTTATCTGCGATGGGGTTATCACAGCGGAAAAGACACGAGAAGCCGTCGTGCCATAAGCTCATCTGGTGAAATGACTGCGGAATGTCATCGAATCGGTTGATGATAATATCAACGTTCCCTTGCTCTACATCTTGATAACTAACGTCACTGGGCGTCAAGATGTCCAAGCGGATCTTGGGCGCTATCTCATTTAAGCGTTTTAGTAGTGGCTGAATCAATGTCGATTCCGCATAGTCACTCGCCATAATTCTAAACAATCGCTCACTGTCTTCCGCGTTGAACTCAGTGCTTGGTTGAAGTGCCTTTTCTACGTTAGCTAATATATTTCGAATCGTGGGCTGAAGCTTGATCGCCCGCTCTGTCGGCACCATTCCTTCACTCGTTCTGACCAGCAACGGGTCTTCAAACAGATCACGCAATCGACGCAATCCATTACTCATCGCAGGTTGAGTAATGCCCAGTTGATTGGCCGCTTTAGTGACATTGCGTTCTCGCAACAACATATCTAAATACACTAGTAAATTAAGGTCTACTCGAGCAATATTCATAAAAAAAATACCGAATATAATAACTATAAATTAACAAAATCATCACACATATGGCTATTATTTGTCCACAACAAAAAGAAAACGGTTCATCCAATTTGGAGCATGAAGTACCTGATAGATGACCCGCAATTTAACCAATACGATCCAACGTGAAACTAAGGAACAGTTATGTCGCAAATTACTCAAGATATTGAGAAGATCGAAATTGCAAAACGCGCTGCTGGTGCTCCATGGGATGCCATTGATGCTGAATCTGCGGCTCGCATGCGTGCTCAAAACAAATTCAAAACAGGTCTAGATATCGCGCAATACACTGCAGATATCATGCGTGCTGATATGGCTGCCTATGACAAAGACAGCGCTAACTACACGCAATCTTTAGGTTGCTGGCATGGTTTCATCGGCCAACAAAAAATGATTTCGATTAAGAAGCATTTTGGTGGCAACACAGATCGCCGTTACCTATACCTTTCAGGTTGGATGGTTGCTGCACTTCGCTCTGACTTCGGCCCTCTGCCTGATCAGTCAATGCATGAGAAAACCTCAGTACCTGCGCTAATTGAAGAACTTTACACCTTCCTTCGCCAAGCAGATGCACGTGAACTAGGTGGACTGTTCCGCCAACTCGATGCAGCACGCGAAGCGGGTGACGTAGCGCTTCAAGAGCAAATTCAAGATCAAATCGATAACCATCAAACGCACGTTGTGCCAATTGTTGCCGATATTGATGCAGGTTTTGGTAACGCAGAAGCCACTTACCTGCTGGCGAAGAAAATGATTGAAGCGGGCGCTTGTTGTCTACAGATCGAAAACCAAGTAGCCGATGAAAAACAGTGTGGCCACCAAGACGGTAAAGTAACCGTACCGCACGCTGATTTCCACGCCAAGCTACGCGCACTGCGTTATGCATTCCTAGAGCTAGGTATCGACAACGGTATCATCGTTGCGCGTACTGACTCACAAGGCGCAGGTCTAACCAAAGAAATCGCCGTAGTGAAAGAGCCAGGTGACCAAGGTGATATCTACAACTCTTACTTAGACGTTGAAGAGATCGATGTGGCTGACATGAAGCAAGGCGACGTGTGTTTCAACCGCGACGGCAAACTGGTACGTCCTAAGCGTCTACCTTCAGGTCTGTATCAATTCCGTGAAGGTACTGGTGAAGAACGCTGTGTATTTGACTGTATTGAAGCCATTAATGCAGGTGCTGACCTACTATGGATTGAGACCGAGAAGCCACACATTGGTCAAATTAAAGAGATGATGGATGGCGTACGCAAAGTTCACCCGAACGCGAAACTGGTTTACAACAACTCACCATCTTTCAACTGGACACTCAACTTCCGTCAGCAAGCTTATGACGCAATGGTTGAAGCAGGTGAAGATGTATCGGCATACGACCGCGCGAACCTAATGAGTGCTGAGTATGATGAGACTGAACTAGCGAAGCGCGCTGATGACAAAATCCGCACCTTCCAAGCAGACGCAGCACGTGAAGCGGGTATCTTCCACCACCTAATCACGCTACCAACGTACCATACTGCTGCACTGTCTACCGACAACTTAGCGAAAGAGTACTTCGGTGAACAAGGCATGCTGGGCTACGTTAAGAACGTTCAACGCCAAGAAATCCGCCAAGGTATCGCGTGTGTTAAACACCAGAACATGTCAGGTTCAGACATCGGTGATGACCACAAAGAGTACTTCGCAGGTGAAAACGCTCTTAAAGCGGCTGGTGAGCTAAACACTTCTCATCAGTTCGACTAAGAGACCCTAGCCTCTAGAGAGTGAGATTGCGACCCAAGACGCAGTCTCGCTCTCTACTTCTTTTAGACTGACCATATTGATGTTTGTTGAGGATGCCTATGACTTCTGTTCCTACCTATCTACAAGATGCGACCGAATTACTTTCTAAAGATGGCTTTGCAATCGGTGATGTTTGGTATCACGGCACTTCCTCTGCACTGCTCTCTTCTATTCAAGGCCAAGGGCTCAAACGCTCTGGCGACAAAGCCCTCAATCAAGTAGCCCAAAGTACCATGGCGACCATCGGCAATCACTATAGCGAATCTATCGAGCCGGTATTTTTAACCCAAAGTAAACAGCTCGCCTACTACTGGGCACAGCAGACCGTTCGAGAGCGCAGTGTTCGTTTTGACGGGAACGAAGAGCCGATTGTTTTGGCGGTGAACTTATCTGAGCAGCAGCGTGACAAAGTGAAACCCGATGTCGGTGCAATGAGCTTATTGATGATGAGTGTTGGTGAACAGTTTATGGCACATTTGGCTAAGATTTATCAAGATTGCAACCTCGATGGCCCCGATATTGACCTTCGCAGTGCCGATAGAATGGACTACCTTAACAAATTGGGCATGGCTTATATCGACCAAGACATTAGCCGCGCCTGCGTCGATGTTGTCTCTGAAGACTAATACCGAATTCCTAACCAGCACAGCGCCCCTCCCCCTTCGATAGTCGCACTCAAATAAGAATAGTCACCGGCTTAATAGACTTTAGCGAGCTAGATTTTGACCAAACCCAGCTTATCCGAACTGCATGGCTTAGCACACCAACCCTAAGCCATTTCTGTCCAACGATGTTTCGACTCAAGTGCTATGGGATAAAAGTTTTTTGGCATGGCATTTCAATTACTGTAAATTAAATTACTGTAATTTTTTTTACAGTAATTTAATTTACACTAAAGACCTCATGCTCTATTCTATTGCTAATACGTGAAAGCAAAAGTAGAAAGCAATGAAAAAATTTTATAACCGTCAGAAGGAATTAAAAGCTCTACAAATGGTTTCTGGGCAGATAGTAGAAACAAAGGGGCAACTTAGCGTAATGGTTGGGAGAAGACGTGTAGGTAAAACCCGTCTTTTAAACGAAGCTTTTCACCAAGAAAAGACCAAATTCCTTTACCTTTTCATAAGTCGAAAGAGTGAAAGCTCCTTAGTGGCTGAATTCTCAGAAATCATCAATAGTGAGCTCGGTATTAAGTTTTTCCAGCCCCAATCACTGCGAGATATCATTGAGTTCTTGTTGGATTATACAAAGCAAAAACCTCTGACAATCATCATTGACGAATTTCAAGATATCGATATCGTCAACCCTGCTCTATTCTCCGATATTCAAAATTTATGGGATGCAAACAAGAGAGACTCGATGATGCACCTAGTGTGCAGTGGCTCCCTCTACAGCATGATGACGAAGATTTTCAAAGGCAAAGACGAACCTCTATTCAATCGCGATGATAGATTCTTTAAAATTCAACCTTTGCAGCCCTCTTATCTTGCAGAGGTAATGAAAGATCACGATCAATTTGATGCTGAAAACATGCTTCGATGGTGGTGCCTATCTGGCGGGATACCAAAATACCTTGAGTGGTTAACCCGATTTTCTGCTGAGAACGATGACCTGTTTGAGGCGGTAATCTCCGAATTTTCACCACTAATAAAAGAAGGAACTCATCGACTCGTTGAAGATTTTGGCTCAGAACATCGAATTTACTTCGATATTCTTGGTGCTATATCAAAAGGCAATACAAGCCGTGCTCGAATTGAAAACTTCTTAGATATGAGTGTCGGTGTTCATCTGGAAAAGCTTGATGAAGTTTTTGATGTTATTACCAAGAAGCGCCCGATTAGTTCTAAAGAGAACTCACGAGATATTCGTTACTCCATTTCCGATCCGTTTCTAAACTTCTGGTTTCGATTCATCCATGCCAACAAAAGTGCTGTTGAGATGGAGAACTACGAATACATCCGAAGATATATTGAGCGAGACTTTACCGTTTACTCTGGTCTGGAATTAGAGAGCCTGTTCGTCGCGATATTGGTTGAATCAAAGCAATTTGGCAAGATTGGTGGATACTGGGATGCAAAAGGTCACAATGAGATCGATATAGTGGCTATTAATGACTTAGATAAGAAAATACTCATTGCCGAAGTAAAGAGACAGCAAAAACGTTACAGTGAGGCAAAATTAATAGAGAAATCCCACTGCCTTTTGAAAAAGTTAAATCTAAGAGGTTATGACATTGAATATCGTGGATTTTCATTGGATAACTTAGTTGAAACAATGAAAGAGTATCAAGCGTAATCAACACCTATGTGCTTGCGAACTCTTTCGCTGTACTCTCGCGATGAACATAAGATCACAAAGGCATTACGATTGACGATTTCACCGACATTGTGATGCGCACCACTAGTATTTGACACTGAGTTAAGTGATTTCCCATACAAAAGCCCCGCTAAGGCTAGCAGGGCTAAAAACTTTCATTGATAAACATTGATTTATTATAAAGCGAAGCTAAAACCTAGGTTATAGTCATCGCCATTTTTTGCAGTGAACTCTTTCTCTTCACTGCATGCGATAGAGTTCCCTTGTCTGTCACTGCGAATTAGGCTCAACCAGTGACGAACGCCTGAAGCGTAGCACTTCTCTGTTTGGCTGAATGTCGTGCAGGTTTCTAATTGGATATCTTTAATATCAACAAGCTCTAGGTTTCCGGTTCCTTTGCGCTTGCCTATTGTTACTTCTACATGGGTGCCGCTCTCATCACGAAATAGAATCGCTTGTGGTGCACATTTTTCACCCGCGTAAGCGACAAAATGCTTGGCTCTTTTTAGCCCAACATGCTCACCATTTTTGAAGTAAGCTTGTACGTGGCGATAATCAATTTCGTAGCTTACAACATCTTCATGCGAGCCGCGTTCTAGCGGGAACAGCGTATCAAGCAGCTGTTTTGCCATCTTCTGTTTTTCTAACTGCTCATCCGCTTTTACCATTTCCACGGCAAAGACAGCTTCAGCGATAAAGGTAGATTGGTTTTTATGTATTTCAGTTTTATCGATTGTCAGCATGTTCATAGTCTTTCCCTCTGCGGCATTGGCGTCTTGTTAGAGTCACTTTCCTAAACGATTATTTAAATTTGTTGACGAGTTGTTCTGTGTATGACAGTTAGATTAATCAATTATTCACAACAATTTCACAAAAGAAATTTCACAATGTGAATTTTACAAAACCACCCTGTCAAAAAACGCTGATCGTTTCCCTCTCTGTTAGACAAAAAATGACACAATCTCAGCCAATTTATCTCGCAAATCAATGTTCTGATATCATTTCTACCGATAGTATGAATCACTAATCCTTAACAATCTCATCGCCTAAACCTGGTGCTTTTCTCCATCTTCTTGCCAAGTGTAAGATTTACTTTACTTGGCTTCATACCGTGAATTAAGCGAATTTTAACATTTTGGTTACACTTACCTTTAAGGGTGATGGCTGAAATGGTTCTCTGATTAAAGGGGAATTTGTAGTGTAAAACTGCAATACCGAAGTAAACCACAGCAGGTTGTTTTAGCTTTCAATAACAAGATGTATGGAATTTAAATATCTATCTTGGCTTATAGAGATCGAAACATGGTCAATAAGTCATGTTTTGTCTCTCAATGGTGCGATCCACTAAAGAGGGGCAATAGAGGAGATTTTTATGAATGCGCAATCATTGCCTATGATCCGTTTTATCAATCATTTAGGGGAAACGGTACAGCAACTACCTTCATGGGCAGATAATGAAACCCTGGTAACATTTTATAGGGACATGGTACTCAGCCGCACTTATGACAATAAAGCGGTTGCACTTCAACGTACAGGTAAGCTTGGTACATACCCATCTCATTTAGGTGCGGAAGCTTTTGGTATTGGGATTGGCCATGCATTGCATGCAAGCGATGTGTTGATTCCCTACTATCGTGACATGCCTGCAATGTGGGTGCGTGGTATTCCGATGGAGAAGAATTTGCAATATTGGGGCGGCGATGAACGAGGCAGTGATTTTTCGCCTGCTGAAGGCATTGAGTGTCACGATTTACCGTTCTGTGTTCCTATTGCGACACAATGTACCCACGCAGTTGGCGTGGCCGCCGCTTTAAAAATGGAAGGACGTCATAAAGCGGCGTTAGTCACATGTGGTGATGGTGCCACATCGAAAGGCGATTTTCTCGAAGCGATAAACTGCGCCGGAGCGTGGAATGTGCCTTTAGTTTTCGTTATCAACAACAACCAATGGGCGATCTCTGTTCCTCGTGCTTTGCAATGCGCTGCGGATTTTCTATCAGAAAAAGCGAAAGGTGCGGGTATTAGAGGCATGACGGTGGATGGCAACGATGCGGTTGCTGTGCATGATTGTGTCTTAGCGGCATTGGATAAGGCGCGCAAAGGCAAAGGCCCAACCCTTATAGAAGCGGTCAGCTATCGTTTGAGTGACCACACCACCGCTGATGACGCAAGCCGTTATCGTAGTGAAGAAGAGTTAAATCGCGCTTGGCAATATGAGCCTATACAGCGGCTAAAAACGTACCTTATCAATATCAACGCTTGGTCTGAAGAACAGGAACAAGCGTGGTTACAAGAGTGCAAACACATGGTCGAATCGGCCGTCGAGAATTACACCAACCTTGTCCCACAAGCGCCCGAGAGCGCATTTGATTATTTGTATGAATCCGCGCCGACAGAGCTCAATGCGCAACGCGATGAATTCATTCACAAAGTGATGCGAATGCAAGGAGGTCATCATGGCTGAAATGACTCTCGTTGAGGCGGTCAATCTTGCGCTTCACCACGAAATGGCCCATGACCAGAGCGTCATTGTTCTGGGCGAGGATGTCGGCGATAACGGCGGCGTTTTCCGTGCAACGGTCGGCCTAAAAGAAAAGTTTGGCCTGCGCAGAGTAATCGACACTCCCCTCGCAGAAGCGTTGATTGGGGGTATTACCGTGGGCATGGCAACACAAGGACTAAGACCTGTCGCCGAATTTCAATTCCAAGGGTTTGTATTCCCTGCTTTAGAACATGTGATGTGTCACGCGGCACGAATGAGAAACCGAACCCGAGGTCGTCTGACTTGCCCTGCCGTCTTTCGAGCCCCCTTTGGCGGCGGTATTCACGCGCCAGAGCATCATTCAGAAAGTGTCGAAGCCCTATTTGCTCACATACCCGGTTTGAAAGTGGTGATCCCATCGTCACCTCAACGGGCATATGGTCTACTGCTCGCCTCTATTCGTAGCAATGATCCCATCATGTTCTTCGAGCCAAAACGTATATACCGCACGGTCAAATCTAATGTTATTGATAATGGTGAAGCACTGCCACTTGATACCTGCTTTACTCTACGTAAAGGACGAGATATTACCCTTGTTACATGGGGTGCGTGTGTCGTTGAGTCACTACAAGCAGCTAACGAACTATCAAGCCAAGGGATTTCGGTAGAAGTCATCGATCTAGCATCAATTAAACCCATTGATATGAACACCATTATTAAGTCTTTGGAGAAAACCGGAAGGCTACTCGTGGTGCATGAAGCCAGCCGCACTTGTGGGGTCGGCGCAGAAATTTTGGCGAGAGTGTCAGAAAGCGCAATGTGTATACTTAAAGCACCACCAAAGCGTGTCACAGGGATGGATACCATAATGCCTTATTACCGTAATGAAGATTACTTCATGATTCAGGAACAAGACATCATACAAGCTGCGCGAGAGCTGGTGGAGGGATGGAAATGAAACGTTTTTTATTGCCTGACCTTGGAGAAGGGTTAGCAGAATCAGAGATTGTCGAGTGGCACGTTCAAGTCGGCGATCAAGTCGAGTTAGACCAAGTTGTACTCACCGTCGAAACCGCTAAAGCCGTTGTCGAAGTCCCCTCGCCTTGCAGCGGTAAAGTCATCAGTCGCCACGGTGAAGAAGGCGATGTCGTCAACATCGGCGCATTGCTGCTCGAAATTGAAGAGGTGAACGAAAACGCCTCTGCCAGTTCAAACCAAGCGGAACCGATGAAACAAAACGCCGATGCTGCGACTGTAGTCGGGAATGTATCGCACCAGACTCACCAAGTGAATGTGGATGACTTTTGGATTGGTGGCGCGAATAACCACATGGAGCAATCTCCAGTTACCGCCATGCCATCGGCTCGCCTTCTGGCTAAGAAACTTGGGGTGAATTTGGACAAAGTAGACGGGACTGGCCCGAATGGATTGATTATCGACAACGATATTTACCATGAAGCTGGCCGACAGCAACCGGGCACAGAGTTACTCAAAGGTGCACGAAGAACCATGGCAGCGACCATGACGGAATCTCACCACGCTGTGGCCGCCGTTACCATTACTGAAGAAGCGAGTTTAGCCAACTGGAGTAGTGATGAAGACATTTCTGCCCGACTAATCAAAGCCGTCGTTTATGCCTGTAAACAAGAGCCCGCCCTGAACGCATGGTTCGATGCCGACACCATGACTCGCTGTGTACACAGAAACGTCAATATTGGTATCGCCGTCGATAGTGAACATGGCTTATATGTTCCTGTTTTAAAAAATGCGGATGACTTTTCAACCGAGGGTGTGCGTCGCTGGTTAGATGAAACCGTTGAAGGCATCCGAACCCGTAAAATAGGGCGAGAGCAACTCCAGAATGCCACGATCACACTGTCGAATTTTGGTGCCATTGCCGGCATCTATGCGACGCCCGTAGTGTCACCGCCTCAGGTCGCGATTGTGGGCGCAGGACGAATCATTGAAAAAGTGGTGATGAAAGACGGTCAACCTATCACAATCAAAGCAATGCCACTCTCTATTACCTTTGACCACAGAGCCTGCACTGGGGGCGAAGCGGCAAGATTCACCAAAAAACTCGTATGGCACTTAGAAAGCCGTTATCAGGTGTAAATATCCATTGCATCAATCAATAAGCAAGTGGGAATACGCAAGTGGGTCATGAACAATGGCCCACTTAATTTTTTGAAATGATCACTTTTGCCATTACACGTTATCGATGAGTTCCGGTAATAGAGCAAACAGATCCCCTACTAGCCCATAATCGGCAACATCAAAAATCGGCGCATCGGGATCGTTGTTGATTGCCACAATGACTTTTGACTCCTTCATCCCAGCGATATGTTGAATCGCGCCCGAAATGCCCACTGCAATATAAAGATCCGGTGCCACCACTTTGCCTGTCTGCCCTACCTGAAGATCATTGGAAACAAACCCGGCATCCACTGCCGCTCGCGATGCACCAATCGCTCCACCCAATTTATCTGCCAACTTTTCCACTAATGCAAAATTGTCTTTACTCCCCAGCCCTCTGCCTCCAGATACAACGACCTTAGCGGAGGTGAGCTCTGGCCGCTCCGTTTTTGTCATTTCCTGACTGACAAATTCTGTCGCAGAAGGAGCAGCATCAAATTGGAGCATTGTCACTGAAGCGGTGGGCTCATCTGACGGCTGCATTTTATCAAACGCCGTTTCACGTATCGTCATAATGATCACCTTGTCACTTGACGTCACCCGTGCGAGTGCATTGCCTGCGTATATTGGGCGAACAACCGTATCAGGCGCTTCAATTTTGGTGATATCAGACAGCTGACCCACATCGAGTAACGCAGATACTCTCGGCATCAAATCCTTACCGAAAGTGGTAGCCGCAGACAGAATATGCGAGTAGCCATGGCTTGCCTTTACCACAACAGGCGCCAAACACTCGCTTAAAGGGTGAGCGAAACATACATCGTCAGCGACCATAATTTGGTTCACGATAGGAAATCGACGTAACTGTTCCACAACGTTTTGGCATTGATTCCCCACTACCAATACATCAACAGGACAATTTTCGCACAGTGTCGATATCTGCTCGGCTGCCGTTAACACTGACAAAGTGCCCCCACTACATTGAACACCATCATGCTGGGAGATTACCAAAACTTTTGCTGTCGTAAGATGACTCATACATCCACTCCATTAACCGAGCGCCCTCAGCGCCAACTTCACTCACTAGTGTTGGGCTTAAGCACGTTAATTCCCGCTTAGTAAAGTTTAGGTTAAC
Source organism: Vibrio japonicus (assembly GCF_024582835.1). Classification (NCBI taxonomy): domain Bacteria; kingdom Pseudomonadati; phylum Pseudomonadota; class Gammaproteobacteria; order Vibrionales; family Vibrionaceae; genus Vibrio; species Vibrio japonicus. The sequence continues at coordinate 171,106 of NZ_CP102097.1, forward strand.
TGAACTATTATTTATTGAGACAAGGTGGACAACAGGTGAGATAAGGCATGGAAAGAGAAACAATGGAGTTTGACATTGTCGTTGTCGGCGCTGGCCCTGCTGGATTATCCGCTGCTTGTCGACTTGGTCAACTTAGTCGGTCGAATGGACTGGATCTCAATATTTGCGTGATTGAGAAAGGCGCACAAGTCGGCGCGCATATTTTATCCGGAGCCGTATTCGAGCCAAAAGCACTAGACGAGCTTTTCCCAGACTGGCAAGACGCCCCACCACCCATGACTCCTGTGAGTGACGAATCGCTCATTTACCTAACAACCAAACACAATCACTGTCGCGTTCCTAAACATCTTGCTCCTAAAACCCTGTTTGGCAAAAATCCCAATTACGTCATTAGCTTGGGGCAACTCTGCATTTGGTTAGCGGATCAAGCCGAGCAACTTGGCGTTGAGATCTTTCCCGGCTTTGCCGCAAAAAGCATCCATTACGACAATGAAGGCAACGTCTGTGGCATTGTGACGTCCGATTTAGGCCTTGATAAAGAAGGCAAACCAAAAAGCAGCTTTGAGCCAGGCATTATTCTCAAAGCCCGATATACCGTATTTGCAGAAGGGGCAAGAGGCCATTTAGGTTGCGAACTGATCAGTAAATTCAAACTGAACAAAGGTAAACAACCCCAACACTATGCGTTGGGCATTAAAGAGTTGTGGCAACTACCGGAAAACGATCCAAGACATAAACCCGGTACGGTTATCCACGGCTTGGGCTGGCCACTCAGTGAGAGCAACACCAATGGCGGGAGCTTTCTTTATCACCTCGACAACCACCAAATTGCGGTCGGTATTATTGTCGATCTCAATTACAGCAACCCCTACCTTGATCCCTTTGAAGAGTTTCAACGCCTAAAACACCACCCTGCTATGTCCAAATATTTAGAGGGCGGTGAGCGACTTTGTTTTGGTGCAAGAGCGTTAGCCAAAGGTGGATTGTTTTCACTCCCCAAACAGCAGTTTCCCGGCGGCTTATTAATCGGATGTGATGCAGGCACGCTAGACAACGCCAAAATTAAAGGGTGTCACACCGCTATGAAATCAGGTCTGATAGCGGCTGAAGCGATTGCCCTAGAATTCGCAAAAGACAATCCTGAGCTTGAAGTAAACTACCAAACGCATTTTGAGCAGTCCTGGCTGTATGACGAACTGAGTCGAGCCCGAAATTTCAACGGCGCCATTCACAAACACGGCCCTATTCTTGGTGGTGCACTTGCCATCATTGAACAGAACATTTGGCCATGTATCACACGTAAGCCTGTACCTTGGAACATCAAAGATCCACAAGCTGACTACGTGGCTTTGAAAGATAAGTACACTTGCACAAAAATTCACTACCCTAAGCCCGATAAAAAGCTGAGTTTTGATAGACCTTCATCGGTGTATTTATCCGGTACAAAACACGAAGAAAATCAGCCTAATCACTTACATATCTCCAGCTACAGGATTGCTATTGCTAACCATTTACCCATGTTTGATGAACCGAGCCAGCGGTATTGTCCGGCTGGTGTGTATGAAATTGTTGAGAAAGATGGCAACAAACAACTGCACATTAACCCCACTAACTGCCTTCACTGTAAAACGTGCGACATAAAAGACCCATCAAATAACATCACTTGGGTTCCCCCCGAAGGTGGTGGTGGGCCAGATTACAGAAACATGTAAGAACCTGATTTTCGTGGTTAAACGCTACGGTAAAAGTGCAATACACCATTTTGTTAATCTATCCGTCTTATAGCTTCGTTACCGGACGTCAAACCCTTATTAGCAAAGGGGTTGTACACAGTCTGTTAACAATTGGAAATATTTTTGTGTTCTGATTGAAAAAGAGATTCCAATCACACTTATATTGGTTATAATTCGCGCCCATTGCGTTTTCTGTTGATAAACGCAAACTTAATTTTAATGTATTGACTATTAACCACGCCTCTTCTTAGAGGAAAACTGGGAAAAAAAATGAGCAAGATTGATAAAGCTATGCGTATCCTGCTAGCGGGATTCTGTATCAACCTTTGTCTTGGCATCCTGTATGCTTGGAGTGTATTTAACAAGGCACTAGTCACTGAATCTGGCTGGAGTGCTGCTGAAGCATCTGCGCCTTACGCAACTGCAACTATCACCTTCTCTATCTGTCTTCTAGTTGCGGGTATCCTACAAGACCGTATGGGTCCTCGTATGATCCTTATCTTAGGTACGGTTCTTACTGGCCTTGGTATGATTGCCTCTGGTTTTGTCGATTCACCGCTTATGCTAAACATTACATTCGGTGTGATTACTGGTGCTGGTATCGGCTTTGGTTACGCGTGTCTGTCACCGTCTGCGATGAAATGGTTCCACTCGTCTAAAAAAGGCATGGTAAACGGTCTTATCGCCGCTGGCTTCGGTCTTGCCGCTATCTACCTTGCGCCACTGACTGCTGCTCTTATCGACAGCATGGGCATCCAAACTAGCTTCTTAGTACTTGGTGTAGGTATTTTGGCTATCGCAGTACCACTTGCAGCGACGATCAACAACCCACCAGCGGGCTACACGCCAGCAGAACCAAAAGTAAAAGCTGGCCAAGCACCAAAAGCGGTAAAGATTTCTGAAGATCTAAGCTGGAAAGCGATGCTGAAAACGCCTCAGTTCTACTCATTGTGGATCATGTACGCGTTTGCCGCTTCTGTTGGTCTTATGATCATCGGTAACATCACCACGATCGCAAGCGTTCAGGCTAGCCTGCCAAACGCGGTATACCTAGCATCTATCCTTGCAGTATTTAACTCAGGCGGTCGTGTTGCTGCGGGTATGCTTGCAGACAAGATTGGTGGCGTGCGCACTCTACTGTTAGCGTTCATACTACAAGGCGCAAACATGGCTCTGTTCGCAACGTTCGATACAGAATTCACGCTTATCATCGGTACAGCTATCGCAGCGGTTGGTTACGGTACGCTACTAGCGGTATTCCCAACACTAACAGCAGAATTCTACGGCCTGAAAAACTACGGTACTAACTACGGCGTTCTATACACGGCCTGGGGTATTGGTGGTGCTATCGGTGCCGCGGTTGTTGGCTTCTCTATGACAAACGGCGACGGCTACAACCTAGCGTACACGGTTTCAGCAGTTATGATGGCAGTGTGTATTACACTTGCAATCATCACTAAGCCAATTTCTGAAGCAAAAGTTGCGCAGCTTAAAAACGCTTAATCGATTGAATTAAGTACTGAAAGGCTTACTCTTATGGGTAAGCCTTTTTTGTATGTGTACAACATGGATAATCCCGTCACTCTCGCGCCCGATTACTATTTAGATAATTTTGTTAAACTGATTTCTCACGCTCAGCATTGGTACTCTGATCTACTCGAATGCAGCGAACATGAATGGATCACTCATTTTAATCAGTTAGATAGACCTTCTCAGTGCTTGTTGGTACGACTATACAGTCGCCGTGGGTGCTGGTTTCGTTCAGACAAAATAAACTACGCTGAAATCCCCGACATACCCTCTCGTCTAGATACATTGGTCAAATACGATTTTATCGCCATTAACCCGATACTTGATACCCATGGGCTTGCGTCTAGCTTGCTGACAAAACCAGAGCTATGTGCGCTATTTCCTCAGGTCAATAAGTCGCTTCGAAAAGAGCAATTCATCGCCTCGATACCAAATACGCCGTTTTCAGACTTCAACAAAATCGGCTTTGAGGTTATTCATCTCAAATCCGATTACATGATTGATTTGTTACTGACTCTGTTTTTTGCCAATACACATCAAGACTTAAGCCAGTTTGTATTGGATGAACTGGGGTTAAACCAGTTTGAGAAATATGAACTAAGCAAAGAACGTCGCTTCTTCAGTTCGCGTATTGAGATTGAGCAACTACTGAGTTTAAGTTCTCTCGCCGAAGAATATTCTTTGGCAGACAGACAATGCCTCTCGACATTAACTAGCCTCTCCGAACGTATTCCAGACCCAGTGCCACACGCCTATATTGAACGTAAGCGTCAGCACATGATTAATGACATTGCACGAGACTTTGAGCGATTAAGCGCGTACGACAAAGCTTTGGGTTTATTCAGGCAAACACAATTACCGCCGAGTCGAGAGCGTCAAGCACGAATTCTTGCTAAGCTTGACGAAGACAAACTCTTTAGTGACGTTGTCACGGGCATGCTAACCCAACCTGAAAATGCAGCAGAGTTAGAAGTCGCGACCAAACTGGAACAGAGAGTAAAGCGTAAACGTGGCTTGAAAGTTCCGCGCGCCTCAAAACCTAAATGTCATGAATGCCGGCTGGAACTCGATCTTTCACAACAACGCGTAGAATTGGCAGTAAAAGCGCATTTTGAAAAGAATGGCTGGAATGTGTTTTACGTTGAAAACCACTTCCTCAATGGTTTACTCGGCCTCGCGTTTTGGGAACTGTTTTTTGCTCCAGTCGAAGGCGCGTTTATCAATGCGTATCAATATAAGCCTTTAGATCTATACCACGCTGATTTCCTCAGTAAGCGTCAGAAGACGTATGACAAGGCCGTTGAAACGATATCGGCTCAGGGACTGCTCCATCTTAAGCAACGTTATGAAGAAAAATTGAACATCAGTAATCCTTTTATTCACTGGCCAAGCTTTGCGCCTGAACTGATTGATCATGCCGAAACCGCAATCCCTACCGACACCTTACTCTCTCTTTTTGAAGTGCAGTTCAGCGATCTCAAGCTCTACCGGAATGGAATGCCTGATTTAATCGCATTTAAAGATAATGAATACCGCTGGATAGAGGTCAAAGGCCCTGGCGATAAACTCCAAGACAATCAATGGCGCTGGATAAAAGAGTTCGATCGCCTTGGTGTCCCATTTTCTGTCTGTTATGTAAACCAATAGACTGGTCAATGAGGGTTTTCAGCGATTTTGAATGGTGTTTTATTTGCTAAACTCGTATTCTTCTGCTGCAATTTTCTGAACATAATCAATCAAATCAATATCCAGATGAAACTACAAAAACTTTTGTTACTGGTGATCGTAACACTGTTCGCTGGCTGTGCCACATACGCTGGGCTTAACTACAATCAACTCTTTGGAGAGGCGCAGGTTAGAGAGCGCCGCGTCCACATAGACTCATCACATGGCGATTTCTTCTTAAAGGAGGTAAAACCCATCATCGACAAGCGATGTGTGGTCTGTCACGCCTGTTATGATGCGCCATGTCAACTGAAACTCTCTTCGGTAGAAGGGATTGATCGAGGCGCAAGTACTCAGCTTGTCTACGAAGGAACTCGCCTGACGGCAGCGAAACCCACTCGCCTGTTTGAGGATGCAGAGACAACACAGCAGTGGCGTGACTTGGGCTTTCATCCTGTCCTTAACGAACGCTCCCAAAACGCGACAGCGAACATCGAAGCGGGCTTAATCGCCAGAATGTTGATGCAAAAAGAGTCGCACCCTCTTCCGCAACAAGATCAGCTAGAAGGATTTGATTTCGCGATTGATCGCAGTCAGGTTTGCCCGACTATTGAAGAATACAGTCAATACGAGAAAAAATACCCTACTTGGGGGATGCCTTACGGAATGCCAAACCTAGATGGCAAAGAGTACTCCACCTTAATCAATTGGCTGAATGACGGCGCTCTCATGAACGATCCCGTGCCACTTACCCAGAAGCAGCAAGATTTGGTCGAGACGTATGAAAAGTTACTCAACAAAGACTCGTTGAAAGTCCAATTAGCCGCACGTTATATCTACGAACATCTGTTCTTATCACACCTATATTTTTCAGATCTGAATGAACGCCAGCCACGCTTTTTTAGTCTGGTACGCTCTGCAACACCGCCAGGACTGCCTGTTAAACGTATTGCCACCCGTCGCCCTTACGATGATCCGGGAGTTGATCGCGTGTACTACCGCTTGATTCCTGAACAAGGCACCATCGTCGATAAAACTCATATGCCTTTTGCACTCAACAAGCAGCGTATTACTAACTGGAAGCAGTGGTTTATTGACGCGCCATACACCGTATCTCAACTGCCGGGTTATGCGCCTGAAATCGCAGCTAACCCAATGACCGCCTTTATCGACATGCCAGTAAAAGCGCGCTTTAAGTTTATGCTCGACAACTCACAGAACACGATTAACGCCTTTATCAAAGGGCCAGTTTGCCGTGGTCAGCTCGCACTTAATGTCATCAATGACCGTTTTTGGGTGTTCTTCATTGACCCTGAAAAATCGGATATCCCTGAGATCAACGAGTTTTATCGCTCTCAAGCGAACAACCTGAAACTGCCAAGCGAACTGGAAAGCAACACCCTACCGATGACCAACTGGGTCGCGTATTCCAGACAGCAGGCCAAATATTTAGAAGAGAAGTCTGAGTTTGTTAACCGCTGGTTTAAAGACGGTCGTTACCTAACCACCGATGTGATTTGGACAGGTGACGGTCACAACCCCAATGCTGCGCTAACTGTATTTAGACACTTTGACAGCGCCACTGTTGTCCAAGGTTTGGTCGGCGAGCCACCAAAAACAGCATGGATTATGGATTATGCGTTGATTGAGCGTATCCATTACCTTCTTGTGGCTGGCTTCGATGTCTACGGCAATTTTGGCCACCAGCTGATCACTCGCATGTTTATGGACTTTCTAAGACTTGAAGGGGAAAGTAACTTTGTTGCCCTGCTCCCACTCAACATTCGACATCAAGAACAATCTAGTTGGTATCGTGAACAAAGCCCGCAGCTGAGTGACTTTTTACAGCGTAACGTTAATCCGTTTAACCAACCGACGAACGTTCCGTATTACACGGACGATCCAAAATCAGAGCTCTATGCGAAGTTAAAAACACTGCTGGCTCCCGTGCTGAGTAACCGATATGACATTGAGCAAACTGGTTTTTCTTCAAAAAACGAAAATCTTCTTCGCTCAATAAACACGATCAAAGGCAAAGGGTTAGCGTACTTACCTCAAATTACGATGCTTATGATTGAGTCTAATTCTGGTCAAAAACAGCTTTTTACCTTGTTGCAGAATAGCGCACATACCAACATCTCGAGCTTATTTGACGAAGAAAGCAATCGAGATCCAGAAAATGACGATTTAACACTGGTTCGCGGAGTGCTTGGTAGTTACCCAGCGGCTTACCTTTCTTTGAAGGAGTCTCAGATCCCGCAACTGGTTGAGATGATTAAAAATGTGTATACGGAAGAAGATTACGTCAAATTGCTTGATGCGTTTGCGATTCGTCGCAGCTCGAGTGAGTTTTGGCCGTTTAGCGATCAGGTTCATCAGTGGTACAAACAGTCATATCCTATCGAATTTGGATTGCTGGACTATAATCGTTTTGAGAATAGGTAGAACTGTTTAACCGCGCTTGCTCATATTAAGGAGGTTTACGATGGGAATTCAAGACAGCATTCGTTTACTGGAGCAGCAAATCTATGTTGCATGTTCAGAAGGCGATTATGACACCGTTCAAATGCTAGAGCATCAGCTAGAGAGGTTAAGAACCAAAGCCGAACATCCATTTGATGAAGACCCATATGCTCCTGAAGGAAAATTCTTCCCTGAAGACGAGTGGTACTAAAGAAAACGCCCCACAATATCCTGCGGGGCGTTTTTCTATCAACCTTTTATCGGCGCTTGAATGAATCTTTATCGATAGCGTGTTTTCGCATTCGTAAATAGAGCTTTTTACGCGGAACCTGTAGATAATCCGCTGCATCCGTAACCCGCCCTGAATGAAGAAACAACGCATCTTCGATAACGCCCTTTTCGTAATCATCAACGAGTTCATCCAAAGGCAACTGTAATTCAGCCTGAGTGTAGAGTTTCTCTTTCCCTGTCAGTTTCACAATCCCAACGGCGTACAATTCTGCGACGTTACGTAACTCGCGCACGTTGCCAGGCCACTGATGCGAACGCAATACCGATAAGTAGCTCGATTCCACTTTAGGCACGACTTTACCCAGTTTCTTGCAGCTCAACTTCAAGAAATAATGGAACAACACCGCGACATCATCCGGCCTTTGACGCAGAGGCGGCACTTCAATGACACCTTGATTTAAAACGTAATAAAGCTCAGGGGTTAGGTTTTCTTGAGCAATAAGCTGTTCTGGTTCTTGGCTGAAAACCGCGATGACACGCACAGGTCGATTATTGCGTTCTTGTTCAATGAGCCATTGTGCAAACAAGCGTTGGCATGGCTCACTCAAGCGTTCTACATTGTCGAGAATCAACGTATTTGCTACCAGATTATCGAGTTCCGTAGCCAATTGCTCTGGCGTTAAGCTGAGTTCAGAGTTGAGTATTTGGCACTGCGTGGCTTCCCCACCCTCAGACATAGCATGGATAAGATTCGCGACAAGATGGCGACCACACCCCGACTCACCCCATACTACAACATGATTTTTCAGCAATGCGAATTGAGAGACGCAATGGCGAATTTGGTCTAACTGGGCAGACTTACCAACCAACGCGTTATCAATGCTGGATACCATCGCACGTTTTTGCTCCACAAATGCCGCGCGAATATCGAGATGCGATTTGACCATTTCGAGCAATTGAGCCGGATTAATTGGCTTTTCCACAAATTCACACGCGCCTTTCTTTACTGCCTCGACCGCCATCGGAATATCTCCGTGTCCGGTAATCACAATCACAGGAATCCGCTCATCAATCTGTTTGATCTTTTCCAGCAGTTGCAAACCGTGAATCTGCGGCATGTACATGTCGAGCAAGACCACACCCGGCCAATCGGTCGATAGGTGTTGACACGCTTGCGTCGGATCGGAAATGGCTTTCGCGGTTAGGCCCGCAATGTCCATTAAATGCTTATACGAGTCCAACACGTCTTGGTCATCATCCACCAAGAGCACGGAAAATTTATGATTTTGCATACGGCAGTTCCAAAATAACTAATGCACCTTTCTTCGTACTGGACGCAAGATAAATATGCCCAGCGTACTTCTCCATTAATGATTGGCTGATGGTTAAACCCAGCCCTAAACCGACTTCTTTCGTTGTTGTAAATGGAGTAAACAACTTCTCAACAATATGAGCATCGAACCCTTTCCCGGTATCTTCAATCGCTACGACATGGTGTGTTTGTGTTGAGTAAAGCGGGAAAATCGTGATTTTTCGTTCACCGCCGTTAAATTCCGTAATCGCATCGCAGCTATTTACCATCAAATTAATCAATACTTGTTCAATCGCGACTCCGTTACCGAATACCGCAATGCTCTCATCAATTTGATTGTCAATTTCAATCATTTGGCGCTTTGCTTTCGTGCTCACTATGGTCATCGCCTGCTCGACCAGGTTTTTCAGCAATAGCTCGGTTGATGAGTGCTCTGAATCTGACTTTTTAGCGAAGCTTCTTAAGCTGCTGATGATTTTGCTCATACGTAGCGATAAGCTTTCAACTTGGTCAATAGACTTGGTCACTGCGGCCACATTGCCTGTTTCACAGGAAAGTTTAGCGCTGTAAAGATACGTCGACATCGCGTTCAAGGGTTGATTCAGTTCATGCGCTAGACTGGTCATGGTTTGTCCCACTACCGCCATTTTCGCCGCTTGGATCAACTCACCTTGCGTTTTCTTTAGGTGCAATTCGGCTCGCTCTCGCACGTTGATCTCTTCACACAGCATCTCGTTCTTTTCAACCAAATCTCTTGTTTTCTCCGCAACTCGTCGCTCCAGTTCTCTGGCTGTTAACGCTTGTTCGGTAACATCGGTGATGGTCACAATGATCTTATTGAGCTGACCATGTGAAAAGAGATGGAAATCAAAATGCAGGTAGCATTGAGGTTGACCAACAACGCAAAGCGTAATTTCATCGCAACCCTCTTTGAACAGGGCGCCGCTACGATTGAATACTCGAGCCAATATTGGCTGGCTTTCACGTTCAAACGATTGCCAAATCAGTTTTTGTTCCACTTCACCTTGCATCGCAAGCAGTCTTCGCGCACTGATGTTTGCCGATTCCACATAGCCCGCTAAATCGCACGTCAATAAGCTTGCAGAGGTATTATTGATCAAACTGACCGCATTCGTTCTTTGTATCTCTTTAACGCTTTCACCGTATTCAATCAGCTTTTCGCTCAAACGACTGATTTCATCATCACCGTCGACTAAGATCGGATGGCTGAGATCGCCTTTGGTGATCGCATCAATACTGTTACTGATGGCGGTTAAGCGAGCAACGATTCGTCGGTTGATAAAGTAGTACGTCAAAAATAACGACATCAGAATAGAGACACTAAAACAAACGATCAAAATATGGTTCCCGTACGAAACCAAACCCGCCGTCTCTTTTTTCACATCGACAAATGTGTTGTCTGCACGCTTGACCACTTGGGCAATCTGGTTGTGGATCTCACTAAGCTGATTATCAATTTGCTCTTGTAATTCCAGTATCCTTTGGTTTAGCGCCACTTTATCTAAGGCTTGGAGATAAAACACCCCTTGCGGCAATAACAGCACTTCTAACTCTTCAATGAGCTGCTGATAGGCAATTGCCGATCGCAACGAAAAGACTGGCTGACTGCTTTTAATCAGTTCATCCAATTTGTATTGGACAACCTTTGTCGCGTTATGTACCTGCGCGAGTTGATCCGCTTCCATCACATCGCCTGTCATCTCAAAGACATCAGACTCCACATCAAGAACGTGCTGAACGATTCGCAGATGTTCAAGCGCCTGCGTACGCTCTTCACCGTCTTCATCGCGACTAATCAACCAATGTAACTCCTGACGAATTGGCGTTAATTCAGCGCGAATATCCTGATGCAACCAGTTAATTTGCTCTTTAAGTTTGTTGATCTTACGCGTTTGCTCGACGCGTTGCTGTACAAGATGGCTGTAGTTGGATAGCGTCTGTTCTAGTTTGAAATAAAGATCAGACAAGGCCGCCGCCTCTTCGTCATCTAAGGGATTTGTCTGAACTTCCGTTAGTGCACGTTTGACCGCGGCCAGTTGCTCCGAAAGCTCAACCACAAGATTGTCGATTTCTACGCGGTTGGTTAATGTGGGCAACAATTGAACCCGGTGACGTATTTCACTGCTTCGGCTTTCGAGCAAATAGCTGGTGTTGTACTTAGGAACGCTATTTTCTAACAGCTCGCTAACCTGACCGTCCAAACGACTCCACGTCAACCATGCTACCGCACTCACTACGGTTAAAAGAATCGTCGTACCAGTAAACGCAAGGATCAGCTTCGCACCGATTGTGCTCCACTTCTTCATTTATCTAACTCTCGTTGCAGTTGGCGAAACTCAAGTTCAACTTCTTGTAGATTCTTCTCAAACGCGACACCAAATCGATAACTAAACTCAGCGAGCATGGCAACTTCTAATCCTTCTGAGTCTGGGCTTCCTTCGGTGGCTTTCGCGACACTACTACCGAGTTGTTCAATTTGCGCCTCACTAAACGGCATCGAGAATAGCTTGTTGATCAACGCATCAATCTTTTTTATTTGTTCCGGGTTATTCCGATGTTTCGTTTTGCTGCGAGACAAGCTCACCCATACATCTTGCAGTTCTGGCAAACGTTTTGTAATCGCCTCATCAAAAATCAGATTGACCATTTTCTCTCGCTTCATCAGCTGATCTAGGTCTAACGAGGGTACTTGAGCGCTAAGCAAGGAATCGTCGCTAATCGAATGTTTGGCGAAGTTCGATGCCAACATTTCATTTTGAATTTTGTCTGACAGCAACAGCTTGATAAATTGCTGAGCCATTTCGTTCACGCCCGGTTTATTCAAAATAGCCACGTAGGTTGGCATTAACGTGAAATCTTGATCGTAACCAAAACCAACGTGTTGGTATCTTTGGGGTAAAACAAGCGCGTAGCTATCAATCGTTGGGCCAATACCAAACTGCCCTTTCGCCACATAATCGCTGACGCCAAAACTTCGCGAAGAAATGGTGCCAAGGTTTGCACCGACATTGAAGATGATGGACCAGCCTTTATCCCACCCATAACGAGCCAGAATACTTTCAACCATCATTTGAGTCGTCCCTGAGCGACTTGGTGTGCTCATGGTAATGTGGCCATAATAAGCCGGAGACGTTAAATCAATAAACTTGGTTGGCGTTTCAAGGCCGTTGGCTTTTAAGTAATCACGGTTCCAAACCAAACCCGCACCAGAGTAACCGACACTCACGACTTTATTTTGGTTCGGCAGGACAAACGGACTGAGCCAATCTGGCATCTCTGCGCCGAACGAATTGCTGGAAAGCAACTGGTGCTGCTCTAGATATTTCATCACATACGGAGAAGAGCTCAATACAACATCGATATCTTCGATATAGCTTTTGTTAAGCAGTTGGCTGACAGACTGAGTGCGGCGGTAAACTAACGAGGTATCGACAGTTGGATACTGCGTTTTGTATTCCGATATCAGCTCGGCCAAAGGCTCTCCAGAAAAAGTGGTCAGGATAACTAACCCGTCTTTTTCTGCTTTTACTGGCGTAGAAAAACACGTTAAGCAGACAGCTGCTACCGTTAACTTTTTACCGATGCTATTCAAGTCCAAACTACCAAATCCCTTAAAAATGTGCGTCAATTCAAAATCTCATCATTAGACACTAAATTCGTGTTTGTCAGTTTTGTGTCAGAGCTGACGCAATTCCTCAAATTGATAAGCATAATTTTATCAATTTTATCCCCCCTGACACTGTGAAATGTGGCAATTTTAACTCACTGGTTTGACTTGTTTGAGTCAGTTTTGCCTCAAAACCCCATTTTTGAAGTTCTTTCGCTCTGTTTGCATGATGCTCCCGACAACTCATTTACCTTCACAATCTTCGGAGTGAAACAATTATGTTTAATTTCTTCAAAACACGTCCGGACTTACCTCTGTCCGATGGATCAAAAGAGGCTATGCAGTCCAGATTTAAACGCTACCAATGGCAAGTGTTCTTAGGTCTGGTTTTTGGTTACGCAGTATTCTACGTAGTACGTATGAGTTTGGGTGTCGTTAAGAAACCTATGCTTGATGCTGGCATCGTAACTATCGAAGAACTGGGGATCATGGGCTCTGCGTTCTTCTTCACCTACGCGATAGGTAAATTCTCGAACGGCTTCCTTTCTGACTATGCCAACATCGGCCGCTTTATGTCGTTTTCACTGTTACTTTCTGGTGCAACGGCAATCCTAATGGGCCTTAACACTGCTGGTTTATTCTTCGTTCTACTTTGGGGTTTGAACGGTTGGTTCCAGTCTGTGGGTTCAGCGCCATCATGTGTGTCTCTGTTCCAGTGGTTCTCACCAAAACAACGTGGTAGTCGTTACTCTGTTTGGGGTGGTTCACGTAACATCGGTGAAGGTATCACTTGGATCCTAACTGCGACTCTAGTGAGCTACCTAGGCTGGCGTGCAGGTTTCATCGGTGCAGGTATTGCGGCTATCGCAGCAGCACTATGCATGTTCTTTGCTCTTAAAGACCGTCCACAAACTTACGGTCTACCAGATGCAGCAACTGCGTTTGACGAAGAGCCAGAAATCAAGAAGCAAAACGATCCAAAAGAAACGCGTCGTGCACAGCTATTCATCCTTAAGCAACCTGCGGTATGGCTAATCGCTGCGGCGTGTGCTGCGATGTACGTATCTCGCTATGCGATGTCTTCTTGGGCAGTTCTATACTTACAAGAGTCAAAAGGTTACTCGCTAATTGACGCTGGTTTCGCAATGTCAACTTACCCTATCGCGGGTCTAGCAGGTGCGATTCTATCAGGTATCGTTTCTGACAAGATCTTTAACGCTAACCGTCACATCCCTACGCTACTTTACGGTATCGCAAACATCGCTGGTATGTGTCTAATGTTCTTCGGTCCAGACAACCGCGTAGTTGACGCTGTGGCTCTAGGTCTGATTGGTTTCGCTATCGGTGGTCTAGTGGTATTCCTAGCAGGTCTAACCGCTTGTGACCTAATGCCTAAGAACGCGGTAGGTGCGGTGAAAGGCTTCATCGGTCTGTTCTCTTACCTAGCAGCATCGGCACAGGAAGTGATCTCTGCATCTCTAATCACTATCACTGAGGTTGACGGCGTATCACACTACGACTTCTCTCAAGCACAGTACTTCTGGCTAGCGGCTAGTGTGGTATCTCTACTACTTGCGCTAACAGTATGGAACGCGAAGAAAGTGGTTGATATCGACGAACCAAAAGCTGAGCTAAAAGAAAGCACTGCTAACTAATAACACTGGGGGCTTCGGCGGCTCCCTTTGTTGACAATTTCTCCTAGCGTTAGCTATCTCCCCCCTTGCTCCACAAGGTAATTTTAGGGATTTTGACCTACCTTCGGGTAGGTCCTTTTTTTGCCAACACTCAGCTAGATCGTTTAATCCTCTCCCAATTTCAGTTAAAGTTGACACCCATCTTGGCGTGGCGCTTTACAAAGCATTTTTAAACGCTATCATTCCATCGCAATCGATTGCCCCACTAATTGTGTGCCATTTTTGAGGATTATATGCTGTCTGATATTGAGATTTGCCGCGCTTCTACACTACTCCCTATTTCTGAGGTCGCTCTACGAGCTGGATTACAAAACTCTGAATTTCACAGTCAGGGTGAACATAAAGCAAAAGTGTCTTTAAAAAGCCTCAATCGGTTACAGTCAAACCCAACCGGAAAATTAATCCTTGTCACGGCAATGACTCCGACGCCGCTAGGGGAAGGCAAAACCGTCACAACTATTGGCCTTGCCCAAGGATTAGCTAAGCTCCAGCGTTCTGTCATGGCGTGTATCAGACAACCGTCCATGGGGCCCGTGTTTGGCGTAAAAGGCGGTGCTGCGGGTGGTGGTTATTCTCAAGTTGCACCCATGGAAGAGCTAAACCTTCATCTGACCGGCGACATTCATGCAGTTACAGCAGCACACAACTTGGCTGCCGCCGCAATCGATGCCCGTATCTACCACGAACAACGCCATGGCTATGATGATTTTGAACAGCGTAGTGGATTAACCGCTCTGCGTATCGATCCCATGCGCGTAGTTTGGAAGCGCGTAATGGATCACAATGATCGCGCACTTCGCATGGTAACGGTTGGTCGCAACGAAGCAGATAAAACCATCAACGGCTATGAGCGCGAAGATGGCTTCGATATCTCTGCGGCGTCTGAGTTAATGGCCATCCTCGCCCTTGCGACAGACTTAAAAGATCTCAGAGCAAGACTCGGGCGTATCGTGGTCGCCTATAACCTTGATGGTAATCCGGTAACGACGGAAGATTTACAAGTCGCTGGCGCAATGGCCGTCACTATGAAAGACACCATTGAGCCAACACTGATGCAAACCTTGGAAGGTGTGCCGACACTTATCCACGCTGGCCCATTCGCAAACATTGCCCACGGTAACTCATCCATCATCGCTGATAACATCGCAACAAAACTGAGTGAGTACACCGTGACCGAAGGTGGCTTTGGCTCTGATATGGGATTTGAAAAAGCCTGTAATATCAAAGCTCAAGTATCCGGAAAAGCGCCTGACTGCGCTGTTATTGTCGCGACCTTACGTGGCTTAAAAGCAAACTCGGGCTTGTATGACCTAAAACCCGGCCAGCCTATCCCTAAGTCGTTGTTTGAAAACGATTCAGAAGCATTAGTAGCTGGATTCGAAAACCTAAAATGGCATATTAACAACGTCAATAAATATGGCATTCCGGCTGTTGTAGCGATCAATCGCTTCCCGCAAGACAGCGGAGAGGAACTTCTCCAACTCAAGGCCATGATTGAAGCCTTGCCGAACAATGTAGACGTCGCGATTAGTGAAGGATTCGCCAAAGGTGGAAACGGAACGGTTGAGCTTGCAGAGAAAGTGATCAAACAGACTCAGTCAAACGCCACATTCAAACCTCTTTATTCCTTTGAGCAAACAACGGAAGAAAAACTCATGGCGGTGGCAGAAGCGGGCTATGGGGCTTCGAACGTTGTGCTGAGTGATAAAGCGAAACAACAACTTGAAGCGCTTAAAAAGCATGGATTCGATAATCTAGCCGTTTGCTTAGCCAAAACACCACTGTCCATTTCAACCGATGGTTCAGTCAAAGGCGCACCAAGCCACTTCGATGTCCCGATTCGCGAGCTTAAACTGTGTGCAGGTGCTGGGTTTATCTATGCACTATGCGGCAATGTAATGACCATGCCAGGGTTACCAGATAAGCCAGCCTTCATGAATTTAGACTTGGATGAAAATGGAAATATTGTTGGCCTAAGCTGATTTCCGACTCTTATCACCTTCAAAAAGGCTTAGATTCTGCTCTAAGCCTTTATTTTTTAAGTGCGATTAGGCTCAATCCACGAAATCTCATCGAAGATCATGTACCATTGAAGAACAACTCAGCTAACACTGGAATTCTTCATGGAAGCAGAACTATTGGAAATTAAAAACTTCCTAGCCCAACATCCACCCTTTGACGAACTCGAAGAGGACGTCCTCAACTTCGTCACTCGCCACGTTGAAATCTCCTACTTTCGTCAAGATACCCCCATCATTCACTTTGGTGACGAAATTCATGACCTGTATATGGTGCGAAGCGGTGTAGTCGAAGTGTACCGACGTAAAGGTGAGCTTTATAACCGCTTGGATGAAGGCGCTGTCTTTGGCCAAATGGGTCTGCTGACGAACAACAAAGTGCGTTTTCCGGTTAAAGCGATAAGAGACACCCTAGTTTACTGCATTCCAGAAGCCGTGTTTCAAGAGCTCTATGAAAAGCACGAATCCTTCGCTGACTTTGTGGAAGTTCAAGACAATGCGAGGCTTCGTCAGGCGGTATCGAACACGCACGATCAAAACGACCTCACTTCATCCAAAGTGAGTACCTTGCTCACGCGTGATGCACCATTTATCAACCAAACTGAAACCATCCAAAATGCAGCCATCAAAATGGCAGACGAAGCCGTCTCGGCTCTACTAGTTCTTGATCCCGACATTCTCGAAGATAACGAGGAAGATCTATCTCCACTCGTCGGAATCATCACCGACCGGGATCTATGTACTCGTGTACTTGCTCAAGGTTTGGACTCTAGCGAAGAAGTCTCGAGCGTAATGTCTACAGACTTAATTTCTCTCGATCACAATGCCTATGTCCACGAAGTCATGTTGACCATGCTACGATACAACGTGCATCACCTACCCGTTCTAAAAGATAAGAAGCCAATCGGCATAATTGAAGCGACGGACATTGTGCGCTATGAATCTCAGAACTCCTTATTATTGGTCAGCAGCATATTCCAGCAGCAATCGATTGAAGATCTTGCCGCCGTCTCAGAGCAAGTGAAAACCAGTTTTGTGCGACTGGTCAACGAAGATGCCAACTCACACATGGTGGGCAGTGCCATGTCAGTCATCGGCCGAAGCTTTAAACAACGAATTATCGAATTGGCTGAAGAAGAGCTCGGTGAGCCGCCAATCCCGTATTGTTTCCTTGCACTTGGCTCTATGGGACGCGATGAGCAATTGCTCGTGACGGATCAGGATAACGCTATCATCCTCGATAATACCTTTGTTAAGGAAGAACACGATGCCTACTTTGCCGAGCTGGCGAAACGCGTGTGTGATGGACTGGACAAATGCGGTTATCGCTATTGTACAGGCGACATCATGGCGACCAATGAAATGTGGCGTATGACTCGAAGTGAATGGGAAGAGTGTTTTGCAGATTGGATTGATGATCCAAACCCGAAAGCCTTACTCAACGCGTCAATTTTTTTCGATTTGGACGGGGTTTATGGCCGCTTAAAATGGGCAGAGCACCTTAACGGCTTTATTGTCAGACGTGCGCGTAAAAACAATCGCTTCCTCGCTTGCCTCGCACGCAATGCGCTAAATAGAACGCCACCGCTAGGGTTCTTTAAAAGTTTCGTAATGGAGAAAGATGGTCAGCATAAAAATTCGATCAATCTAAAACGACGCGGCACCGCGCCTTTAGCCGATTTGATCCGCGTTCATGCTCTCGCGGTTGGCTCACGCTCAAAGAACTCTTTCGAGCGATTGGATGATATTCAGGAAGCGGGTATTTTGCCAAAGGGTAAAGCCGAAGACTTGCGCGATGCGCTTGAATTTATCTCGATGGTTCGTATTCGCCACCAAGCGTCTGACGTAGAAAATGAAATGGAACCAGACAACAACATTGAGCCAGAAAACTTATCAGACTTTGAGCGACGAAACCTGAAAGATGCGTTCCAGATCCTCAGCAATGGACAAAACTTTCTAAAATTCCGTTATCAGGCCAGCCAAAAATTTAAGTGAGGCAATCATGTTCAATAAATTGATGAGCGCACCAAGTATAGACTGGCCAGCCAAGTTTAAACGTAAGTCGGAAAATGCTCGGGACGAACGCTTAAAAACGTACTTCAGCCAAGACTTACCAGTGGCGACAACCCCTTTGGAAGACATAACGTTTTTGGCTATGGACTTTGAGACGACTGGATTAGATTCTGACGACGATGACATAATCACGATTGGAACCGTGCCATTTACATTAGATCGCATTTTCCTCAACCAAGCAAAGCACTGGACCGTCAGACCTCAAAAGCAATTAGCGGAAGACTCTGTTGTGATACATGGTATTACTCATTCAGACGTGCTCGATGCCCCAGACCTGTCTGAAGTTTTTGATCAAGTGCTCGAAGAGATGGCAGGAAAAATTATGGTTGTGCATTATGAGCGAATTGAACGAGAGTTTTTTAATCGCGCATTAATCGCACGCATACATGAAGGTATCGAGTTTCCCGTGGTCGACACAATGCATATCGAAACACAAATTCAGCAAAGAGATACAGGCGGATTCATAAACAAAATCCGTGGTAAAAAACCTCAGTCTGTTCGACTGAATGCAAGCCGAATGCGTTACGGACTACCACAATATACACCTCACCATGCACTGACAGACGCGGTCGCCACGGCAGAGTTGCTTCAGGCGCAAATCGCGTACCATTACGATAGAAAGCAGCCGATCAGCCAACACTGGATTTGATGCCAATTGTTCATGTTTGCTGGTTAAAATCGAAAGCATTAAAAAGGGGCGAATCATCGCCCCTTTCCATTTCGCTAAGTTGTTCTTAACGCTTGTAATCTTCCGTGCGCATACCCATCACAAGGCTGACACACATCAGCAGCAGAACAATAGTAAACGGTAGTGCTGTTGAAATCGCACCCGCTTGCAGTGCTTGAATCGCTTCTGTACCACCAATCCAAAGCAACGCGATCGCTATCGCACCTTCCATCAGTGCCCAGAAGATACGCTGCAGAACAGGCGCATCGACTTTACCACCAGCAGTAATGCTGTCGATAACCAATGAACCTGAGTCCGAAGAGGTAATAAAGAACACCAAGACTAGAATCACAGCAATAAATGACAGCACAGTTCCCATAGGCAGCACATCAAACATTTCAAACATTGCTAGTGATACGTCTGTTAGGCCTTTCGCACCCAATTGGCCAACGTTATTCGCTACTTGATCAATAGCCATACCACCGAATACAGACATCCAGATGATAGTCACAAATGTTGGCACTAGAAGTACAGCTGTAATGAACTCACGTACTGTACGACCTTTCGAAACACGCGCGATGAACATGCCTACAAATGGTGACCAAGAGATCCACCACGCCCAGTAGAATACCGTCCAGCCTTGGAACCAAGCAACGTCATCACGACCGTGAGGATTACTAAGTGGAATAATATTTTCAACGTACGCCATTAGCGTTGTGCCAATGTTACCAAGCGTAATTGCGTAACCGATTAATGCCACCAAGATAAGAAGCAAAAACGCCACTATCATGTTGATGTTACTAATGACTTTTACACCACCATCAATACCACGAACCACCGATACAACTGCTAGAAGCGTCACGCCGACAATAACCACCATTTGTAGACCAAGACCCGCCTCTATACCGAAGACATGGTGGATACCACTCGCCGCTTGCTGAGCACCTAGGCCAAGCGAAGTCGCCAAACCGAATAGTGTCGCCAGTACCGCTAATATATCAACAATATGACCAGCCCAACCCCAAGCGCGGTCGCCTAATAAAGGATAGAAAATCGAGCGAATCGAAAGTGGTAGGCCCTTGTTATATGCAAAGAACGCAAGAGAGAGCGCCACAACACCGTAGATTGCCCAAGGGTGTAAACCCCAGTGGAACATCGTCGCACCCAGAGCAAGCTTCGCAGCTTCGGGGGTATTGGCTTCAACACCCAGCGGTGTTTCATACCAACCCGTAAAATAAGCAACAGGTTCAGCAACACTCCAGAACATCAGGCCGATACCCATACCTGCGGCAAATAGCATAGAAAGCCATGAAATAAATGAGTAATCCGCCGTCGCGTCATGACCACCCAAACGGATTTTACCTAACGGTGAAACAATCAGCGCTAAACAGAAAATAACAAAGATGTTGCCCGACCAGATGAACAGCCAATCAAAGCTACCAATAATCTGCCATTTAATGCCGTCTAACGTTGACTTCGCGGTTTCTGCATCGACCAATAGAGTTGCAATTAAGAACAGAGCGATTAAACCCGCACTCCATCCAAATACGGGGTTATGTACATCAAACCCCCACTTCTGCACATTATCTTGACCGATTGTATAATCGGTACTGTCGATACTGTACTTATCAATACCTTTCGTCATCTTTCCTCTCTTGATGAAATTTTGTCCCTAATCAAATCTTAAGATAGAAAAATCATTAGTGATGAAAATAATTTCGTCTATATGAAGACTTGATCGTCTACCCCACATTGTACGCATTCCGTTATTTCATGCCAGTAAACCATGATTAAACGATTGAAATTCAATCAATCCGTCATTATCGAGCATGATTTTTGAACAATAAAAACCTTACCAGACGTTTATTATGATTTGAATACTAAACATTTAACCCCTACAGATTGCGCAGCTCGAAGAGATAAATTTACCACTATACTTATTAGACTAGCCTCTTATCGATTTTCACACTTCAATTTAGAGGAATTTTCATGTATTTTCTCGCCTCCAAACCTGCTGTTGACTAAGGATGAACATTGGAAAAGCACGAAGAAGTCTTAGTTTCGATCCGCCAGATCATTCGCGCTATCGATCTACACTCAAAACGACTGAGCAAAGAGTCTGGTTTAACAGGCCCTCAGCTGATTCTTATGCGCTCTATCAAAGAGCTAGGTGAAGTGACAATCCGAGAATTGTCTAACCATACCAATATGAGCCAGGCTACCGCGACGACCATTTTAGATCGCCTTGAAAACAATGGTTTAGTACAGCGGATTCGCAGCGTAAAAGACAAACGAAAAGTACACGCACATTTGACTGATAAAGGTCGGGAGACGTTGAGTCAAGCGCCCATGCCACTACAGCAGAACTTTATAAATAAGTTCCAGCAACTTGAAGAGTGGGAGCAATCACTCTTGCTTTCTTCTGTTCAAAGAATCTCGGCGATGATGAATGCGGAAGATATCGATGTAGCGCCGGTTCTGGAAATTGGCAGCATCACCAAGCCTGAATAATTATCGACGCTTGCGGCGTTTAGCTTTCTCCCGATTAGGCTAAACGCCCGTGTTATCGCTACGTGCACAATCAACTAAGTAAAAACCGGTAACTCACTAAACTCTTTCACCTGACGAATAGCCAAATGGGTGTGTATGTCTTTCACATTATCGTGCCTTTGAAGCTTGCGCGTGAATGACTCATAGCCAGTCAGATCATGGCTCACCACCTCCAAAAGATAGTCATACGCACCCGACACAACGTGACAGCTTGTGACTTCTTCCATATCTTGAATTGCTTTCTCAAACGCATCAATAGAACTCGCTTGATGGTTGTTAAGGCTTACCTCGACAAACACCGTCATCCCCACACCGACTTTCTTCTTATTGAGTTTTGCTTGGTAGCCAGCAATGACCCCATCGTCTTCTAATTTTTTTATTCTACGAGCACAAGGGGATGCAGATAAGCCGACTTTGTCTGCAATATCAGCTGTCGATTGACGAGCATCTTTTTGTAGCAACGAAAGAATGTGGCGATCAATTCTATCCATGAAGCTTTTTAACCTTTTCTATCAATATACTTATCTATTTTGGTGAAAATCATCAAAATCAATCTATTTATTAGCCAACTTTGCCATATTTCGTTCCTTTATACGAATCATAATTAATGAACCAATAACAAATCGATAACACGTCTATGATTTCTGGCTACTTGGCAATGTTTGCCACCTTACTTCTTTGGTCTGGCTTTTTTCTTTCCCTACGCAGCGGGGCGCATTCTGAACTGACATCGGCCGATATTGCGTTCACGCGCTTCCTCATTCCTTGCTTAGTTCTGCTGCCATTTGTGATTAAATCATTTAAACAGCTTGTGGCGGTCCCTAAACGTTACTTACTGGGTATGTTTATAGGCTGTGGCTTGCCCTACTTGCTGGTTGCTGGAACGGGCATGCAGTTTGCTCCCGTGTCAGACGGTAGCGCTCTTATTCCTGGCACCTTACCGCTATTTGTGTCAGCCATTGCTATTCTGTTGTATAAGCAGCCTCTAAGTCATCATCGGATAGCCGGATTGTCGCTGGTCGTGATTGGCATATTCGCCTTTCTCTATCAAAGCGTGACGCAGCTTGATAGCGGGTTGTTACAAGGTCACATGCTATTTTTGATTGGTAGTTTCATGTGGGCGACGTTTACCATTTGTGCGCGGGTTTCCAACTTACATCCAATGGTCACGGCAGGGTTTATTTCCTTGCTTTCGAGCTTATTGCTCGTGGCATTAGTTGCGAAAGGTACCCTACCCAGCTACTTAGTCTCTACGCCTATTTCAGAGTGGCCATGGAAAGAGCTTTCTGGGCATATTGTTTTACAAGGCATTGGAGCTGGGTTGATCGCGTCTTTTACCTATCTAAAAGCCATTTCCGTGCTTGGGGCAGAAAGAACAGCAGCATTTGGCGCGGCGACGCCAGCAATCGCGACACTGCTTGCCATTCCAGTATTTGGTGAAGAACCGACATTAATAGGATGGCTCGCACTGAGCTTAGTGTGTGTAGGCAGTTTAATCGCGAGTAACATTTTCATGAAACAGGACGCGTCTCTTCTTTATCAACCGCCCAAATTCAAATAAGCACAAACCAAATTGGGGTGCATACAGCTAAACGAAACAGCGGCCGAGCATAAGAGGAGTGCCGTAATCTCACGGCAAATGGAGCAATGATAAAAAGTGCAATGAGCAAATGCATTGCACTTTTTTCAATAAGCAGCTCCAGACACACAAGATAGAATAACCAACACACTACTTCTACGTTGGTTAGGTGTAGTTTCTTCCCTAAAGCAGTTAGAAACAGAGCAGCAGTAAGCAAAGGTATCATCAAATTCGACGTTGTTTTGGATTAATATTTTATCCTTACACATTAATGATAATAATTATCACTTGCAACAACTTTGTTTACCCATGCGCATTATTAGTGATCTCGCGACATTCGTATTATAGTTTCGCTATTGAAACAACTCGGATATTTATATTTTGAAATCACCTTGCGTCGCAGCGTGCAAAAACAATGGTGGCATATGCAGTGGCTGCCATCGAACTATGGATGAAATCTCTCAGTGGCGACATCTTAGCGACGAGCAACGAGACTCCGCCATGAATACTCTCGCTGGTAAAGAAGCGACTCACCAATGCCCCTCTTGCGATAACAATGCGGTATGCGACATTAGCTTGGGGAAAGAGACCTGTTGGTGTTTTGAACTCGAAGAACGCGATACTTCCACTTTACAAAAGTCTAATACCTGCTTATGTCGTAAGTGCCTAAGCAAGCTACCTATCGCATAAGAATGTGCGCTTATCTCATAAATAGGACATTTGACCCAAATTTGTCATGCCACTAACCTTTATTGACTAAACTCTCATAATCTTCTGTTTTTACTCACATAAAATTCCAGCTAAACGATAAATGGGAATGTTAAATGGATACTCTTAAAGTTAGTTTACTTGGTACAGCAGTGGCGTTAACTCTCGCGGGTTGCGGTTCGGATAGTGATTCTTCTACTGGCTCCACTACGCCTGTTACTGTCTCCGTGTCTGATGCGCCTATAGATGACGTGACTAAAGCGGTAGTCACCTACAGCAAAGTGGCGTTTCTTCCTATCGGCGGAGGCACACCACAAATTTTCGACGTCTACAAGACAGATGAAGATGGCAACGCGGTGGACGAAAATGGTGACCTTTTACCTGACGGTGAAGCCCCAATACCACTGAGCGTCAACTTGCTTGACTACCAAGGTGGGAACTCGATTGAACTGATTAAAAACAAAGTCATTCCTACTGGTGAATACAAACTTTGTGTCTTTGCCAATGACGGCGATCACCCTACATACCCATCCTACGTGGTTGATAAAGTGACCAACAATGAGCTACCACTCACGGTAAAAGGTGACGGTGCTTGCCCTCAAGGTGTCGGCAAAGAAGCGAATGCAGGTGTACTGTTCTTCAACAACGCCTTTACAGTAAACTCTAACAACAACGATTACGTAGTAGAGTTTGACCTGCGCCGTGGACTAAAAGCCGTCACTGGCGAGAACAGCTATTCGCTGCAACGTACCTCGGTGTCATTAATTAACACGGTGGCGACGGGTGAAATTACAGGCAATGTAGAGTCTGCTTTCTTCAACGCCTGTGTCAATGACACTGCTGCCTCTACCTCGTTCACTAACACCAATGGACATGCTCACGCGGTCTACTTGTATGAAGGCAATATTGAGCAAGAATTCATGGGCCCATTTGCAGGCTTAGCTGGCATGCAAGCGCCAGTCGCTACAGCAAATGTGGTGACTAAAGACAATGGTAACACCTACGAATATGAGTTCGGGTTCGTGGCACCAGGTACTTATTCTATTAGTTATACCTGCACAGCCAACGATGATACCGAAGAAGGTATTGTTTCAGGAGAAACGTTCAGCATGTTCGGTTCTCAAAGTGGGTTGAACGTTTCGGCAGGTTCAGAAACCCAAGCCGACTTTGATGCACTCTAAGTCTTACATCACAAACAAAAATAGGAGCTCATTGAGCTCCTATTCATTGTTTCGTTAACTATGTTCCAACTACCATTTCTTCATAATGCGTCCGACTAAGTTTGGATGATAAGACCAACAGTGATCGAACATCGTCATCAGCTCAGGGTTACCATATTTAGACAAGCTGATGGCATGAAAACGATTTTTGCGCGCTTTCAACATCTCAACACGCGCTGCCATTTCTTCTGACTGCTTAGGTGCAATAAAGTCGGAGATAACGACCATATCCGCGTTTTTGTATTTGTCTCCTGACATAAGATCGATAGACTTCATTAACACCGGCTCTAAGTCTGTACCACCGTGGAAGCTGTAAGTGAGGAAATCGCTCGCTTCACGCAATCCATCCTGCTTCGTCAGTTCATAGGTAATTTGTTCGGTCGAAAACAAAATCACGTAGCAATCCCGGTCTTCAGCGAGTGCAATTTGCATCAGCGCATACGCCATCGCTTTCGCGCATTGCTCTGGGAAGCCACTCATTGAACCCGAGGCATCAACACAAACGATGAATGGCCCTTTCTCCACATCGACCGATTTGTTGTCCGGACGCTGCGCCCTTACCTTACGCAGTGTGCGAGACTTCCCTTGCATTTTATAGTTCATGAGTCGTTTATCGACTAAGTGCTTATAAAACACCACTTCAAGTTCAGGATACGCAAGAAACATCGTCTCGTTTGGCAACAACTTATTTAAATCATCACTTTCATGGATACCGACGATGTCATCCGTTGCTTCATCGGACTTTTCTTCAACCATTTGAAGATCTTCCGCAGGCGCTCGATTGAGTTCAGGATCGTCCACCTGCCCCGCCATTCGCCCTAGCTTTTCGGCAATCTCTTGTAGCCCTTTGTTCTTTTTAAGAAACTCAGCGTGACGCTTCATTACTGTCAGGTCAGACTTACTCAGTTTGGCAGACGCCATATCCCACAAACGACCGACACTGCTTTCGTCCCCCTCTTCCGTCACTTTGTCCATGTTTTTCATGGTTTCCATGCGTTGGTAAAGATCTTTGAGGACTTTCTCTTTGTTCGCTTCCAGTTCTGTCAGTTGCGCCTGTTTTATCGCATCTGACAAACTTTGATACCACTGGTCGCAAAAGTAGTGCGGAAACATAGGATTGTACAAACCCTTGTTCTTTTCGATCAGACGCCTTGCCTGTAGATAAAACGCTGAGTGCCACTCTAGCTTTTTAAGAATGGTTGGGATCTCGTCAAAAAACTGTTGTTCATCCCAATGTATGACTTCTTGGTAGAGCGCAAGCTCCTGCTGAAATCGCTCTGTTTCACATACTTTAGTAATGCGCTTTTTAACGCTACCGCGCCACTTGAGTATGTGGTTTTTTACCGAAGATTTTACACCTCGGTTTTCCGCCATCGCCATCACCTGAGAACGCGCCATCAAATCATTCACAGCCGAATCAATAATCCCGGAATCGGCGATCATCAAGGCAAGATTTAGTCCATCTGCTCCTAACATTCACCACTCCTTACGAGAAGAATTGATTCAGGTTCTTGAAACGAAAAACCGTACGTTCACATTCGTTTTTAGTCGACTCTATGACCTGCTGAAGATTCTGAAGGCTCGACTCCATTGCGCGTGGCAATTCTGGGTCAACGAAATTATGCGGCAAAGCGCCATGAAAGTTTGAACGTACTTTGCGTAGGTGATGTTCTGCTTGGTTCAGCTGCTCCAAAGCCGTTTCTGACTTACTTAACCACTCTTGATATGTTGAATCATCTAGGCCTTTGTTAGTGACCACCGCCACCATTACAGCGCGATTAGCGATATCTTTAATCACTAAGTGGTTAGCTGCATCAACGTCAAAACGTAGTCGACACATATTGGTGTTTTGGTTTACATAACCGTATACGTCACCGTGCCCTTCCTTAATCACGCGCTCTAGATCGTTCTTAGGAACATAAACCCAGCGACTATCCCCTTTTTCAGACTCAGAAACAGACATGTTGCTTTGCAGAAGAACCAATTTAACGAGATCATAAGCACTGCCTACCTTGTAGCTTTTTGCGCCTGAAATGTCATAACTGTTCACCTGCTTTTTGAGAAGTCCTGTTGAGGATTCCGTAGAAAGCATGATGCCAAATTGCGATTCGAGCTCTTCTTGAATGTCAGATAACTCCTCGCGACACAGTGTAATTTGTTGTTCCACATCCTGCTGATCAAATGCATGTTTCAGAGCAAATTCTCTGATGACTTTTTGTACTACTTCGCGGGACTCAGGGCTGTTCCATAGGCAGTCTTGTAGCAACAGCAAATCGAGAGGATTAATCGCATCTCGGCCATTAAAATAGGCGCTGGCTTTAAGCAACTTGACGGCTTTTTTCCAGCGACGATCCGAGACATACATATCGGTATTGGCGATATCGACACCAGTGCTCTCGGTCGCGGCTTTCTCCAGCATGCTCTTTAAGTCAAACAGCTTTTCAAACACGGCATCAGACAGCTCCAATCGCTCCAACTCAGCCTGCCACTGATGGTATTCCGCATCGGTAATGGCTAAACCCTCTGGCACTTTCGCTTCTTGAGGTGTACCCACTGTCAGCATCGACTTAAAGTTCTGCTTGTTCTGAATTCGGTTAACAAACACACGAACCAACATACGGTCGTACAGTGCTTCCAGTCCGCTGTCTTCATCGGGCAGTTCGTTAGACGCAGACACCAACAAACGCATCGGCACTCGTTCTATATCGCTACCATTTTTGAAGGTTTTTTCATTCACGACTGTGAGCAGTGTATTCAAAATCGCGGGGCCTGCTTTCCAGATCTCATCCAAAAATACAACTTGCGCCGTCGGTAAGTAGCCTTCCGTTAGGCGAAGGTAGCGCCCGTTGTCTTTTAGCTCCTGAATGCTTAACGGGCCAAACACCTCTTCTGGCGTTGAAAAGCGCGTCATCAAATACTCAAAATAGGACGAATTATCAAACGCTTGGATTAAGCGTTTTGCGATTAAACTTTTTGCAATACCAGGAGGGCCGAGTAGAAAAACGCTCTCGCCAGCTAACGCGGCAAGTAAACACAGTTTGATGGTGTCTTCTCGCTCGTAAACGCCATCAGAGAGCGCATGCGCTAACTTATTGATTCGTTCAGAGAGCAACGCTTTTTGTGAGTGAGACACCTGAGTAGGATTTATCATTGTTGCAGCCCTCTGAAATCACCGAAATGTACTGTATATATGATTTTATACATTTGTTATCACTTTGTTACAAGTGCAATTTTTATAATGAACAAATGTTTATATCAGAGGCATTAATCTGGAAATGTAATGAAATCAATGTTTCCATTATTGAGAGCGTAATCACTTTTCGTTCCGGTATTCGTATTCAATCACGGTCATTTCTTCTTTTCTTCATATAAATATGCGGATAAGGTAGCAGCTGTGTTAGCAGATAAGTAATAACAACATGCCATCGCCTTCTTCTCGAAAAACCATTCATACGTGGAAACATATCTCTTTAGTCGAAGAGCAAATAACACTGCCAAACGGAAAAGATATCGTTCACACCACTATCGCTCACCCTGGCGCTGCAGTGATTCTCCCAATAAGCGAAGACGGCAAAATCGTCATGGTGAATCAGTTTCGCCCTTCTCTACATAAATGGTTGCTAGAATTACCAGCTGGCACACTGGAAAGCCCAGAAAACGTGGAGGAATGCGCGAAACGTGAGCTGGAAGAAGAGACGGGATTCAGTGCCAAAGAATTCATCGCGCTTGGCCAAGTAACACCGCTAGCGGGATTCTGTGATGAAATTCAGTATTTGTTTGTCGCAAAAGGGCTGAGTGAAACCTGTCGTTATGAATGTGACGACGACGAAGTGATCGAAGTGGTACATCTATCCATCGAAGAGTTAGAACAAAAAATCGTGAATGATGAGATTACTGATGCCAAGACAATTGCATGTGTGAGTAAAGCGAAACTGTGCGGCTATATATAAGATAATAAAATGGATATAGGAGATAAAAATGGATTTTCGTTCAGATACTGTCACTAAACCAACTGACAACATGCGTAAGGCAATGGCGGATGCGATAGTTGGAGATGACGTTTACGGTGACGACCCTACAGTCAACGACTTAGAGAATTGGGCGGCTGAGCGTCATGGGTTCGAGGCAGCCCTCTTTACTACGTCTGGAACGCAAGCCAACCTGCTAGCATTAATGTCACACTGTGAACGTGGTGACGAGTATCTGTGTGGGCAACAAGCTCACAACTATAAATTTGAAGCAGGTGGTGCAGCGGTACTGGGATCGATACAACCTCAACCGATTGAAAACAACCCTGACGGCACACTCGATTTTGCAAAACTCAAAGCAGCGATTAAGCCTGACGACTCTCATTTTGCGCGCACAAAACTCCTCAGCCTAGAAAACACCATCAACGGGAAAGTCCTGCCGATGTCTTATCTGGAAGAAGCGCGTCAGTTCGTCAATGAACACAATCTGGCGCTGCATCTTGATGGCGCTCGTGTTTACAATGCAGCTGTGGCATTAAATGTCGATGTCGCGGAGATTGCCAAGCATTTTGATTCTATGACGATCTGTTTATCGAAAGGACTAGCAGCGCCTATTGGGTCGCTGTTATTGGGTAATAAAGCGTTCATCGCCAAAGCTCACAGACTTCGTAAAATGGTCGGCGGCGGTATGCGTCAGGCGGGAATTTTAGCCGCAGCAGGTAAACTGGCACTGACAGAACAAGTCGAGCAGATAAAGACGGACCATGTGAATGCGAAGCTACTGGCGAGAAAGCTATCTGAATTACCCGGCTTTAACGTAAATCCTGATTTCGTACAGACCAATATTGTGTTTGCTAAGTTAGATCCTCAAGTCAACATCGACAGTATTGCGGAAAAACTCAAAGCGGACGGGATCACCATCTCACCCGGCAATCCGGTTCGATTCGTGACCCATAAAGATGTCTCTGATAGCGATGTTATCGCTCTGGCAAACAATATCAAAAAATATCTTTAAGTTAGCCACTTATTGATCTCACTACATTGAGCTTCCCCTTAGGGGAGGCTTTATTGTTATCTGCAGTACAACAGTTCGAGATCACCATGAAAGCAAGAATCCCTACCTTAATTGCAGCGCTGACTTTTACTGCCATTACTGCCCAAGCAAGCGAGCTCGGCAATGCAGAACTTGGGCAAGTAAAATCACCAAGCTGTGTGTTTTGTCATGGCCCGAAAGGTCAAGCAGTCAATCCAAGCTATCCAAACTTGCAAGGCCAAAACGCACAGTATCTATTTGAGTCAATGCAAGCGTATCAACGAGGCGACAGGACGGGCGCACTGGCAGAAATGATGCGAGCGCAACTGTCTAAACTCAACAAACAAGATTTAAAAGACATTGCGGCTTACTACGCCGAACAAAACCAATAAGCTTAGATGACGTAGAATGTTACTGACCAAACACTAACAAAACTATTTACTTACTCTGATGTCCGGCGATGAACAATCCGTTATGTTAGCAAGGTCAAATTGCTAATAGGAATAAAGACATGAAAATGCGTAGTTTCGTTTTGGCGGCTGTAGCGGTTACCGCTTTATCAGCATGTAAAGATGATACGCCGACGGTCGCGAATATCACCATGGTAGAGAGCGTCACTAAAACAGTAAAACAACCTTTTCAGGAATGTGTTGATGTCGTCGTGACACATAAGGCTAAGCCTACTGATGAAAATCGAATTTTAGGTACTGTTGGTGGTGCCGCAGCTGGTGCAGCACTAGGCAATCAGTTCGGTGGTGGTTCGGGTAAAATCATTGCAACAGCAGCGGGCACAATTGCAGGCGCGATGACAGGCCGAGAAATCCAAGGCAATATGCAGAACAATAATGTCGTCAGCACAACGGAAAAGCAGTGTCACACTAAGTACACAACAACGACGCAAGTAGTCGGTTACGATGTCACGTATGAGATTGCTGGTTTACCTACTACGGTACGTTTAAAGAACAAACCTGCAGGCAAAACCTTCCCTATTCAAAATGACCGTGTCATTTTGCCAGAATAAGCACACAACAACTTCTCTCGGCTTTTATTGCTGAGTGATGTTAGCTGTACAATAAAGTCCCTCCACACTAGGAGGGGCTTTGAGCTTTAACAATCATTTAAATCGAGTTATCACACTCCATTTTTCTATTTTTGGCGCGCTGGTAGCGTAAAAAGCCGACTCCGAGTAATCCCAACCATAACGATGCCAATGTCTCAGGTTCTGGAACTGCGACTGCGAATGGAGTCGCCGCCTCTCCAACGGTAAGTGATACAACAAAGTCATCAAAATCGGCATCCGAACGCGCACCGCCATCGTCATAAAACAAGTAAGCTGTTGAAAAGTCTAAGTGGTATTCGTCCTCCCCGTAAAAACCAAAGAAGAAACTTGGCTCATCATAATTATTCACCCCATTTAACACGGTAGATGAACAGCCAAAAATAGTGCATCGACTAAACCCAAACGGCAAAGCTTCGTTATCTTGGTGAGTGAACGTTTCCGTTTCCGTTCTATTAAAAGAGTCAGCTTCCGTGAGAATCGTACTCGCCCTTCTACCATTAGATTCAAATAATACGTTCCTACTCCAAATAGAGGACTCTGATCCTAAGTATGTAAAATTGAGATCGTAGGAGCCTTCATTGTTACCATCAAAAAATAAATTTGCCCCCATCCAACCAAAGATTTTAGTTGGGTCAACGTAATCATTGTCGAATGTTGTCTGAACCACGCTACTCAGTGAATACAACGCATCTCCACTTTGTATTTTATCGACGAGTAGCCCTGCGTGGGTATTAGTAGCGAGCAAGACACAGGATGCAACCATGGGTAGAAACAATTTGCCTTTTAACATCGGGACTCCTTCTGTCATCTTTTAGTTTATCTAATTTCCTACTGAACATTTGCACTAGCAAGCAATAAGATTCGTATCTAGCACAAATCGAACCAATTATTTTTATATTTAAATTCAAATAATTAAGATGATAGTTTTATTTTGTTGTAAAAAGATCTGACACTAAAGTTTATAAATCTCACTAAAGATTAGGTAAATACTCATTGGAATACTAAATGAGAAAGATAATATTTAAGTAAAGTCCTCGATTAGGAAATTAAGCCAAAGCGGTGATTAATGCATTCAACATTAAGACGTTCAAAATTGGCGGAATAAGCCTCATTAGCGCTTTATTGCCATGCCTGGCCCCACAATTCATTTAAACGACACCATGTCGCCAAATTGGGCTGTTTGATCTCACTTATCGCGGGACATTTCTGAGTTACGGAAGGTAGTAAGCAGGTAACTGAGATAATCATCAACTTTTAGGTATCCACACTCATTTAAAACTATGTTTTTTTCGGTTTTGTTTTAAGTTATGTGTTTATGCGTTTGGTTTTATAAATGTTGAGATTTCATATCTAATCAATGCGTTACAAAAACGCCAACTCTATCTTTTATAACTCTGCGCTTAGCCTAGGGAGGCTCTGTCAATGAATCACACTTTCACACCCAGCGAAATGAAAACCGTATTGCACTCAAAAAGGGCGAACCTTTACTACCTGCAGCATTGCCGCGTGCTGGTTAATGGTGGTCGCGTTGAATACGTAACCGAGCAAGGTAAAGAAAGCTTGTACTGGAACATTCCTATTGCAAACACAACCTCAATCTTGCTAGGGACAGGTACCTCAGTCACACAATCTGCGATGCGTGAACTTGCCAAAGCGGGCGTCTTGGTGGGCTTTTGCGGTGGGGGTGGTACACCGTTGTTTTCAGGGAACGAAGTGGAAGTCGATATATCTTGGCTGACCCCTCTATCCGAATACCGTCCGACAGAGTATCTACAAAAATGGGTTAGCTTCTGGTTTGACGACAGTAAACGTTTAGCAGCCGCAAAACAGTTTCAACTTGCGCGACTCGCCATGATCAAAAAACACTGGTTATCGGCCAGTGTGCAAAAGCAGTTTCCTGTCCAGGACACTCAACTTATGCCCGTTTTAGAGCGATTCGAGCGCCTACTTGCCGATTGCGAAACCACCCAAGATGTACTGCTACTTGAGGCAACCACCACCAAAACGCTTTACAAACTAGCCTGCCAAGCAGTGAACTATGGTGATTTCAAACGTTCAGAACGCGGCAATAGCAACGATATCGCCAACCAATTTTTAGATCACGGTAACTATCTCGCCTACGGACTCGGTGCAACCGCATGTTGGGTAATTGGACTGCCACACGGCTTAGCCATTTTGCACGGTAAAACAAGGCGTGGCGGTTTGGTCTTCGATGTTGCCGATATCGTGAAGGATGCCTTGGTGTTGCCACAAGCATTCATCTCCGCGATGGCTGGCGACGACGAGCAAGAGTTTCGTCAACGCTGTCTCAATCAGCTGCGTTCAGGAAATGCGCTTGATGTGATGATTGATACGCTACAAGCCACAGCTGAACACTGCGCGGAGATGGTGGTATGAACATCTTGCTGATTTCGGAATGCAGTAAACAAGCATTGATAGAAACGCGGCGTGTGCTAGATCAGTTTGGTGAGCGTAAAGGACAGCGCTGCTGGCAAACACCCATCACTTATGAAGGGATGAAAACCCTGCGCATGTTGCTGAAAAAGAGCGCGCGCAAAAACACCGCCGTCGCCTGCTATCGCATTTATGGAAAGAACCACACCGAGTTAATGTGGGTTGTGGGAAAGCGTAGCAAGTTTAATCTAGAAGGTACTGTACCAACTAACCGCACCCAGCGTGATATCCTGCGTGCCAGCGATGAAAGCAGCATGCACAGTAATCAAGCTATTGCTTTGATGGCAGGCATTGCCGGACTATTTCACGACTTTGGAAAAGCGAACACCTTATTTCAAAATAAGCTACGTGGCAAAGGGAATGGATATGAACCCTACCGTCATGAATGGGTCTCAATGCAACTCTTCTTAGCTTTTGTTGCGGGTCGTGATGATAGAACCTGGCTAAGCGCACTGTGCGACTTAAAAGCAAACCACGAGGAATCTCGGCTTAATACATTTGAGTTAAGTGAAAGTGTCGTATTTAGGGATATTGCTGCATACAGCCCACTCGCAGCGGCCATTGCATGGTTGATTGTCTCACATCATCGCCTGCCCCAACAGCAAGGTAAAACGTCACCGAACCAAGAGATCAATGCTGCTGACCGCTGGTTCCATCAAGGGATCGGCGTTGAATGGAACGCTGCAAATCATCTCAATACCAACTTTTCTGACACAGAGAAAAAACTGTGCGCTGAATTTCCTTATGGTTTACCTTTGCAAAGTGGCACATGGCGGGCCAAAGCGGCATCCCTAGCAACTCGAGCACTGCAATTACCAAACTTACGTGACTATGCGCGTATAGACCTCGCTTACCCAATGCATGTGGCGCGCATGGTGCTTATGCTGGCAGACCATGCATACTCATCAGACATCGCCCATACACACTGGCAAGACAGCAATTATCAGGCCTACGCCAATACCGACCGTAAAACCAAAACGCTCAAGCAAAAGCTCGACGAACATTGCGTCGGTGTCGGTCATAACGCTTATCTCCTAGCCAAAGTATTGCCGAGTTTACGCAGTGCACTACCCACCTTGATCCGCCACCCTATGCTGAAAAAGCGCGTCAGTCACCCCAAATTTCGCTGGCAAAATAGCGCCTATGAAGTGTTATCTGGTGCAAAACCAAAGGCAGATCAGCAAGGGTTATTCGCTGTTTTGGCAAGCTCGACGGGAACTGGTAAAACGATCGCGGGCGCGAAGATGGCGTATGCACTGGGTGATCAGCAACAAGGGTGCCGTTTTAGTGTGGCATTGGGTTTGCGCACATTAACATTACAAACAGGCGATGCGCTCAAAGAAACATTAAGCCTTGACGATGATGACATCGCCGTGACCATTGGCTCACAGGCTGTTAAAGATCTCTACATCCACAACAAGAAAGATCTAGAGGCAGCGAGAGAATCGGCCACGCAATTCACTGGCAGTGAGTCACAGCAGATGTTTGCCGATGACTATGTGAAATACGATGGTGAGCTAGAGAACACCTATTTAAACCGCTGGCTCAAAGATGACTGTCGCGCCAGTCTTCACAAACTGATCAGCGCCCCTATTTCGGTCAGTACCATTGATCACCTGATCCCCGCGACCGAAGGTGTGCGAGGCGGACGTCAAATAGGCCCGATGCTGCGTTTGATGACCAGTGATTTGATCCTTGATGAGCCAGACGATTTTGATGTGGCCGATTTACCCGCATTATGTCGGTTGGTGTATTGGGCCGGCTTATTGGGTTCACGGGTTATCCTTTCTTCAGCGACACTACCGCCCGCCTTGGTCAGCGACCTATTCGATGCCTACGTGCATGGGCGAAAACAATACAATGTGGCGAACGGTCATGCGCAAAGCGATGCGGTTGTGGCTGCTTGGGTCGATGAATTTAGCGCTAACAGTGAGACAGTTGCAAACAAGACCGATTTTAAACAGCTGCATGACCAGTTCGTTGATGAGCGAGTGAAACAACTTTCCAAAACCAGCGACCCAATACACAGAGGGGCGCTGATAACGCTAGAGAATGAAAGCGATAATCCAGTGGATGTCTTCGCCCAAACCATTCTCAACCATGCACAAGATCTCTCGCGTCATCATCATACCGAACAAGCGGATAAGACCTTTTCAGCGGGTTTAGTCCGAATGGCAAATATTGAGCCCATGCTGGCAGTCGCGAGTCGATTATTTTCGCTATCCCCACAACCAGATACCCGCATTCATTATTGCGTCTACCACAGCCAACAACCGTTGTTGGTACGCTCTACGCTTGAAAATGAACTCGATAGCCTACTCAAACGTGATCCCAACACACCGATTACAGCGCACCCAAAAGTACAGCAGATGATGGCGAACGCCCCTGAAAAGCACCACGTATTTGTAGTATTAGCAACACCCGTTGCTGAGGTAGGTCGTGATCATGATTACGATTGGGCCATTGCTGAACCCAGCTCAATACGTTCCATTATCCAACTATCCGGTCGGGTCCAGCGTCACCGCCGCCTTGCACAGCAAGTGCCAAATATATTAATTTTCAATAAGAACTTTAACGCGTGTCAAAATCGTTTTCCTGCCTATTGCAAACCCGGGTTCGAATCGAACCAATCCTATCGTCTCAATAGCGCCAAGCCAGATACAGACAGCCAGTGGCTTAGCCTGACAA
The DNA here is from genome assembly GCF_024582835.1 of Vibrio japonicus. Taxonomy (NCBI): domain Bacteria; kingdom Pseudomonadati; phylum Pseudomonadota; class Gammaproteobacteria; order Vibrionales; family Vibrionaceae; genus Vibrio; species Vibrio japonicus. The sequence continues at coordinate 207,380 of NZ_CP102097.1, forward strand.
CCCATGATCTCGCTGATCCCGCACTACTCCCAGAAAACGCCTTCGATGTAATCAGTGCTGCGCCTCGTGTCCAACAACCCAAAGAATTATATTGCCGTGAAACCAGACGTGCCAATGGCTTCATCGCACTGGAACATTTGGCCTTGAACTTCAACTTACGAGACAAAGGCAGGGTGTGGTGGGCATCCGACTATGCCCACCTATTTGGCGAAATTCAACGCCAGACTCCGTTTAGACAAAGTGTGCCGAGCATTGAATACATCGTTGAAGTCGATGAGGGTTGCTCAATGGTCACACTATTGGAGTGGGACGATTTGGGTGAAGAATTTATTGACTCCGATAAGGTGAAACTTGCACCACAGTTGGCACTCGCAGAAGGCATTAGTGCATTTGGGGAAAGCAATCTTGCACAACAAATACAAGAACTGGCAGAAACGCGCGAGATAGAATTTGAGACCGCACAACGCCGTTATAGCACCATTCAGCTTAGAGAACTGACCAAAGGTAAACAGTGGCTCTATTCACCGTTATTAGGGCTCTTTGAGGGAGAATATTTCACACCATGACACAACAATGTGAATTATCACAACAGGAGGTGGCATGCCATCAACATTAACTGAGCGAATTGTTGCCTACATTGCAGAGCGAAAGGCAACAAAACAAGAAGCGCTCGATAAAGAGATCAGCAAAGCAGGTGACGATAACGCCACACTCGCCTTGCTATCTGAAACGCAACGCAAGCTCAATACCGATTTTACTACCAACACATGGCTTGATGGCGCGGCCAAAAAGGCTGGGCAGATCAGCATGGCAACCCATGCGGTTAAGTTCACTCATAGTGCCGCAAAGGGCAGTAATCTCCTTGCTGAACAACTGGGTCACGACAATCGCTATATTGATACCTTCTGTCTCGCACAACCAGCCGTTGATGCGGTCGGAAATGCAGCAGCACTGGATGTCGCGAAGTTGCTGCAACTGACAGACGATACTGGTAAAAGTCTGCTGCAATATCTCAAGCAAGGGCAATCTGCCCCGTTGGATCCATTGACTGACGACCATGCACAACTGACAAGCTGGGTCGACGGTTTATCAGCGGCATTACAAAACCGTGCGCCAAGTAGCCATACACTCAGTAAACAGGTCTATTTCCCCGTTGCAGAAGACCCTTCTGGGTACCACCTTCTTGCGCCCATGTATTCTTCATCCCTGTCTCAGGCTGTATACAACGAAATTCAACATTCGCGCTTTAGCCAAGAAATGAAAGCCGTTCGTGATGCACGTAAAGCCAATAAAGCCGATAACAAGATGTTGGTGGCCTATCCTGATATCGCCATCACTGTCGCAGGTGGATCGAAGCCGCAAAACATATCTCAACTTAACTCGGGTCGAGGAGGTTTAACTTATTTGCTCAACGCACGTGCTCCTGAGTGGCAAAGCCAGCTGCCAAGGCTGAGTCAAACACCAGTGATATTTGAACAGTATGCGGTCCGTGCCGCCACTCGCCCACTGATTCATCGCTTGGCTACCTTTATCAAAGCAAATAAAGACGAAATCAGTACCCAATCTCACCGCGAAGCCCTTGAGCAAAAGGTAGATGAGATCGCCGAAGCCGCTTTGAATGCCGTGGCCGCTTGGCAAACACTACCAGCGGGATGGAGTAACGCGTATTCGCAACTTTCTGCATTTACCGCACGATGGCTCGACCCTGCCAACCCCAAATGGCAGGAAGAAAACGACGACTGGCGTGAACCGCTGAGCACGGAGTTTGGTTTGTGGCTTAAAGACAGTGTTGTCGCAGCGGGACGGCGTGAATTCATACTCGGTGCAGGCGAAGCCGATGAATGGCGGCAACAATTTAAGCAGCTGCTTTGGGAGGTGAATTAATGCAATACCTAGTTTTAAAACACATCCGTATCGCCAATGCGAATGCCATTTCTGGCCTGACGTGGGGCTTTCCAGCTGTAAGCCACTTTCTCGGTTTTACTCATGCACTATCGCGAAAAGCACAAAACAGTCAGCATCAGCTCACCCTCACTGGCTGCGGAATTGTCTGCCATCAACATCAGGTCCATTGCTACCGAGATACCCTATACGAGCCTTATGGTTTTGCGCTGACTCGCAACCCGCTAACAAAAGAGGGCAAAACCGCACCCATTGTCGAAGAAGGCCGTATGCACCTCACGGTATCGTTGATCATTGAATGTGAAGGGTTGAACACATCCTGCGAGCAAACCAAAACTGAACAGTTGAATTTCATCAAGCAGTTAGCGCAGAGCCACAAACTGGCTGGCGGCACAATCACCGCCATCCACGATTGTTATCAACTTGATCCTACTCACCATAAACGTGAACTGCGTAAATTGTTACCGGGATTTGTGCTGGCCGATGCGAGCTCGTGCTTGGCTGCTCTCAATGAATCAGAGCCAAATGATGCACTGCAGCATTGGCTCGACTTTTCTGCGCTGAAATATGCCAGCGAAGTAAGAGAAAGCGAAGATGGCGAAGAGCAAGTGAGCTGGGAGCGTGTCGCCAAGCCATTTTCAGGCTATCTCGTTCCGGTGCAAATCGGCTACAAAAAAATTGCGCCAACGTTCGCGGCAGGTGAAGTAGCGAATGTCCGCGATAGCCAATCACCCGTCAGTTTTGTCGAATCGGTCTACAGCGTAGCTGAGTGGATCGGTAGCCCGAGCCGTATTAACAGCCTCCGCGACATGATTTGGCAATACCGTTACCACGATCCGTTTTATGTCTGTCACACCGCATCAGTAGCGGCAACACAGTTTATGTCGAACGAAGACCTCAATGACGATTTTTAAGAATAAGGGATAGAAAATGACAAAATTAACAACACCTTCCGTACTCGCTTTCGAATCTAAACTAGCGTGCTCAGATGCCTTAATGTACGCAGGGAACTGGCAACAACGTGACAAGGTTGATGCATGGCAGCCAATATCCGTCATTGAAAAAGCAGTACGCGGTACCATCTCTAACAGAGTCAAAGGCGCGAAGGCGAGCAAAATTGACGCAGAAGTAGAAAAAGCCAACCTACAAACCGTCGACAATGCCGCACTGCCTTTCGATGCTGATACCCTAAAGCTAGAATTTACCCTGCGTGTACTGGGTGATTTATCAACGCCGTCAACATGTAACAACCCAGATTATCAAACAGCTTTAGCCGCCATGATCCGCCAGTACGTTGAGAATAATGGCTTCAAAGTGGTCGCTCATCGCTACGCTTCCAACCTCGCGAATGGCCGTTTCCTGTGGCGTAATCGCGTCGGTGCGGAAGCCGTAGAAGTACGTATCTCTCACCATGACAAACAGTGGGTGTTTGATGCCCACGCACTCACTTTAAAAGCGTTTGACGAGCAAAACCAAGACTTAGCTGACATTGCTTCCATCATCGAACAAGGGCTAATGGGTGAAAAAGCGACACTGCTAAAAATAGAAGCGTTTAGTCAGTTAGGTGACGGGCAAACTGTCTTCCCTTCTCAAGAGCTAGTGATGAACTCAGGTAGCGGAAACAAGAGTAAATTCCTATATCAACTGAACGGCCAAGCAGCGATGCACTCGCAAAAGGTTGGCAATGCACTGCGCACCATCGACACTTGGTACCCGCAGGCGGATGAGTTCGGACCTATTGCGATTGAGCCCTATGGTAGCGTGACCAATCGCGGCGTCGCTTATCGCAAGCCGAAAGAGAAGACCGACTTTTACAACCTGCTGGACAATTGGCTACTCAAAGATCAAGCGCCAGAACTAGAGCAGCAGCATTATGTCATGGCGATGCTGATCCGTGGCGGCGTATTCGGGGAGTAAGTATGGACTACTATTTGGATATTCAGGTACTCCCCGATTTGGACATTTCAGCTCCAGCGCTAATGAACAATTTATTCGCCAAATTCCACCGAAGCATGACTCAAACACTTCCCGGTGAAATTGCAGTGAGCTTCCCCAAATACCACCGCTCATTAGGTGATGTACTTCGGTTGCATGGCACTGAACAAAATTTAAGTCAACTAATGGCATTACAATGGCTAAAAGGACTGAGGGACTACACCGACGTGAGCGACATTCGCAGCGTGCCAACTGATGTTAAAGGGTATCGCAATGTGTATCGCGTGCAAAAAAAGTCCGTGCATAATCGTCGTAAACGTTCAATTGCCAAAGGTTGGTTGTCAGAAGAGGAAGCAATTCATCGCATCCCCGATGAAGCGCAAAAAATGTTGAAACTCCCCTTCTTACAGTTAAAAAGCTTATCTAGTCAGCAAAACATGCGTGTGTATGTCGCCCTAGGTGAGCTGCTGTCAGAGCCAACGACTGGGCCTATCAACAGCTACGGTTTAAGTAAGACAGCAACCGTACCTTGGTTCTAGTCTCCCTGACCCTTTTTTTCTCACCGCTGTAAGTGATTGATTTTATATCAGCATTCGCTACGGCGAAAAAAAGGGTTTTCTTGGTTAGTTTCCCACAAGCTCTTTAAGAATCAGGTGTTATACCGTATTATCTTCACTTCACTGCCGCACAGGCAGCTAAGAAATGCAGGATTTCATCACTCTGATTTAACTCAATCTTCACTGCCGCACAGGCAGCTAAGAAAGTTGAAATGGCAGGGGTGAACGACACCGACGTCTTCACTGCCGCACAGGCAGCTAAGAAAGTCACGTGGCGCAGTGCGTCGGTGCTCTTTGCCTTCACTGCCGCACAGGCAGCTAAGAAATTGCATCCATCTCAGTGCGGCGATCACACCATCTTCACTGCCGCACAGGCAGCTAAGAAACCAAACGTGAAATAACCATACGGGTTAAACAACTTCACTGCCGCACAGGCAGCTAAGAAAAGGAAGGCGGCTTCTATTTCTGGGGCAACCGCCTTCACTGCCGCACAGGCAGCTAAGAAAAATATGTGGCTTCGTACTGTTGTGAAGGCAGACTTCACTGCCGCACAGGCAGCTAAGAAAGAAAATGCCCTTTGAATGGTTGTAACGGCGTTCTTCACTGCCGCACAGGCAGCTAAGAAAACAGCGCGATGGCTGCCCATTCGTGAATTGACCTTCACTGCCGCACAGGCAGCTAAGAAATGATGGGGTTTCGGTGGTGTCGATAAGCGCCACTTCACTGCCGCACAGGCAGCTAAGAAAATGAACGCAATATAAAGCGCCACATACATGGTCTTCACTGCCGCACAGGCAGCTAAGAAAATGATGCATTCTAAACCCTTCCCATTCGTCTACTTCACTGCCGCACAGGCAGCTAAGAAAATGATTGAGCACTACGTTCTTTGATTCTTTAACTTCACTGCCGCACAGGCAGCTAAGAAAAACAGCATGGATGAGTTTACCCCACCAAAATACTTCACTGCCGCACAGGCAGCTAAGAAAAAGAAAACGGCGGGGGATGTCAGACAGTATGACTTCACTGCCGCACAGGCAGCTAAGAAAATATTACACCGCCGTCATGTTATGCCAGAAACCTTCACTGCCGCACAGGCAGCTAAGAAAAACAACGTGGTAAAAATTAGGTAACGAAAAGTCTTCACTGCCGCACAGGCAGCTAAGAAATATGGCTATCTGACCTTTCACGTTTAGCTGCCCTTCACTGCCGCACAGGCAGCTAAGAAAAATGAGTCAGCCGCTTTGCTGTTAGATTCAATCTTCACTGCCGCACAGGCAGCTAAGAAATTGCTCGCGCCGTTGGCGTCTGCGCCCATTTGCTTCACTGCCGCACAGGCAGCTAAGAAAGTTAGGCCCGTGTTGGGGTCAATGCCTTGCTGCTTCACTGCCGCACAGGCAGCTAAGAAATCTTGTATAATTGACTGTATTCCATTGTTTAACTTCACTGCCGCACAGGCAGCTAAGAAAAAGTTCACTTTAAAGCAGGCTCGCCCGTTCCACTTCACTGCCGCACAGGCAGCTAAGAAAATTATCGATAAATGTCGCGCGATATGGATAACCTTCACTGCCGCACAGGCAGCTAAGAAACGGCACTAAACCCCGTGCCAAACTATGCGCTTCTTCACTGCCGCACAGGCAGCTAAGAAAAGAACATTTGAAACCATTTTACTTTCGCTTGTCTTCACTGCCGCACAGGCAGCTAAGAAAGGCAGCCCTTGCAGCGCCAGTAGCAATACGGGCTTCACTGCCGCACAGGCAGCTAAGAAATTATTGTGATAACCATCATCTTCCAGCGTAAACTTCACTGCCGCACAGGCAGCTAAGAAAAGCAACGTCGATGATTTAATTACGCAAGCGATCTTCACTGCCGCACAGGCAGCTAAGAAAAGAGGCCGCTTCATCTCTACGTGATATAGCTTCTTCACTGCCGCACAGGCAGCTAAGAAAAAACGCTGAATATGAATTGTCATTTGGTGCAACTTCACTGCCGCACAGGCAGCTAAGAAAACTCACACAGCAAGCTAGTGGAACTATGTCGACTTCACTGCCGCACAGGCAGCCAATTGAGCCAAACAAATGCTCTGTACCATTGTCTGTATACGGCAACAGTATTCCATCTAAGCTACTGTATTCCATTACTCAAGAGTCGACCTAGTTCTCACTGTCTAGTTTTTCCACGTTGAATGACGATATTTTGAACTTTATTGTCGATTAAATCAGTTTAAGATGACCCTTAATGGTTGCTGTAGTCAGGTCATTTCTTGGTCGGGCTACTTGGCAAGATAAAAACACTTAGACAAGGTATCAAGCATGAAAAAATTACTTCAGATTAATTTCTCTTTTAATGGTCCATTTGGAGAGGATATGTCTAATGGATTAAAAGCGTTAGCTGAGTCGATAAATCAGGAGCCAGGATTTATCTGGAAGATTTGGACAGAGAATGAAAAAGGGAAAGAAGCTGGCGGTATCTACCTTTTTGAAGACGAGGCTTCTGCACAATCTTACCTTGAAATGCACACCGCTCGCCTGAAACAATTTGGGGTTGAAGAAGTACATACCAAAATTTTTGATGTCAACGTACCGCTTACAGAAATAAATAAAGGTTCTCTTGGCTAATTCCTACATCGGTATCAACACGTAAATCCGCATAGATATGAGTTTAAAATGGCAGGTCAACTTGAGGTTAACTCAAATCGTGCCTGCCATTGTGCTAGATAATGTATGAATTAGTACATGAGTGGTTCCGACTACCGCTATGCAGAAAGCTCTCTTCGGACAATCTCCGCACCCGCACTTAATGCATTAAGCTTGGCTGTTGATACTTCGCGAGACAAAGGGGCCATGCCGCAGTTGGTGCAAGGATAAAGTTTATCGGCATCGACATACTTGAGTGCTTCTCGCAGTGTATTTGCTACTTCCTCTGGTGTTTCAATCTCGTTGGTCGCAACATCAATCGCACCGACCATTACTTTCTTACCGCGAATAAGCTCAAGCAACTCGATAGGCACACGAGAGTTGTGACACTCTAGCGAGATAATATCAATATTCGACTTCTGCAGTTTCGGGAACACTTCTTCGTATTGTCGCCACTCAGAACCGAGCGTCTTCTTCCAATCCGTATTCGCTTTAATGCCGTAACCATAACAGATGTGCACCGCCGTTTCGCACTTCAGCCCTTCGATTGCGCGCTCTAAACACGCAATGCCCCACTCATTAACGTCATCAAAGAATACGTTAAATGCTGGCTCATCGAATTGGATGATGTCAACGCCTGCAGCCTCTAGCTCTTTAGCCTCTTGGTTTAGGATTTTCGCAAATTCCCACGCCAGCTTTTCACGGCTGCCATAGTGGTCATCATAGAGCGTATCGATCATCGTCATAGGACCAGGCAACGCCCACTTAATAGGTTGTTTGGTTTGCTGACGAAGGAACTTGGCATCTTCCACAAAAACTGGTTTTGTACGGCTCACTGGGCCAACCACCGTCGGGACACTCGCCTCATAACGGTCACGGATTTTCACCGTTTTACGGTTCTCAAAATCTACACCGTTTAAGTGTTCAATAAAGGTCGTCACAAAGTGCTGGCGAGTTTGCTCGCCGTCGCTAACGATATCGACACCGGCCAGTTCTTGCTCTTGCAAAGAGACGCGTAGCGCATCGCGTTTGCCATCAATAAGTTCCTCACCTTGCAGTTTCCAAGGTGACCAAAGTGTCTCAGGCTCAGCCAGCCAAGAAGGTTTAGGTAAGCTGCCAGCCGTTGAAGTCGGTAATAGTGTTTTCATTGTCATTTCCTTCCAGATTCTCGTTATCGATTACGCGTAGTTTGCAGACCATTGTTCAAGCAGTGATTGATAGGGTTTAATAAAATGCTCCTCGGCAAATTTACCCTGTTCAATCGCAAGCTGGCTGCGTTCTGCTCGGTCGTAAACGATTTGAGTTAACGAGTGGTCTAGGTTCTTTAGGTTTGGCTGGTAACAGTTACCAGCAACCGCATTGGCATTATAGATTTCTGGTCGGTAAATCTTTTGGAATGTCTCCATGGTGCTAATGGTGCTGATAAGCTCAAGGTTCGAATAGTCATTCAGCAGATCACCGAAGAAATAGAATGCCAAAGGTGCAACGCTATTCGGCGGCATAAAGTAGCGAACCTGTAAGCCCATCTTCTTGAAGTATTGTTCGGTCAGCGAAGACTCGTTTGGCTGATATTCAAAACCCAAAACAGGATGTTGGTTCTCAGTACGACGATAGACCTTGTTGTCCGACACGCTTAGGCAGATCACTGGCGGCTTTTGGAAGTGCTGTTTGTAAGATTCTGAGTTAACAAAAGACTTAAACAACTTGCCATGCAGATCGCCAAAGTTATCTGGAATGCTAAATTTCGGTTGGTTCTTGTTATGATCCAGCAATAGAACGCTGAAGTCGTAGTCACGGACGTAAGAAGAAAAGTTGTTGCCCACAATGCCTTCGATGCGCTCGTTAGTCTTGTGGTCCACGATGTTGGTTTTCAGCACTTCAATCGACGGGAAGGCTTCTCCACTGCTCTGGATGTCCATATCAACAGAAATGATTTCAAGCTCGACAGAGTAACGGTCACCTTGCGGGTTGTCCCAGTGTGCCAACGCATTAAAACGATTGTCGATCATTCTAAGTGCATTGCGCAGGTTATCTTGGCGGCTGTTTCCACGAGCCAAATTAGCGAAGTTCGTTGTGATGCGCGTGTTGTCTGCTGGTTGGTAATTCTCATCAAACCTGAGACTTTTAATAGCAAATGTGAAATCGTTATTCATCGTGAGTTGGTATCCTATTTCCTTAGATAAAGCTGACTTTTTCTCACTCTGTACATGGGGGTAGTTTTGTTTTTTGGTTTTCCCAATCGTTAGGTTGCGCAGCGTTTTACGACGAAGAATTTGACTAAAAACAGCTATCACAGTGACTAACACCAGAGCAGTCCGTTTGTTATACCCGCGTCACGAGTTGAATAATATTGGTATTGTTTCACATTGAACATGAAGAATATTCATGTAGAGGCAAAATTGGTTGGGATCATGTATTCGCTCCGCTGAAACTATCCCCAGATATTGTTGATAACACTGAAGAGCACAGGCGTTTCAGGTCGGTATAACTTTCAAACTCGACGCTCAATGTGGATAACCGTTATTGTTTTGATAAGCTATTTTTAACCAAGGGTAAGGATGGTAGCTTATGATTTATCGAATGCTGGCCGATCTTGTTGTGATACTTCACCTCGTATTTATCGTCTTCGCGTTGCTCGGGGGCTTGCTGGTGCTATGGCGCGGCTATATGTTGTTTGTCCATGTCCCCGCAGCACTATGGGTTGCCGTGATCAGTTTCAAAGGCTGGATCTGCCCTTTAACGCCATTGGAAAACCAATTGAGACATGCGGCAGGTGGCGAAGGTTATCCGGGAGGGTTTGTCGAGCACTATATCATTCCTATTATTTATCCGGCAGGGTTGAGCTTTGATGTCCAAGTGTTATTGGGTATCACCGCTTTGGGAGTCAATATAGCTATTTATGCGTTCGTCTATTACTGGTATAAGTTCAAACAAGAAAGGTGGCGGGAATGAAAAGCATACTGGTTACTTTGGTGGTGTGCTACGCACTTACTGCGCTTACTTTTTACTCCCTTCAACGTCGGTTTCTGTACTTCCCCCAGCCTACCAGTGATGTTTATGGCAAGATGAATACCAGCTTCGTGGTTGATGGCAAACAAAGGTTTGGGTGGGCACTCAATAAAGGTCAACCTAAAGCGTTAATCTATTACGGTGGGAACGCGGAAAGTATCGAAGCCAATATTCCATTCTTCAAGTCAGTTATCCCAAATTATACCATCTATCTGATCCCATACCGGGGTTATGGCAATGATGTAGGTGCGCCTACTGAGAAGGCTTTATATCGCGATGCTATGCAGATATTTCAGCTGATTGAGAGTAAACATGATTCAATATCCTTGATGGGCCGGAGCTTGGGCTCAGGTATTGCCACCTATGTAGCAGCGAACCGACAAGTAGACAAACTAATATTGGTGACGCCCTTTGATAGCATAGAAAATGTCGCAAAAGATATTTATTGGATGTTCCCTATTTCATTATTGATCAAAGACAGATACCGTTCTGCGGATAGGGTGAAGAATATTACGGCTCAAACCTATATCTTCATTGCAGAAGACGATCAGGTAATCCCACGAGCTAGAACCAATCAACTCGTCGCTAAGTTTGACGATCAGTTGATAGAGGCCGTTGTCATTACTGGTGCAGGTCACAATACTATTTCGCAGTTTCCTTCCTATGTGTCAGGACTGAAACGGGCATTGGATTAACTCATCGTATAGTCTGGCAGTTCTGTTAGAAACCATTTTAATAGCCTTTGACACTGTTTGGCGCAAATTTGGTTCAAGTAAACAGGGCCAACATAGTGACCATCAACTCATTAAAGGAACACCGATTAAATAGCCGTGCAAAAACACAACAAATAGTGCAAAAACAGCCGTTCCAACTACCACTACTAGCACGTCATTAATCCAAGAATCCTTTAAAGGCGACACTACTCTTTGCTGGCGTTTTTTCATCGAGATAAGATCAACGACCGCCCATAGTAAGAAAGATCCAAACAACAGCACTTCGGCTACGTTGCCATTCACTAGCAAATGGGAACATGCCCAAAGTATCACGGACAATAACTGCGGATTTTTTGTGACTGATTTTATTTTTCCGGGGAAGTACGGAGCCAAAAATAAGATGAATCCGACCAGCATCAAAATAGAGACTAATGGCCTTAACGATTGAACACCAAGATATATAACGCTCGGCTCTACCCTGAGCGCTCCATATCCAGCAACAACAAGGTAGAGACCTAACAACGACAGCAAGGCATAAGCGGCTTTATACGCCTTTTCATTTTTCGTCACTAACGTTTCCCGATACGCTGGCGCGATAATCGAAATCGAGTGGACTCCAAGAAACAAGACTAAACCAAGTATTAAGCTGACCATTCCGTTGCCCCATGACTTAAAAATTTAGGTTGTCTCAATTATATAGCGCATGACAGGCATCAGAAAAAGTAAGCCAAATGAGATTTTGATGGGCTGGCGGACTATTCAGACAAGATATCGGCTGGGTTACGACCTTTTATGTTCTTACTTCTAGCCTCGCACGGCGTGTATCAAATCGTGCCTACCATGATGTTGGCTTATGTATGAATCAGTAAGGACAGAGGATGTTTAGGGAGAAGATAAGTCCGCAGGTAATGTCTATGCGGACTTAATTGACTATCATGTTCTATAAAGAACTTTCACTACATGCCAGCCGAACTTGGTTTTGACTAGGTGAGGAACCAGTGTTTCACCTGAAAAGCAGACTTTATCGAACTGAGGGACCATTTGGCCGCGTTTGAACTCGCCCAGTTCACCACCACGTTTGCCAGATGGGCAGGTCGAGTACTTTTTCGCTAACGTTTGAAACTTTGCGCCTTTCTTCAGTTGCTTGATGATATCTTCTGCTTGTTCTTTGTGCTTCACCAAAATATGAAGTGCAGCTGCGGTATTTGCCATTGTCTTGCCTGTGAGTACTACTTAATTGCGCGCGATTGTATCTAATTATCGCGCACTCTTCACCTTCGTATTGAGTATGTGTTGAAACAAACATCGATCCATTGCTCAGTCATTGACGAATTTGAGTTCGCTTGATTGCACAAGCTGTTATTTTCGTTCATATTGAAGGTCAATCTCTCCTTTATGAGTATACGAGAACTTCCATGGCTAAGATCGAAAGCAAAGCAAATCAGTCGCAAGGTATGTTGATGTTTACATTGACAAACAATAAGCAGCTATTTGCTATCGGCACGCTAAAAGTACGTGAGATTGTTCCATTCCAGCCAACAACGCAAATCCCCTACTCCCATCATCACGTGGTTGGAACCGTCACTATTCGTGACAAAACAATCCCCGTGATTAATATGCCGGCAGCCATTGGGTTTAGGCCAATTCAGCCAGAGGAATACGACTCTTGCTATCTTATCGTGACAGATTGCTTACGCACGGTCGTCGCATTCATGGTGCGTTCCATCGAGAAGATTATCGAGTGTGACTGGAAGACGATAGAATCAGCGCCAACGTCCGCAGGGAAAAACATCTTCGTTACAGGCATCACGCGCTATAACGATCAAATCATCCAAATGCTCGATGTCGAATTACTGCTGTCTAAGATTTATCCACAGTATGAATCTACAAACATCCCCATGCTGACAGATGTAGAGCGCGAGAGATTAAAAGCGCTGAATATTTTACTGGTTGATGACTCATCCATCGCCAGAAAACAGTTATCAGACGCTTTAGATAGCATCAACATTCCCTACCAGATTTGTAATAATGGCCTTGAGGCCTTGACATTAATGCGTAATGAATCCGCTCAAAATAGAGCGATTAACTTACTGGTTAGCGATATCGAAATGCCAGGACTAGACGGATATGAGCTCGCGTTCGAAACCCAAAATGACAGCGATTTAGACAATGCTTACATCATTCTGCATACATCGTTATCCAGTGAGATCTGTGTCCAACGAGCACAGCAAGTGGGCGCACACGAAGCACTGGAGAAGTTCAATGCTGGGGATTTAATTAAGGCGATGTTACGTGGAGCTGATGAACTTGCAAAAGGCGATGTCACTAAGCGCATATCTGTAGATGTCTAGCATTCACCAATTTATAAACTTTGTAGCACATTTATTCAGTACAATTGCCTTTAAATATAAAAATATCATTGATTGCACACATTTTATTGATGTTTAACCAAGCACTCTTATGCTAAATCCGTTACTCTTAAACCAACTGGCAGTTTATTAAGAATTATCTCAACAATGACCGACGATACTTTCAAGAGATCCACTGAAAATCTAAAAAAAGCCGTCCCGCTGATGATGAAAAATCACGTGGCAGCAACACCTGCAAACTATGCCCTGTGGTACACGTATGTCGATCGCTCCATTCCCCAGTTGAATATTGCGCTTGATGATGTCTTAAAAAACTACGGTATATGCCCACCCGCGACCAACACGAAGCTATACAACAGTTACGTAGCACGCAAAGAAGAAACGGATGTTAATAACTTGCGAGCAAATATTGAAGTATTGGTTGGCGAAGTGGCATCGTCCATGACGGACACTCTGGCTGATACTTCTGTGTTTTCTGCGGCGATAGATAAAAGCTTTAATAATCTCGCAAAAGTTCAAGATGAAAGTATGTCATTGGCCGAAGTGATGGACGTGGTAAACCAGTTCGTTGAAGATTCAAAAGACATCAGACTGTCAACCAAATTCCTAAACCGTCAATTGGAAAACGCCAGTAAAGAGATTCAGCGCCTTAAATCAGAGCTCGCTGACGTTCAAAAAAATGTGTTATTTGACAGTTTAACCGACCTTTATAACCGCCGTTCCTTTGATCGCGATTTAAAAGTTTTGTGTGATTCTGGCCAAGAAATGTGTTTAATTCTGGTCGATATTGATCATTTCAAAAACCATAACGATTCCTATGGACATTTGTTTGGTGATACGGTGATCAAAACCATCGCTAAACGGCTTTTGGCAAGCGTCCGTGATGGCATTTGTGCATATCGTTTTGGCGGTGAAGAGTTCGCGCTTATCGTACCAAACAAATCACTGCGAATTACTCGACAATACGCAGATGGATTACGTCGCGCGATTGAAAAATTGTCTATTAAAGATAAAAGGACTGGCAAGCAGGTCGCCAATATCAGTGCTTCATTTGGGGTGGCAGAGCTTACAAGTGGCGAAAGCCCAGAATCCATTATCGAACGAACAGATGCACTACTTTACGAAGCTAAACACTTAGGTCGAAATCGAGTAATGCCAGAATAACGACATCCCAGAGGGAGAATATTATGAAAATCGCACCTTGTTTCTTCACACTCGCAGGCACAATGCTATTAGCTGGCTGTGCTACAACATTAGAAGACTACAAAGAAAAAGAGTACACCTCAGTCACCAGCCCAGCTTCCATCTACTGTGTACAACAAAATGGGGAATTGAACACTGTTACTGAACAAGGCCATCGTGTGACCTATTGCGTTCGACCTAATAGCAAACCTGTTGAGCAATGGGAGTTCTATCGTTCAAACCATACCCAATCAGATACAAAGTGATAGTTTGAGTCAGGAGCTTTCTCTCTCAGGGTCTAGAAGACGGTTGAGTTCGGTTAGCTCCTTGTTAAAGCGCTCTAAGTCACTGAGCAGCTCTTCATTGGAAAGCGCTGTTTTCGCCGTTATTCTTTCTACCACATTTATTCGTTCCAGATAGTTTGGCTCAGTAACCAAGACTTTCAGTTTCGAAATCGCTGATGTCGCGATTTGATAGGGTTGTTGACGCCTTTCCCCATCAATATCTTCAAATGCATTTCTCCTCAAACCCTCTAGGTACACTCGGTAAACCGTTAGTTCATCCAACGCTAAAAACGTTTCACCTGCTCGGTTTGAATGCGGGTACGGAACACTACAATGATCGTTTAGATTTTCAGAGATACTCAAGGTGATCCCTGAGTTCTGACACTGCTCGATAAACGAACTCAATAAACCTTGCTCTTCCAGCAAACTCTGGATTTGTAATATTCTTTCCAAGTGATAGTCATTACTCACTATGTGAACATTAAATGCTTTCAATTGCTGTCTATCTGCGATTTCAATGATTTTTTGTGCTGCATTTTTTACATTTTCGACGGTTGTTTGAGATTGATCCTCAAGAATGATCATAGCGGACTGAGGGCCTCTCTCTCCTTGTAGCTGCTGGTAGTAGTTCAGCATTTCACGTGCTTCTGAACGAGTTTGCCCTTCTGTCACCCCTCCACAAAACACAATCGCTGTCCGGGCAGGTTCAAACCGTTCTAAATACTTGGGTAACGCTTCAACTCTTGAGCGCCCTTCTGCTGTCAAATGATTGCTTTGTAATCTTTTACCTAGAATGAGGATCACATCGCTAATGTTCTCTGCCTGGCAGCTTCTCACTTACAAACTCCTAACTGCGTTAATACTGTACAAAATCAAATTTTGTCGTTAGCTTGGTTATAAATATGTTGACTATCATTAACAATAAGCCTGAATAACAAGGCATATCAACAACGATGTACAGGAAGAAGTTTATGCTGTCGATTTTTGATATTTTCAAAGTGGGTGTTGGCCCTTCAAGCTCACACACTAATGGTCCTATGATTGCTGGATATCTCTTCGCACAATCTCTTGCTTCATCGGCAGACAAAGTTGAGCGTGTACAAGTGGATCTCTTTGGTTCGCTGTCTCTCACGGGGAAAGGCCACCACACAGACAGGGCCGTCATTCTTGGGCTACTTGGCAATAAGCCTGACACCATCAAGATGGGCAGTGCGAAAGAAGCACTACAAAAGGTGCTTGATGACCAACAACTCGCTTTTGCATCTAAGCACACCATTCACTTTAATTACGACACGGATTTGCTCTTCCATAGCGAAAATTTACCACTACACGAAAATGGTATGCAAATTAGTGCTTATGATAGGAATGGGCAGCAAATTTTTATCGAGACCTATTACTCTATTGGCGGAGGTTTTATTGCGACGGCAGATGAACTGGAACATGGCAGCAAAGCTCAAGTCGTTGAAGTCCCTTTCCCTTTCGCTAATGCCGAGGAGATGCTGGCAAAAGCAGAGAAAAATGGCTTCAGCCTTGGCGGTATGATACTCCAAAACGAGTTAAGCTTTTTTGATCAAGAAGAGATCGACAGAAAAGCAGAGCAAATCTGGAAAGTGATGACTCTGTGTATGCAACGCGGGTTTGAGACCGAAGGTATCTTAGAAGGCGGGCTCAATGTGACAAGACGCGCACCGAACCTACTCAAGAAACTCGAAGCCAATGCGGCCATTGAAAACGATCCGATGGAGATTATGGATTGGATTAACTTGTTTGCTTTCTCGGTTAGTGAAGAAAACGCAGCAGGCGGTCAAGTCGTTACATCCCCTACCAATGGTGCCGCTGGGGTTATTCCGGCCGTGCTCATGTACTACCATCGTTTTATCAAAGAACTGGATTTAAAACAGATTAAAGACTTCTTAGCGGTTTCGGGCGCAATTGGTATCCTCTACAAAACGAATGCATCTATTTCTGGTGCGGAAGTCGGTTGCCAAGGCGAGATTGGCGTCTCTTCTTCTATGGCCGCAGCGGGTTTAACCGCCCTAAGAGGAGGCAGCAATGAACAAATCTGCATTGCCGCTGAAATCGCAATGGAACATTCATTAGGGATGACTTGCGACCCAATTGGTGGATTGGTTCAAGTACCTTGTATTGAGCGAAATGCGATGGGTGCAATGAAAGCGATCAACGCGTCTCGCATGGCCTTAAAACGCACGAGCAAATGCCTAATTTCATTGGATAAAGTGATCGAGACCATGTATCAAACAGGTAAAGATATGAACCGAAAATATCGCGAAACATCACTGGGTGGATTAGCCGTTATTCATATGGCTCCACCGTGTGAATAACATTTTCTTCAGTCGCTAGTTGCTTCTTAAGCCACTTGATGAACTGATGCGCGCTGGCTTTTTGTGGCGTATTACAAATAACGTAGTGCCCGCCTAAACAGGGCACTTTCTCCTGCCATACTTGTAGAAGGCGCCCTTGCTTTAGCTCTGCTTGAACCAAAATATCTTTAACCAGTAGCACTCCCAGACCTTGCATGGCAGATTGTATGGCAAGCGACGAATGATCAAATTGTAAGCTAGGCTTATTGAACTTTGCTGTGTAACCATTCTTCTCAAACCAATAAGCCCACCCTTCCGTATAACCCGTTGTCGCAATTTTTTCCGCGTTAGCTATTTCGTCAATCGATAAAGAGCGTTTTTGTAAATAGTCGGGAGATGCCACCACGATCCAATGCTCTTTTCCTAAATAATACCAATCTGGAAAATTAACTGGTCAGGTCTGCCCATTCTCTCGAACACATCTTGGTGACTCTGTTGGAGCATGCCAAAAAACGATTCCAAGCCCTACACACTTTGGAGACAATGTCTTCGTAATCCGCAAAAGACTGATTGGCGAGATAGTGTTGTCTCATCCAGCTCCATACTTGTTCTATAGGGTTTAGCTCTGGAGAATAGGGGGGAAGTTTGATGACACTGATGTTCTGAAAGCCATTAGCGATATCTTCTGTATGCCATCCTGCGCCATCCATAATGATGACGGCATGACGTCCTTTTTCAGTGACCGCCGATATTTGCTTTAAATGCTCAATCATGAGGTCTTTATTGACCCATGGGACAACGATAGCCTCACCAATACCTTTTTGAGGACAGACAGAACCAAATAGATACGCATATTCGAACTGTTGTTGCTTCACTGCTCTGGGACGTGTGCCTCTTTCAGCCCATAACCGTGTTGTTGTATTTTGTTGCCCAAATCGAGCTTCATCCTGAAACCAGATATCGACATGCTTTAAAGCGACATGACCTGGGATCTTAAGGATCGTTTCGTCTTGGAGTTTTTTTAAAATCTTCCTGTATCGCTTGGGATTGTTGTGGGTGTTTTGAACGGGAAGTGACCCATGAGAAACCCATATGCTCGAGTAGGTAATAGATAGAATCAGGATGATAATGCTGGCCAAATTCTTTCACAATATAGGCATGGATATCGGCGCCGGTCAGTCGCCCACCTTGAGTATCATGAGCTTTATCTTTGATGTATTGGCTCAATTGCTCCCTTTGTTCAGAAGTTAATAATGGTGGTCTTCCCGTTCTTGGCTTTTCCTTCAGCCCTTCTAATCCTTCTTCAAGAAAGATTTGAACCCATCGATTAACACTGGTTCGGCTCACCTTAAGAAACTTGGCGATTTGGGTACGAGAGTGTCCATCTTTGAAATGAGCAAGTGCGAGCAATCTCATTTTCATCTGGATGGATTTCTGCTGGCTTGCGAGCTTTTTAAAATCAATATTCTTGAGGCTATCCATAGCGAATACATTCTATTGTTGAATGGCCTTAAATTAGATCATATTTTTTCTTAGATTGGTATAAAAGGGCACGACTAAACGATTTAGCATGCCCACTCAATATGACAGCGATATGATCGGTATTATATTTTATCGGCTTTACCTGCCGCTCCCGCTAGCTTAGCTAACCATTTATCCCAGGCCTTAGGTTTCCTTTCTTCATCTTCTGCCGTTTCTTTGCGTCTAACCGCATTACGAACCATCATAGCCCCTAACCACCTAATTGGCTCAGGAGGAAAAGACCCAAGTGGCCCTTTCGCTAAACCACAGCGTGACCATTCGTTGTCTAATTCTAAAGTCAATGACGAGAGAATTTTTCCGCCCATTCGGGTTTGTGCGACACCGTTGCCAGAGTATCCAAAACCATAAACAATATTGCTTTGCCCACTCAGACACCCAAAGAAAGGTAATCCAGTCGCCGACCTATCGGATGCCCCAGTCCAGTTGTAAGCGAACTCCTTCACGTTAAGAGCAGGAAAAAGCTTCACGAAGGACTCTTCAAGCAATCTTAAATAGCGAGTTGGTCGATTGAACATGGGGTCGACTCTGTTTGCGAAAGAGAAATGATTGCCTCCCTTACCCAACATTAGTCGTCCGTCTTTTGTATCTCGGTAATAATGAACAAAGATCCTTGAGTCAACGACCGTTGCCCCCTTTTCTGGTCCATGTTCAGCAAGCAGCTGAGGGATTGGTTTCGTCACCACCATATCAGAGGACACCACCACAATACTGCGCTTGAATTGTTTGAAGTGCTCTACCATCCATGCATTGAGGGCAAGCACAACTTTCTGGGCGACGATCTTGCCTTGTGGTGTGTGTACCGTTGCAGGCACACCAAAATCCAGCTTCGTCATTGGCGTATGTTCGTAAATTTCCACACCCAAATCTATGGCTACTTTTCTTAATCCTCTGACAAGCAATGCAGGTTGTACACTTGCTGAAGCAGGCGAAAAGTGTCCTTCAATGTGCTTGTGAGACCCTGCTAGGTCTGCGATAGCAGCACTATCACACTTTAACCAACTGTTGATGTTGAGCTTTTCCAGCTCCTTAACAACGGGATCCAGAGTGCCTTTTTGCGCCGAATTGGTTGCTGTGTAATATGTGCCTTGGCGAAACAGCTCAGCGTCAATATGATGCTCCTGACAAAAGGTTTCAATTTCATAGATCGCTTTTTCTGACTCTTCCACCAGCCAACTTGCATGCGTCTCTCCAAACAATCGCTTAAGCGTTGGATATTTGGTTGACCAAGTTAGCATGCATCCTCCGTTTGCACCGGACGCTCCGCTACCGCACAACCCTTTTTCTATCACTGTTACTTTTTTATTTGGCGATTGCTGCTTGATCAAAATCGCCGTCCACAACCCCGTATACCCCCCGCCAACAATGGCGATGTCCGTTTCGATATCATTGTCTAATGGGGTGGGTGCTATAGGTTGTTCTCTCTCTAGGGCTTGCTTAAACCAATAGGATGGGTGTGAACTCATGGACGTAACCTCTGTCGTTTCTATGAGTCCACTTTAGCTAAACTCACCAATTCACCACAGCGAATATGTCTAACGGTTTGCGTAAGAAATACTAACCACGGATAACACAGAGCAAAAACCAGCGCTGGCTGCCGCGAGCTAAAAATTAACTCCCACTTCAAATGTAATAAGCCCCAGAAATCTGGGGCTTTGTTTTATGCTAGCAAAAAAACGTACTCATAGTGACTAATCACGATCTCTATAACGATATGTATACTTGATATTCATAACAGGTTGATAAGCAACTTCACCATTGCTATTCATCACCTCTTTTACTGTAATCTGAGAATCAAGTAATTCGAATGAGCGTTTATCTACAAGATCATTACTGCTAAATGAGATGTTGCGACTAAGCTCGTAAGAGGACTGGTTATTCACATCCATAAGCATTTGTCGACCAGCAGCATAGGCAGCTTCTTTACTAGCGACAGGTTGGCCCATCATACTACTAGCTGTTACTCTTGTTTCATATGGACCCGAAAGCCCAGCAAATGAAACAGTACTAACTAGGGCCAAACTAGCTAAGCTTAATACCTTAATCATAACTGACTCCTTGGTTACCAGAAGTCGAGTTTAATCCGACTCGACTCAATAAATGTTACGTAACAAATGACCGTTATAATTTCGAATAAATTGCTCTTGTTATTCAATTTTTTAGAACGTAAAAACTTCATCTGATCATAAAAAATTTTTACATATTTTGGTGTGTATTATGCAGTCGGCAATAATCAACCGTATTTCATTCGGTTGTTGCTTTGATTCTTGAATTAAGAAAGATAACCGTTCGTATTTAATAGAGTGATTTGTTATAAACACATCACAAAATATCATAATAAAAATGGACTTTTCGCTTCCCCTAACCTAGCCGTCGGGGGTTTACTGGCTAGTTTACAATCAAAATCAGTCCCAAAAGTATCAATCCGGAGCCTAAAACTCGCGTCGGCATTAGCTTCTCAGACAAGAAAAACACCCCAAATACCATCCCTATGACAATGCTCACCTGACGCAATGCAACCACATAACTGACATTCTCAGTCATTGTCATGGCATAAAGCACTAGCCCGTAAGTGGTAGACATCATAATACCGGCCAACGCAGCAGGCTTACGAATCTGCCAAGCTTGGACAAAATCACGCATGTTATTTGTCGCAAGTAAGTACACGACAAAACCGATCGAGATAGACCAGAACTGAAGCCCAAGGTAAAAAACCGCAGAACTGGTATCCCCAACGATATCCATGAAGTCGCGGTGTAATAGAGAAAGCGCTTCCTTATCAACGATCGAGTAGCCAGCGGTTCCCAGCGCTGCAAAAAGCGCCCATACCACCCCTAGGTTCGCGTAATTTTTTACATTGAATTGCTTAAATGATTCGAGCGGTATAAACAAACATCCAACCGTTATCAAGAAAAAGCTAAACCACGCTTGCCCCGTAATTGAATAGCCTAATAATGCGGTGCCTACCCCTACCATAAGCACAGGTAACGCCCTGGCTATGGGGTAAATCACCCCTATGTCTGCTTGCTTGTATGCAAAGCCAAGCCCAAGCAAGTAGATCATTTGCGCGACGCCACTTATTGCGAGTAGTACCCAAAAACGGAATGACAATTCATCCAACCCAACGATGGTCAGATACCAAATAATAAATGGAGAGAGCAGCAAAGCCGCAGCCGTCGCGCTAGAGAGGAAGAATGCCGCACCAGATGCTTGATTGCTTTTACTAAGAAGATTCCACCCAGCATGAAGAAATGCGGATACAACAACGAGAATGATCGCCCAAAGCGACATAGGATTTCCTTATAAAAAAGGCTTCCAACTGGAAGCCTTTGTCCATAAATTTTTGAGCTTACCGCTGAAGTTCTGCAGTTGATTCAATGCTGATGGCATCATGGCGCCAATACTCTATATCGCAATCAATCAGTTCACCATGCTGGTTATAGTTAACCCGTTCTACCACCATAGCTGGTGTGCCAGAGGTTGCACGCAGTGCCTGTGCGGTGTCTCCTAACAAAGTGCTGGTTGAAATTCGGTAGCGTGTCTTCTGATAACACACACTAAAGTGATCGCGGTAAATGTCCGTCAACGAGTTAGACAAATCAAAATCAAGCAGATTTGGAAACAGTTCCGGGCGAATGTAGTTAGTCACATACACCACTGGGCGATCTTCTAAATAGCGAACTCGGTCCACTCGAAAGACATCTGAGAACGGTTGCAACTCAAGTAACTGCGCGGCTTGCTTGTTTGCCAATGTCCCTTTTGCTGAAATGACCTCCGTTTTAGGCACTCGATTTTGTGACAGCGCCATATTCGGGAAGTTAATCGTCTGCGTTGGGTCGTACTTCAGCGGTTCAGGAGAGATAAACCAACCTCTCCTATCTTCACGGTAAATTCGACCTTCCGCTTCTAGCAGAGAGAGCGCTTCACGCAAGGTCACACGCGTGGTATCGAATGACTCAGCTAACTTCCTTTCGGCTGGAAGTTTCTGCCTTGGAGATAACATCCCAGCCTCAATTTGCTCAACAATAGAATCTTTTATTTTAACGTACTGCACTTATAATCCTTACCTATTACGCCACGCTTGCGTTCTATTTTCTAACCACTTACCCAACGTCATATGAATGAGCTTCGCTATCGCAGCCGAGAGCATAATCATCACTGCCATCGCTGCCGCAGACCCGGTTTGTCCGGCATCATCCATATTTAACACCGAGACAGAGGCCGGTATGGTGTCGGTCGAATAGATAAATACTACCGCAGAAGTGGTGGTTAATGCATTAATAAACAAGTAGCTACCGATATCCAAAACGGCTGGCATACAGACAGGTAGAGTCACTTTAAAAAACAGCTTGTATTGCGGAAGTTTAACCGACGCCGCAGTTGCCTCAATTTCAGCCGGAATTTGCTTCAAAGCCGTCAGCGCTGTCATATGTCCTACCGTGTAGTAGTGAACAATCGTATTCGCCACTAAAAATGCCATGGTGCCATAAAGTACGTTGAGCGGGTTATTCGCGTCATTAAAGTAAAAGATATAACCCAAGCCTAGAACCATACCTGGAACTGCCATCGGCATCACGCTAAGCATCTGCATTACCTGACGTATCGGTGAGAACGCCCTTCCTTTTTCAATGCAGTACGCACCAATAAAAATGATCGCCGTACCAATGATTGCCGTCCAAGTCGCCAGCGAAAGCGAGTTAAAATAAGGACTCCAGCCGTAGGTGCTCATTTCCGCGAAGTTATAGTTGTTCAACGTCAGCGCGGTATTCCAAGGCCAGAACGTGACCAGAGAACCGTATACAGCCATGCCCAATACGGCAACAACCGCACACGAGATCAAAACACAATACGCCAAGCACAGTCCATCACGCAGTTTGTTTGGCTCCGGTTTGTAAGGAACAGAGCGAGTATCAAATAGGCTTTTCTGTTTTTTCTGCACCCAACGATCCGCTGTGAATGCAAACAAAGCAGGGATTAACAGCACAATACTTGTCACCGCACCCATCGAAAAGTTTTGCTGGCCAACCACTTGTTTGAAAATATCGGTCGCTAACACGTTATAACTGCCACCGATCACTTTTGGCACACCAAAGTCACACACAACCAACGTAAATACGACAATCAACGTGCTGATAAGTCCGTATTTAGCCGCTGGCAAAGTAACGACAAAAAAGGTCTTTAACGGCGATGTTTTAAGTGCTCGTGCCGCTTCATACAATCGCGCATCTGATGTTCTGAGTGAGGTCGTCATGATCATAAGTGCATGAGGAAACGTCCAGAATATCAAACCCAGTGAGATACCAATCAATCCGTAAACTGAATGACCACCTAAAAGCTCTTTTGCAATACCTTGATTACCAAATAAGAAAATCAGGCTTATAGCAGGCAGCAACGAAGGCGCAAGAATTGGCGCAGTACCCAACACATGAAACAGCCCTTTACACGGCATACATGAACGAGTGAGCGCGTAGGCATAACCAAACGATAGTACACCGACCACCGCAGTAACGAGCAAGCCGACCGTGAATGTATTTCCTAAAGAGTGCCACAATGCGGCTTGAGAGAAGTAATCAGCAAAGTTTGCAAAACCCACAAACTCGCCATCACGACCTTGCACACTTTTTACCATCATCGCCCATAACGGCATGACAATAAATAGGATCATCAGTATCGACAAAATGGTTAACAGCCCAAACAACGTCAGATTGTCGCGGCTTAAACGTCTTATAAAACCTAACGTGAACGGTTTCGGCACCTTAATTGTTGGATTGGTCATAGTGTAAGATTCCATTACTGCTCCCCTACGCCGCTCTGTCTTGCTGATGAGCAGCAGAACTTATCGATGGATACGCACGCACTCCCTGATTAGCGAACTCAATATAGCGAATCTCACCCACTTTTAGCTGTAGCTGCTCGGCCTTTTCACCAGTGATATCGATGTAGATAGCATCGGCACTTTGGTCATCTTGCAACGTACACTCGACCCGATAAAAAGCGCCAAGAAATTCAGATGATGTGATTCGAACAGGTAATGCACCTTTTGAGTGCTCTACAATGCGAACGCTTTCAGGGCGCACAGCAAGAGCGAAATGATCACCGCGAGACAGCTCAACGTTTTCAATAGTAGGTAGCGGTATTAAAGACTCAGCGATACGTAAGCTTGTGTCCGTCGTCAATGACGCTTCAATAAAGTTCATCTTCCCGACAAAGCCCGCCACAAAGCGAGTCGCTGGCTGCTGATAGATCTCTTGCGGCGTACCGACTTGCTCAATCACACCATGATTCATAACCACAATGCGATCCGCCATGGTTAACGCCTCATCTTGGTCATGCGTAACCATAATCGTTGTGATCCCCAATTTGCGTTGGAGCTTACATATTTCATCGCGCAGATGAACACGAACCTTGGCATCAAGCGCCGATAAAGGCTCGTCAAGAAGAAGCAAACCCGGAGATAGAGCCAACGCACGCGCCAAGGCTACACGTTGCTGCTGCCCGCCAGAAAGTTGGTTAGGGAATTTGTGCGTTGAAGTGGGAAGACCGATCATCTCAAGCCAGTATTCGACTTTCTCTAACGCTTCTTTGGTCGACATGCCTTGATTTTTTAAACCAATCGCAATGTTCTCTTGCACAGTCAGGTTCGGAAATAACGCGTAGGACTGGAAGACAATGCCAAAGTCACGCTTTTCAGGTGGTAGAAACGTCGTATCTTCGCCGTCTTGGTGGATACTGCCGGAAGTGGGTAAATCTAGTCCCGCTATCGCTCTCAGTAATGTTGTTTTCCCGCAGCCAGAAGGGCCAAGAAAGCAAACAAACTCCCCTTTTTCGATTGCTAAGGATATTTGCTTTAACGCGGTGAATTGGCCAAATTGCTTCACCACATTTTCAATTCGTAGATAAGGTTGGTTAGTTGACATAACACACTCTCCAAATGGTATATACCAATTTTAGTTTTAATGTGTTACAGCCGAATGACAAATTTATAGAGAAAAGATGACATCCAGATGACGAATAATAATTCAACAAACGTAAAAAAGGAGAGCCAGCCCTCCTTCATTTAATACTTTCAAAACAAAATGTTACTTACGATTTCGGTTCAGACTTCGCGTCAAATTTTTCAGACCATTTCGCCAAAACTTCCGCACGTTTGCTGCCCATTTGCGCAAAGTCCATCTTCGCCATATTGTCTTGTACATTCGGGAAGTGGGATGTTGTCGCTTTCACATCTTTGTGAGCAACCACTGGGTACATTTCTACGTACAGTTCGTTCGCTGCTTTAGAGATTGACCAATCGACAACGCGTTTAGCTGCATCAGACTCTTTCACCAAACCAACCGCTTCAGATTCCCAGCCAATACCCTTTGGTGTGATGACATCTAACGGCGCACCCTGCGTTTTCAGTTTAGCGCCGCGGCTAGCCATAGAAATACCAATTGCGACTTCGCCCATACCAGCTTGAACACATGGTTTAGAACCAGAATGAGTGTAATGCGCGATGTTTTGGTCTAGATCTTTCATGTAGTTCCATGCTTTATCTTCGCCCATATTTTGCAGCCAAGCAGACACCTGCATGTAACCAGTACCAGATGATGCAGGGTTAGGCATTGCAATGTGGCCTTTGTAAACTGGCTTAGTTAGGTCTTCCCAGCTTGTTGGTTTTGGAAGATTAAGCTGCTTTGCAACAATTTCGTTAAAGCATACCGCGTTAAAAAATGCGTCGTTGCCGTACCAAGCTTGGTTTGTTTGAGGATCGTTGAGGCTGTTATTAAGCTCGTTAACCCCTTTTGGTGTGTAAGGCTTAAGAATGCCTTCTTCTTTAAGTAGCGCCATAGATGAGCCTGCCAAGCCCCAAACTACTTCAGCGTGTGGGTTATTTTTCTCTGCTAACAGCTTAGCCGTCATGATGCCTGTAGAATCGCGTACCCATTTAATCGATACGTCTGGATTTTCTTTCTCAAACGCTGATTTGTATTTTGCCAGAATGTCAGTTTCAAAAGCGGTGTAGACCGTCACTTCCTGTGCTGCCAATGCATTTGTTGCAAGCAGTGACACAAGTGCAGCTAGCGATCCTTTCATCAAACGGTTCTTCATCATCTTCTCCAATTTAGACTATTTCGTTAGAGACCTGTTGCTTAGGAAAATGCCTAAACAATTGGTCTGTACCAGTTAATTGCTATACACCCTAAAAGCGCTTTATGACGATTGTGTGAATAAAAATTGTCAATTTTGCTAAATGAAATTAAAAAAGACAGACACACAAAATCACACGACAAGTGATGTTAAAGTTTTATGAATTTCGTAATTACGCTATTTACTCGTGTTTTAGCGTCCTGATAAAGTAGATTTCATATTCTGGTATACACCAAAAATAAGTAATGGACACTGGCATGAAAAACGAATATCTACTGCTGACACCTGGACCTTTATCGACATCTGAATCTGTACGCGAAGCGATGCTGAAAGACTGGTGTACTTGGGATGATGACTACAACAAAGAGATCGTCGAAGTCATTCGCACAAAACTGGTCAACTTAGCCACGCAGCAACAAGGCTACACTAGCGTACTCATGCAAGGCAGCGGCACCGCATCGGTTGAAGCAACCATCGGCAGCGCCATTGATAAAAACGGAAAGTTATTGGTCATCGATAACGGTGCATACGGCGCCCGTATTGCTCAAATAGCAGACTATCTGAACATCCCGTGCCATGTCGTTTCTCCCGGCGAAACATCACGGCCAAACTTGAACAAGGTTGAAACGGCATTGGCATCGGACCCGACTATCAGCCACGTCGCCATTGTTCACTGCGAGACAACAACGGGCATGTTAAACCCGATTAAAGACGTTGCTGAATTAGCAAAACGCCACAATAAAACCGTGATTCTAGATGCGATGTCGAGCTTTGGCGGTATCCCTATGGACATCGGTGAGCTAGATATCGACTTTATGATCAGCTCTGCGAACAAATGCATTCAAGGTGTTCCGGGCTTTGGCTTTGTTATTGCCAAACAAAGTGAACTGGAGAAATGTAAAGGTCGTGCACGCTCGCTGAGCTTAGACCTCTATGACCAATGGCATTGCATGGAAGCCAATCACGGTAAATGGCGTTTTACGTCACCAACACATACGGTACGCGCGTTCTACCAAGCGCTGCTCGAGCTTGAGCAAGAAGGCGGCATTGAAGCGAGACACCAACGCTACCAAACCAACCAAAAGACATTGGTTAAAGGTATGCGCTCATTGGGTTTCGAGACGCTACTCAGTGACGATCTGCACTCACCGATCATCACCTCTTTTTATTCACCAACCGATGAAACCTATCAATTCAAAACGTTTTATCACTCACTGAAAGAAAAAGGCTTTGTTATTTATCCGGGTAAAGTCTCCAACGCGGATTGTTTCCGAATCGGCAACATCGGTGAAGTTTACCCAGAAGATATTGAGCGATTAATCGTTGCGATTGGTCAGTCAATGTACTGGAAACAAGCAGAATTGGTGGCGTGAGCACGGCTGCTCATTTAAACCAACTCATCACGCAACAACTACTTATAAGGAAAACGACATGACTGTATCAACTTCACCTGTACAAGCGGTTATTTTTGATTGGGCAGGCACCATTGTTGATTTTGGCTCTTTTGCACCAACCAGTATTTTTGTTGAAGCGTTTAAACAAGGCTTTGACTTTGAGATTTCACTCGATGAAGCACGTGAGCCTATGGGAGTGGGCAAATGGGATCATATCCAGGCTGTCGGCCGTATACCGCAAGTTGATAAACGCTGGCAAGAGCAGTTTGGCCGTTCAATGAACAGTGATGATGTCGACCGCATTTACGCGACTTTTATGCCGCTTCAAAAAGCGAAAGTTGCTGACCATGCCGAGCCGATTTTGAATGCCATTGAAGTCGTGAATCAACTTAAGCAGCGTGGCATTAAAATTGGTTCGTGTTCTGGCTACCCACGCGAAGTCATGGACGTATTGATCCCAGCTGCGGCAGATTACGGCTACCAGCCAGATTATGTGGTTGCCACTGACGACTTACCACAAGGTGGCCGCCCTGCACCATTCATGGCGCTCAAAAACGTCATCGAGCTAGGCGTGACCAACGTTGGCGCGTGCATCAAAGTGGATGACTCTGCGCCGGGCATCGATGAAGGGCATAACGCGGGCATGTGGACAGTGGGATTACTGCTTTCTGGAAATGAAGCCGGATTAACTTTTGAAGAATATCAAGCGGCTAGTGAAGAGACTCTTGCTAAAGCTCGCGAAAAAGCACGAGCAAAATTCATCAAGAGCTCGCCGCATTACCTTATTGATACTATCGCAGACCTCCCGGCTGTGATTGCTGAAATCGAAAGCCGAATTGAAGCTGGCGAACGTCCATAGGATTTAAGCAATAAAAGCAGTTCGGGCGCTCTTAAACAGAGCGCCCGCTTTATTATCGTTTCTTAAAGAGTTGGTTAATACTAATCGATTGATATAAGTGCATTAAGCAACAAGAATCTCTCTCAGTTGATGCAATGAATTCACCGTATACTTTGGCGAAATCCCTTGTACCTGCTCTTCGCTATGGCTGTTTAGCCAACACGTTTCGATGCCAAAGTTAATACCACCGAGAATATCCGAGTGCGGGTTATCGCCCACCATCAATATTTTGCTTTTACACGGATTCCCCATCACTTCTAGGGCATGACTGAAGATACCCGCATCCGGTTTTGCTACGCCGACTTCCTCAGAAATGATCACATGGTCAAAGAACTCTGTCATACCTGTTCTTTCTAAACGAATCGCTTGTAGCTCAGTAAATCCATTCGTAATGATGCCCATTTTCGCTTTGCCGTGGAGGGCTTCCATGAGCTCTTTAGCACCCGGCAGCAGTGTACAAATATCAGCCATCGCTTCCAAAAAGGCGCTATTGAGTTCTTGCGTTGTGGTTTCTAATTTCTCAGCCCACTCCTGAAAGCGCGTGTGTTTAAGTTCGTGGGCGGTAATCTTACCGTCTTGGTAGTCCACCCATAAAGGCTTGTTCACCTTTTGGTAATGCTCAAAGTCCTGTTGAGTAAAATCGACACCTTTGCGAGAGAACATCAGCTGCATCCCCTTGAATGAATCAAAGTGGAACAGGGTTTCGTCAGCGTCAAACAAGATCCAATCGTACTTCATTTTTCTCTCCTCAAATTTGCAGCGCTAGTGTAGATTGTTTTCCATTAGATGATAATCTAAGAATATAGAAAATAATTGTAAACTAAAACTCAACTATGCAAGCTTTCTCATCCATTCCTGTTTTTGTTGCCGTCGTCGAATGCGGTGGCTTCTCTCCTGCGGCAAACAAACTTAACATCACTAAGTCAGCGGTGAGTAAGCGCATCAACCAGCTGGAAGACGAACTGGGTATTCGCCTGCTCAACCGCACCACCAGAAAACTGAGCCTAACCGAAGCGGGTAAACGCTATTATGAGTATGTTTCTCAATCTTTAAACCTAGCTCAGCAAGGGATCGACGCAGTCACCGAGCTACAAGGAAAGCCACGCGGGAAGCTCAAATTAACCGCTCCCATGTCTTTCGGTGTGCTGCATGTTGCGCCTTTAGTGGCGGAGTTCCTGACCCGTTACCCTGATGTCGAGATAGATCTCCAACTGGAAGATCGCATGGTGGATTTGGTTCAGGATGGCTATGACTTAGGTATCCGCATTGGCAACCTACCCCTCTCAAACCTTGTCGCCAAACGACTCACTCCGTGCCGAAGCGTACTTTGTGCATCGCCTGATTATCTAAAGCAACACGGTTCTCCAACCAAACCGTCCGACCTGTCGAGTCATAACTGCCTGCAATACTCCTACTACCGTGGTGGTTCGGAGTGGACCTTTGAGTCAATGGGGCATGAGTTTAAAGTCGTGCCAAAAGGTCGCTTAACGGTTAACAATAGTGAGGCGATCCGCAGAGCAGTGATTGAAGGTGTGGGTATTGGCCAACTGCCTACTTTCATCGTCGCAAAAGACATTGCTGCTGGCTCGCTCGTTCCCGTGATGCAAGACTACCAACTTCCCATACACGCCGTTTACGCAGTCTTTCCAGAACGAAAACATATGCCTGTAAAAGTAAGATCTTTCATTGATTTCATCAGTGAGCGATTAGGCGCAGATAGGCCTTACTGGGATGACTTGATTAAAGGCACGCTCAATGTGTGATCTCATGCCCACAGTACAGAACAATCCATTTTTCTTTGCAAACTCATGATTTAACGCAAATAAATGTAACTTCCTCCTGTTTACATTACCTGAGGAGAACAACCCAATTAAGGAGCCTGCAATGAAACATTTTCTCCCTTCTAGCGTCATGCTTACTCCTTTTGTTGTTAAATACTATGCTTCTCCAGAAGAAGACGAGGATCTTGAACAACTCGACGAAGAGTGCGTAGAGCAACAACCCGAAGAAGAAGATTGAGATCCACTTCCAATCGTTATTGGAAAAGATCATCTACCCTAAGTAGCACTAGTAACAAAGCGTTAGTAACAACGCGTTAGTAACAAAAGGAAACGTTAACGATGAAAAAAGTAGCCGTCATACTTAGTGGCTCAGGTGTATTCGATGGATCTGAAATCCATGAGGCTGTACTAGCATTGCATGCAATAGAAAAAGAAGGTGCGAGCTGGCACTGTTTCGCGCCTGATATCGATCAGCTTCACGTGATTAATCATAAAACCGGCGAAGAAATGGATGAAAAGCGCAACGTGCTCGTCGAAGCTGCACGTATTGCGCGTGGAAATATTGAAGACGTCGAAAAGTTACATGCGGATGACTTTGATGCTCTGCTTCTGCCGGGAGGATTTGGCGCAGCCAAAAATCTGACAGACTTTGCAGTAAAAGGCGCAGAATGCAGTATTAACACGCATGTCGCTAGGGCTTGTCGCGATTTTGCTAATGCCAAGAAGCCAGCTGGCTACTTATGTATTTCGCCAGTAATTATACCGATGATCTACGAAAATGGTGTGAAAGGTACGATAGGTAACGACGCGGCCACATCTGCTGCGTTTGACGCTATGGGCGGTGTTCATACCGACTGTTCAGTGAACAGCATTGTCTACGATGAAGAGCACAAGGTGCTTTCTACTCCCGCTTATATGCTCGCTGGCTCAATTTCTGAAGCCGCTAGTGGTATCGAGAAGTTGGTGTCAAAACTCATCTCCCTCACCTAATATTGAATTTTTATTCAACCCTACCCAATCCAATTCATTTATGGATTGGGTGCTTTAGCATTCACCAAGCCTTGCTTTATTGACAACCAAAAAACAGATAACCAATTAATATTTAACACTTATATCAACAAAAATATACAACAAGACTCATATCACAATTCCGACTTAAACTAATACTTTTGGGCTATACGCCAATCTAATTTCGCCTATACTCAATGTCAACTTACGCAATTTTATTCATAACAAACCAATGGATTGATTTGCGTTTTGTAACCCAATAACAATGGAGCAAGCCAATGACTAGTGCGTTTTTCATTCCTACAGTTAACCTAATGGGTGCTGGTTGTCTTACAGACGCAGCAGATAACATCCAATCTCAAGGTTTTAAAAAAGGCCTTATCGTCACTGACAAAATCTTGAACCAAATCGGTGTTGTTAAAAAAGTTCAAGACCTTCTTACAGAACGTGGGGTTGGTACTGTAGTCTTTGATGGCACTCAGCCTAACCCAACTATCTCTAACGTGAAT
This sequence comes from Vibrio japonicus, assembly GCF_024582835.1. Taxonomy (NCBI): domain Bacteria; kingdom Pseudomonadati; phylum Pseudomonadota; class Gammaproteobacteria; order Vibrionales; family Vibrionaceae; genus Vibrio; species Vibrio japonicus. The sequence goes on from NZ_CP102097.1 coordinate 239,544, forward strand.
GACGGGCTTGAACTGTTAAAATCCAATGACTGTGATTTCGTTGTTTCTCTGGGCGGCGGTTCTCCGCACGACTGTGCAAAAGGTATCGCTCTTGTTGCATCAAACGGTGGGAAAATTGGCGACTACGAAGGCGTAGACCAGTCAGCTAAGCCTATGCTGCCATTGATTGCTATCAACACAACAGCAGGTACGGCATCTGAAATGACACGTTTCTGCATCATTACCGATGAAGAGCGCCACATTAAGATGGCTATCGTTGATAAGCACACAACGCCACTTGTTTCGGTAAATGATCCTGAGCTAATGCTAGCAAAACCAGCTTCGCTGACTGCAGCAACAGGGATGGACGCACTTACACACGCTGTTGAAGCTTACGTATCAACAGCAGCGACACCAATCACTGATGCTGTCGCGATTAAAGCGATCGAGCTGATCCATGCGCATCTACGCACGGCTGTAAGCAACGGCGACGATCTTGAAGCACGTGAGCAAATGGCTTACGCACAGTTTATGGCGGGTATGGCGTTTAACAATGCGTCACTGGGTTACGTTCACGCAATGGCGCACCAGCTAGGTGGGTTCTACGACTTACCTCATGGTGTTTGTAACGCGATTCTTCTTCCGCACGTACAACGTTACAACGCGCAAGTGGTACCTGCTCGTCTACGCGACGTAGCGAAAGCACTGGGTGTAAATGTTGAAGGTATGACACCAGAACAAGGTGCGGACGCGGCGATCGACGCAATCGTGTCACTAGCGAAAGATGTTGGCATCCCAGCAGGCATCCAAGAGCTTGGTGCAAAATCAGAAGATATCCCTACCCTTGCTGATAATGCGCTAAAAGACGCTTGTGGTTTTACCAACCCTAAACAAGCCACTCACGAAGAGATCTCTGCTATCTTCGAAGCAGCAATGTAAAGTTTCTCACCTTTCATCCTTTTCCTATTCAAGCCTCTTCGGAGGCTTTTTTCATGCCTTAGCTTCTAAAATACCGTCTACAATCATATTACTAAACAAAATCAGTCGCGGGTTATCGGTTGTTCAGGGGCCTTGCTTTAACCTCTATTCTCGAAATTTAGACTTTCGAAAGATGAACACGCTTCTGGAGACGTTGCAATGACACGGAGTGAAATATGAAACCAGTACTAGCACTAAGCCTGGCAATTCTAAGCTGTTCGGTAATCGCTGGAGAGAACAAAGTTTACAATGTAAATGGTAGTGAATACGAGGGCTACTGGGCTGCTGTCGATGACAACGCGCCACTGGTATTGCTCATTCATGACTGGGATGGTCTCACGGATTATGAAGTGAAGCGTGCCAATATGCTAAACGACTTGGGATACAACGTATTTGCTGCCGATTTGTTTGGTAAAGGTATCCGCCCAACAAAAGTTGAGGATAGACGACAACATACAGGTGAACTTTACGAAGACCGAGAAAAACTCAGAGCCTTGATGCAAGGCAGCCTGGATTTCGCTTCAAAATTGACCAAAAAAACGCCTAAAACCGTCGTGATGGGATATTGTTTTGGTGGAGCCGCTGTTTTGGAGTCTGCTCGTGCTGGAATGAACGTAAAAGGCTTTGTCACATTCCACGGTGGTTTAACAACACCAGAAGGTCAAAATTATGAAGAGACCAAAGCCCCAATTTTGATTCTCCATGGTACAGCAGACTCAGCCATCACTATGGATCAATTTGCGGATTTAGCAGACGCATTAGAGGCTCAGCAAGTCGATCATGAGATGATCACTTACAGCGGAGCACCTCATGCATTCACTGTCTTTGATAGCCCTAGATACCGTAAAAACGCGGATGAAAAGTCTTGGAAACGTTTTGCTGAGTTTCTGGCACAAGTAACGAAGTAGCAGTTTTGAGTGTAGATCTTAACTCTCCCGCTAAGGACTCCCCCCTCTAGCACAATGGTTTAGATCTACGCTCACTTTATTCGCAGTAAGCATTTATTATCGGTAAAAAGTCTCGCCAGTCTGTACATCCAAGTAAATTTTATTCGCTTGTTTTAGGCCACCACAATAAACAAAATACACGTCCCGCTCACTGAATGTGACCGACCGCATCCACCCTTTTGTCTCTTCAAAATCTTCTGGTGTACAGGTTTTGTCTCTTAGCAGTTCTTCTGTCTTCCAGATAAATGACTCAAAATGCTGTTTAAAATCATCTGACGATTCAATATAGCTGCTTATCGTTTCGATACGCTCTTCTTTTGTGATCGTTGGCGGGACTTCTAACAACTGATCCATCGGCACCCACTCTGCCACTTCCTCTCCGCCTTCTTCATAAACGTAGTAGACAGAAATTCGCCCCCACCCATCTTTTTGTTCAAGAATATGAAGCTTATCCCCTTTGTAAGCCAAACTCTCTACAAAGGCGTCGTAGCTAGGATGTTCTCTTATGCCCAACTTTGCGACATTGACATAGTAATCTGTGATCGGCGCTTCTTTGATTTCTCTTATTTCAATTGGCTGCTCTACAGGTTTCGGTACAAGCTCCGTTTTTTCAGGCGTCTCTTGAGGTTCATGCTGAGGCTTCCAATAGAATATATAGTAGCCGCCACCAGCACACCCGATCCCAAGCAACAACAACAGAATCATGACTATCTTTTTCATATCTAGGCGGTAATTTCCTATACTTAATGCATGGCTAACAACTTTTGTATGATATATGAAATGGCGTTACTTCTTTTTAACTATAGCGGCAGTTATATCGATCTCTTTACCCAATTATGCGGTAAGCGAAGAGTGTAACGAGGAAACATGGAATCAAGCGCTCAATTATCAGAAAAAAGTGGATAGGTGGTACAACTCGCAAGCACGACAATTCAATGATTTTCTTAAAGTGCATAAGCAGCACGTGTTCTTGCATCAAGAATTTAATGCGCGAGAACTGGAAACGATCTGGAATCCACGCAAACGAAACCTACAAAGAAAGATCGACATGCAAATTAAAGCATCTGAAATCGTCATTGTGGCATTAGACGATCAATCAGACCAAATAAACGAAGAATCAGAGATAGTTCAATCGGCGTTAAGCCGCTGGCAACGCATTAGTCAGAATTGTGAAAAGGAACATAAAATAGCGAACGCCATTTCTAGCCTTAAATACATAAAATCTAACCAAAATTTGAAAGTTGAATTAGTGCAACTATTAGACAAAATAGACCGTGTCAAGCGCATCTATCAAACTGAGGTGGACACACTGAACTGGACTAAAAACGTCCACTGACTTCCAGTTTTTCGCGAAAGAAAATAGCCGAAGCCCATCGTGTAAACACAGGATTGCTTCGGCTATATCGTTTATTTAGATTAGATAATCTTAGTTAGGGAGTTTGTCGCACTTCGCTGCGCAAATGAAATCGTTTTGATGTAACCCTTTAATAGAGTGGCTCCACCATGTAACCGTCACTTTACCCCACTCAAGCAATATTGAAGGGTGATGGAATTCGTCCTCAGCCAATTCAGACACCTTGTTAGCAAACACCCACGCCAATTTATAGTTTTTGAAGGTATACACTTTTTCTAGCTGCGGAATATCGTCTCGCTCCACGATCTGCCAACCGTCTAACTCGGTCAGTAAAAGCTTTCTTTCCTCTGCACCTAATGCAACAGCGTCGCCGCTACACGATTCACAGCGTAATTCATCAAGCATGTGTCACTTCCTTTGGTTCAAATAATGGGGGTAATAATCCTGCTCTCATCGCTTGTCTTACATGGAACATTAAGTCCATTTGGCTTAGCTTATAGAGCTCTTCAATACTATCTAATACAAAATACTCCGGTTGCATAATATCAATGCGATATGGCGTTCGAAGTACGGTGTGAATATCAAACGTTTCTCGATGGGGTTTAGGGTCATCAAGCGAGTAGACGGTTTCGCCTGGTGAAGACAAAATACCACCACCATAGATTTTGCACTGCTCGCCTTCTTTAACTAAACCAAACTCAACCGTGAACCAATAAAGCCTTGCCAAATAAACACGCTCTTTACTTGTAGCGTTCTGGCCTAGCTTCCCATAAGTGTGTGTAAATTCAGCAAACTGAGGGTTGGTTAACATGGCGCAGTGGCCAAATATTTCGTGAAAGAAGTCTGGTTCCTGTAGATAATCAAACTCTTCACGCGAGCGTAAGAAGGTGGCAACCGGAAACTTCTTATTCGCCAACAGTGCAAAAAACTTATCAAAGTTAATCAGTGCAGGGACAGGTTCAACTTGCCAACCGGTTTCTCTCATCAACACTTCGTTGATTTCCGGTAACTGCGGCACTCGATCTGTCGGTAGATTAAGCATCTCTAAACCGCGCAAATATTCCTTGCAAGCGCGCTGTTTTATCAGCCCAAGTTGGCGGGTTACTAAGTCATGCCAAATCTGATCGTCTTCATGGTTCCATTCCACAAATCCTTTATCATTCACTGGCTTAGATACGTACTGAGTCATTGTTTTATCCTTTAACAATTCCTTTACAATTAAGCCTATCCTGATGTCTGAGTGGTGACAATCAAACGACACACATACGCCCCTTTACCTGTGTAACATTTTCTTTACAACTTGTGTTTTTTTACTTATTTTTCAGCGTTCTGATCCTGCATTGTTGTTTGACTTTGTCCAATTTTCATTCAAAACTTAATCGGTCAAATATGGATCAGCCAGACGAGGAAGTCATGTCAGATTGTGTAACATCACCAGTGGAGCCTATTTGGGTTCCGAGCGAAAAGCGTATTGAATCTTCTAACCTTCAGCAGTTTATTCAACATATCAATATCCAAGGACACCAATTCAAAAACTATGCAGAGCTCCATCAGTGGTCTGTAGAGTGCAAAAAAGATTTTTGGTTAGAGGTATGGCAGTTCTGTGACGTCATTGGCTATCGAGGTGATTGCATATACGGTGAAGGCTTAGCAAAATGGGCAGAATTTAGCACCAGCAGAGATACCATTTGGTTTCCGCAGGCACAACTGAACTATGCCGAAAACCTATTGGCTTACGCTTTTCAAGCTCCCCAAGACGTCGCAATCTGGTTCAAAAATGAGCGAGGAGAAACCAGCAAACTGACTTGGCAAGATCTGTGCGATAAAGTGTCCATCGTTCAGCAATGGCTGTCCCACAATGGCGTAGGTAAAGGTGATGTTGTCGCTGGCTACCTTCCACATATGCCAGAAACGATCATCGCTATGCTCGCGACCACCAGCTTGGGTGCAATTTGGACCTCCACCTCTCCCGACTTTGGTGTGGCAAGTGTTGTCGAACGATTTGGTCAAGTGCAACCAAAGATTCTGTTCTGCTGCAACGGCTATCAATTCAATGGCAAAACATTCGATATGCAGGAAAAGAATCATGAGATCGTGAAATCACTTCCTAGTATCGTCAACACTTGCCAAATTGAATACCTCAAATCCCAACCGGCCAGTGATTTAAGTAACGAAACGTTCTCTGATTGGGAAGCCATCTTGGCCAGCTTTTTACCGCGCGGAGTAGAATACAACCGTGTCGGATTTAACGATCCGCTGTTCGTACTCTATTCATCAGGCACGACAGGCAAGCCCAAATGTATCGTTCACTCCGTTGGCGGCATCACCATCAATCATCTTAAAGAACACCAGTTACACAGTGACATCCAACCTAAAGACCGCGTCTTCTACTACACAACATGCGGCTGGATGATGTGGAACTGGCACGTATCAGCCCTTGCTAGTGGCGCTACCTTAGTCATTTTTGATGGTAGCCCAATGTACCCCAACCCGGACGTACTTTGGCAACTGGCTCAAGAAGCGGAAGTCACCCTATTTGGTACATCCGCCAAGTACCTCGAAGCGTTGCAAAAGGTCGATTTCGCCCCTGGAGAGCATTATCAACTCGATCACTTAAAAACGCTCTGTTCAACAGGCTCAGTACTTTACCCTCAACAATTTGATTTTGTTTACGCCAATATAAAAGTCGACCTGCATTTGGCCTCAATCTCTGGCGGTACGGATATTTGTGGCTGCTTTGTTCTCGGCAACCCTATTTCACCCGTGTATCGTGGGGAGTGCCAGGCTGCGGGTTTAGGACTGGATATCGCCGTCTTCAATGACAAAGGGGACCCCGTCGTTGGTGAGCGCGGTGAACTCGTTTGCCGGAACAGCTTCCCTAACCAGCCGTTGGGTTTTTGGCACGACAACGGCGAACGCTACTACGATGCGTATTGGGCAAAGTATTACAATACTTGGCATCATGGTGACGATGTTGAGCTCACTCCATCAGGCGGTGTGATCTTTTATGGTCGCAGCGATACCACACTAAACCCAGGTGGTGTAAGAATTGGAACGGCCGAAATCTATCAACAAATCAATCAATTACATGGCGTTAAAGACTCTATCGCCGTTTCACGCCATGTTGATGGCGATGAAAAAATTGTCCTGTTTGTCCAGCTCGACAACGATTCTGTTTTAGATGATGAGCTGAAATCACAGATCCGTGCCACTCTCAAATCTAAGTGTTCACCTCGACATGTTCCAAGTGAAATCTATGCGTTGAGTGAAATACCAAAAACAAAGTCAGGAAAACTTGTGGAACTTGCCGTTAAGCAAGTGTTACATGGACAAGAAGTGAAGAACAAAGGCGCGATTGCTAATCCGCACGTATTGGAAGAAGTGGTTCAATTTTCACATCAATAACGCACCAAAAGAAAGCCCGGCGACTTGCCGGGCTTCCTTTCATTGTGATTAGACATCATTTTTTCGCAACGGCCATTAAGACTGTCAAAGTGCCTTGCGGTGTATCCACTTCAAATGCCGTTGTTACTGTCACTTCATCAAACCCAACGGAGCTTAATACTTGCTTAGCGTGAGAGAGTGTCATTCCACCCTCCTGACCATCTTGAGCCAGCCAATCCCAATGAACAAAGTAACCACCCTTATCAAGCAGGCTGTAGACAATATCAACAACATCTGAGTAATTCGGAAGGAAACCACACACAGAAGATGCGACGACAGCGTCAAACTGTCTACGAAATGCAGGGTGCATTGCAACAAGCCCACGAGTTAACATATCAACCACAGGCTCTACATTTTCTAACTCTTTTTGATCCAACTGCTCGATCATGGCTTCAGAGCTATCTAAAGCAACAATGTCTTTTACTATAGGAGACAGTTTTTGGCTGAGTAAGCCAGTACCACACCCAAAATCAAGAATGTGAGTACCTTTTAGATCAATGATATCTAGCAGTGACTCAAATGCTTTAGTGGCAAAAGCTTCTGTAGATTTTTCTTTTTCCCAGTCGACTGCGACATCATCCCAACTAATTGCCATCATGATCTCCCTATAACTTCTTCATTTGGCGCTTCCCAAGAGTATCAAAACTTCATGAAATTCCTAGCGTTTCAAAGCGGAAAACGGACAATCTGCGAATATTGTTGTACTATTCGGCTAAAATAAGACTGATATTGACCAATAAATGAACTTATCTCAAATCGAAGCTTTCTGTAGTGTTGCAGATACGGGCTCTGTCTCTGAATCGGCTCGCCAGCTTGAGTGCAATAGAACCAAATTGAGCATGGCAATCAAAGCACTAGAGAAAGATCTTAACATCGAGTTGTTCATCCGTAGTGGTAATCATCTTACACTGTCAGAAGCTGGAAAAGCGATTTATAAAGACTCGCAAAACCTACTGATTACCGCTTCTCGAATTCGACAAACCTGTGCTCAGGTGTCCGGAGAATTTAACGCAGAAGTTTGGATTGCACGTGACGACTCTCTCCCCGACGAATTATGGCAAGACCTTTCACACCGGTTAAATAATCGTTTCCCAGCGACGTCGTTTAACATTGTACTCGCCTCTTCTGGTGACTTAGCCAACCTCGTTTCCACACAACAAGTCGATTTCGCGTTTGGTGTCGACTACGATAGTTCAGGTGATCCGCATATCGAGTATCAACCGCTGGGTAAGATTCGCATGATGTCTGTCTGCAAAGCGGAAAATCCCCTCAGTAAACTCCGACGCGTTTCCGATGACGAACTTCGTAACTCGATGCAAGCGGTGATGGTCTATTTAAACGAAAAAGATAACCCCGAATTACAGCCTTTTTCCCTCCGACATATCGGTTTTTCATGCTTTGATTACATGCTCAACACCATCTTAGAAGAAGACGCTTGGGGGGTATTGCCCGAGCCCTTAATCCGCCACCTTCTAAGAAAACAGGAACTGGCAGTCATTAAACATACATACGGTTTAACCCAAGAAGATTACTGTATGTTTACCGCCGCAGGCATGGCTGAACATCCTGGGATGTCATGGCTCGCTGACAAGTTGAACGAGTATTTGTTTGACTTCTAACCTTATTTATCGGTATTCATCTCCACGAATATCAGTGAGTGTCAAAAATACTGACAGATAGATTTACTCATAAGACACTGAAAAATAACCAATTTATTTTCAACACACAAAAGCCAATCATTTTTCGTACAGAAGTCGTTTGTCAAATCCTCATAATTTGAGAAAAATATACATGTGTTTTGCGAAGAGATTCCACCATGTGTGCTAGGACAAGTTTAAACGAGAAAAGACTGCTTACCTTTTCAGCCCTTTTGGCATCTGGGTTTGCGGGGGGCGGTATGTTCCTTGGTTTATTGGTAGGCTCACTTGTCATTGTTTTTGACGGTGTTTATTCCCTCGTCAGCTTACTGTTAACATTATTGTCACTGGCTGTATCTCGCTATATTGAACGTCCGTCTCACTCCCACTTTCCGTTTGGTAAAGCCATCTTTGAACCGGTTGTCATTGCTATTAAAGGACTGGTGATTTTACTGGTCGTCAGCTACTCACTTTATGCTGCTATCGTCGCGATGTTTAGCGGTGGTCGTGAAGTAGACGCCTCTATCGCTACCCTTTTCGGTGCGGTTAATGTGATCGGCTGTGCTTATGCTTGGTGGTATATTGCGAAAAAATCTCAACGCTTTTCATCTGGTCTGATTGAGGCAGAAGCGACTCAATGGAAAATGGATACGCTACTCAGTGTTGCAGTAACGTTAGGGTTTATCTCCGCTTGGTTAGTCTCTATTTCCCCATACGCGGAATATGCTGTCTACGCTGACCCTATGATGATGATTTTGATGTCTTTTTATTTCATCAAAGTGCCATTTGAGATGCTTCGAGATGCCGTTCGTGAGCTTCTGATGATGACGCCCAGTGATGATATTTGTACTGCGGTAGACAAAGAAGTTACAGCATTAGATAAACAAATCTCACAGAGTATAGAGATCGCGGGGATTACTAAAGTTGGACGAGAATTGCGAGTTAATTTGGATGTGCGCGCGAATGGCAACGAGCTAAAAGTGGCCGAGATTGAAAAAACACGCCGAATCCTCAAAGACAAGCTTTCAAAACTCTCTTTGAACCTCAGCCTCACGATGAATATTGCTCGCTAAGGTTGAAACAGATCCCGCTTTAATAGAAGAGCAAACCCCAATATTACTGGGGTTTGCTTTTTTAGTTCACGATTATTGAGTTCTTAAACGTTGCCAATATTTTTCGTAAATGGCCAACGTTTCACTCCCTACATCATTAATGAATTCACCATTTTTCATATCTTCGTCTTTAGGGAAAATGGTTTCGTTGTATTTCAATTCATCTGGCAACAGTGCTCGCCCTGACTTTGTCGCAGACGCATAACCTAAACTGTGAACGATTTCCGCTTGGTTCTCAGGTTGATACATAAAATTGATAAATGCATGCGCCAACGCTTTTTGCTGACTGCCGGATGGAATCACAAAATTATCCATCCAAAGCACAGCACCTTCTTCTGGCATTACAAACTTCAGCTCTGGTAAGTCTGTTTGCCCTTGATAGGCATTACCATTCCATTGCATGCCAAGCGCCGCCTCACCAGACACGTAAGGAACATGCGGTGCGTCCGAGTTATAAAGCAATGTATTGTCTTTTAACGCCGCTAACGATTCGTACGCTTTTTGAATCTCTTGTTCATTTTTGGAGTTAACACTGTAGCCATTCAGTTTTAACGCCATACCAAATACATCTCGGATATCATCAATCAGCATGACTTGCTGTGCATACTGTTTATCCCAAAGCTGAGCCCACTTCGTGATAGGCGCATCAACCAAGGTTTCATTGTAACTGATGCCCGTCACACCCCAAATGTACGGAAGCGAGTAATCATTTTTAGGATCATGCCCTTGTCCAAGTAGACCTTCCATCGTATCTGACATGTTTGGAATCAAACTATGATCCAATTTAGCGAGCAAACCTTCACGAGCCATTTTTTCAATGAAATAGGCCGATGCAAACACCACATCATATCCGCTGCCCTTAACGAGTTTGAGCTTGGTATACATCGATTCATTATTCTCAAAAGTAGAATAATTAATCGTCACATCGTATTGCTGTTCAAAGGCTTTAAGCGACTTTTCTGGTAAATATCCACCCCAAGCGTAGACATTTATAGTTTCAGTACTGGCTTGAGCCACTGAAGCAATAGATAACGCACTAAAAACAAGTCCTTTGATAAATGGATTCATTACTTTTGTCCAAACATATCCAGCACCGCGCTGGTGGTCAAACGCATAATTAGGCAAATTGTCGTTCTTGAAAAGAAAATTATATTTATCATCAAGGATGTTATTCGTTATGAATCTGAGCAATCATTCGACTAAATTCATAACAGGCCTACTCTCTTATAAGGAAATGAATGTCGACTCTCATACTCACTGCTGTCGCGATGATCGCTTTTGCTGGAAACTCAGTGCTATGTCGTCTCGCTCTGGCGGAAGAAGCCATCGATGCAGGAAGCTTTACATTAATTCGATTAGTCACTGGGGCTATCACATTAGGGGTTATTCTCTTCTTCCGTGCTGGCGGCGACAGAGCGACATATCCTGGCCTCAAATTTACACTGCTTGCTGGCACTGCTCTATTTAGTTATGCGGTGCTATTTTCATTTGCGTACACACAATTGTCCGCAGGTACGGGAGCGCTGCTTTTATTTGGCTCGGTTCAACTCTCTTTATTGGGCTTGCATTGGTGGCAAGGTCAACATTTTCGCGGATTAGAGATAGTGGGCATTATTTGCTCACTCGGAGGGTTTGTGTGGTTAATGCTGCCCTCTGCATCACAGCCAAACCTCTTTTCGGCAATACTCATGCTAAGTTCTGGCGTTGCATGGGCCATGTTTACCGCCCTCGGCAAAACCATCAACTCGCCCGTTTCAGGCATTACATGGGGCTTTATTTCTGCCTCTGCACTCTCGATATTGTGTATTCCTTGGATGCTTAGCAATGCCACGGTTTCGGCGGAAGGAGTCATCCTTGCCACGCTTTCTGGATCGATCACATCAGCAATGGGATACGTGCTTTGGTATCGAGTGTTAAAGCAACTCACTTTGCTCCAGGCATCCATCAGCCAGCTATCTGTTCCGGTCATTACGTTGATATTGGGCGTCATATTGCTGAGCGAGGTCATCTCAATACGTGAAGTGATAACAAGCGTGGTAATCTTAGGCGGGATAGCCCTTGTCTTCGTATCTCGTTGGAACAAAAACAGTGGCAATGCTTAATTAAACACGCCACTGTTGTCGATACGCTCGGGTTTTGTCTGAGTTTTAAATGAATGGCGGTAATAAGCTACCGCCATATCAGGTCTACAGATTAAACGATGAACTTACTCATCAAACGATTGATTTGCTCAACATTAGACTTTATGTTTTCTCCCGTCTGATAAACGGTATTTACATAGTCTGAATTGGCATTTGTCACGTGCGAAACATTTTCTATATTGCGATTGATCTCCATTGAAACCTGACTTTGCTCTTCTGCAGCAGTCGCGATTTGGATGTTCATCTCGTTAATATCTGTAATATTCGTACCAATCACTTCTAAAGATTGCTTCACTTGCTCTACAGAATTCACCGATTCATTCGCGAGTCGACCACCAGACTGAATAACATCAATCGCCTCTTGAATGCTCTGTTGAAGTTGATTAATCGTTGCTTGAATATCTTCTGTAGATTGCTGTGAGCGACCAGCCAGTGAACGAACTTCGTCTGCAACGACCGCAAATCCACGCCCCTGTTCGCCAGCCCTTGCAGCCTCAATAGCAGCGTTAAGTGCAAGCAAATTGGTTTGTTCTGAAATACCATTAATCACATCGAGCATAGCGCCAATTGAAGTACTGTCTGCGCTTAGCTGTTCAATAACCGCTTGTGCTTTTTCCATTTCAGTTACTAAAGCGGTGATTTGTACAGAGGTTGCTTCACTTACTTCTCTACTCTCGAGTGACAATGACATCGCTTTTTCAGTGCCTGCTGCCGTTTTTGAGGTGTGCTGCGCAACTTCTTTCGCTGTCGCCATCATTTCGTTCATCGCGCTTGCTGCTTGCTCTGCTTCAACGAGCTGAGATGACATTCCATCCCTCGCTTGTTGCACTGAACGATGCAAAGTTTCCGTTGCGTCTGCGAGCTCATCGGTTGCTTTACCAACCGTCTTAATGGTCTCTTGTGTTTTCTCGACAAATCGGTTGATCCACCTTGCAGTCACACCCAATTCATCTTGGCGAGATTCATCTAATCGTTTTGTCAGATCCCCTTCACCCTGAGCGAGATCCTCAGCCATACTCGCCATCGCATTGATTGGTTTTAATACACCGTTGATAGCAAAGAAATACATGGCGACGAGAGTGATGACAAACAGTACCGTTGTTACATACATAGCTTGCTGAATTGCGGTGCTACTCTCAACTTGTTGTTCAGCATAGTAACGAGAGCGTTGAGTCACAATGGTCATGACGTTTTCGATTTGATTAGAAATCTGTTCAGACGCCTCATCGAATTCAGACATCATCTTGTTACCACCACTTGGGCCAAACTCAATATACGCATTGGCCATCACTTTACCCGTTTTGAAATAGCTATCTAAAGCAGGTTTGAGGTTCTCGTAGGCACTCGCATTCTCCTTATCAAGCGATGCCAATTCAGCGATGAGGTTATGCGCCTTATCATAGTGTTCTTGGGCGACATCAATACCGTCATTTAATCCGTCTAAACCTCTAGTTGCACTAATATCAGTTAACCACTGTTGAATCTGAATAATCTCAATCTGCAACTCGTAAGACTTAGCCACGGTCGGCTCAATCGCTTCACTGATAAGAACTGAAGACTCGTGAATACGATTACTTTGATAAAGCATAAAAGCGGACTGGGCTGTAAATCCAATCAACAACCAAATCAAAGCTATTGTTATTTTTCTTTTTATATTCATAACGTCCCTCTCCCCCCTGGCTAGTAGAAACTAGAGATTAACAATAAGTGATGAATAATATTCTCACTCTTTTCGGTTAAACTTTTACCACTAGTTCACCTGTTAGTCGCAATTTTCCCGTTCACAACGGGATACCTATCACTATTGGACTCCATTAGTGACCTATATCGTTGAAAGGCATCCATAAAGTTGGAACTAGCTTCAATCAAGTTAGCCATGCTGTGCCATGTTCTAAACAGAAAACTTAAAAAATCACTGGAAGGGAATTGAGATGAATTAAAAAAGGCTCAGCCACATTGTGACTAAGCCATTTATAGAGGTATTTTAAATTGTATTAACAACTGCCCTTTACTCTTTAGAAGAGCACGGGCAGGAACGGTTAAAGTGCTTCTACCGCTTTCTGAATCGCAGGACCAATTTGACGCTTACGTGAAGTAACGCCGTCTAGAACTAACATGTCACCTTTGATCTCTGCATCAAATGCGTTGGCAAGAATTTTCTCATCTTGCTTGTCAGCCCAAAGAATATTTGCACGTTTATTCTTGGTATCTGTAATTGAGAAAAATAGATAATCGAGTTCCTGCTCTTGTTTGTAAGACTTCATCGCTTTAAGGAAGTCTTCCTTGCGGTCAATGAGCTGTTGCGCCGTTAGCGTTTCCGCTACACCGATTCCGACCTTTTTGCCTCCGAATTCAAAATTCTTGTAATCCATGGTCAAAATCGTTTCTGCCGTGAAGTGACTAAGATCGGACTTTGCAATGAGCATCTGCTGACCAAAATCCTGAATATCTTTAACGCCTGCTATTTTCGCAAGCTTAGACGCATAGTGTTTATCGTACTCAGTCGTGGTGGACGATTGGAAAACGACAGTATCAGAAAGGATTGCGCCTAGGCCAGCACACGCCACAGATTTAGGCAGTTCTACATTCAACTTATCTGCGTTTGCGGCTAGGATTGTAGCGGTTGAACCCCACGCACGAATATCCATGCTCACAAGTTGTGGCATGCTAATCGGCTTACTACCCATGGCATGGTGGTCGATGATGGCAACAATTGAAGCAGGGTCGACCGAAGGTGCAAGCTGAGTTGATTGGTTAAAATCCAGTAAGCCGATTTGGTGTGAAGAGAAATCCGTTTTAATCTGTGGTGAATCGATTCCACAGTATTTAAAGACAAATTGGCTTTCAGGATTTGGAGCTTCAGTTACAGCGGGTGTACCGCCATAAATATGAGATGCAACAATAACAGAAGCCGCACTATCGGTATCAGGACTTAGGTGCCCTACCCAAACAAGGTTTTCTGTATTGTTATTTTTGATTGTTTCCAAATCCAACGCAGCGTTTGCAGCACAGCTAAACGAAGCAAGAATTGTCAATCCAAGTAGTGAGCGTTTCATTTGAGTCCTCAATATTAATTACATTTAGTGGGCAGGTATTACACATGCCATTGGTTGCAATTTAGATAGGTAAGAGGCTCAAATCATTAGATATTTATCTGCAGACCTGTTTTTTTCGACACGCTACACACTTACTAAATTCTCATTAAGCGTAGGAAAACATTATTTATTCTTCATTGGTGATAAATTGCACACTAATTAGTTGTATCAATGAGATAAATTTCCAGAACTCAAGCTGCCCTCTTGCGAATAGTGCGAACAAATGGCGTACCCATGTCGTCTTTAATCACCTGTGCATCGACATCATAAACACGTTGTACAAGCTCAGACGTCAAAATATCTTTAGGGTGACCAGACGCCACTAAATCACCCGATTTTAATACCAGCAAATTGTCCGCGTATTGGGCCGCCAAATTCAGGTCATGCAGGACCATAACGGTAATATATTGCTGCTGGCGAGTTTGGCTGACTAAATGATCGAGTAATACATGTTGATGATGTAAATCTAACGCGCTGACAGGTTCGTCCAACATCATAATCGTTGGCTCGCGCATCAGGGCTTGGGCAAACAGCACCATTTGACACTGACCGCCACTCAGCGTGTTGACGTTTCGGTTTGCCAAATGCGAAAGCCCGATACTCTCTAAGATATGCAGCGCTTGATGGAGGGTGTGATCGTCAACACGTAGACTCAGAGCGTCCATTCGCCCCAACAAGATGACTTCCGTCACCGTTAAGTTCACATCGAGATTAATATCTTGCGGCATGTAACCAAACTTGCTGCGCCACTTTGCCAACGACTTATATGACAAGGCTTCGCCGCCATATCTGATTTCGCCACCACTCAGTTTTTGATCGCCAAATAACGTTTTCAGTAATGTACTCTTACCCGTGCCGTTTGGGCCCAGAATCGCGGTCACTTGACCCGGTTGTAGATCAAAACTCATTTCACGGGCTAGGGTTAACGAGCCAATCTGAATGTTTACATTGTTTGCGGTCAGCATACATTAACCTCGCTTTGCGATAATCAGCCAAAAGAAAAATGGGACGCCGATGATCGCGGTGACAATTCCGATAGGGAACAGCGCACCAGGAACAATTACTTTTGAGAGCACTGATGCTGTAGAGAGCAGAAATGCACCAATCAAAAAGGAAAGTGGTAAGAAGAAACGCTGATCCTCACCAACCAAAATTTTGGCGATGTTTGGCGCGACAATTCCAACAAAGCCAATAATACCCACAAAGCTCGTGACCGTTGCAGTCATTAACGCGACAATAAACAGTGTTTTCAGGCGTAGCTGTTTAACGTTAACACCGACACTTTTTGCCCGTTCTTCTCCCAAACGCAGCGCCGTTAACTTCCAGGAATCTTTCATCAGAAACAGGAAACCAAAGACCACAACCACAGAGGTTATCAATAAGTTGCCCCAAGTCGCTTTCGATAAACTACCAAAAAGCCAGAATAAAATTTGTTGGCTGAGTTCTGGAGAGGAAACAAACTGAACCAAAGACAAGAGCGACTGGAAAAGAAACAAGAGTGCAATACCAGCCAAGATGAGTTGCCCTGAGCTGATATGGCGCATGGAAGCCAGAGCAAACAAGAAACAGGCCGCTAGCATGCAGCAAATAAACGCCCCGAGTGGCACTGCGTAATTGCTGTCTATCCCTAAAGATCCAAAGTAAAGCGTAATGGCTGCGCCAAAACCGGCTGCGGCCGCCATGCCTAACGTGTATGGGCTCGCCATATTATTATTGAGTAAGGTTTGCATCTCTGCCCCACCGACTCCCAACGCTCCACCCACAACGATAGCCATTAACGCTATTGGCAGGCGTAAATTCGTCACAATGACTTGCGTTGACGCATCGACCTGAAACGGTAAACCAACAAACTGTAATATCGCATGCAAAACACTTGTCGCATCCAGCAAAGATGGCCCCGTCATAACATCGAGTACCAGTGATACCACCAAAATAAGACAAAATGTGCTGAGAACAACCATGCGACGATGTTCGTGCTTTCTCTGTTGTTCAATGGCTTGTAATACTGCTTCAGACTGCATCTGACACTACCTGATTCTTTTCATTTATGGGTTATTTGCTACGGCTAAGATTGACGCTGGCGCTAAACAATTTATCGAGGTTTCAATTTAGTCCGCATACTAACAGAAATGATAATAATTTGCATAAGTGTTAGTAAATAAATTATCATCTCGACCAAATAGGGACTGGCAGAGCACGCTGGCGACAATGGATAAAAATCAAGGTTATCATCAATGTATAAAAATTTAGTTAGTATTGCTGCGCTCGCATTCAGTTCATTCGCACTAGCGGATATGACGACGGTGACGGATGTTCTGGGAAGAGAAGTCACGTTTGACGCGCCAGCTAAGAGAGCCATCGTGGGTTTCTACCCAGAAGATTACATGGCTATCGGTACAGAAGCTGCTTATGACAATGTTGTCGGCATGTCTAAATATATCTGGCAAGCACGCCCCGCTAACTGGGATCTTTACGTAAAACATCGCCCTTCTTTGGACACTATTCCGGGCATTGGTCGCGTAGATACCAACACATTCTCAGTAGAAAAAGTGATTAGTCTAAAGCCCGACCTATTGATGTTGGCAGATTGGCAATATAAAGGATTAGGCTCTGAGATAGAACGCATCGAAAGCGCAGGAATACCTGTTCTTGTCGTAGACTACAATGCCCAAACTCTTGAGCGACATATCCAAAGCACCCAATTGATTGGTGTCATTACAGGCCAAGAAGAGCGTGCCGAGAAAATCGCGGATGAATATCGCCAAAATATTGAACTCATCAACAATCGCTTAGCCTCTGCTAACCTCGAAAAGCCAAAAGTCTATACAGAATACGGTGCTTCTGGCATCAATGAAGTAGGCTACACGTTCGGCAAAAACATGTGGGGCGCAATTGCTACTATGGCTGGCGGTAACAATATTTCAGCACCTTACGTTGAATGGTGGGGGAAATTAAACCCAGAGCAGATCATCGCTGCCAACCCAGATGTTATTGTCATGACGGGTTATGAGTCAGGCAGTTCGGATGACGCGATGGTAATGGGACAAGGTGTTCAAGAAGATTTAGCGAAAGAGCGTTTAGCCGGATTTAAAAACCGCCTAGGTTGGTCATCAATTTCTGCGGTTCAAAACAATCGTATGTATGCCGCCTACCACGGCGCTTGTCGAACGATCATGGATGGCGCGATGATTCAGTTCTACGCCAAAGCCCTATATCCAGAATTGTTTAGCGATGTAAACCCAGAGCAGGCGTACTTAGATTTTTATAAAAAGTACCTACCCGTGACTCCAGAAGGTTCGTTTGTCACTCAGCTGTAGCGGCGCGACAAATAGATAAAAACTGTATTTCTGTAAATTGTGGAACCGTCACGTTAAAGAGCTAGCGACACCAATAGTCGCTAGCTCTTTTTTTTGACTTTACATTCGCATTCCACCATCGACTTCCAATACTCTTCCGGTGACGAATTCGTTCTTCAGCACGTACTTGATGGTCATCGAGATTTCATCTGCTAAACCTAGTCGGCCAGCAGGAATCATACTCACCAAGCGATCCATCGCTTCAGGTTTTATTTGATCGGTCATTGCAGTTTTGATGACACCCGGTGCAATCGCCACTGAACGAATGCCAAAACGCCCTAACTCTTTCGCCCACACCGTCGCCATGGTGGCTACCGCCGCTTTGGATGCGGAGTAGTTGGTTTGACCAATGTTCCCGGCACGCGCAACGCTCGATATGTTGATCAACACGCCTTTACTGTCGGTGTTCAGCATTACCTTGCTCGCTTCGCGACCGCACAGAAAAGTGCCTGTCACATTCACATCCAGAACGGACTGAAACTGTTCCAGCGACATCGTATTGATCTGACCATCTTTTACTTTAATGAACATGCCATCGCGCATAATGCCTGCGTTGTTAATCACGCCATTGAGCTGTTTGAAATCCGCTTCAATTTGCGCAAATGCAGCGCACACCTGCTGCTCGTCAGTCACGTTCGTCACATAAAAACGAGCGGTAACGCCGAGAGCTTCACACTCCGCTTTCGTTTCAGCCAGTTGATCTGGGTTGAGGTCGATAAGCGCAAGATGAACGCCACTTTCCGCCAAAGACAGTGCCATTTGTTTACCCAGTCCCTGCCCTGCCCCCGTGATCGCAATGACCTTATTTGCTAACTCCATAAGCGCTCCTTAGGCCTGATTTTGCTTTTGGTAGAACTCAAACAAGCTTGAGAAATCTTTTTGCCCGTTGCCCTGACCGTTGTGAAAATTAAACAGGTTACGAGCCAAGCTGCCCATTGGCGTTGATGTTTGACTGGCAACCGCCGCTTCCATCGCAAGACCGAGATCTTTCGCCATTAACTGGCTCATAAAGCCGCCCTGATAACCATTGCTTGCAGGTGTGTTTTCCATCACGCCCGGACACGGGTTGTAGAGCTCTAGAGCCCAATTTCGACCCGAACTTTGCAGCATAATGTCGGACAACACTTTAGGATCGAGTCCATTTTCCATACCCAAATTGAGTGCTTCACAGGTGCCGCTCATCAAAATGCCCAACATCATGTTGTTACAGATCTTCGCCACCTGACCGGCTCCGGCGTCTCCCGCATGAAAAATGTTTTTGCCCATGTGGCTAAGCACCGCTTTGGCTTGAACAAAATTCTCTTGTGAGCCACCAACAATAAAAGTCAACGTACCTGCCGCTGCGCCTGCAACGCCACCGGACACTGGCGCGTCCACAAAACTGATGCCACGCTGCTCTGCTTGCTCTCCAACTGATCGTGCTATCGCTGGATCAATCGTCGATGAATCAATCAGCAAAGTGCCCGATTCAACGCTATCTAAGATCCCGTCTTGGCCAAGATAAACGCTTTGAACGTGTTGGCTCGCTGGCAACATGGTAACGACCACGTCCGCACCTTGTACTGCCTGCTGAACCGAATTGGCACTTGAAGCGCCTAGTGCGGTAAGTTCTGCCACAGCGTTTGGATTCAAATCAAACACTTCAACGTTCAAGCCCGCTTTGAGTAGGTTCTTAGCCATAGGCGCACCCATGTTGCCAAGGCCAATAAATGCAATTTTGTCCATGTCGTATTTCTTCCTTGTCTAAAGTGCCTCAGTGGCAACCGACGATGCGGTCAGTGGGTATTCTGTTGAGTCAATTGGTGCGAAGAAGCGTTCCAAAGCTTGTGGCGTTACGTCAGAAACCGTGCGATATTGCCAAGTCGGTTGATTGGTTTTATCAATAATCAACGCGCGAACCCCTTCTCTAAAATCACCTTCTAACCCACAACGTAACGTAAGGTTAAATTCCATATCAAAACACGCTTTCAAAGAGAGTTTTTGATACTGCGTTAACTGCTGATAGGTGATATTGAGTGAAAGTGGACTACCGTAGTGCATCGCTTTTTGTGCACTGATGAACCATTTATCGTCGACATCAACACTGGATATCGCCTCAACAACCGTTGGCAAATCTCCCGTGCAGAGCTGTTCAATCAATTCCGCATGAGGCATCAATAATCCTTCGCCTAACTCCTTAGCTTCTATAGCATTGAGAATCGAGGAGAGTTTGTCGTGTATATTCGGTTGACTGAGCCAATTGACGTTAGACAAATGTTCGATTAACTGTTGCTTCCCTTCGGGTGGTGCAACCCATCGGCTTAGCCCCAGTGCTTTCATATCCGTGGCGTTGATTTGACATGCAGTCAGGCCAAGGAAAAGTGCCAAATGTTTCGGTAACTGATTTAAGAAATAGGTCGCGCCCACATCAGGATAAAGACCGATTTTAATTTCTGGCATCGCAAAGCGAGTGGTTGTTTCCGAAACGCGATGGCTTGCGCCCATAAACAGGCCAACTCCCCCGCCCATCAGGTAACCGTGTCCCCATGCTATGATCGGTTTTGGATAAGTATGAATAAGATGATCACAACGGTATTCAAGGTCGAAAAACGTTTTCATTGCATCAACCGCTGAATCAAAGTCTTGCTCTTTATTCTCAAGAGCGCGGTAGATAGCCTGAATATCGCCACCAGCACAAAACGCTTTTTCACCTTGAGCATGCAAGAATACCGCGACGATGCTGTCGTTCGATTGCCACTCTACCAGTTGGTTATAGAGCTGCTCGATCATCACATAGCTAAGTGCGTTGAGTGCGGCTGGGTTATCTAACTCCAACACACCGATGGCAGAGCCATCAGCACACTCAATTTGTGACACGTTTACTTTGCTGGGCATATTTACTTTGCTGGTCATGACGCCTCCGTTAACTGTTCGTCCAGTTGGCTTTACGTTTCTGCAAGAAGGCGTTCACACCCTCCGTCTGATCTTGTGTATTGAACAGCTGTAAGAAGAGTTCACGCTCCAGTACGAGTCCGGCCGCGTGAGTTTGGCTGCGTCGACCTTGAATGAGCGTTTTGCATGCAGAAACGGATTTCGGAGATTGACCTGCGACACGCTGTGCCAGTGCCATCGCTGAATCTAGTGCTTTGCCTTTTGCAACGACTTCTTCAACCAAACCGATTTGTTCCGCTCGATCCGCAGTCACACGTTCACCACACAGGATCATGCGCTTCGCCCAACCTTCTCCAACCAATGCGGTCAGGTTTTGCGTCCCGCCCGCACACGGCAACAAGCCTACCGATGCCTCTGGCAGTGCCATTTGTACTTGTTCTTCTGCGATGCGAATGTCACACGCCATCGCCACTTCTAGCCCGCCGCCCATCGCGTAACCATTAATTGCCGCGATAGAAACCCCATCGAATGCAGACAGCGCTTCAAAAGCTTCACCAAATGCGAACGCCATATCTGCTGCTTGCGATTTATCGCCGGATGCAAAGTTGTTGAGATCCGCACCTGCAGAGAAGAATTTCTCGCCTTCGCCTGTTAATACCAACGCATAAATAGAGCGATCATTACTGAGTTCAATCGCCAACTCTTTTAGCTGATTCAAAGATTCAAGCGTCCACGTATTTGCAGGCGGGTTACTAATCGTGAGCTTGGCAATGTGCGCTTCGCGCTCTAGTTTGATTTGTGCCGTCATAATCTTTCAGTCCTTTTTTATTCCTTTAGGTAAGGCTCTGTCTCGCTTTCTAAAGCAGCTCAACGCCTTCCGTGAGTAAACGTCTTGAAATGATCAGACGCATGATTTCGTTGGTACCTTCAAGGATTTGGTGAACACGAACGTCTCGGAAATGGCGCTCGACTGGGTATTCTTTGATGTAGCCATAGCCACCGTGAATTTGCAGCGCCTGATCGCAGACTTTAAAGCCCACATCCGTGGCAAAGCGTTTTGCCATGGCACAGTACGCACTTTTTTCTGCGTGTTGAGCATCGAGTTTGGCGGCAGCGAGTCGCACCATTTGACGCGCAGCAACCAGCTCTGTTGCCATATCGGCCAATTTAAACTGTAGTGCTTGGAATTGTGCCAGTGAACGTCCGAATTGTTTACGCTCGGTCATGTATTGCTTGGCTTCGTTCAGTGCCTGTTGTGCCGTACCGACGGAACAAGTAGCGATGTTGATTCGACCGCCATCCAGACCAAGCATGGCGAACTTAAAGCCTTCGCCCTCTTCACCCAACAGATAGTCAGCAGGAATGCGGACATTTTCGAAGGTGATCATGCGCGTTGGCTGGCAATTCCAACCCATTTTGGCTTCTTTCTTGCCATAGCTAATGCCTTCGCAATCAGCAGGAACGACGAACGCAGAAACGCCACCCGCCCCTTCGCCGCATGAACGCGCCATCACGACAAGAACATCCGTATCACCTGCACCAGAGATAAATACTTTTGCGCCATTCAATACAAACTCGTCACCTTCACGTACCGCACTTGTCGTTAGCGAAGCGGCGTCAGAGCCTGCATTGGGTTCGGTTAAACAGTAGGAAGCGAGCTTTTCACCTGAAATTAAATCCGCGCTAAATTGCTGCGCCACTTCGGCTTTGGCAAAGCTGGTGATCATCCACGTCGCCATGTTATGGATTGTCATAAACGCCGTAGTCGCGGTACAACCCATGGCCAATTGCTCGAAAATGATCGCCGCATCCAAACGAGATAACCCCAAACCACCGTGCTCTGGCGGCGTGTAGATGCTCAAAAAGCCAAGCTCACCCGCCTGACGCAGTACATCTTTAGGGAAATGATGGTTTTCATCCCACTCGGCCGCGTGCGGCGCTAACATTTGGTCTGCAAACTGCTTTGCTACTTCGGCAAACGCGAGTTGATCTTCGTTT
Source organism: Vibrio japonicus (assembly GCF_024582835.1). Lineage (NCBI taxonomy): Bacteria > Pseudomonadati > Pseudomonadota > Gammaproteobacteria > Vibrionales > Vibrionaceae > Vibrio > Vibrio japonicus. Next base: position 262,456 of record NZ_CP102097.1, read on the forward strand.
AATTCAAAATCCATCTTGAAGTCCTAAGGTCTAATTCGTTGCACTTGACGCCAAGCCCACTCAAACGGAGGGGCTTAGCTAGAGGTATCGCTACTTCTGTGACTAGCTCAATTGAATGGTCATGTTTGGACCGCTTGGAATGTCATCTTCAAACCAACGTGCGGTGACGGTTTTCGTTTCGGTGTAGAAGCGAACCGCTTGTTTGCCGTAAGCATGTAAATCGCCATAGAAGCTGCCTTTCCAGCCAGTAAACGAGAAGAACGGCAATGGCACCGGAATCGGCACGTTGATGCCTACGTTACCCACTTCGATATTGTGTTGATACTTTCTCGCTGCTGCGCCATTCGCCGTAAAAATAGACGTACCGTTACCGAAACGGTTTGCATTGATCAGCTCAATTGCCGCGTCTAAATTGTCGACTTCCATTGTCAGCAGCACAGGACCAAAAATCTCTTCCTGATAAATCGACATGTCAGTGGTCACGTTGGTAAACAGCGTTGGTCCCACCCAGTTACCATTAGGGAAGCCGGGTACTTGGCAATCTGTCCCATCCAGAACACAGTTCGCGCCAGACGCTTTGCCTTCATTAATAAGATTCACCACACGCAGCTTCGCTTGCGGGCTAATCAGTGGGCCATAACCTGCGGTTTCATCGTCCCACGCCCCTGGTTGAACTTGAGCTAACGCCTCTTTAAGCTCTGGAATCCATTCTTTCGTTTCGCCAACAAATACTGCCACCGAAATCGCCATACAGCGCTGACCTGCGGCACCGACCGATGCGCCAACTAGGTTATTGATGACTTGCTGTTTGTTTGCATCTGGCATTATGACCATGTGGTTCTTCGCACCCGCAAATGACTGCACGCGCTTTAGGTTGTCCGTACCGGTTTTGTAGATGTACTCACCAACTGGCACTGAGCCAACAAAAGAGATCGCACGAACGACTGGATCAGTTAGAATGCGGTCAACCTGCTCTTTGGTGCCGTGAACAATTTGCAGCACGCCTTTTGGTGCGCCTGCTTGTTCAAACAGCTCCGCCAGTTTCATTGCCGTTAGTGGCACTTGCTCTGACGGCTTCAAAATGAAGGTATTACCGCAAGCAATCGCCATTGGGAACATCCACAACGGGATCATAGCCGGGAAGTTAAACGGTGTGATGCCAGCACAAACGCCGAGCGGTTGAATGTAAGAGTAACCGTCGATATTGGTCGCGACGTTTTCAACCGTTTCGCCCATCATTGAGCTACAAATGTTCGCCGCTTGTTCTACAACCTCAATTCCGCGCCAAACATCACCTTTTGCATCCGCTAGAGTTTTACCTGTCTCACTTGAAAGCAGTATCGCCAACTCATCGTGTTGCTCTTTTAGCAGGTGTTGGTAACGCAGCATCAATCTCGCACGCTCCGGCGCTGCGACTTCCTTCCAACGCTTGAACGTCTCTGTTGCGCTGGCGATCGCCGCATTCATTTCTGATTCCGTGGCACAAGGTACTTGCGCAATCACTTCGTTGGTTGCCGGGTTAGTTACATCTAGCCATTGTTTTGAGTCGGAGATGGCAAATTCACCACCGATATACTGCTTTACTTGTTCTGTCATGATGACATCCTTGTATTTTTCAGCTTGTTACTGACTACTGTTATGTAAATGAAACTTTGTTGAGAATGAATTAGCAGATTTCAATCGCGATTGCGGTAGCCTCGCCGCCACCAATACAAAGCGATGCAACGCCGCGCTTACCGCCCGTTTGTTTAAGAGCGTGAATCAAAGTGACGAGGATTCGGTTACCACTTGCACCAATGGGGTGGCCTAAAGCGCATGCACCGCCGCGAGGGTTCACTTTGCTCTCGTCCAGTTCGAGTGCCTTCACCGCGTATTGAGTCACAACAGCAAAGGCTTCATTGATTTCCCAAAGGTCCACGTCTGATTTGTCCCAGCCCGTTTTTTCCAGCAGCGTTTCAATCGCGAATACGGGTGCAATTGTGAACTCATCAGGCTGTCTTGCATGCGTGCTGTACGCGACAATTTTGGCTAGAGGTTGAAGGTTTTCCTGACGGCCAAATTCACTATCGACCAATACCAGTGCCGATGCACCATCAGAAATGGAACTTGAGTTGGCTGCCGTTACGCCGCCATCTTTGGCAAACGCAGGACGTAAGGTAAGAATTTTAGCGACGTCGAGTTTGCTCGGCTGCTCATCGTCTACAACCAAGGTTTCGCCGCGTCGACTTTTTACGTTAACGGCAACAATCTCTTCTTTGAACAAACCTTGCTCAATCGCTTGCTGCGCGCGAGTCACCGACTGCTGCGCCCAGGCATCCATACTTTCACGGCTGAACTGATACTTTTGCGCGGTTTGTTCAGCAAAGACACCCATCAATTCGCCTTGGTAGGCATCCTGCAAACCGTCATAAAACATGTGATCAAGCACTTGCTCGTGACCCAAACGGAAACCATCACGCGCTTTCTTTAATAGATAAGGAGAAGACGACATGTTTTCCATGCCACCCGCGATAACCGCGTGCGCGTTGCCAGATTGAATCAGGTCATGTGCCAGCATGACGGTTTTCATGCCCGAACCACAGACTTTGTTCAGCGTCGTACAACCAATCGATTGAGGCATTTCTGCTTTTAGGCTTGCTTGTCTTGCTGGCGCTTGCCCCACGCCGGCAGGTAAAACACATCCCATCAACACTTCGTCTATTTTATGTGCGTCTAGCTGGCTTTCAGCTAGTGCTCCTTGGATGGCTTTAGCACCAAGTTCCGTGACATCGGTTGAAGCCAATGCACCTTGAAAAGCGCCGATAGGTGTTCGTTTAGCGGCAACAATCCATGTTTCATTTTTCATTTCATTAACCTTTTGTTGACGTTTACGTCATAACTATACTAACATTTACGTTAACGTCAAGTTTGAGGTTATTGTTTGTTCGATTGACTAGCCAACTTTGAGTAAATGCGAGTCATATCAATGCTTCAGGGATACTGAACTATATTTACTTTAACGTTAACGAACTGTATATTCGTACGAATGTTATACGAAAGTCTTAAGGTTAAAGAATGAATACATTTAAGATCAGTGAGCTCGCGAAGGAGTTCGATATTACCACCCGAAGCATTCGCTTTTACGAGGATTTAGGTCTCTTAACTCCGGAACGTAAAGGCAATACACGAATCTACAATGGTCGCGATCGAATTCGACTAAAACTGATTTTGCGAGGTAAGCGATTAGGCTTTTCTCTTGCAGATATCAAAGAGTTATTTGAACTCTACGATACCGATCAAAGTACTGAGCAGTTGAACTACATGATTCGGTTGATCGAAGAGAAGAAGGCAGCATTGCAACAGCAAGCGAATGACATCCAAGCGGTGATGATGGAGTTGAGCGCGGCTCAGTTGCGATGTGAAAACACACTGAGATCCATGAAAGGCGAAAAAGTCACCTGACACCTCAACTCTGGGATGTAGGTGACGTAAAGGCAAGGACACGCAATGAAATCTACCTACTCTTCCCTAAACTTTGTATACGATGACAATACCGATTTGCTTCGCGAGCAAATCAATAGTTTTGCTGCAAGAGAAATTGCGCCTTTAGCGCAATCTATCGACCAATCTAACGACTTTCCAAACCATCTTTGGTCCAAATTAGGTGAAATGGGTCTTTTAGGTGTGACCACCAGCGAGGAGTTTGGTGGTGCGAACATGGGCTATCTCGCCCACGTGATTGCCATGGAAGAGATCAGCCGAGCATCCGCTTCAGTTGCATTAAGTTACGGCGCTCACTCCAATCTTTGTGTCAACCAAATCCACCGCAACGGTACACAAGCGCAAAAAGAAAAATACCTACCAAAGCTCATCTCCGGTGAACATATCGGTGCCCTTGCAATGAGCGAACCCGGCGCTGGCTCTGATGTTGTCTCTATGCAGCTTAAAGCCGAACGTAAAGGCGATATATTCCTGCTAAATGGCAACAAAATGTGGATCACCAACGGCCCTGATGCACACACCTATGTTGTCTACGCAAAAACCGATCCAAGCCAACATTCCAAAGGCATCACGGCATTTATTGTAGAACGCGGATTCCCTGGATTTACTCAAGCACAAAAACTCGACAAGTTGGGCATGCGCGGCTCAAACACCTGTGAACTGGTCTTCCAAAACTGCGAAGTCCCTGCGGAAAACATTCTCGGCGAAGAAAACCAAGGTGTGAAAGTGTTGATGAGCGGTTTGGACTACGAACGCGTGGTGCTTGCAGGTGGCCCGCTTGGCATCATGCAGGCGTGCATGGACATCGTTGTGCCTTACATTCACGACCGCAAACAGTTCGGCAAATCCATCGGTGAATTCCAGCTAGTTCAAGCAAAAATCGCCGATATGTATACACAAATGAATGCCGCGAAAGCCTACGTTTACGCAGTGGCTGCCGCTTGTGATCGCGGTGAAACCACCCGTAAAGATTCTGCTGGCGCGATCCTCTACAGTGCAGAGCTGGCAACCAAGATGGCATTAGATGCCATTCAGCTACTCGGTGGCAATGGCTATATCAATGAGTTTGATACGGGCCGTTTGTTGCGTGATGCCAAGCTGTATGAAATTGGTGCCGGCACTTCAGAAATTCGCCGCATGCTTATTGGTCGCGAATTGTTTAACGAAAGCGCCTAATCATCATACCTAGGCGTTCTGACTCGAAACAACTTCCTTATTCAACCTAAATCTTATTCAACATAGATAAAGACGGGATTTGTCACCCGTCTACCGAATGGAGATCGGCTATTTATGGCTTGTTTGACGACCAATATTAATACCCATTCAGAGCAGTATCAGGAAAATTACCGCTCTATGGCATCACTCGTGGATCAACTCTATACTGTGACTGCGCAAATCGAAGATGGCGGCGGTGAGAAAGCCCGCGAGCATCAGCAGAAGAAAGGCAAACTTCCGGTACGTGAGCGCATTCTTGCCCTCCTCGACCCCGGTTCGTCCTTTCTAGAAATTGGTCAGTTTGCTGGCTGGGATGTGTATCCAGATTACGTTCCATGCGCGGGCGTAGTAGCGGGTGTGGGTGTGATTGACGGCACCGAGTGCATGATCGTAGCGAATGATGTAACGGTAAAAGGCGGCAGTTACTACCCACTTACGGTTAAAAAACACTTACGCGCACAGGAAATTGCAGAAAAGTGCCAACTGCCGTGTGTTTACTTAGTCGACTCTGGCGGTGCCAACCTCCCCCGCCAAGATGAAGTTTTCCCTGACAAAGACCACTTCGGTCGTATTTTCTATAACCAAGCTCGAATGTCAGCCAAGGGTATCCCGCAAATTGCGGTGGTCATGGGGCTATGTACCGCTGGCGGCGCTTACGTACCTGCCATGTGTGATGTTTCCATCATCGTCAAAGAACAAGGCACGATCTTCTTAGCTGGCCCTCCTCTGGTAAAAGCGGCGACAGGCGAAGAAGTGAGTGCGGAAGATCTTGGCGGCGCAGACGTGCATTGCCGTACATCTGGCGTGGCCGATTATTATGCAGAAAACGACCACCATGCATTAGAGCTGGCAAGACAAGCGGTTTCACAAATCAACCACTTGAAACCCGTCCAACTCAAGCAAAAAATGCCACAAGAACCACGCTTTCCTGCGCAAGAGCTGTACGGCATCGTCGGAACCGATCTTAAAAAGCCGTTTGATGTTAAAGAGGTCATTGCCCGAATTGTTGATGATTCACAATTTGATGAATTTAAAGCCTTGTTCGGTGAAACCTTAGTCTGTGGCTTTGCCCATATTCACGGTATGCCGATTGGCATTGTCGCTAACAACGGCATTCTATTTTCAGAGTCGGCACAAAAAGGGGCGCATTTTATTGAGCTGTGCGCACAACGCAAAATTCCTCTGCTTTTCTTGCAGAACATAACGGGCTTTATGGTCGGTCAGAAGTACGAAGCCGAAGGCATCGCCAAACATGGCGCGAAAATGGTAACCGCTGTTGCGTGTGCAGACGTACCTAAGTTTACCGTAGTGATTGGTGGCTCGTATGGCGCAGGGAACTACGGCATGTGTGGCCGCGCTTATGATCCAACCATGATGTGGATGTGGCCAAACGCGCGCATCTCCGTAATGGGTGGAGAGCAAGCGGCTGGCGTAATGGCGCAAGTCACCCGCGATATTAAAACGCGCAAAGGAGAAAGCTGGAGCGCGGAGGAAGAAGAAGCGTTCAAACGTCCAATTGCGCAGCAATATCAGACTCAAAGCCATGCGTATTACGCCAGTGCACGCCTGTGGGACGACGGGATTATTGATCCGGCGAAAACACGCGATGTTGTCGGTATAGCTCTGTCTGCTGCGCTTAATGCTCCAATACCAGACAGCAAATTTGGCATTTTCCGCATGTAGCCAGATACAAGGCAAACCTTAACTCCTCGCTATCCACCGATGTTTATCCGAGTTCTGGTTAGCGAGCAATGGAATATCAGACTGAAATGTCAGACAAAGGAAGTCACATGACCGGACTACTGCTTGAAAAAGACAGCAATGGCGTTGCCTGGTTGAGCCTGAATCGACCAGAAAAACACAACGCGTTTAATGATGAATTGATTGCTTCTCTGATTGAAACGCTGGAACAACTTGAACGAGAGGATTCTTTACGTGCGCTGGTTCTAACGGCGCAAGGGAAACACTTTTCTGCGGGTGCAGACCTTGGCTGGATGCAGTCAATGGCCACCAAAACCGAGAGTGAAAACCTTCAAGATGCACAGCAATTAGCGATACTCCTGCATAAACTGGATACCTTTAGCAAACCAACCATTGCCATGGTGCATGGCGCGGCATTTGGTGGTGCGCTTGGGCTTATCTGCTGCTGCGATATCGCCATTGGCACACCTGAGAGCCGCTTCTGTTTGAGTGAAGTGAAACTCGGCTTATTGCCCGCGACCATCGGCCCTTACGTAATCCGAGCAATTGGACAACGACAAAGCCGACGCTATTTTTTAACCGCGGAACTGATCGATGCCGAGACAGCGCTATCGATCAATATTCTTCATCAAATAGATCCTCAACCACGTGAAGCCGTCAATCGCACCATTGAGCACCTGCTTAATAATGGCCCGCAAGCGATGCAGGCAGCAAAAGCACTCTGCTTACGTTGTGATAGCCAACCTATCGATCACTCATTAATTGAATACACCAGCCAAGCCATTGCAACCGCCCGCGTGTCCAGTGAAGGACAAGAAGGACTGAGTGCATTTTTTGAAAAGCGCGCCGCCAATTGGAGGAATCATGTTTAAAAGAATACTGATCGCAAACCGCGGTGAAATTGCCTGCCGAATCATTAAAACCGCAAAAAGCATGGCTATAGAGACGGTTGCCGTCTATTCCGAAGCGGATCGCAGCAGCTTACATGTTAAACAAGCAGATTTCGCTGAATTCATTGGCCCTGCTCCGGCGAGTGAATCGTATCTCGATATCGATGCGATTATCGGCGCTGCGAAAAAATGGCAAGCTGATGCAATCCATCCTGGATATGGTTTTCTCTCCGAGAACCCGAAACTAGCCAAAGCGTGTAGTGAAAATGACATTGTATTTATTGGCCCTTCCACCAGCGCAATTGAAGCGATGGGCTCGAAGTCTCAAGCCAAGGCCATCATGTCAGAGGCGAACGTACCTCTCGTTCCGGGCTATCACGGCACAGACAACAGCGTTGAGCACTTATTGGCGGAAGCGGAAAAGATTGGTTACCCTGTGATGCTCAAAGCAACCCAAGGTGGCGGCGGTAAAGGCATGCGAGTGGTCAACAGTGCAGCCGAAATGCCGTTGGCCATCGACGGTGCGCAGCGTGAAGCGCTTTCAAGCTTTGGCGACAAGCAGCTTCTTATCGAAAAATGCATATTGCAGCCTCGCCACGTTGAAGTTCAGGTATTTGCTGACCAACATGGCAACTGTGTTTATCTTTCTGATCGCGATTGCTCTATTCAACGTCGTCACCAAAAGGTGGTCGAAGAAGCTCCTGCACCCGGCCTGAGTGATGAACTGCGAAAACAAATGGGTGAAGCCGCAGTTCAGGCCGCTCAAGCGATTGACTATGTAGGCGCTGGTACGGTTGAGTTCTTGCTCGATAGCCGAGGTCAATTCTACTTCATGGAGATGAATACCCGTCTGCAAGTTGAACACCCTGTCACTGAATTGATCACTGGCGTTGATTTGGTTGAATGGCAATTCAAAGTCGCAGCTGGCGAGTGTTTACCTATCTCGCAATCCGAAATCACCCATAACGGACACTCAATCGAGCTGCGAATTTACGCCGAAGATGCCGACAACGACTTTATGCCGTCGACTGGACGCATTGATTATTTACAAGAACCCATTTCGGACAGCAATGTTCGACTAGCATTTTTGCGCGTTGATAGTGGTGTGACCCAAGACGATACCATTAGCGAGTACTACGATCCGATGATCAGCAAACTGATCGTCTGGGGGCAAACACGTGATATCGCGCTGAAGCAGCTTAAACAGGCGTTAACTCAATATCACGTGCGTGGAGTAACGACAAACATCGGTTATCTGCATAGCATTGTTTCGCAGCCAGCCTTTGCCGACATTGAGCTCGATACAGGTTTCCTAGTTAAACATCAGCAAGACATTAGCGCTCAGCAAAACGTGTCGGATTCTATCTGGCTAACGTTGGCGGCGGTTGCTCGCTGGAATGCTCTCATTTCAAAATCAGACAGCTCAACGTTACCCTCGCCAACCAAACGAGGTTTTAGGCTGTCAGTTGACAACGTTTATCGATTTAACTTCACGGATGACAATGCCAATCATCAAGTACGTTTGCATCATTCGTCTCAAGAGAATTCGTCTCAGCAATCATGCACTCAACATCCTGAGCCCTTCACTATCGAATGTGGCGAAGAACGACATCAGGTGACACTGCTTGAAAATGACAACCCGTTTATCGTTGATATCGATAATGTGCGTTACACCTTTAACGCGCTCAACGACGAACAAAAGACAACCGTGTTTTATCTTGGTCAGCAACGTACGTTCGCTCATCAACCAAGTTTTGAATCACCAAAAGGCAAAGACGACGAACTTAGTCCAACCGCACCACTCAACGGCGTGATCTCGGCGGTCATGGTGAATAAGGGTGATGAAGTAGCGGCTGGCGATCCATTGTTAGTGCTCGAAGCGATGAAGATGGAATACACCATCACGGCTCCGGTAGCAGCGACCGTTGATGAAGTATTTTATCAACATGGAGACCAAGTACAGCACGGTTCAATTCTGCTGCATTTAATTTCTGCACCCGATAATGTCTGTGAAGATAAGGAGCGCGAATATGCTACCAGCGAAGGTTAATATCGTCGAAGTCGGCGCACGCGATGGCCTGCAAAACGAAACGGCAGTAACGCTGGTCGATAAAATCCGTTTGATTAACCAACTAAGCACCAGTGGCTTAAAACACATTGAAGCAGGCTCTTTTGTCTCGCCGAAATGGGTACCTCAAATGGCCGATTCCGATCAGGTGTTTGCTGGTATCACGCAAAAGCCTGACGTGGTTTATAGCGCGCTCACACCAAATCTCGCAGGGTTAGAACGTGCACTGGAAAGTGGCGTAAAGCAAATTGCGGTATTTGGCTCCGCTTCTGAAGCGTTTAGCCAAAAGAATATCAACTGCAGCATTGCCGAAAGCCTCTCTCGCTTTGAGCCCGTTATCGAATTGGCGAACCAGCACAACATACCTGTGCGCGGATATTTGTCTTGCACCATGGTTTGCCCCTACGAGGGTGAAATCAAGCCAGAACAAACTACCAAGGTCGCCAATACGTTGTTTGATATGGGATGTTACGAGATTTCGCTCGGCGACACTGTCGGAAAAGCAACGCCTAATCGCGTTATCGCCATGCTGGATTCGCTGTTAACGCAACTGCCAAAAGACGCGCTAGCGGTACATTTTCATGACACTTATGGACAAGCGTTGGCCAATATTTACCAAGCCTTGTTAATGGGCATCAACACCATTGATAGTGCGGTAGCGGGTCTAGGCGGCTGCCCTTACGCGAAAGGTGCCAGTGGCAATGTTGCAACGGAAGATGTGCTTTACCTGTGTGAACAGCTTGGTATTGAAACGGGGGTTGATCTCAACATCATCAATGAAGCGGGTTGGCAAATTTGCCGAGCCTTAGGTAAACGACCAGCTTCGAAAGTGGCGTTGGCTTTGGGCGATCCGCACAGCTTGTAATTCCTTTTCATATTCTTTGCTCCCCTACTCGCTTCTGTTGGAGCGAGTAGTCCTTCCTTCATGTTTCTAAGCATTCTCGAGCTTTTTATTAATGAATGAAACGTCACTACTGTGTACAGTAATTACACTTCATAGTATTTACGTTTCATTCTGAGCGCGACATTGACCAAAGCGATCAACACCGGAACTTCCACCAGTGGGCCTATCACACCCGCAAAGGCCTGATCGGAATTTAAGCCAAATACCGCGATGGAGACCGCAATCGCGAGCTCGAAATTATTGCCCGACGATGTAAACGCAATTGAGGCATTCTGATCATACGGCAACCCCATTCGCTTACCGATGTAGAAACTGGCAAAAAACATCACCATAAAATAGATCACAAGAGGGATCGCGACTCGAAGTACGTCCATGGGCAACTCAATGATCATTTCGCCTTTGAGGCTAAACATCAAAACGATTGTCGCGAGTAACGCTATTAGTGTGATAGGAGAAATGCGCGGGATAAAGACTTCGTTGTACCACTGCTCACCTTTCGCTGACACCAACCACTTACGGCTTAAGAACCCTGCCAAAAATGGCAATCCAAGATAAATCAGCACACTTTTCGCGATATCTAAAATGGTGATATCGACAACGAAGCTGTCCAAGCCGAAATAAGGCGGAAGAACCGTAATAAATAGCCAAGCCATAAAACTATACGTCACAATTTGGAACGCACTGTTTAACGCAACCAAAGTAGCGCCGTATTCTTTATTTCCGCCGCTAATATCGTTCCAAACCAGCACCATGGCGATACAACGAGCCAGACCAATCAATATCAACCCCACCATGTAGCCAGGTTGTTCGCGCAAAAACGTGATTGCTAACAGGAACATGAGTACGGGGCCGACGATCCAGTTCATGACAAGCGACAGCGTGATGGCTCTTTTATCTCGCGTCACTTCTCCAAGTAGGCTGTAATTGACCTTGGCCAATGGCGGATACATCATCAGGATCAAGCCAATCGCTAACGGTATGTTGGTTGAACCCACAGACATGCTTTCATTCCACTGTGCCACTTGTGGAAACAACACACCGATACCGACCCCGACCGACATCGCTAAAAGAATCCATACCGTGAGGTAGCGATCCAGAACATTCATTCTTTGTGAAGCGCTAGCCTGCGCAAAACTTTCCATATTACTCATATCAACCTCAATCGCCTTTTCCACAACCACTTACTGCAATGCGAATACTTAACAATCATTATTCAAGCACAACATGCCCGCTTTATGACGCATTATTGCTTTGGTTTCTTCATTCGCACACAGCAATAGAAGAAACCAAACTCAGAATTTAAAGAATGTTCAGACCAAATACCTCTTTCACATCCACAAGCACTTGTTGTGTTTTTTCTCGAGAGATCTCACTCCCTTTAGACAATATCTCAATTAGCTGAGCTTTGTCCGACAAGAACTCCGTTCTCTTCTGTCGAATTGGTCTGAGCATTTCTTGTAAACATTCTTCCAGTATCTTCTTGGTCGTGCCATCGCCAAGACCGCCGCGCTGATAATGCGCTTTCAGTTCCTCGACGTAGGCCGCCTCAGGGTGAAAGGCATCCAGATAAGTAAACACAACATTGCCATCGACGCTGCCTGGATCTTCAATTCTCAGGTGGTTAGGATCGGTGTACATCGACTTCACCGCCTCTCTGATTTCTTTTTCAGAAGCACCGAGGTTGATGGTGTTTCCCATCGTCTTGGACATTTTGTTTTTGCCGTCGGTACTTGGTAATCGCGATGCGTTACTCAGCAGCGGTCTGCATTCTTTTAATATCTTTTTCCCCGCCAAAGAATTAAGTTTACGCACAATTTCATTGGTTTGTTCAAGCATCGGTAATTGGTCGTCGCCCACAGGAACAAGGGTGGCATGAAACCCTGTGATGTCTGCAGCTTGAGAGATCGGATAGGTTAAGAACCCTGCCGGTATAGAACGCTCGAAACCTTTGCTTTGAATTTCACTTTTCACAGTAGGGTTTCGTTCTAAACGCGCGATGGTCACGAGGTTGCTGTAGTACATGGTCAACTCCGCTAAAGCGGGCAATTGCGATTGCAGACAAATGGTCGTTTTCGCAGGATTGATGCCTACCGCCAGATAGTCCGCAACGACATTAAGAATGTTTGATGACACTTTGGTCGGGTTGTGGGCATTGTCGGTCAAACCTTGCATATCCGCGACAAGGATCGTCTGTTGATGATGGTTTTGTAGATCAACGCGCTGCTTCAAAGAGCCGACATAATGGCCTAAATGCAATGGGCCCGTCGCTCTGTCACCGGTAAGAATGATTTCGGCTGTTTTGGTGGATTGCTTGGTTGCTTGATTAGTGGCTTGATTAGTGAATGGTTGGTCGTTCATATGATTATCTCCAAAGTAAATAGATCGCTACTGGAGATAAATTGAGAACACACTCTTAGCTACCTTCCAGCAGCTTAAGAATGTAAGAATTCCGCGCCGCTCTAATAAGAGCGCCACCAGAATAAGATTAAGAAAGTATTCGGATAAAATGTCATTCGAGCAAAGTATCAGCATTAATCGGCGAAATCAATGCAGCACTTTTTTATCTTATATTTTGCATTGCAGCTGCGTTTCTCAATCTCTTAACTCCTGAGCGTCCGCCCCTCACCACTTAATATTTAAATCATCAATAAGCTAAGCTTTAAGCAGCCGGCTATTTATGAAAAGCAAAACGAGTGATCACTCTTCTAGCTCTAGGAGCTTTGCATGTCTGACGACAACCGTACCCATCAAGATTCAGAGAAGATTGCGCTATCAGTGATACAAATTGTGCGTGATTTGGCGCTTGAGTTAGATCCCAACGCGTTCTCATCAATATCGCTGAGCTTGAAGAGCAACCTTGATAGTGACCTTGGCTTTGATAGCCTGACCAGAGCTGAGCTGTTAACCCGCATTGAAAGTCACTTTCGCGTTTCGCTGCCAGAACACGCACTGGCCAATATTGAAACTCCTGAAAATATCGTCGCGGCGATAATGCAATCCTCCCCTGCAAACCAGGCGGCTTTACTCGAAACACAGGCCCAGCCCATCCATTTAGACAACGTTGAAAATCAGCCGACGGACGTGACGACATTACAGCAGTTGCTCGACTGGCATGTGACGCATCACCCTGATCGGCCTCACCTCTATGTTTATCAAAACGCAGATCAAGTCGAAGAAATCAGCTACAAAAAGCTGAGGGACAAAGCGCTTGAGATTGCGGCGGGGTTGATGGAAGCAGGCGTCGAAGCGGGAGAGTGTGTCGCGATTATGCTGCCAACCAGCAATGATTACTTTTACAGTTTTTTCGGAATCCTGTATGCCAGAGCGATACCTGTGCCTATCTATCCACCAGCCAGAATCCAGCAAATCGAGGACCATTTAAAACGCCACGCCAGTATCTTAAACAATGCACAAGCGAAGCTACTGATCACTGTGCCTGAAGCCAAAGCAGTTGCGCACTTGTTAAAATTGCAGGTTCCATCCATTGATGCGGTTGTCACAGCAACTGAGCTAGCAAGTTCAGCAAACCTGCCAGAGACTGGCGCAGCAAAAAGCAGTGACACGGCCTTTCTTCAATACACCTCCGGCAGCACTGGAGTACCTAAAGGCGTCACCCTTACGCACTCGAACTTATTAGCGAACATTAGAGCAATGGGCAAGGTGGTCGGCGCTAACTCGGATGATGTTTTTGTCAGCTGGCTGCCCGTTTATCACGATATGGGGCTGATTGGGGCATGGCTTGGCAGCTTGTACCACGCGATCCCTTTGGTGATCATGTCTCCTTTGCTTTTCCTGACCAAGCCAGAGCGTTGGCTGTGGGCGATTCACCGTTACCGTGGCACACTCTCCCCCGCACCGAATTTTGCGTATGAGATTTGTGTCTCTCGGGTCAAAGAAAGCGATCTAGAAGGACTCGACCTCAGTAGTTGGCGACTGTCTTGGAATGGTGCAGAGCCCGTCAGTCCGCAATCTATCGCGAACTTTACTGAAAAATACGCCAAATACGGCTTTAAGCCCGAAACCATGTCTCCGGTTTATGGCTTGGCCGAATCTTCTGTCGGGCTAACATTTCCGGCAAACACCAGAAAGCCTCGTATCGAATATTTCCAAAGAGAAGCACTAACGCATTTTGGCCATGCAATTCCCGCTCGAAACCAAGACTCTGGCTCTATCCCCTTGGTGGGGTTAGGCCAACCACTCCCAGGTCATCAGATCCGCATTGTCGATGAGCTAGGTAAAGAGCTACCGGAAGGAGAAGAAGGCGCGCTCGAATTTAAAGGCCCGTCAGCCACGCAAGGCTATTATCGCAACCCAGACAAAACCAAAGCGCTGTATCACCACGACTGGCTAGTCACCGGCGACCGTGCGTTTACGATTGGTGGCGAGCTATTTCTAACCGGGCGCAGCAAAGACATCATTATCAAAGCGGGGAGAAACATTTACCCTCACGAACTAGAGCAAGCGGTAGGCAACGTAGAAGGGATACGCAAAGGCTGTGTCGCCGCCTTTGGCTGTCATGACCGACGTTCTGGCACTGAAAAGTTAGTCGTACTGGCTGAAAGCCGCGAGAGCGATGAAGAAAAAACAAAGCAGTTCAAGAAAGAGGTAAACAACCTGTCATGGAGCCTGCTCGGTAGCCCCGCTGACGACGTGGTCATTGCTCCCCCTCACACCATCCCTAAAACTTCCAGCGGAAAAATTCGCCGTAGCGCCTGCAAAGAGCTGTATGAACAAGGCGCTCTAAGCAAACAGACGCGAGCATTCTGGCTGCAAGCCATTCATTTAGCGACCGCTGGCATAGTGCCACAACTACGAAAATACACTCGCACCCTGCTGGATATCGGCTACGCCGCATACGCTTGGCTCATTTTTGGCTTGCTCGTTCCTGTGGTTTGGAGCCTTGTTGCTGTCATACCTAGCCAAGATTGGTGCTGGAAGACGGCGAGGCTGGGCGCGCGAGTTTTAATGCGAATGACGGGCACACACTGCAAGATTGAAGGACAAGAGCATCTGCAAGCCAAGAGCAACCCCTGCATTTTAGTCGCTAACCACTGCAGCTATTTGGATGGATTGGTACTGATTTCAGCAAGCGATTTAAAGTGTCGTTTTGTGGCCAAAAATGAGCTGACGCGTAACCCGTTTGCACGAATTTTTTTAACCAAACTCGGCACTGAGTTTGTCGAACGTTTTGATGCTGAGAAAAGTGTTGGGGATGCGCGAAAACTCTATGACAACGTGAAAGATTGTCGGCCACTTGTCGTGTTTCCAGAGGGCACCTTGTACCGAATGGCGGGGCTGCATCCATTCCACATGGGCGCTTTCATTGCCGCGGTCAATTCTGGTGTACCTGTCATTCCCGTGACGATCTGCGGTACTCGCTCTAAGCTCCGAGGCAATTCTCTGTTTCCGCGCCGTGGCGATATCAGTATCAAAATTGGTGAGCCGCTCTACCCTGATGGAAACAACTGGAACGCCGCCATTGCACTCAGAGACAAAGCGCGAAGGCACATCTTACAGCATTGCGGCGAGCCCGATTTGGGCCATGAAGCGGTAAGGTAAGCAGCTACGTTATCCTCACAACGTTATCCACACACCGTTACCCACACTACGCGATACGAATGCTCTTCTATACTTGGAGTAAGGCACCGTCATGGAGGCATGTGACAATGGATTTCACAGAAAAGCTGCGCTTAAAAGGTAAAGCGGAAGAAGACCTGTATTTCGCCGAATTGGACCGCCAACTGATCGATGCTATGCATAAAAAGACGCAACAGGAGCAAAACGGTTTTCAGCCAGAAAGCATGGACAATGTTCCGCCTCAGACCACACCAGGAAAATAGCCTAGCTTGAGACCCGCAACTAAAATTGAGCACTCGTCCCTCGGTGCTCTCGGCTGTTTTAGCGTCATAAAAATAGAACATTAGCAAAATCTTAAACTCACGCTGGAAAAGCCCCCTCAATAAACCATACTTTTGTTACGTCTATTTCTCTCTGGGCAAGACTCTTTTTGTGCAGGACATCCAATATGGTTAAAACTATCTTTCACCAAGATTTAGCAGACAAGGCTAACTTTCAAATTGATGCACCCGCCCCAGCGCCAGAGGTAAAAGGGCTACCCAAAGGGGGATTGAATATTGGTTATGAAGCACTGGATAGCCATCTTGGACAGCCCACGCAAAACAAATTGGCGCTGCGTTGGATCAGCAAAGAGAACCACATCGTCGATTTCAGCTATCAAGCACTTTGTCAGCACACCAACCGTTTTGCTGATTTGCTGGATCAGCTCGGTTTAGCCAAAGGCAGCCGAGTCTTCACGCTGGCAGGCCGTAGACCTGAGCTTTATATTGCCGCGCTCGGCACACTCAAAGCCGGATGCGTTTTTACCCCGTTGTTTTCAGCCTTTGGGCCAGAGCCCATCCGCTCTCGCATGGAAATCGGTAACGCCAACCTGATTGTCACCACGCGCAGCTTGTACCGAAAAAAGCTCAAAAGCTGGTGGCAAGAGCTACCTCACCTAAAAGCGGTGCTGCTTATTGATGGCAATCCTGACAACGAGCCCGGCTGCTGCGATTACAGCGAACTGATGGAAAAGGCAGATCCAAACCGAGGCTGTGAAACTACTCAAGCAGAAGATATGGCCCTGCTGCATTTTACCAGCGGTACCACAGGCAAGCCCAAAGGAGTGATCCACGTTCATCAAGCGGTGCAGCACCACATCCACTCCGCATTTTACGCGTTAGACCTCAAGCCCGATGACATCTATTGGTGCACCGCCGACCCTGGTTGGGTAACAGGCACGACCTACGGCATCATTGCCCCACTCTGCATGGGCGTCACCATGGTGATTGATGAAGCAGAGTTCGACGCCGAGCGCTGGTATCAGATCTTGCAAGAACAGCAGATCACTGTTTGGTACACCGCCCCCACGGCAATCCGGATGTTGATGAAAGTGGGTGATGCGTTAGCCAAACAGTACGCTAGACCCAACTTGCGCTTTATGGCCAGTGTAGGAGAACCATTGAACCCAGAAGCGGTGGAATGGGGTGAGAAAGTATTTGGCATGCCGTTTCATGACAACTGGTGGCAAACGGAAACAGGCGGCATCATGATTGCCAACTTCCCTAGCCAACCGATCAAGCCCGGCTCCATGGGTAAACCACTGCCCGGTATTGAAGCCGCCATAATAAACACCAGCAATAGTAGTGAATTGCAGATGGAAACCCAGCCGATGCAAGTCGGCGAACTGGCACTCAAAACGGGTTGGCCTTCCATGTTCAGGGGCTACCTCAACCAAGCCGAAAAATACCAGTCCTGCTTTACCAACGGATGGTATCTCAGCGGTGACCTCGCCATGCGAGATGAAGACGGCTACTTCTGGTTTGTCGGCCGTAAAGACGACTTAATCAAATCGTCTGGACACTTAATCGGCCCTTTTGAAGTGGAAAGCGTGCTGATGGAACACCCAGCAGTCGCCGAAGCGGGAGTTATCGGCATCCCCGACCCTGTAGCGGGTCAACTTGTTAAAGCCTTCGTCGCGCTGAAACCTGACATCACCGCCGATGAAGAACTGCAACAAGAACTGCTCGGACTAGCGAGAAAACGGCTCGGCGCGGCGGTCGCTCCTAAAGAGATTGTCTTTCGTCACAACCTGCCTAAAACACGTAGCGGAAAAATTATGCGCCGTTTACTTAAAGCTCGCGAACTCGGGCTCCCAGAAGGGGACATTTCTACATTGGAGAGCGATGAACAATGAATAAAAGGCTTCATATCAACCGCCAACATCTACTCGACCAGCTTGAAAAAATGCTCCGTATCCGCCGCTTTGAAGAAAAGTGCGCCGAGCTGTACGCCATGGAGAAAATTCGCGGTTTTCTTCATCTATATATCGGTGAAGAGGCGATAGCCGTCGGCGTGATGTCGGCGCTCAACCCAGACGACCAAGTCGTTGCCACGTATCGCGAGCATGGGCATGCGCTCGCCCGTGGGCTGAGTATGGATAGCGTCTTGGCAGAAATGTACGGCCGCGCGAACGGTTGCAGCCACGGGCGCGGCGGCTCGATGCACCTATTTGATAAAAACTTACGCTTTTACGGTGGCAACGCCATTGTCGGCGGAGGGCTACCCCTCGCCACAGGGCTCGCCATGGCCAATAAGAAAATGCACCGAGACGACATCGCGGTGTGCTTTTTTGGCGAAGGCGCTGTGGCCGAAGGGGAATTTCACGAAAGCCTCAACTTAGCTGCGCTGTGGAATCTTCCTGTCCTTTTTGTGTGTGAAAACAACCGCTACGCCATGGGCACAGCACTCGCGCTTTCCGAATCCGAAACCAATATCGCTCAAAAAGCCAAAAGCTACGGCATAGAAGCCGCCCAAGTCGATGGCATGAACGTGGTGGATGTGGAAGCCGCTGCCTCTGAAGCGGTCGATTTTATTCGCCAGAATCAAAAGCCTTATTTCATTGAATGCCAAACCTATCGCTTTCGAGGGCATTCGAGTTTTGATACTCAATTGTATCGCGATAAAAGTGAGGTCGCCCTGTGGGAAGAGAAAGGCCCAGTAAAACAGCTGATCTTATGGCTGAAGGAGAACAACCACTTCCAAGATAACGAACTGACCGCCATCGAAAGCAAAATTGCGCAAGAGATCAACGACGCCATCGCGTTTGCCGAGAATGGCGAGTGGGAACCCGAAGAGCACCTGACTCGGTTTGTTCATAGCCCCAAAACCCAGCCCCCTGCTAGCCCGATACCGTCAAGCCAAGCTCCTGCTACCCTTACCTATCGAGAAGCATTACGCGCAGGCATTAGCGATGTACTAATCAGTGAACCACGCGCCTTTCTCATGGGTGAAGACGTCGGCCGTTATGGCGGCTGCTACGCGGTCAGCAAAGGGTTGTTTGACCAATTTGGAGCAGACAGGATCATAGACACTCCACTCTGCGAGTCTGGCTTTGTAGGCGTTGGGGTTGGCGCGGCACTGGGTGGGCTGCGCCCGATTGTCGAAGTGATGACGGTGAACTTTAGCTTGCTCGCCATGGATCAAATCATTAATACCGCCGCGACCTTACTGCACATGTCGGGCGGGCAGTTTAACGTCCCGATAGTGATCCGAATGGCGTGTGGCGCAGGCAAACAGCTTGCTGCGCAGCACTCGCACAGTTGGGAAAATTTCTATGCTCATGTTCCGGGCTTAAAAGTGCTTAGCCCCGCAACACACAATGACGCTCGCTACATGCTCTCTCAAGCGATGATAGACCCAGACCCTGTGCTCATTTTTGAACATGTCATGCTGCTGAATGAAGAAGGACCAGTAAGCGCAGAGCCCGATGCCCCAATGAACCAAGCGCTGGTGCGCCGCGCAGGTACAGACGTTACTCTGATCACCTACGGCGGCAGCCTTAGCAAAACCTTGCAAGCCGCTGAGCAACTGGCCAGCGAAGGCATTGACGCCGAAGTGGTAGACCTTCGCTCTCTCCGACCGCTGGATACACCAACCATCATTGCGAGCGTCAGTAAAACCCACCGCGCCGTTATCAATGACGAGGGCTGGTACACGGGCAGCCTCGCGGGCGAAGTCAGTTCGATTATTATGGAAAACGCGTTTTGGCAGTTGGATGCCCCCGTTCAACGCGTTTGCACCCAAGAAGTTCCGATTCCCTATCCTCATCATCTAGAACAAGCCGCTCTTCCTCAGTGTGACAAAATTGTGGCTGCAGCCAAAGCCACACTCGTGCTTCCCAATTGGCAAACAAACGAACGGAAGCCAGACAATGGATAATACCGGACACAATTCAGCACTGGTCGATATCACCATGCCTGCATTAGGGGCAGACATGCGTGACGGGACGTTAATTGAGTGGCTTGTTAAGCCCGGCGACCAAGTGGCAAAAGGCGACGTTATTGCAGTGATAGAAACCAGCAAAGGCGCGATAGAGGTGGAGTCCTACCACAGCGGCACCATTTTAGAATTGTTGGTGGAGCCAGAGATCAAACTCCCTGTCGGTAGCGTGATGGCAAGAATGGAAAGCGATAGCGCAACCAATGACGCCGTCTCTGAAAACGCCTCCTCCGAAGAAAAGGAAGCCGAAGCCGCAGCCAAAAACATGGATGTGATTCAGGCATCTCAGCCGAGTGATACACCTTTGCCTCCGTACATCGCGCCTAAAACACAACGCGATGCAACAAACGCAAATCAGACGCATAGGCCGCTAGCCTCCCCTGCTGCGCGCCACCAAGCACATCAATTAGCGCTAGACTTGTCTGCCTTGAGCGGCAGCGGGCCACAAGGTGCGGTGATTTTGCGGGATCTCGCCACGCTGACAGAGGGAAGCATCGAGAAAGTCGTAGAGAGTCCAAGCCGAGAAAATACCAGCCCTACGTCTACACCGCCTATCGCGCCCCCTTCGCCGATGCGCCAAGCGATCAGTGATGCCATGACGCGCTCAAAACGGGAAATCCCTCACTACTACCTTGCGTTAGACATCAATCTAACCAAAGCGCAGCATTGGCTGACTGAGCAGAATCAGAATCGCGAACCAGAGCAACGCATCCTCCTACCCGCGTTAATACTCAGTGCCATCGCCCGTCAACTGACTCGCTTTCCGCAACTGAATGGTTTTTATGATGAAGGGCATTTCACCCCTTCAGCGCAAGTGAACATTGCCAACACCATTAGCCTTCGTGAAGGTGGGCTTGTGACCCCCGCGATTCTCAATGCAGACAGCCTCTCCTTGGCGCAAACCATGGACGCCTTACGCGACTTAACCGAACGAGCTAGGCATGGGCGGCTTCGCAGCTCGGAAATCAGCCAAGGCACCATTACCGTCACCAGCATTGGCGAGCGCGGAGCGGACATGATCACTGGCGTAATTTACCCGCCTCAAGTGGCCATCATCGGTTTGGGTCAAGCGCGTAAAGCCCCCATCGTACAAGGCGAAACGGTTGAAATCGGCGATGTCTTGACCGTAACGCTCGCCGCTGACCATCGAGTGAGTGATGGCATCAACGGCGCACGCTTTCTACATGCGCTCGCCAAACAACTGCAACATCCGGAGGCACTATGAACAACGACGATATCTCAACGGTTATCGCTGAGGCTTTGGCCCACATCGCACCCGAAATCGAAGTCAGTGACATCGACCTCAATGAAGACTTGCGGGAAGAGTGCGATCTCGACTCGATGGACTTTCTCAATCTGTTGGCCTCGCTCAAGAAAAGCACTGGGGTCAATATCCCCGAGAGTGATTACGCCAAAGTTCGTAGCTACAACCAGTTGCACGAGTATTTGCAGCAACATGGCAAATAAACGCCGTGCTCATTCACGAATGTTATTCACTCACGTACCAGACGAACCAAAACCATAAGAGTAACGCGGTGGCTTAAACGACATCACCCAAATAAGGATTAACACCATGCAGGCAGAGACTACGCAACCGTTGATTTATCGCTTTCACTATCTCCACGCGAGTGATATTGCCTTGGTCGGCGGTAAGAACGCCAACTTAGGGGAAATGATCAGTCAACTTAGCCAATCTGGTATCCGTGTGCCAGAGGGCTTTGCAACCAGCGCGCAACTGTATCGAGACTTCCTACATCAAAACGAGTTGGATGTGCCGATCGCCTCAATTCTCAGTGCGATGGATAAGGGCGTTCTCAGCCTAGCGGAAGCCGCCAAAGAGATCCGAACGTTAATCCAAAATAGTCATTTCACCCCTGCCCAAGAAACACTGATTCTTGACGCGTACCATGAGCTGAGTGAGCGCATCGGCGTCCCGTTGGCTTCTGTCGCAGTGCGCAGCTCAGCCACTGCAGAAGATCTACCCGGCGCCAGTTTCGCGGGTCAACAAGAGAGCTACCTCAATATTCGCGGCGATGCTGATTTGCTAGAGGCGTGTAAGCAGTGCTTCGCCTCGCTGTATACCGATCGCGCTATTGTTTACCGCCAAGAACAAGGGTTTGAGCACCAGCAAGTCGCGCTGTCTATCGGAATACAGCAGATGATTGAATCAGAATGCTCGGGGGTGATGTTTAGCCTAGATACCGAGAGCGGCTTTCCCGATGTCGTGATCATCAACGGCAGTTGGGGGCTGGGTGAAACCATTGTGAAAGGCTCAGTGACACCCGATCGATTTATGGTTTACAAGCCACTACTAGAGCGCGGAAAAACGCCGATTATCGAAAAGCAGCTGGGCAACAAATTAGAAAAAATGCTGTTCAACAGCGCAGATGGTGAAGCTCCGACGATTACGCTGCCAACCACTGAAGCCGAGCGTAATCAGTTGGTGATCAATGATGAAGAGATACTGCAACTTAGCCAATGGGCGATGACGATTGAACGTCATTACGGTTGCGCTATGGACATGGAGTGGGCCAAAGATAGCCACAGCCACAAGCTGTACCTTGTGCAAGCAAGGCCCGAAACCGTTGAAAGCCGTAAAAACAGTGCGGTGCTGGTGAACTACCAGTTAGAGAAAACCTCGAACCCTATTTTGCTCGAAGGAGCGAGCGTCGGTAGCTCCATCGCGGTCGGCCAAACGTATACCATCATGTCACCGGATGATATTGCCGAGTTCCCCGAAGGGGCGATCCTCGTGACTGAACGCACCGACCCCGATTGGGTGCCCTTGATGCGAAAAGCAGCGGGCATCATCACTGACTCTGGCGGGCCAACCAGCCACGCGGCCATTGTGAGCCGAGAGCTCAAAGTCCCGGCGATTGTTGGTACTGAACACGCCACACAGACCCTCACTTCTGGCCAAACCGTCACCTTAAGCTGCGCCAAAGGAACCACGGGGCAAGTGTACGACGGTGTGGTTAACTACACTACGCAAGAGATCGATCTCACGTCGTTGCCAGAGACTAAGACTCACATCATGATCAATGCCGCCATGCCTGATGGCATTTTCCACTGGTGGCAACTGCCTAACGCGGGTGTGGGTTTAACTCGGATTGAGTTCATCATCTCCAGTCAAATTGGCCTGCACCCTATGGCGCTTCTCTACCCGGAGAAAGTCACTGATACCGATGTGGCTCAAGCGATTCAGCAGCGATGCTCAGGGGTGGCTACTCTGCCTGATTTTTTCGTTGATAATCTCGCGCGAGGCGTCGGGAAAATTGCCGCAAGTCAGTACCCCAAACCTGTGATTGTCCGCATGTCTGATTTTAAGTCCAATGAGTACCGTGGCTTGCTCGGCGGTCAGTTTTTTGAACTCAATGAAGAAAACCCCATGCTTGGGCTAAGAGGCGCATCCCGCTACTACCACCCTCGCTATCAAGAAGCGTTTCAGCTCGAATGTAAGGCGATACTGAAAGCCAGAGAAGAAATGGGGTTTGATAACATCATCGTCATGATCCCGTTTTGCCGCACGGTCAATGAAGCCGACAAAGTGCTTGAGGTGATGGCAGCAGCCGGACTCAAACGGGGTGACAATGGTCTAGAGGTCTATGTGATGTGTGAAATCCCTTCCAATGTCATTCTCGCGGATCGTTTTGCCGAACGGTTTGACGGGTTCTCAATCGGCAGCAACGACTTAACCCAGTTAGTGTTAGGGATTGACCGCGACTCCGCAGAACTGAAACCGATGTTTGATGCGCGAGATGACGCGGTGAAAAGTTTAATTGAGCAGGTCATTCAGGTCGCACACAGTAAAAGGAGAAAAGTGGGGATTTGTGGTCAAGCCCCTTCCGATCACCCCGAGTTCGCCGAATTTCTTGTAACTTGCGGGATTGATTCGATATCGCTCAACCCCGACTCCTTTGCCAAAGGGTGCGAAGTGGTAGCCAAAGTGGAGCATGTTCTTGCTCAACAAACCAATCAGAAAGCGAATCAACAAGCCAAACCAAAAAACTGAGCCAAAAAGCGGAATTTATTGGCAACCGAGTACCAAAAAGAAATGCGGGTTCGCTAACCAGTGTGTTTACGAACCCGCTTGTTTGTTATGACATTTTCCCATTACGAAAAAAGCCCTTTTGCATCGCTCCAACGAAAGGTTGGCCCTTGTTTGCATACATAATGATTTTTTAAGTAACAGTGCCCACACAAACCAACCGCGCAGTGCATGCGTCGCTCCAGCGATAGGTAGATCGCGTCTTCGCTCATGCCGTGATGAAGCAAACAGCCAACCACACTGTGCATCATAGGTTCTGGCCCAGAGATCAAAGCGCGGTCTGGAAGTTCAGCAAAGGTCTCTAACACTTTGGGTAAAACGCTGAGTGCAGTGCCTCGGTAATACCCCTGCCCCTCTAAGCCGGAAATGTTTTCAACTACATTGAAAATAGGCACATGGTGCTGCCAACGTTCGCGTTCAGGATTCAGCATGAGTGTATTTTTACTGCGAGTGGCGTACATCACCACCAGCTCTTCGTAGCTGTCTTGTTCGATAAGGCTGTCAACAGTGCTCACCAAAGGCGCCATACCACAGCCGCCCCCAATCACGAGCACTTTTTTATCGGCCAAGTCGTTGGTCAGCCACCCTTGGCCAAACGGCCCGCGAGCGCCGAGCACCTCTCCACTCGCTTTAGTGAACAACGCATGGGTGACTTGCCCCATTTTACGTACCAGAGCGCGAAAGTGTCCGGACTCATCCGGCAGTTCAGTGAAGGTAAATGGCGCTTCACCCACGCCAGGTACGCACAGCATAAAAAACTGGCCGCTTTGTGCTCGCAACCAAGCCGGAGCGTCTTCAAGTAAGCGAAAGTGATAGTGACGGGTATCTTCTCCATCATCATAAAAATCGATAATTTCAATACGGTTTGGGGTTAGGCTATACATCATCAGCAATCCTTTTCATTAATGAATGCACTCCAATCACACCGGGGCAAGTCTGCTCGCAGCGACCGCACCCTACACAGCCATACCGACCAAACTCTGCGACAAAATCCACGCTGAATTTGTGATACCAAAAGCGCTCGACCCTTTTCCCTGCCTCTTTGGATGGATTGTGAAAGCTCGCCTCTCGCTGGAAGCCTTCATATAAGCAGGAATCCCAAAATCGTACTTGGGTGGTATTCGAGGTATTTGTATTAGACATTTTGCTATCAGACCTATCCGTTGCGGTGACTGAGCGTGTGCCATAACAAGAGCAAGTCGGACACAGCGTGGTACAGCCTGAACACCCTAAACACTGAATGCCAACTTGTTGCCAGAACGCCTCTGACACCTTGCTCTGTGACACTTTGCTGATGCCATCAACAAGGTACTGGTGGTCAGGAAAAGCCTGTTCGCATTGCGTTGTGTGCTCCCATCGCTGGCTGCTCTCATGGGCCGTCGCCACTTTCAGATCCAAGCCTTGTAATGACGCTTCACCGCGCTTGGAAAGCACCACAAGTAACCAGTGTTGCTCGTCCAATGGATGCAGCACCAAATCGGCGGTTTCATCACGCACGCTGGGGCCAGCGTTTACCGTCGGGCAAAACCCATGCTCACACGGGTGAATGCAGTCTAGGCCAACGAGCAGTACTTTCTCTCTACGCGCCTGATAATAAGGGTCTTGTTCGAAAAATTCGTCTTGATAGCGAATTGCCACCAAATCGCAGCTTTGCACGCCAAACAGGACAAACGGCTCTACGTTCGGTAACGTCTCTTTAAACAACTGACCATCAAAAACGTACAGAGGTTCCTGTTCGGCAAAGAAGAAGGATTTGGCTGAATGCGTCGGCTGACGATGGATTAGCGGCGGTCGTTCATCACCACTCACTTGCTGCCAAAAGCATTCACTCTGTGCCCCTTCTCGGTCTTCGACCACTTGGTAGAGAGTTCGGCTTTGTAACAGATGCGCTCGCAGTGCATCTAACGAATCGAGCAGGTAAGTCATCATTCTGTTTCTTCCCCCTGTAGCTGCCAAATCGCACTTGGCTGATGCCCGGCTGGCAGCACTTCAACGGCGACCGCACACGCTTTTAGTTCCGGCATTTTGGTGATTGGGTCTTGCGCGGTATTGGTAAGCTGGTTCGATGGCGCTTCTTTAAAGTGATACGGCATACTCACGACCCCTGGCGGCACATCCGTACTAATCATGGCACGCGTTTCGATATACCCACGCCGCGAACGCACCCCGACCGGGCTATACAATGCAATACCAAGTCGGTCAGCATCCTGCGGATGAATAAACAAGATCCCAGGGGGAATTTCGCGCTCAAGCAATGGAGACTTACGCGTCATCGAGCCACAGCCGTAGTGAAAATGCAGCCGATTGGTGGTGAGAATCAGTGGGTATTGCTCATCCGTGGATTCGGCAATCGGCACATAGTGCACCGGGGTGAGGCGCGCACGGCCAATCGGGAAGGTCTTTTGGTGGAGAACCGCAGTCCCCTCTGGCGCGCTCTCATTGCATGGCCATTGCAAACCGTCATGTTCGGCGAGTTTGGTATAGGTCATCCCTTGATAAGATGGCGTTAACGCGGCCATTTCATCGAACACCTCTTCACTGTTTGTCCAGCTTAACGCGTGGCTACCCATTTTTTCTGCCAGCGCTTGCAACCATTGCCAATCCGCTTTGGACTCACCTAACGGTGACATCGCGGGGTTGATTCGCTGCACGCGGCGTTCGCAGTTGGTAAACGTGCCCGACTTTTCGGCAAAAGAAGCGGCGGGAAGAATGTAGTCGGCCAATTTGGCGGTTTCTGTCATGGTCAGCTCAGCGACCACCAGCAAATCAAGCGATTTATAGGCCTCACGAACGTGATTTTGGTCTGGGTCGGTGACTACGGGATCTTCACCAAACAGGATTTGAGCGCGGGAGCTTCCTGCTAACGCGGCTTTGGTCATGCCCAATGAGGTCAGCCCTGGCGATGATGCCACCTCGCAACCCCAACGCTCGGAAAAGCGTTGCTGCATGGCGGGATCGTCAACCCGTTGATACCCAGGGTACACGTTAGGCAGGCACCCCATATCACACGCGCCTTGAACGTTGTTTTGGCCGCGCAGAGGATTAATGCCCGAACCGGATTTACCCATCTGCCCACAAATCAGCGCCAAATCCGCCAAAGCAATCACATTGGATGTTCCGCTGACAAACTGAGTAATCCCCATGCCATAGAAGATCATGGATCGATCAGCTTGGCTATACGCTTGCGCGGCTTGGCGAATCTGCTCGGAATCAATCCCAGTAATACTCTCTACAGATTCTGGTGTGATGTTTTCGACCTGTTTTTTTAGTGCCTCAAAGCCTTCACAGCGATTGGCGATAAAATCCTTGTCATGCCACTGATTACTGATGATCACCTGCATCATGGCGTTAATCAGCGCAATATTAGAGCCTGGGTTGAGTTGCAAGTGCAAATCCGCCAGCTTCGCTAATCGAGTCACGCGCGGGTCAATCACGATCAGTTTGGCGCCTTCCAATTTGGCGCGCATGATCTGCCCACCCAATACGCTATGGTTGGAGGTTGGGTCTGCGCCAATCACCACGATCACTTGCGCTTCAAACAGATCTTTCGCGCTGTTGGTCATGGCTCCAGAACCCAGCACTTGTTTCAGGCCCGCCACGGTTGGGCTGTGGCAAATACGAGCGCAGTGATCGATATTGTTGGTGCCTAACACCGCTCTCGCAAATTTCTGCGCCGCGTAATTATCTTCATTAGTTGCCCGCGCACTACTGATCACCCCTGTCGCGTTGGGGCCAAATTCCTCAATAATCTCTGTAAGTGCTTCGCTTATTTCACTCAGAGCTTCATCCCAACTTACAGCAACAAATCCATCACGACTGCGTTTTAACGGCTGAGTAATACGATTATCGGGCGAAATGGCATAAATGCTGCTCCAACCCTTTTCGCACAACTTGCCTTGGCTAATCGGGTGATGGGCCAACGGGCTAACGCCACTCACTTGCCCTTGCTCATTGCAGGAAAGCAGCATCCCACACCCAACACCACAAAATGGGCAGATGGTTTGAACAGTTCGGGATTGTATAGAGAGCGGGTTATCTTGGTTTGCAGGTGTGGACTGCAAGGAGTTTGAGAGAGGAGAAGTGGGTGCCTGTGAAGATTGTTGCTGATGAGATTTCATAGCCTTAACCTTGCTACCTGAAACTAGCTAAATTATAGCAGCCCCACTCAAACTCGCCGTAAAGTCGAGCGTTTCCTCTTTCAGAAATGACGTTTAATTTGGGATGTTTTATCCCACACTAACTGGGATTATCACTATGCCCACGCAGATAAATAATGTGATACACCAAACCGACAAACACACTGCCACCGACAAGGTTACCTAAGATAACCGGCACCAAATTACCAAGAAAACCAAGTACACCTACCGCGTTTGCGACCTCTACCGTGCCGGAGCTTTGCAGCATCATGGCTAAAGGAATAAAGTACATATTAGCAATGCTGTGTTCAAAGCCTGCCGCGACAAACGCAGAGATTGGAAAAACAATCGCCACCGCTTTATCCACCACGCTTCGGCCCGCCAGCGCCATCCAAACCGCCATGCACACCAACACATTACACAACACGCCGCGGAAAAAAGCCGTCCAGAAAGGCATGTCACATTTGGCAGCGGCAATTTTTGCGTAAGTCAGCGCGATCGCGCCTTGGTTCATTTCTGGGTGTCCGGACAGAAACACCAGAGCCGCCACCCCAACGGCGCCGACAAAATTGGACAGGCACACAACCACCCAATTTTTTAATAGCTCACCCGTGGTGATTTTTTTATCGGCCCACGCCATCGCCAACAAGTTATTGCCGGTAAACAGTTCTGCGCCCGCGACAATCACCAAAATCAACCCCAAAGAAAAGGTCAATCCGCCTAGCACTTGCTGCGTAGCAAAGCCAAGCGAGGCATCCGATTTCACGAGAGTAAAATACATTCCACCCAAGCCGATAAAGGCACCAGCCAAAATTCCGAGCATCACCATAGACAGCAGCGGCAAACGCGCTTTAGTCACGCCAATAGAGTCTACTTTCTCTGCGATTTGTTTCGGTGAAAAAGAATCGAACCCATAAATATCAGCCACGATAGACTCCTATTTTCCTCTTTCATAACCATAAGCTAGTTCATATCGTATAATTATCAATCAACAAAGAGGTTCTCCAGTGAGGCGATAGCATGACAGAGTCCAGCCACCCGTGGCACAGTCAATCCGTCGAGGACACCTTTTCTGCCCTCTCCAGCCAACCCAACGGATTAGAGCCACAGGAAGCCTCGCAACGCTTAGCCCAGTATGGATTGAACAAACTTCCAACCTCTCACGGGCGCACCGTTTTTCAGCGCTTTATCGCTCAGTTTCACAATGTATTAATTCACGTTTTACTGGTTGTGATGGTCATTACCGCGCTACTCAACCACTGGGTGGATGCGGGCGTTATCGCAGGGGTGGTCGTGATCAATGCGATCATCGGTTTTCTCCAAGAAGGGAAAGCAGAAACCGCGCTCAACGCCATTCAAGCCATGCTCGCCCCAACCGCCTTGGTGTTACGCGGCGGGCATCAGGTCAATCTTAAAGCCGAAGAGCTGGTGGTGGGAGATGTGGTCATTCTGCAATCGGGTGACCGAGTGCCTGCCGATCTCCGGTTGTTCCGCAGCAAAGGGCTACAAGTCGCGGAAGCTGTCTTAACCGGAGAATCGCTCGCAACTGAAAAGAATATTAACCCCGTGAGCCAAAAGAGTGCTTTGGCCGACCGAGACTGCATGGCGTATTCAGGCACCATGATTACCCACGGACAAGGTTCCGGCGTGGTTGTCGCAACGGGGCTCAATACCGAACTGGGCAAAATCAGTTCGCTGGTTTCTCGCGTAAAACCAGCCACAACCCCACTACTGAAACAAATCGCACAGTTTAGCCAATGGTTGACCGTTGCGATCTTAGTGGTAGCGGTTGCAACGTTTGCCTTTGGCTTGCTGGTGCGCGGCTACCCAATAACGGATATGTTCCTAGCCGCGATCAGTCTAGCCGTGGCGGCGATCCCAGAGGGGTTACCTGCGATCATGACCATCACCCTCGCGATTGGAGTGGAGCGAATGGCCAAACGCAATGCGATCATTCGCCGACTCCCCGCGGTGGAAACCCTAGGCTCTGTGACCGTCATTTGCACCGATAAAACCGGCACACTGACTCGCAATGAAATGACGGTGACAAAGATCGTCACGGCGAATGAGCAATTCGAACTCAGTGGTACAGGCTACGATCCTCATGGCGTTGTGACGATCAATCAGCAGGCCATCTACCCCGAACAAAAGCCGCTGCTGATTCACACCGTTCGTGCAGCAGTGTTATGCAACGACGCAACTCTCCAGCATCAGAATGAACAGTGGCAAATTCAGGGCGACCCGATGGAAGGGGCGCTTCTGGTCGCAGGAGAAAAAGCTGGGTTAGATTCAAAAACGGAACACCAACTCTGCCCGCGCACGGATCTGATCCCATTCGAATCAGAACACCGCTTTATGGCGACACTGCACCATAACCATAAGGGTGAAGCGTTTGTTTTTCTTAAAGGTGCGCCTGAGCGTGTGCTCGATATTTGTAGTCATCAAATGATCAACCCTGCCACACATAACGAGACATCCTTGCATCTACAAACAACCGCTCTAGACCGTACTTATTGGCAAAAGCAGATTGATGCGATGGCAAAACGGGGAATGCGGGTTTTGGCGATGGCCTACCGTCCGGCGGAATACGAGCACATCGAACTGACCTTTGATGACGTGCGCGACAATCTCATCCTGTTAGGGCTATTTGGTTTTATCGACCCGCCAAGAGACGAAGCCATACAAGCCGTGAAAGCGTGTAACCAAGCAGGCATACGCGTAAAAATGATGACGGGCGATCATGTGTTAACGGCCAAAGCGATTGCTCAACAAATCGGCCTTATCAATACCCAAGACTCGCTTACGGGCCTGCAAATTGATGCTCTCAATGATGAGGAGTTATTCGCCGTCGCCAGAGACATTGATATCTACGCCCGAGTGAGCCCAGAGCATAAAATGCGGCTGGTCGATACGCTGCAAAAGCATCACCAAGTCGTGGCAATGACGGGGGACGGCGTCAATGATGCGCCAGCACTCAAGCGCTCTGACATCGGCACTGCCATGGGACTGAATGGCACCGCCTCGGCCAAAGAAGCAGCAGAAATGGTACTCACGGATGACAATTTCGCCTCCATTACTGCGGCAGTTGAAGAAGGACGAGCGGTTTACGACAACTTGAAAAAGGCCATTTTGTTTATTCTCCCAACCAACGGAGGCGAAGCACTGGTCATCTTATCGACCGTAGTGTTGGGATTTAAAGATCTGCCACTCACACCGATTCAAATTCTGTGGGTCAATATGATCACCGCCGTCACACTCGCTTTATCTTTGGCTTTCGAACCCAAAGAGCACAATTTAATGCAGCGTGCACCACGATCTCCTGATACTCCTATCCTCACCTCACACCTTATTTGGCGAGTTTGTTTTGTCTCCATCATTCTTATGTTGGGCACGTTGGGAATGTTTGTATGGGAGATGGCCCAGCAAGAAGATATCGACAGAGCTCGGACAATCGCGGTGAATACATTGGTGATGTTTGAAGTGTTTTATCTGTTTAATTCCCGCTTCATTTTAAACAGCATATTTTGTCGTCGAGGTCTTACTGGCAATGTCTATGTGTTAATCGCCATTGCGGTGCTTATGGTGTTTCAAGCCGGCTTCACTTACCTGCCTATAATGCAAACGCTGTTTGGCACCCAAGCGTTAGAATTCGAAGTCTGGCTACGAATAGTATTGGTCGCGTCGTCTGCCCTCTTTTTAGTTGAGCTCGAAAAATACTATTTGAGAAGGACAGCCCGAATTCGGTGCTAGGTGATGGTTACGTTAAGGTCTTTTATTATCCACGAGTAGACTAATTGATTGACAGACTTCATTTGAAACTAGAATGCATTACACCAGTATGTTGACGTAGAGTAGAACTTTTAGGTTGGGTGTGCTTTAGATTAGTGAATACCGCGACTCAAAACTAAATTGGCCTTGCTATAAAAGCAAGGCCATTTTGAACAGTAAGCCACTCCAATTTTAACTCCAACGAGCTTAACATGGGATCAGTTGAATTGTTTGCGGCGCGCCAAACCTAAACCGATAAGGCCTAGGCCTAGGAAAAAGACCGAGCTTGGCTCTGGTATGGGCGTTGCCGGTGTGCTGCTGTATGACTTATCGCTGCCAGTACAATTTTCATTCCCATTTTCTAATGTACCATCACCGGAACATAGCTGTTGACTGCGTACGCCCACTAGACCGAAGTTAGACAAATCATCGAAGCCAAAATCATCTGTCGTCCAGCTGAATGTTTGAATTTCATCCCAGCCTTGACTTCCGAGCCTGAAGACAAGCTCCCACTCTCCATCTGGATCGTCCAAAGGAGGGTTAAGACCATTTAAAGTACAACCATTGCCACAATCATTTGATGTTGTATCTGTAGCCCAAAGTTGGACCTGATTCGCTGGTGAGACGTTTGTTAGGCCAACACTGGCGGGCATCGTTACATCACCCAAATCAATAAACACACCGAGACCTTCGGCATTCCATGGGTCAACAGTAAAATTATAGTGAATTTGATTATTAATTTCGTCGTGCTCTATGGTGAATATATAGTTACCTGACTCACCCTCATTCGTAATCCAATTTTCATAAACAATCGTCGCTTTCGCCGGGCTGATAAGCAGTAGGCTCAAACTCAAAAATATTGCTGATCTAATGTCCATTGTGTTCATCCCAATACTAGGTTAATCGTAGGCATTAATTACATAGATCATTAAGCAAAATTTGAGCCGAAATAAAAAGCATTTATAAAACCGCATGTTGCAAAAATAGGTTTGGAAGCAACATCACAAAGTGTAAAATTTTCTGACATTTCAACCCTTCCAGCATAAATACAATAGAGCCGTTTCTATGACAAATGGGCCGGAGTACTACGTCTTCTGCCACACCATCCACTGCTCTTTACCTTTGAATACTTCGACGCTGTCGTTAACTGGTGATGACTCAATAAGAACGAAAGATGGTTCTAACCTTTGTTCAATCTCTCCGCTACGCAAACAAAAAGGAGGAAAACGCGATCGGTAGTCATCGCTGATAACAAAATACCCCACCAGCAAGCCATTACTTGGTAGCAAACGCTCAATCATCGCAAAGTAGTCATCCCACTTCCCTCTCGGTAATGCGGCTAAAAAAGCGCGTTCGTAAATCACATCAAACGCTCGGGAAAAGTCCGCCCTAAATACATCCCCCAACATCACTTTATCTTGATATTGACCAAGCTGAGACTTCGCAAGATTGACGGCTTCTGCGCTGTAATCCATTGCGATGACGTCATGCCCGAGCTCTACAAAATGCGACACCTCATAAGCCGCGCCGCAGCCAGGAATGAACACCGACTGCGGTACGTTAAAAGAGCCGTTTAGATAGTTTTTAAGCTCTTGTGGTACTTTGCTGCAATCCCACGGCATTCGGCCACTTACAAACAAATCATCCCAAAACTGTTGATTGATTATTGGTGAGTCGGTGGTTTTCATTGCGCTCCCCTTAACGCTTTTTAGCCATAAAAAGAAATGGATACGCAAGTTAGCTTGGTATCCCTTTACATTTTTATTGCGATAGGCCGTGCAAGTACCTAGTTCCGTAAATCATTGATTAAAGGCTGATCTGCTGTATTTGGCACAAACAACACATTGCCTTTGAGCTTGGTGACAGACTGCAACGTCGCTTGAATCTCTTCTGCGGATATATGATTGTCTTCGCAGCAGAACGTGATGGTATCGTTGAAGCCGTCACGCTCAATCTTCAAAGAACCTTTGATTTCATGACGTCGACACACTTCTTGGATCTGATGCGGATACACAAACAGACCTTTGACTTTAACCGCCGAGTCCGCGCGACCCATCCAGCCTTTTATTCGCATATTGGTATACGATGAATTCGCATCGTTTTCAATGTATGCAGACAGATCGCCCGTTGCGTAGCGAATAAGAGGAAACTTCTCATCAAGCGAGGTAACGACCACCTCTCCGACCTCACCCAGTTGTACTGGTATACCTTCGGGATCAACGATTTCGACAATAATATCTTCGGCAATCACCAAGCCTTGCTCGCCAGCGACTTGATACGCAATCAAACCAAGCTCTGCACTCGCGTAGGCTTGAAATACTGCAATGCCTTTCTCGATAAACGCTTGTTGCATTTCTGCGGTGACGGCTTCACCAGAAACTAACGCTTTGGTAAAACTAGTTAACTCGCCATATTGCTCTTGGTATTTCTGTAGCAACGTCAACAAATAAGATGGCGTGCCCGTGTAACCCGTCGGCTGAAGCTGTTTGATCGCTTCAATCTGTGCTTCGGTATTACCTACCCCAGCCGGAAATACCGCGCAACCACACGCTCTAGCACCGCCATCCATAATGAATCCACCCGGAGAGAAGTGATAAGAGAGCGTGTTGTGAACCAAGTCACCACTACGAAACCCTGCGGCATGAAACGCGCGTCCCATACGCCAGAAGTCCGATTCATCCGTTTGCGCCTCATACAAGGGCCCCGGAGATTGAAACACACGCGCCATCTGGCCAATCGCAACGCTGTTTAAGCCACCAAACGGCGGTTTAATCTGCTGCTGACTTGGGACATTGAACTTACGCGTGATCGGGAACTGGCCGAGCCCTTCACGATGACTTGCTTTTGAAGCGTCGATATCAGCAAAAATGTTGCCGTAGTGTTCGCTGTGCGTCTTTGCGTTTTCAATCACTGTCGGCAAGCGTTGAAACAGCGACTCTTCTCTCTCAGCAGGAGATAAAGACTCTTTTGCATCGAATAATTCGTTCATCACTGCTCCTTACAACCAACGCTTACGACGTTTGTAAGACTTAAGATTCTTGAAGCTCTTACGCTCTTCGTCGCCACCACCGAGATAAAACTCTTTGACGTCTTCATTATTGAGCAGCTCATGTTTAGTACCATCAAGTACAATCTTGCCTGACTCCATAATGTAGCCATAGTCGGCAGCATGCAGCGCAAAGTTCGCGTTCTGCTCAACCAGCAACATGGTGATACCTTGATCTTTATTGATCTTGTTAATAATACTGAACACCTCTTTCACCAACAGTGGCGAAAGCCCCATCGAAGGCTCATCAAGCAGGATCATTTTCGGGCGTGCCATCAGAGCACGGCCAATTGCCAACATCTGCTGCTCACCGCCCGACAAGTAGCCAGCGAGGCCAGTGCGCTCTTTCAGTCTCGGGAAGTAGTCAAATACCATTTCGATATCTTGCTCTACTTCGTTGTCATTACGGGTAAACGCACCTAAACGAAGGTTTTCGATAACCGTCATGTCTTCGACAATGCGACGCCCTTCCATCACTTGGAAAATGCCCGAACGGACAATCTCTTCCGGGCTTTTGTTGTCGATACGCTCGCCCATGAAGTTGATTTCCCCACGGGTCACTTCGCCATCTTCCGTTTTCAACAAACCAGAAATCGCTTTTAATGTCGTCGATTTACCTGCCCCGTTCGCGCCTAATAACGTCACGATCTTCCCTTTCGGCACCTCAAGGCTCACGCCACGCAATACCAAAATGACTTCATCGTAGACCACTTCAATATTGTTCACCGAGAGCAATATTTCTTCAGGTTCGATATTCGTTGCTAATTCACTCATCAAGCCGCTCCTTGCGCAGATGGGGGTTGCCCCCCACCTATCCTATTATTAGTAACCTAGCCAATCATCACGACGTGACAGCGTAACCTGAGACACTTTCTTAACGTCTACCGCGCCACCTTTGTTGTTACCCATAAACACGTTTACTGTTGTCGTGCCGCGGTGATCTTCTGGCTGCCAGTTCGCTGGAATACATACACCTTCTAGACCTTTTGGCACCCAGTTTTTGTGTACATACATACCTTTCTTGATGTTTTCGCCAGTAATACCGCCATTACCTTTCGCCCATTCCATTGCTTCTTTCATGTAGAACGCAGAGCAAACACCGCGAATGTAGTGGTGAGTTCTAAACTCGCCCGGTTCAGATTCTGACTGTTTCGAAATTTCCTGAACCAGTTTCATCCCTTCGCTATCGTCGCCCCAGAATGCGGTCATCCCTGGGAATACATAATCTTTCAGACCATCACCTGCCGCTTCGATTACAGGTTTATCGCCACCCCAGATATTCGCCATGTACTGGAATTCCGTGCCTACTGTGTTACACGATTTCACTAGCGATACCACCGAGCCACCTAAGTTGGCGATGTAACCGTAGTTCGTGCCAGACTCTTTAAGTGATAGACATTGCGCTTTAAAATCACCCGGTTTGAGTGACACCACCACTGGGTTTTGCACGTCAAAGCCCAGCTCTTTCGCATATTCTGCACACGCTTCTTTTGGAGCGTTAGGGAACGGATGGTTATCACCAATGTGAGTAAACTTAGGTGCGCCTGTATTACCCTTCGATTCCCAATCCTCTTTCGCCCACTTCACCAATGCACGACAGGCATCCGAGTAAGAAGCGCCATAGAAAAAGTTATACGGAGCAGGCTTGGCTGTTTTCGGGTTTTTGCCCGTAGGGTCCGTTAAGTGGCCCGAGTAAGAAGCTGAAAATACTGGCACTTTGTCTTTGGTTACGAAAGAGATCAGCGCCTCCGTATCTGCTGTGCCCCAACCTTGCATTGCCACCATGTTTTTGCGAGCAACCCAACGTTTGTAGTTCGAAATCGCCACTGGCACCTTGTACGCCATATCCACCGTTTCAAATTCAAGCTCAGTACCGTTGATGCCGCCATTTTGGTTTATCCAACGCAAGGCGTCTCGTACCCCAGAACCATAAGGTTTACTGACGTATGCAGTAGGACCAGAAAAGTCCACCAGATGCCCGACAAACACGGAATCTTTTGCCCAAGATGCGGTAGTAAACAGTGCCGAAGATAGCACCAACGTTGTCGCTAAATGTCCTTTATTCATAACTCGTTGTCCTTGTTATTTAGGTATATTCCACTTAAGTACACGACGTACCGATTAGTAAGAAAACGGATAGTGTTTCCAATATGCTCGAATTTGTTGCCAGCGATGCGACAACCCTTGAGGTTCAAAAATTAAGAACAGCATGATGACCAGACCAATCGCCATCTCTTTGAAGTAAGCAAGTCCATCAATGAACGAAGTGTTATCGCTAAACGCAGCCAACCCTGTCACGCTAAACTCTAATACTTCAGGCAGTAATACGATGAATATCGTACCCATTAAGGTACCTTTTACCGATCCCAGACCACCGATGATGATCATCGCTAAGAACTGAATCGACATCAAAATGGTAAAGCCTTCAGCGGAAACAAACCCTAAATAGTGACCATAGAGCGCACCACCAATGCCCGCGTAAAACGCACACACACCAAAAGAGAGCAAACGATATTTAGTCAGGTTGATGCCCATGATTTCCGCTGATAGGTAATGATCTCGCACAGAGACAAACGCACGGCCATCACGCGAACGGATGAGGTTCGAAGCCCACATATACATAAAGATCAACGCAAACAGTGCAACATAGAAGAAGCTTTCATCGGTTGAAAACTCGAAGCCAAACAGGTTGATTGGGCTGGCACTCGCGCCGTATGAGCCACCACTGAACCACTCCGCGCGTGCAAAGAAGTCTTCCAAAATGAACTGCGCGGCTAGGGTCGCAATCGCAAGGTACAAACCTTTGATTCGAGCGGCTGGTAAGCCAAAGAGCATTCCGACGATCATGGTCAAGTAACCCGCGAGCGGAATGGCAAACACCACTGGAATGTTGAACTGGTTGTTCAGCCAAGCCGATGCAAACGCGCCAAAGCCAAAGAACGCACCGTGACCTAGCGAGATTTGTCCGGTAAAGCCGACCAGAATGTTCAAACCAAGGGCCGCGATACCGAGGTACGCAATTTGAATAAACAAGTTAAGGAAGTAAATATCCAGTACCAGAGGCGCTGCCAGCATGGCGATCACACCCGCTATCGCGAGGCTTCTGATGGTTTTGGTTTCAAAAATTGGCGTATCACTTTTGTATGTGGTTCGAAAATCCCCACATGGGCGCATGCTAAGTTGAGCCATAGTATTTCTCCTTAAATACGCTCAATATCTTTGGTACCAAACAGGCCGTATGGCTTGAAGGCAAGAATGATTAACAGCACATAGAAAGGTGCGATGTTGTAAAGGTTACCCACTTGCAGGTATTGGCTATCAAAGAACTCAGCTAAGTTCTCCAGCACCCCGATGGTGATACCACCGACGATTGCGCCGACAACCGAATCCAAGCCACCCAAAATAACCGCTGGGAATACTTTGATACCGATGATGGATAGTGCGTCTGATACGCCATTTACGATCCCGATAACAATCCCTGCTGTCGCGGATACCATCGCTGAAATAGCCCAACTGATGGCGAACACTCTCTTGATGGAAATGCCAAGACTCTGGGCGACCTGCTGGTTAAATGCGGTCGCTCGCATCGCCAAACCCATTTTGCTGAATTTGAAGAACCAGTAGAACGCGCCCATGATGATCATCGAGAAGATCAAACTGAGGATGTAAGCAAATTCCACGTTCAAACCACCAATATTGACCACATTGGTCTCAAACACTTGCGGGTACGACACCGCCGATACACCAAACATCCATTTCATCAGTGCTTGGAAAAACATCGACAAACCAATCGTCACCATGATCACCGAGATGATCGGCTCACCAATCAACGGCCTGAGCACGATGGTTTGCACCGCGATACCAAACACCATCATGAAGGCGAGCGTCAGTAAGAAGCCGACGAAAAACGGCAGTTGTAGATGCACCAATGCTGCCCAACACACCCATGCGCCGATCAGTAGAAACTCACCCTGCGCAAAGTTCACCACCTGAGTTGATTTGTAAATCAGTACAAAGCACATGGCGACCACGCCATACAACATGCCGACGATCACGCCATTAATGACGAGTTGCAGTAATAAATCCGTATTCACTATGCGATCCTCCGTTGTTCGCTATCCACCAGTGTCAGCTCATGTTGAATAAGCGTTTCTATCACCAGCGACGTTTGAATGCGTGTCTTGGTTCCATCCTGATAAGTGATCACCGTATCGACGTCCACAGTCGGCGCGGCGCTGTAAATGGTCTCGATGATGTCACCGTATTTCTCGGCAACCACACCACGACGCACTTTACGTGTACGAGTTAGCTCGCCGTCATCCGCGTCCAGCTCTTTATAAAGCAGAATAAATTTGCTGATTTTCTGTGCGTCTGGCAGCGATTCATTCACTTTCAGCACTTCTTCGCGAATCGCCTTATACACTTCTGGCTGTGCAGAAAGGTTGGTGTAGTTGGTAAACGCAATCCCCTTTTGCTCCGCCCACTTCGCGACAATCGCATAACGGATACAGATAATCGCAGAGAGCCAAGGTCGGCCTTTGCCCACCACCACCGCTTCCGCGATAAATGGCGAGAACTTGAGTTTGTTTTCAATAAACTGAGGTGAATAGCGGTCGCCGTGGCTGGTTTCTGACATGTCTTTCAGACGGTCAATCACCACTAAGTGACCAGAATCTTTAAAGTAGCCCGCATCGCCTGTGTGCATCCAACCGTCTTGAACATCTTCATCGTACGCCGCTTGGTTATTGAGATAGCCGGTAAACATGCCGGTACTTTTCGCGATGATCTCACCCACCCCATTGCTGTCTGGGTTGATGACTTTCACGTCCGCATTGTCAAATGCGACACCAACTGAATCGTAATCCACGTCATCGGCTTGGTGTACGGTGTACGCGCCACACATTTCGGTCTGGCCATAAAGCTGTTTGAGTGGCACACCGATCGCTTGCAGATAACGGAACGTGTCTGGCCCCATTGCCGCACCACCAGTAGCCGCAGAAGTCAGATTCGAGAAACCTAAACGGTCGCGTAGAGCGCGCAGAAGAATCCATTCCGCCAGCTTAGAACGCTTGCCCTGATCCAGTGCTTTGTTCGCCAAGCTCATGCCTAGTTTGTACATCTTTTGCTTAAACGGTGTGGAGTCCATCATGCGTGCAGACACATCCGCCACAATGTTTTCCCATACTCGCGGTGCAAGCAGCACGAAGTTCGGACCAATCTCGCGCAAGTCAGACATCATGGTCTCTTGCTCTTCCACAAAGTTGACGATTTGACGAGAAATCAACGCCTGACCAACCACGTAAACCTGCTCCATGATCCAAGGAAGAGGAAGTACAGAAACGTAGTTGTCGCCCGGAGAACGTGGGTCCGCACGCAAGTAAGCCGCACAGTGATCTAAAAAGGAGCCGCTGTGTAGCTGTGCCAGTTTCGGTTTTGAGGTCGTACCCGAGGTGGTACAAAGAATCGAGAGATCGCTGCCTTTGGTTGCATCAACCATACTTGGATATTTGTTTGGTTCCGATTTATCGATCTGTTGTCCCTTTTGGTAGATTTTCTCTACATCGATAAGCCGTGGATCATCGTATTTGCGCATCCCGCGTGGGTCGCAGTAAATGATGTATTCCACACTTGGGATTTCATCGCCGAGCTCAAGCAGTTTATCGCATTGCTCTTCATCTTCGGCAATCACAACTTTTGCTTTGGCGTAGTTGATTAAGTACGCCACTTCTTCGTGCATGGAATCTTGATAGATACCCAATGAATAGCCTTTGATCGCGTGCGCCGCTAACTCGCCCCATACCCATTCAGGTCGGTTGTCACCTAACAGGCCAACCACATCTTGCTCGCCGATGCCTAAATCTTGTAGCGCCAGTGCCATCCACTTGACTCGGTTTTCGTAATCCTGCCAAGTAAACTCTCGCCAAATACCGAACTCTTTCTCACGCATTGCCACTTGCTCTGGCCAGTGCTTGGCATTGTGCTGCAACACTTTTGGAAAGGTATCTAAGCTGGTTATATCTGCCCAATCATTATGTTGCTGTGCCATTATGCACTCTCCTCTAATGTCGGTAGTTCTTCACCCAAGTACGCCTGTTTCACGTGTGGGTTCGCCATCACTTCTTCCGGTTCGCCCATGGCAATGTGTTTACCAAAATCCAAAACCAACACGCGGTTAGAGATGTCCATCACCACGCCCATGTCGTGTTCAATCATGATGATGGTGATATCGAGTTCTTCGTTCAGATCCATGATGAAGCGCGCCATGTCTTCCTTTTCTTCTAGGTTCATCCCGGCCATTGGCTCATCTAGCAATAACAGCTTTGGCTTTAATGCAATCGCACGAGCCAGTTCAACACGTTTGCGTAAACCGTATGAAAGTGTTCCAGCTGTGGCTTTGCGGATGTGTTGGATCTCAAGAAAGTCGATGACGTCCTCCACGTACTTGCGGTGCGCCATCTCTTCTTTTTGCGCGTTAGAGAACCAATAAAGCGGGCCTGTCACGAAGTTGTTTTTTAGTAGGTGATGTCGACCAACCATGATGTTGTCGAGCACAGACATGTGTGAAAAGAGGGCTAAGTTTTGAAAGGTTCTTCCCAAACCTAACTCAGCGCGTTGACTCGGTGTTCGTTTGGTAACGTCGTTTCCAGCAAAGACTACAGAACCTTTATTGGGTGTGTATCGACCAGAGATGCAGTTGAGCATCGAGGTTTTGCCAGCACCATTGGGACCAATGATTGAAAAGATTTCCTTTTCATTCACATGGAAGCTCACGTCGGTTAAAGCTTTCACCCCACCAAAGGCCAATGAAATATCGTTTACCTGCAAAAGAGGTGTTTCCGATACCATAGTTGATCTCCCTTTCATTTTTTGAGTGCTTTCCATTGAGCACTATCTGGAATCAAACTTAATTTTGATACTGGTAACCGCTTCTACACCTAGGCATCAATATTCATTCAGTTTACGTAAACGTCAAGTTTTAATCAGGATAGTGTTTCGGTAAGTAAGTTGCAATCAACTTACTCAATAAACATTTGAACTAACGCAAACTTTAAGTAAATAAATTGTTACGGATTTGTTTATATAAATTGACTACATATTTGGGTAGTTAGGACCACCGCCACCCTCTGGTGGAGTCCAGGTAATATTTTGGCTAGGATCCTTGATATCGCAGGTCTTACAGTGAATACAGTTTGCTGCATTGATCTGTAGTTCAGGCTGTTTTTCACTGTGCACAATTTCGTACACCCCCGCAGGACAATAACGCTGTGCAGGCTCGGCATAGAGCACCAAATTCTGCTCAATTGGTATGAGATGACTGGTAAGTTGTAAGTGACAGGGCTGATCTTCTTCATGGAAGATATTGGACAAATAAACGGAAGAAAGGCGATCGAAACTTAAAACACCGTCAGGTTTGGGATAAGTAATCACGTTGCTGCTTTTAGCCAACACCATCGCTCGGTGATCAGGCTTATCGCAACGTATATTCCACTTTGCTTTGCCTTTTAACACGTTGTGCTCCAGCAGCGCTAACCCTCCGCCAAGCCACGAACCAAATTTGTGTATACCGCTAGAGAAGTTCCGCGCTTGATAAAGCTCTTCATAGAGCCAAGACTGTTCGAAGTGTTTCTGATAGTCAGCGGTAACCGATTGATTTGAAATCGCTTCAATGACTGCTTCCGCCGCAATCATGCCTGATTTCATTGCGGTATGCGTGCCTTTGATTTTAGCTCCATTGAGTGTTCCAGCATCGCAGCCAATCAACAAGCCACCCGCAAATTGTTGTGTAGGAAGGGAATGAAAACCACCTTTGGTAATGGCTCTCGCACCATAGCTAATGCGCTTCCCATTTTTTAGGTACTGTTCAATCATCGGGTGATGTTTAAAACGTTGAAATTCGTCAAACGGACTCAGATGAGGATTCTTGTAATTAAGGTCAACAATCAAACCGACAGCAACTTGGTTGCCCTCAAGGTGATAGAGGTAGCTGCCGCCAGTTGCTTTGCTAGAAAGTGGCCAACCTAATCCATGAACAACTAGCCCTTGTTGGTGCTGCTCTTCTGGTATTTCCCACAGCTCTTTAAAACCAATAGCGTAATGTTGCGGTGTTTTATCTTCTGCCAGATTAAACTTGTTAATCAACTGCTTACCAATATGACCTCTGGCACCTTCGGCAAACAGTGTAAACTTAGCACGAAGCTCGATACCCGGTTCGAAATTGGCTTTCTGTTCTCCGTTTTTGTCGAGCCCCATATCCCCAGTGATCACGCCACAAACACGGTTTTGTTCATCAATAATGGCTCGGTTAGCACTAAAGCCGGGGTAGATTTCTACACCTAGGTTTTCTGCTTGCGATGCCATCCAACGGCACAGACTGCCCAGACTTATGATGTAGTTTCCGTCATTGTGTAACGTGCTAGGTACTGCCCAAGATGGTAACTCGTGGCCATTGATTTCATTGCCCAAATAGTAAGTTTTATCTTGGTTTACTTTGGTATTGAGTGGTGCGCCTCTCTCTTCCCAGCCCGGAAACAGTTCGTCCAAACTGCGTGTTTCAAACACGGCTCCCGACAAAATATGCGCGCCAACTTCCGAACCTTTCTCTACAACACAAACTGAGATTTCTTGGTCTTTTTCCATTGCCAACTGTTTGACGCGACAGGCAGCAGACAAGCCTGCCGGTCCCGCACCCACAATCAGAACATCAAACTCCATGCAGTCTCTTTCCATGGTTGTATTCCCTTCTTATTTGCATGTTGCCAACTTGTTAAATAACAATATATTTAAAGTTGACGCAAACGTAAAGGTAAATTAACATCATTTTAAAGACGTCATCACATCGTCTTCACTGTAAACACATAGTCTTCACTGTAAAAAGGAATCTAACGTGAAAATACTAGTGCCAATTAAAAGGGTCATTGACCCCTACATTAAAGTTCGTGTTAAAGCGGACAATAGCGATGTTGAAACCAATAACGTCAAGATGACGATTAACCCATTTTGCGAAATCGCCGTTGAAGAAGCAGTGCGACTTAAAGAACAAGGGATTGCAGATGAAGTCATCGTGATGAGTGCTGGCGGTGCACAGTGCCAGGAACAGTTGCGTACTGCCCTTGCGCTGGGAGCCGATCGAGCCATTCATATCGACACGGCGGACAAAATTGAACCGCTTGTCGTTGCAAAATTACTTAAAGCGCTGGTCGAGCAAGAGCAGCCGCAATTGGTCATTACAGGCAAACAATCGATCGATACGGACAATAACCAAGTCGCTCAAATGCTGGCCGCTTTGCTTGATTGGCCACAAGCAACATTCGCATCGGATGTGAAGATTGAAGACCAAAAAGTGCAAGTTGTGCGAGAAGTTGATGGCGGATTGATGACGGTAGCAATGAATTTGCCTGCGGTGATCAGCACTGACTTACGCTTGAACGAACCTCGTTTTGCTTCATTACCTAATATCATGAAGGCCAAACGCAAACCCCTAGATACAGTGACACCTGAAAGCCTAGGCGTTGAAGTGACGTTTAGCCAAACCAT
The DNA here is from genome assembly GCF_024582835.1 of Vibrio japonicus. Lineage (NCBI taxonomy): Bacteria > Pseudomonadati > Pseudomonadota > Gammaproteobacteria > Vibrionales > Vibrionaceae > Vibrio > Vibrio japonicus. The sequence continues at coordinate 307,083 of NZ_CP102097.1, forward strand.
CACGGAAGTTACTCCACCAGCGGCTAGAAAAGGCGGTATCAAAGTGGAGTCTGTTTCAGAACTTCTCGATAAGCTACGTAACGAAGCAAAGGTGATTTCATGAAGAATCTAATTATTGCAGAACATGACAACAACCAACTGCACGCCGATACGTTGAAAGTGGTTAATGCTGCATGCCAAGTGAGCCAAGACAACACTCTGTTGGTCGTTGGTTTCCAGTGTGAAGAAGTGGCGCAACAAGCGAGCCGCGTCGATGGTATCTCGAAGGTAATTTGCATAGATGACGAATCGCTGGTGCACCAATTCGCAGAAAATATCGCGCCTGTCGTAGTCGGACTTGCTGAAGGCTTTGACGGCATTTGGGCTAACTCATCATCCAAAGGCAAAGATCTTGCGCCACGTATCGCAGCCAAGTGTGGAGTCGGGCAAATCTCGGATATCGTTCAAGTGGTGGATGAAAAAACGTTTATCCGCCCTATTTACGCAGGCAACGCTTTCGCTAAAGTGACTTCAAATGACAGTTTGCGTGTGGTCACCGTGCGCGCGTCGGCCTTTGATCCTGTTGCTTGTAACAATCAAGTTGATATCGAGCATCAACCACTTACGGTTCAATCACCTGTCGTCGAACTAATCACGATCGATAAAACCATTTCAGAACGACCTGAACTCACCGCCGCAGAAGTGGTGATCTCGGGTGGCCGAGGTGTGGGAAGCAAAGAAAACTTCGCACTGATTGAGAAAGTCGCCGACAAACTTGGGGCAGCAATTGGGGCGTCCCGCGCTGCCGTTGATGCTGGCTTTGTGGCTAACGACTTGCAAGTTGGTCAAACCGGTAAAATTGTCGCACCTAAGCTTTACATAGCGGTTGGGATCTCCGGCGCTATCCAGCACTTGGCGGGAATGAAAGAGTCGAAGGTGATTGTCGCCATCAACAAAGATCCGGATTCTCCCATCTTCGAAATCGCCGATTACGGATTAGTAGGCGACCTATTTGATGTGTTACCTCAGCTCGCTGAGCAGTTGTAAGCACTCCTATTTTTTGTGTGAGGGGTGAGCATGTTTGTGCTCGCCTTTTTTATGTCTGAAAGGTCAAAATTGTATAAGCTTGAACTAAGGGCATTTACTGAAAAAGTGGATTATGACGAGTTTGCGAATAAGCACTCTGATGGTGGCAGCGTTAGTGTCAGTTACTGCGGCCGCAGAGGTGGGCAATCACTGGCAATTTGATAGCGATGATGACGGGATAGCCATCTATTCTCGTGCGCATAAAGAAGGTTTGGTCGAGATTCGTGCTCAGATGTTCACGCCAACCAGTTACAGCGCGTTTTTAACGTTATTGGAAGACAGCGACAATATTCCTAACTGGATAGATAACGCCAGTCACAGCCGAGTGTTGCATCAGATTTCGGCCACTGAAAACATTGTTTATACACAATTCACCGCCCCGTGGCCTGCCAAAGATCGTGATATGGTCACCTATTCGAAGTATTGGGTTGATGAGTTTGGGTTCACGCTAAAGATCAAAGACGCGCCTCCTTCTACATACCCAAAACAAAGCGGCTATATTCGTATTCAGGCCGTTGACGCCACTTGGGTATTGCAAAAACTCACCAATGGCACCACCTACATTGAGTACACGGCATTTGCCGATCCCGGTGGTCTGCTGCCAGATTGGTTAATGAACAAGCTCTCCAAAGAGAGTGCCCGTGCAACATTTCACAACTTAAGAAACCAGCTGCCTAAGTACCAAAGATACGACCACCCGCAGATAGACGAGTGAGCTTATGTGATTTTTCGGCGATAAAGAGTCAGAACGGTTTCGTCCTGACTCCTGATTGGCTTAAATTATCCCGAATTGAGGTGATTTAGTACCCTTTCTTCATCAAGCGTTTTTCTGACACGATTGAACGATATGATTGACTGAGTTGTTTAAACCTGGCGCGCTGTTTATGTAAAGCGGTGCTATTTCTTTCTTGCTCACGGAGTAATTTGAAATAGTTGCTTAGTCTACGCTGGTCAATTTCACCCGTTTCAAGGGCTTGCAAAATAGCGCAACCTGGCTCGCTTTGGTGCTGACAATCGCTGAATCGACACATCTTGCTGAGCGCTTCGACATCAGCAAAAGTTTCACTCACGCCCGTTTCGCAGTCGGCAATCTGTAACTCCCGCATCCCTGGGGTATCAATCAGCACCCCACCGGAAGGCATAAAATGCAGAGAGCGCGACGTGGTTGTGTGGCGTCCCTTGCTGTCATCTTCGCGAATCGAGCCCGTTTGCTGAATCGACTTCCCCATTAAGGTATTGATCAAAGTTGATTTCCCTACCCCAGACGATCCCATAAAGGCGACGGTTTTACCGGTTTTACACCAAACACTTAAAACGTCACAACTGGCGCAGTCCAGTGCATTAACCGTTTCCACCATTAACATCGGGTCACTCGCCTGAACGGCTGCGCGTTTGTCTTCACTGTCGTGACACAAATCGGCTTTAGTCAGAACCACCACTGGCTCAACACTGTATTCATGGGCAAGTGCTAGGTAGCGTTCAATCCGACTAAGGTTGAAGTCGTCATTTAGTGAACTAACGATAAACAGGGTGTCGACGTTCGCAGCGATATACTGCTCGGCCACTTTACTGCCGGGTGCGCGACGGCTGAACAACGAGGTTCGTTCCAGCTGCCGTACAAACAGATGATCATGGTCGAGTAGTATCCAATCTCCGACGGTCATCGCAGGCAGGCGGTGATGAATGGGCAGGTGGATTTCTCCGTATTCTGTCTGGATCGTATACCCACTACGGTGATGCGCCAGTACGCGGCCAATTGTTGCGGTCTCTAGATCATTCAGTGTCAGTTGTTGTTGAAATATTGGTTGCCAACCGAGTTGGTTGAGCGTAATTGATGAATTCATTGCTTTTCCCTACGCATACAGAATCGCGTTGCAAAGCGCTCTGTGCGCAATCAACAGAAAATGTGAGGGTCAAATGAATAGGCATAGACCCCGGTTAAGAAACACCGGGCAATAGATGGAAGTGAGAGAGGTTAAGAAGTTGCTGTTTATCTCAGCGTTGATTGTCCGCTCTGCTTCTCAATAGTTGCCGGGTGGGTTTTGAATACAATCATCAGATTCTCCTTACAGGTATGAATGTGTTTTGATAGTAGCACAGTTGTTACAAGATGCCACAAGGTTGGTATGACAGGGAATAGCAATCTGGACAGGTGGAATGGCAAGAGGCAGCATTCGCTGCCTCTGATTTAGTGCTATAGAGAGAGATTCATCACCATACCCGATTCAGCATGTCCTGGAATATTGCATGCAAACTCCACGTTGCTGTCTCCATGAAAATGCCAAAGCAGTTGTTTTGCTTTACCCGGCTCAACCGTAACGGCATTCCCCGAGTCATGCATATGATTTGACATCGTTTTCATCATTTCACGATGCTCTAGCTGCTCCTTAGATGATCCAATCGTAAATTCGTGATCCATCTTGCCGACATTCATCACCACAAACTGCACCACATCGTTTGGTTCAATCTTTACTTCTTTCTTGAATTTAATCGTCATGTCATCATTCAAGACAACATGAACGACTTTGTCTGGTTTTGCCCCTTTCGCTGGCATACCGACGTCTGACATACCTTCTACGTTCATCATCGAATGATCCATTTTAGAGTGGTCCATCTCTGCAAACGCAGATGTCGCTGTCACTGAAAGTAGAACGGCTAATAATGTCTTGTTCATTTTGTATTCCTTACTAAAACGCTTGGATGAATTTGTAGGGTAAGGTTTCTGCTCCCTCCCTAGCGGTTAACTTATTGAGTTAGGTTGTTTGTCTTTGATTGCAGGCTCAACTCACGCTGCTTCCAAAGCTTAAAAATGGCAGGCAGTACCAGTAGCGTCAGAACCAAAGCTGATGCCATACCGCCAATCATAGGTGCGGCGATACGCTGCATCACTTCCGAGCCGGTACCTTCGCCATACATAATTGGGATTAAGCCGATGATGACGGTAAGAACGGTCATCATTACGGGACGAACTCGAAGCCCTGCGCCCTCTCGAATGGATCCACTGAGATCGGCTTCTTGAAGAAGTTTATTTTGCTCTAACGCATCACGTTTGGTGTGGCTCCAAGCCTGATTTAAGTAGACCAACATGATTACGCCAATTTCGACAGCCACCCCTGCCAGTGCGATAAACCCGACCCCAACGGCAATAGAAAAGTTGTAACCGAGGTAATGCATAAGCCACAAACCGCCCACCATGGCTAAAGGCAGAGTCAGCATGATGATCATGACTTCTTCCACTCTTCGGAAGCTGAAGTAAAGCAAGAGCATGATGATGGCGATGGTGATCGGTACCACGACACCTAGGCGCTCTTTTGCTCGTTCCATATACTCATATTGTCCAGACCAAGCTATTGAGTACCCTGCAGGTAAGTTGAGCTGCTGAGCAACGGCTTCTCTAGCTTCCTCTACGTATGAGCCTAAGTCCCGCCCCTCAATATCGACAAATACCCAACCATTCGGACGAGCGTTTTCTGTCTTAATCATTGGTGGGCCGTCTTCATAGCGAACATCTGCGACATCAGCCAGAGCGATACGAGCACCATTTGGCGTGACCAAAGGTAAGTTATGTAGTTTTACAACGGAGTCTCGGTAATCCTGCGGGTAGCGAACATTGATTGGATAGCGCTCTAACCCCTCAATGGTTTCCCCGACATTCATACCGCCAACCGCAGTAGAGACCACTTGCTGAACCTCTTTAATACTCAAGCCATAACGTGCGGCCGCTTTGCGATTAATATCAATGGTGACGTATCGCCCACCCGCGACACGCTCTGCATAGACAGAAGCCGTACCTGTAATGCCGTTTAGAATCGGTTCGAGTTCAGATCCAATATGCTCAATTTCTTTAAGATCAGGCCCCGCGATCTTGATGCCGATGGGCGTTTTGATCCCTGTTGCGAGCATGTCGATGCGCGTTTTAATCGGCATCACCCAAGCGTTAGTCAAGCCTGGGAACTGAACCAAGTCATCAAACTCTTTACGCAGTGATTCGGTGGTGATTCCCTCGCGCCACTGATCTCTGGGCTTAAGCTGGATAACCGTCTCAATCATGGTGAGTGGCGCAGGATCCGTTGCGGTTTCCGCACGACCGATCTTGCCCCAGGCCGTTTCCACTTCAGGAACGGTCATTATGAGCTTGTTGGTCTGTTGAAGCAGTTCTCGTGCTTTACCAATGGAAATGCCTGGGTATGTGGTTGGCATATACATCAGGTCACCTTCATCCAGAGGCGGAATAAACTCACTGCCAAGCTTAGTGGTTGGGTAGTAAGCAGAACCCATCAACACAATGGCCAGTACAATCATACTCTTTGGGTAGGTTAAGCTGACGTTCAGCAACGGCTTATAGAGTGCAATCAATCCTCTGTTGATGGGGTTCTTGTTTTCTGGCAGTACGTTACCCCGAATAAAATAGCCCATCAGTACTGGCACTAAGGTGATGGCAAGACCGGCTGCCGCTGCCATCGCATAAGTTTTGGTGAACGCCAACGGTGAGAACATTTTGCCCTCTTGCCCTTCTAGCGCAAACACGGGGACGAAACTCAGGGTAATAATGAGCAGCGAGAAAAATAAAGGTGCACCCACCTCTTGTGCCGCATCCCCTATCACTTGCCAACGGTTTTTATCGGTCAATGGCGTTCGGTCAATGTGTTTGTGAACGTTCTCAATCATTACGATTGCCCCATCCACCATCGCACCAATCGCAATAGCAATGCCACCTAACGACATGATGTTGGCGTTAATACCTTGCCAATGCATTACGATGAATGCTGAAAGAATACCGACGGGAAGGCTGAGTGCGATAACCAACGAAGAACGAATATGGAATAGGAACAACGCACAAACAATCGCGACAACAATGAACTCCTCAGCAAGCTTCGTCCAAAGATTCTCAACAGCCGCATCAATAAGAGTAGAACGGTCATAGGTAGCAACAATCTCAACACCGTCTGGTAGACTGCGTTGTAAGTTAGATAGCTTATCCTTCACCTTTGCGATCACTTCACTGGCATTCTCGCCAAAGCGCATCACTATCACACCACCAACGGCTTCACCCTCACCATTCAGCTCTGAGATACCTCGTCTCATCTGTGGTCCGAGATTGATATCCGCAATATCCCCAAGTAGCAGCGGTGTGCCTTGCTTGGTGACTTTTAAAGGCAGCGCTTCAATATCTTCAATGCCAGACAAATAACCGGTCGTGCGAACCATGTGCTCTGCTTCAGCAACTTCAACAACGGATGCTCCGCTCTCTTGGTTACCATTTTGGATAGCCATGTTCACTTGTTGCAAGGTGAGATCATAGGCACGCAACTTGGCTGGATCAATTTGCACTTGGTACTGTTTTACCATACCGCCAACCGTTGCGACTTCAGACACACCTTCCACGGTTTGCAGCTCGTACTTCAAGAACCAATCTTGCAAACTACGTAGCTCGGCTAAATCATGCTGGCCTGTTTTATCTTGCAGAACATAGCTGTAAACCCAGCCAACACCCGTCGCATCTGGGCCTAGCGTTGGTTTAGCACTGGATGGGAGCTTAGGGGCAACTTGACTCAGATATTCGAGAACGCGAGACCGTGCCCAATACATATCCGTATCATCGTTGAAAATGATGTAAACATACGAATCACCAAAAAACGAATACCCACGTACCGTTTCAGCCCCCGGGACGGCAAGCATGGCGGTCGTCAAAGGATAAGTCACTTGATCTTCAACGACTTGAGGCGCTTGACCTGGGTAACTTGTTTTGATGATCACCTGAACATCGGATAAATCTGGAATCGCATCCACAGGTGTATTCTTAACGCTATAAATACCCCCTAAAATTAAGGCGAGTGTAGCAACGACAACCAAGAATCGATTACTGATTGACCAACGAATAATGGCACTAATCATTGATTGCCCCCACTCAGCTCAAGTTTTTTAAGAAGGAACTCTGTGCCTTGTTTTTCAACTAGGAAGCGAACATTTTGGCCTTCTTCAAACCCTGTCAGGCTTACCTCTTCTCCAACAGAAAAGTTCATTTCTCCTGTATCCCAACCCCACTGTGAAACGGGCTGATGATTTAAGGTAATCATTCCAAAATCAGCCATGAGCATGGTAATGTCACCATTAACCCAAACCTCTGAGGCAATGTGAGATTCACTGATCTTATAGTCCACAATCTCGTACTGACCTGACTCCCCTTTTTGCATCTCAAACTCTAGAGATTGCCCTTGCTTGAAAGTCTCGAACTCTACCCCTTCAGCAACATTAAAGTTCATCACCATGCCAGGCCAATTCCATTCAGGAACGGGTTGATGATTAATAGTCAGCATGCGATGGCCTGCCATGACATCCGTAATTTCTCCCGTTGCCCAAGCCGTTTGTGTTGGCGCTTCGACACCATTAATTCGAGAAAGATCGGCGAATTGACTCGATTCTGAGTCCAGCATGAAGTGAGCAGAAGTGACGATACGATCACCTTGTTTTAAGCCTTGTCGTACTTCAATTTTGTCTGCCGCTTCTCGCCCAACCTCGATACGCGCTGAGCGATACTTCCCCTCTCCTTCGGATAGGACGACTCGGGTCATACCGCCTGAACGAATGACCGATGAACGAGGGATTGTCAGTACCTCATCGTTAGTGACAGGCTTTAAGGTTACGTTAGCAAACATGTTTGGCTTAAGCTCACCTTCAGGGTTGGCAAAACGTAAACGGACACGCAATGTTCGAGTGTTTGGGTCAAGGATTGGGTACACGTAATCCACCTCACCACTCCACTCACCACCGGGTAAAGCATCAAGCATCATCAAGGCTTGGCTTCCTTGCTTGATCCAGTGGGATTGACGTTCAAACACTTCTGCATCCACCCAAACTTCATCTAATGGACCTGCGCTGATCACGGCTTGTGCTGGTGAGAGATAGCCACCTTCTCGAATATTAAGACTGGCAATAACACCGTCTGCTGGCGCTTTTATCTCGATGGTCTGGGACGCTTTTCCTCTGCGAACAATCGACTTTATTTGGCTTCGGTCGACGCCCAGTGTGACAAGTCGCTCTGTCGCCCCTTTAATCATACCTTTGCGGTTGGTTTGATAGGCACTAATCAACTCTTCTTGCGCCTTGACCAACTCTGGAGAGTAAAGAGTGAAAAGAACATCATCTTGTTTCACTTTTTCACCGACAGCATTGATATAGAGCTTCTCGACCCATCCCGAAACGCGGACGTTGGTTTGCCATAATTGACTCTCATCAAACGCAATGTAACCAACGGTTTCTAGGCGTGGCGACAGCACTTCACGTTCAACTTGTGCGGTTTTCACACCTAGGTTATTTTCAACCGCCGGGTCTATTTTAACCGTCCCAGGCTTATCATTTTCCCCATTAAGCTCTTCGGCATACACAGGAATAAGATCCATCCCCATAGGAGACTTACCAGGCTGGTCTCGTTTGTAATTTGGATCCATCGGTGCAACCCAATACAGCGGTTCATCGCTCGCGGCCGAATCACTCATCTCTTTTGCGGAAATCTCATGGCTGAATACAGGCAAATAGGTGTTTGCTCCGTATCCCAATACACCGCCAATCAGTAATGCTAGGCTTGCAACTTTAAACGTACTCATTTGATATCCCTTTCTTATTGTTCTTGGTATTTAGCGGAAGGTTCAAAGACTTGATACTCAAAACCACCAAGCAATGAAGCAAGCTTGCTATTGGTTTGGTTTAAATCGGTGATCAGGCGCATAAGCTCAATTTTTAACGCCAACTCATCCGTAGAAGCGGTGATCACATCTCCGAACGGAGCAGTATTATTCTGATAACCTCGCTCCACAGCTTTGATGCGAGCTTTCGCCTGTGGCAATAAACGCTCTTGATATCGTGCAATACGTTCAGCTAAGTTCACTCTGTCCATTAGCAACGTATTGACCTGAGCATTCATCTGCGCGAGTAACGTGTCTTTTTGGTACTGAGCCGCTCCGACTTGGTATTGTGCCGCCACAAGGTTTCTATCTTGTCGGTTGTCAGTAAACAGAGGGATATCCATGGTGAGATAAGCACTCAGTAAATCAGAAGCAGGTTCACCCTTCATGTTGTTTGATTGTCGGTAGGCATACATCACCTCAACACCAAACTGAGGCGTGAAAGATTGTTCAGCCACTTCAACCTGCGTGCGATTAGCGGAAATATTGGCATCTGCTATTCGAGCCATTGGGTGCTGATTCAGAAGCGCATAATGCTTGGTATGACTGGAGTGACTTTGCAAGATCGAGTCTAAGCGCATCCAATCTAATTCATAACTCGCTTTGGTTGACGAATCAGTTGAGGAATTAGAGCTAAGCCACTCGGAACCTAACCACTCCGACAATTGTGCAGTAATGCGGTTTTGCATCTGCTGGTTGGATTGCAGCTTTTCATCCAATTTGTTCACTTGAAGCTGAGTATTAAGTAAGTCTTGTGCTTCACTATTACCAATCGAATAATTGGTGTGGATATACCGCTCCATCTCAACCATCAAGCGCTGGTTTTCTTCAATTAAAACCGCGGCATGCTGAAGATAACCGAGCTCCAACCATAGCTGGGTAATGCTATTGGCAACCTCTCGCTCACGAACTTGGATCTGGTAAGCCACACCCTCTGCTTTCTGGTTCGCTTTTTGCTGATTCAACGCCAAAGTCGAACCGCGTTCAAACTGCTGCATTAAGCCAACCGAAATATTAGTCATTGGGTCTTCATCGAACTCGAAAGACTCAACAGGCAATCCTCCAAAGCCGACTTTTAGCTTTGGATCCATTAGCGTTGCGCTGGCGACGCCTGACTCTCGCAAAGCTTGGGATTGGGCAGCGTATTGTGAGCGACTCGTATCACTCATTAATGCTGACTCAATCAGCGCATTAAGGTGCTGAGTTGAAGCAGCAACAGAATGCGCTGAATTGTGGGTTCCAGCATAAGAAATTACAGGCATTGCAGATACAGCAACTGCAACACTTAAGCTCAAGGTTTTAGGTAAACCAAGGCAATGAAATTCAATATTCACGATGTTATTTATCCACGAATAGAAATATGGACTAACCTCAAACCCTTCACAACGTACCAATCAGGTTTGAGAACGAACTGTGTTAGTTATTGAATTAAGCGGAAGGTGGGCGCAGTAAGTGTTGGATACGCGTGACTTTATCTCCGATTATAACGGATTGATGTAAAGCCAAAGAGGAAGAAAACGGGATTAATGAGTAAGGAGCATCTGTGGGGTATGACACGCTAGAGCAGACAGAAGTACAACAATTATCAACGCTTGAACTGGAATCACCACAGTGGGTCATTTTAGCCGAAGCCTTTGCGGTCGGCTCTTTTATAGAAATGTTGTCATTTATAGAGTGACAATGTGTTCCAGTATGTTTAGCGTGGTGTTCTACTGCTAATTCTGGGTACTTTGCATGATGTGCGGTATGGTGACTTGGCAATTCAGTAGAAGTCATCGTCACCTTAGTCGCTAGTATGTTATTTAATGTCATTGCTGGTGCACTCGACACATAGTTCGACATCAGCATCGCAAAGATACTGAAGATCGTAATCCATGTATTTTTGAGTGATTGAGTCATAACATACCTTTGTTTGGGAAGTTTGATTATAAACGTTACCCTAGCGGCAAGGTCAACCTGACACGTCTTTAAAATTTTAAGAGAAAGCGAAACATATTCAAGTTTCCCCCTGTTCTAAACAGACAAGTTTTTATATTTCACTAACAAGCCAATATTTTAGGCCGCAAAACAATACAATTATCTATTAGTGAACCCGTATAATTCGTCGCTCATCGCTTCTCAATCAATCTCTGACTTGTTTTTATTGAGGCTCAAGCAAATTTGTCATTAAATGACGCCGGACGTAACAAAAAGATTGCTTAAACATATCAAGGAAGGAAATATGACACATATACATGACACTATTGTCTCATTGCAGCACAGTAGTCCTGCTCAAAAGGAGTTCTACCAAGCAGTAGAAGAGGTTTTAACTTCTCTCGCGCCACTCATCGAAAGCAATCGTCAATACCAAGAACAAGCCATCATACAAAGAATTGTAGAGCCAGAAAGACAGATCATGTTTCGCGTGCCTTGGGTCGACGACGCAGGCAATGTTCAGGTCAACAAAGGCTACCGCATTGAATTCAACTCAGCATTAGGGCCTTACAAAGGTGGTCTGCGATTCCACCCATCAGTGAATGCAAGCATTATCAAGTTCCTCGGCTTTGAACAGATTTTTAAAAATGCGCTCACTGGTTTGCCAATCGGTGGCGGTAAAGGTGGCTCTAACTTCGATCCGAAAGGCAAATCTGACGGTGAGATTATGCGATTTTGCCAATCTTTCATGAACGAGTTATACCGCCACATTGGCCCTGTAACCGATGTTCCAGCTGGTGATATTGGTGTTGGCGCTCGCGAAATTGGCTACATGTTTGGTCAGTACAAGCGTTTGACGGGGCGTTATGAAGGCGTATTCACTGGTAAGAGTTTACTTTGGGGTGGCTCACTAGCAAGAAAAGAAGCAACTGGCTACGGCGCTGTTTATTTTGCAGAGTATATGCTGAACGACCGTCAAGACTCGTTGAAAGGCAAAAAGTGCTTAGTCTCGGGTGCGGGCAACGTTGCTATCTACGCGATTGAAAAGCTCTACCATAAAGGTGCTATCCCTGTTTCTTGCAGTGACTCAAAAGGCACCATTTATCACGAACAAGGTATCGACCTTGAACTGTTAAAACAGCTGAAAGAAGTAAAACGCACTAGCCTGGAAGATTACTTACACACTTACCCAGAAGCGGTTTACACGCCTGCGAGCGATTACCCTAGCGATGGTCATGCTGTATGGCGTTACCAAGCGGATGCTGCGTTCCCATGCGCAACGCAAAATGAACTGACTTTGGCAGATGCACAAGCACTTATCAGCAACGGCTGCCACTTGATCAGTGAAGGTGCCAACATGCCAACCACTCAAGAAGCGGTCAATGCGATTATTGATTCCCGTATTGCTTATGGACCAGGAAAAGCCGCAAACGCAGGCGGTGTTGCCACCAGCCAGCTTGAAATGGCTCAGAACGCAAGTATGCAAAACTGGACTTTTGAGAAAGTGGATACGCACCTGCAAGCGATCATGAAAGACATTTTCATCAGTGCCAACGAGACGAGTAAAGAATTTGGTCAACCTGGCAACTTAGTACTAGGCGCGAATATCGCGGGCTTTAGAAAAGTAGCCGATGCGATGATCGAACAAGGTATTGTGTAGTAAATAAAATAAATAGCCACCTTGCTCAGAGGTGGCTTTATCTTTATCGTTTGTTGGTGACATTGCCTCAGTGTGAGTATTCCAATAATATTCACCTTCACACCTTTCTTATTCCAACCATTGATGTACCTGTCATGCCATACGCCAATCGCCTACTTAATCTTTTGCATACGATAATCGCCGTACTCATTTCATCGACCGTCGTATCATTCACAGCACTCTACGGACATTCCTACCCCTATGCTCCTCTGTTGATTGCTTCAATAGGCGCATCAATAACGATCATTTTTGTTATTCCTAGCAGCCCAATGGGTAGAACCTGGCCCCTTGTCGCTGGCCATGTTCTTGCAGCATTAATAGGTGTCGTCTTATCCTCAGTCATTGAAAATATTGCCGTTTTGGCTTTGGTGACAATAACGTCCACTATTTTTGCGATGATCTTGTTAAAATGTGTCCATCCACCTGGTGTCGCCACAGCACTCGTCCCAGTGCTCAGTACAACGTCACAGCCAGTCAACCTGTCTTTTCTGCTCGACCCAGTCTTACTCAATGTTGTCCCCTTAGCAGTGTGTGGCATTGTTTTCCGCTGGTGGCTATCAAGACAAACGTCAACTCACACGGAACAAATATCAAGCAAGGCAGCGACAGCGCACAGCAAAACATCACTCTATTTTGAAGAATTGCATCAGGTAGTCGAAACGAGAAATGAATGGCTAGATATCGATGAAAAGACACTGGATGAAATTTTTAAGCAAACGCATTTACTCGCTTTAGAGCATAAGAATGAAAAATTGACTTGCGAGCATGTGATGACACGCGACATTCTTACTCTCAAAGAAACGGATACCGTTTATGATGGACTCAAACAACTGCAACAAAATAAGTACAGTGCAATCCCTATTGTCAATACGAGTAATGAGGTTTTAGGTATTTTTTCGCTTGTCGACTTTTTGCTTTATGTTGAACAAAGAAAAATTAACTCTTTCGTTGGGCTATACCTATTGGCTAAAAAAAGAACCTCTAAAACCATTGGTCAATATATGAAAAGAAACCCGATTTCTATTCATCAGGATCAGCACATAGCTCGTCTCATTCCCTACTTAACTTCTGGGTTTCATCATATACCTATTATCAACGATAACAATCAGTTAGTAGGAATGGTTACACAATCAGATTTGATTGAGTTTTTATATAATTTAAACCAATAGATCCCTGGAAAGCCTACCTCTGGCGAAAAATCACGAGAGGTAGATTCATCAAAGCTCTGAGGGTTATTTCGTGTGGTACAAGATCTGTTTCTTGTCATGCGACTTGAGACAGCATACGAAGCAATGGAAATGCCTGAGTCACTTGTTCGCCAGTCACAACAAAGCCCGTGATTTGATTGCTGCCATTTTCCGCTTTCGCCACGATGCCAGCCTGAGAAATCTGTACATTCCAAGTCGCAACGTTATTGAAGCTGCCCGCTAGCTGAATCGGGTAGCTTGGCGTTTTCACTTTTACCATCATTGGCGGCAACACCAGTTGTGCTTCTTGTCCCAACAACTGCTTACCAAGCACATTTGCGCTCAACACTATGGGTTGAAGGTAAGGCATCATGCGGCCTTGAATTTCTGCGCAATCCCCCAAAGCATAAACATTAGCAACAGAAGTCTGTAAGCAGGCATCTACGACGATACCTTTGTTGACGTCAATACCTGAAGCCATCGCTAACTTGGTGTTGGTGCGAAGTCCCGCCGCAGAAATGACCACATCCGTTGCAACGACTTGCCCACTGCTCAGTGTAATAGAAAACGCATCCCCCGAACGGTTTACCTCCTCGACACTATCACCTAACGCGAGTTGAATACCTTGCTGTTTAAGTTGGTGCTCTAGAGGCAACGCGACAAAATCAGGAATCAAATTCGCTAACACGTGTTGGCTGGGTTCAACGACCGTCACGGCTTTACCGCTACTGGCAAGATCCATTGCGATCTCTACTCCGATTAAGCCGCCACCAATCACCAATACACGTTCTGCTCTGCTGATTTGTACCTCAGCGGACTGGTATTCTTGCAGCGAATTTAACGTCATCACCTCTTCTATTGCGTTCCCCATCATTGGTGGCACAAAGGCTTTTGCCCCTGTCGCGAACACCAATTTGGAGTAAGGATAAGGTCGACCGTTCGCCATCACTTGCTGTGCTTGTGTATCCACACTTTCAATCATCGTGTTGGCAAATAGCTCGATATTGTGTTCTTTGGCAAACTCTTCACCCGTTTTAACCACCAAATCCTGTGCGGTTTGTTTTTTACTGAACACATGACTTAAGTCGGGTTTGTTGTATTCCGCACCGCCATCAGCGGTGAACACTTGAATCTGGATATGTGCGTCCATTCGACGCACAGTTTTGACTAATTGGTAAGCAGCGAAACCACTACCAATAATAACAATTGGTGCTTGCATCACCGCCTCCTTAACCCTTGTATTGAACAAATACGTCTTTACCCAAGTTGCATTCCGGACATAGGAAATAGTCAGGAATGTCACTCCACATTGTACCCGGCTCAATACCCTGATTAGGTTCACCTTGTGCTGGGTCATACACCCAATTACACACGGTACATACCATGCATTGGCAATCGGAAGCGTGTGCTTTTTCACTTGGCTCAATGGATTGAACGTCTGTTTGCAAGGCGGATACTTGGACCGCTTGAGGTACATGCGATTGTTCAGCGAGTGGCGCTGGAATAACAGGGGTTAGCAGCGCGTGCTTAGTCCATAGTTTCGCAATGTTCTGACCATGTTCGCGGCACTCTCGCATCGCTTTACCATCTGGCCTCCATTTTGTTTTCAAACTTACCGCCGTTTCAAAGCCAGCATCAGTTAAACGAGCATGAATGCGGTCAACCGCGCCACCATTCCAGCCGTAGCTACCAAACGCGGCCGCTTTCTTCGCTTTAAAACGAAGACCTGTAATTTCCTCCAGCATGCCTGCGATTTTCGGCATCATCACATTGTTCATGGTTGAAGAACCGACCAAAATACCTTTTGAACGAAACACATTGGCTAAGATTTCGTTCTTATCGTGCTTAGATACGTTAAACACTTTTACCGCGACACCTGGGTCTACATCGTGAATGCCTTGTGCAATCGCATCGGCCATCATACGAGTGTTGTTCGACATAGAGTCATAAAAAATGGTAATGCGATCTTCTTGATAGTTGTCTGCCCATTCTAGATACTGCTCGATAATTTGTACTGGGTTGTCACGCCATACAATACCGTGCGCAGTTGCAATCATATCGACTGGAAGATTGAAGCTCAGAACCTCTTTGATTTTCGCTGTGACTAAACTACTAAAAGGCGTAAGGATGTTTGAGTAGTAACGTAAACACTGATCCATCAATTCATTCTGATCCACTTCATCGTTAAACAGGCGCTCATCGCAATAGTGTTGACCAAAAGCGTCGTTACTAAATAGGACAGCATCGCCAGTTAGGTAGGTCATCATGCTATCTGGCCAGTGAAGCATCGGAGCTTCAATAAAGACCAACTGTTTTCCGTTACCAATATCAATGCTATCGCCTGTTTTTACCGTTTTAAAATTCCATTCTGGTTGGTGGTGGTGACCGACTATCGAATCAATTGCCGCTTCAGTACAGTAGATAGGTGTGTTTGGAATTTTCGCCATCAGTGCCGACAACGCACCTGAGTGGTCTTCTTCTGCATGATTAATCACAATAAAATCGATCGACTTTAGATCGATTTCCATTTCTAGATTTTGAATGAATTGTTGGCTGAATCGATGATCGACGGTATCGACAAGCACTGTTTTCTCTTCCCGGATGAGGTAACTGTTGTAGCTGGTACCCTTTGTCATTTTATATTCTGTGCCATGGAAGTCTTGCACTTCCCAATCGCGTTGACCTACCCAATGAATGTTGTTTTTTACGTGAATTGTCATGATGACTGCCTTAGATAACAAGATGAATAAATAATTTCCTTCTATAAAGCACCAAACGTGCCAACTTTTATTTTTGTTATTTATCATCGACTTAACAAAAACACAAAAGCACTTAATTGTCATTTAGACACAGTTGATAATTGTTATTTTGACAATATAATTGTCATATTGACATAACGGGTATTGGCTATGACTTCACTAATCGCTCAATGGCTTCACATCACGCAGGACCTAAACTCTGCCCTCACTCGGCAGGCACGTTTCGACACCTTGTTAACCACTATCCGAGAGGTACTAAAATGTGATTCTTCCGCCTTGCTTTTGTATGAAGATCAGCACTTTAAACCGCTCGCCATTAATGGCGTAGCGGAAGAAGTACTAGGCCGTCGTTTTTCTATTGATCAACATCCACGGCTAGAAGCGATTGCCCGAGCTGGCGATATCGTGCGTTTTCCATCCGACAGTGACTTGCCTGATCCTTACGATGGTTTAATCCCAAATCTCGAGGACAAATTGCACGTCCACTCATGCATTGGTTTACCTTTGTTAATTGATGACCAGCTCATTGGTGCTATCACCATTGATGCCTTCGACCCAAATCAATTTGATGGGTTACTCAACCAAGAATTGCGTTTTATCAGTGCACTTGCAGCAGGTGGTTTGCATACCGCGTTACTTCTCGAACAATTAGAAACACAAACCAGTCTTCCACGAGAGTCTTTTACGGAAAAACGTACACTGGATAACGAAATCATCGGCCATTCCGCAGGCATGAAAGCACTTCAAAAGCAAATAGATGCGGTTGCCGATACCGAACTGTCTGTCTTGGTTACGGGTGAAACGGGCGTGGGTAAAGAACTGGTTGCCAATGCAATTCATCACCGTTCTAGCCGAGCTGCCAATACATTGGTCTACCTGAACTGTGCGGCTTTGCCGGAATCTGTCGCAGAAAGTGAACTGTTTGGTCACATCAAAGGCGCATTTACTGGTGCTATCAGTAACCGTAAAGGTAAGTTTGAACAAGCAGATGGCGGTACGCTGTTTTTGGATGAAGTGGGTGAGCTGTCTCTAGGCCTACAAGCTAAGCTGTTGAGAGCGTTGCAGTATGGCGACATCCAACGTGTCGGTGATGATCGTCATATCCGTGTAAACACACGCATCGTGGCAGCGACTAACCGTATTCTGCATGAGGAAGTCACCGCGGGGCGTTTTCGTGCTGACTTATACCATCGTTTAAGTGTGTTTCCGCTACATGTTCCCCCACTCCGTGAACGTGAGGATGACGTAATACTATTAGCCGGCTTCTTCTCGGAACGACTAAAAAGCAAATTGGGACTCAATAGTATTCGTCTGTCGCCTAATCTGGTTCAGGCTTTAAAGAATTACACGTGGCCAGGAAACGTGCGGGAACTGGAACATGTAATAAAACGAGCAGGTGTATTAGCCAAAGCGCGAACTCCCTCTATGAATATCGAGTTAATAGAGCAAGATTTTGACATAACAACACCGAGCCATCTCCCCTCACCGACAAAAGATACCGTGGAAAACGTCCCGATTATATTGCCCGATACCAAACTTAAAGAAGCGACCGATACGTTTCAAAAAGCGATAATTGTTAAAGCTCTCGAGAAAAATGAAGGTAACTGGGCCGCAACGGCTCGTCAGTTGGGATTGGACAACGGTAATTTACATCGCCTGGGAAAACGCTTGGGGATCAAGTAACGCTCTGCCGTATCCTCCCTCCACATCACCGCTCGGGCAGCATGAACAAAGAATTCTCTTAGCTCTTTATTTCGTCGATTTGAAATACCCAGCATTCGTTGTTTTACTCCAGTAGAGCACGGAGTGGTACAAGCTCGATCCAAGCTGCGAAGTTTCGACGATTAGAAAAATCAGAAGGATTTCCAACACACGATAAATAGCAATGACCTCCTCTCAATATTGCTGGTCATCAGAAAGTCAGGCAGTTGAGCTGAACTGAAACTCAGCTAAACAAAATCATTTTGAATGAGTCTTTCATATAAATTTTTCTGGTACGTCACTTTGTAGTAAGTGCTTGTAATACATAATAATTAAACACCTTGTTACAACACCTTTAAACTTGTAAGGATAATTTAATTAAAAATAAAGGTATCTTTAGTTAAATAAGTCTGTATAGTAGCCATTGCTCTGACAAAGAGTTGTTTCAAGATAAAATATAAAGAAAGTTTTCCAGCGTTATCCCTAGCAAGTTTCTCTCTGTAATCTCCCTTAATTATCTATCCTAAAAATAATACCTATGTTCAGTGCACCTTAATTTTAATTTTCATAAGGGGCATAATATGTCTAATAAAGTAATTGGTACAGTAAAGTGGTTTAACGAAACTAAAGGTTTCGGTTTTATTTCTCAAGAAAATGGCGATGATTTATTTGTTCATTTCCGAAGCATTCTAGGCGATGGTTTTAAGAAGCTTGTTGAAGGCGATAAAGTTTCTTTTTCTGTAGGCAAAGGACCAAAAGGTCTTCAAGCTGAAAATGTAACGACCATTTAGTCTTACAGCTGAATTTTAACTACCTTGTCATATGTGTGGCAAGGTAGTTGCTCTGACAATGAGTTGTTTCAAGATAAAATATAAAGAAAGTTTTCCAGCGTTATCCTAGCAAGTTTCTCTCTGTAACCTCCCTTAATTATCTATCCTAAAAATAATACCTATGTTCAGTGCACCTTAATTTTAATTTTTGTAAGGAGCATAATATGTCTAATCAAATCGTTAATAATGAGAATAGCATTAATAAAAATAAAGCCATTCAAAACAAAGAAACCTCAATCAATGAAAAAATAAAAACAAATAGCCTTCTTCAAAGGATTACCAATGGTGAAGCTGGTGTTGTTTTGGAGGAATTACTTTGAGAAATAACGGTAGAAAGAAGATCTGGTTTAAGCTGAAAAAGTGCCAATCAAACACTAAAAAAACTTTATCAACTTGAATATACAGTTTGTAAAGGGTTGCCAGATGGCGACCCTTTTTCGTTCTATGCTACAAACAAATTTGTTGATTAGATATTGGTGTTATTGTCATCAGAAAGATTAGCGTAGGAGCCATACACCTCAGCCTCTAGCAAACTTTTGGGCAGAAATGTTTCAGTCAATTCGTTTTTGAGGCTGCGTGCTGCTCAATCATGAACGCGATCACTTCTTCCTTTAAGCAAGATTTGCTGACATATTGGCGTTGCTTACCTAGATGAAGGATGAACCCTAAATCGGTTTGTTCAAGTTGGTCGATTTCACTCCAAGCGATGCAGCGGTCTATTTTACCGCTTTTGTAGTTCACACCGTTCGCGTTAACTTTAAACACAACTTTGTTGCCACGGCTTGAGCTAATGGTTTGTCGCCATAACCACCAAGTTCGCTTGCAGTAAACACTGAACGCTTCAATAACACTCAATACGATAAAGAACCAACCGACGTAACCGTTAGGTAGCAACTCAAACTCTAATAGAACCACGCCAAAAATAAGAAAGAGCATCCCTTTCAGATATGATTGTGGGAACTTAGCAGGCTGGCTAGTTTGATCATAACACTCGGCAAAGAAAGGCTTGTCGAGCGTGTATTCTGTAGTGAATTCGAAATCTTTAGACATCTATGGTTACTTTAAGGTTTCTGTGAATGAGTATTCTATGTTGCGATCTTGCAACACAAGCATTGTATCGCTTCTCTGGGCTTATCTTTAGCAATTTTAATTCTGTTTTGTAAATCAATAATACCGAAAGACCCTAGGCGCTCTGTAATGCTATACACAGATAACCCAATAAGAACCATTGGTACGCATAGGATGGGGAAAGTAAGTTAGGGTTACGCACGATACTTGTTGAGTATAAGGTTTATGTATTTCTATTAAGCGCCTATTTCAGCGCCTAATAGGACAACATAGTTTTTTATTTTAGGGGATCGTTGTCTGGCAATGCATTATGAATCCAAAGTGCCAGTCTGTGTTTGATGTTAGCACCGTCGAGCTTGCTGTCAGGTAGTGGCGTGATCTGTTTGGCATCAACCAAGAATAAGTAAATCGCTTTTACTCTAACGGGTTGTGGTGACTGAGGGAGGTCAAAACCTTGCAGCTTTGCCATCTTCCCGCCGATCTCAAGTGCCTTCTTAACCAGTTTGTCTTCATTCTGAAGCTTGGATCTTTGTGACATTGATAGAATCCTCTTCTTAGCTTCAACTAATAATACATTAAGTGTCTCCAATGGCGTGTTAGTAAGCTCTCATATTGATAAGTTTAGGCTACAACATTCAGTAAGTACTTAAAAAGCACACTGAACAATACTTTAGGAGCCTAAATCGCTGATAGATTGATCGCGACGGAAGCAATGAGCAAATTTACAGAGATTGTGAAAACTTCTGCACAGCATTTCCGCCTTTACCCACTACTACGAACTCACCGGATAGTGATAAAATCGCCCCATCAGAATTATTGAGACACTCTATGTTTATCCACCATGTAAACGGCATCGACTGGCTGGTGATTACCGCCTTTGAAGAACTGAAACCTCTATTTATTGAAGAAGCCGGGGAGATTCCCGCTTGCTTCTCTAGCACCAGTGAATTGAGCCTGATTGATCAAGCTAAGCGCACTTATGGATATTTGCCTACGCTCAGCGGCATCATCACCGATACCGGAACGTTTCAAAGCCAAGATAACGAAGAAGATTTGAACCCACAGCTTGCCTGCCTAGTTGAGGGCCGCGGTCGGGTGTTTATCTATCACGGCGGCTTTGTGGCTTTCGTGGATGACGAGCAAACCTTTATTACCCGAATGGACTGAAACTAATTCAGTAAGTTGAAATCGGCGAATTAGCACCATTAATAAGAGGTGGGACATTTCTGAGTGACAAAGTGCACAGAGTGACCAAGTGCCAACTGTGAAGGTTTTGGACATAAACCAGTTAGAGTTTTTACTTAAATTAGCTAAACACAAATAACCTCAAGTATGGAAAACCATATAACTTAATCTCCATACTTATTTGTACAAATCCACGAACATAACAGACTTAATGCTTTAGCCTTTCAATCAGTACCTGCTGATACTCAGGTAATTTTGAACTAGAAACCGACTGAAATGCTAATGGCGTTAGGTAAGTCATGCCTGCATGTAGCGCACTCGCTTTCATTGGCAAAAACACATCTTCTAGTTTAACGCCTATTCTGCCCGACTCCCCGTAGGTACTAGCACCACCAGCCGCAGTCGTCACCAACAGCATTTCTTTTCCCTGCCATAATCCAGGTCCTACACTCCCCCAAACATCATTCATATAAGCTTTCATCATCGGAGTAATATTGAACCAATGGGTTGGAAACATAAATACAATGCGATCGTGTTTTCTCGTTAGCTCGCGCTCCTTTTGTGCATCGATGGCGCGAGTATCAAAACCATAGATAGTCTCTAGGTTTCGGACTGTCACTCCTTCAACACTTTCAGCAGCTTGCTGTATCCCCTTGGTCATCACTGACCTTTCTGGATAGGGATGTGAGACAATAACCAGCGTTTTTACATCGGTTTCATGCATTGGTTCATCTGCATATACAGCACTGATACATGCTAGCCATAAGATCTGGCAAGCCGCCAAAAAACACGTCAGATTATTTGCGCCGTTCCTTTTCATTTCAGTATGTTCCTACTTACTAATTAGTTTTTATCTAGGACTGAATCCAAAACAGTTTTTGCATTATTAGCAACACCTTCACCACAATATTTTTTGATGATCATTATGAATTCTTTTAGCTCATCAACGGTCACATCGTTATTCATACTAATGTTGTAGTGAGCTGCCAGCTGACTGTTTACACCCGGTATATTGGATAAAGTAGCAATGGTCGCGATTTCACGTTGTTTCCAAGTCAGCACATCACGGGCAAAAATGTCACCAAACAAATGAGATTTCAGGTACTCATCAATTTGAGGAGAGAAATCAAATAACGGCCCTTTTACTTCCACGCCGATGAGCTTAGTTTGGTTTTCAGCACCAAATTCAAGGCTGGTTTTATCTGTCGGTAGTGGCGATGACTCTGGCCCAACGACGTCTTCGATTCCATTACTCTTTCTTTCTTCGAGAACCTGCATAAATGCGGCCAATGCATTCAAGCTACGAGGGAAACCAGCATATGCGTATAGCTGACCCAATACTTCGTTAGTTTCATTAATGGTTAGACCTGCGTCCAAGCCTTCGTTCAAGCTTACTTTTAACTTTTCTATTTCACCACTGGCGGCAAACGCTGCAATCGGAATAATAGCCTTCTCTTTAGCATCAAAACCTTCTGCCGCCGTTGCTGTATTCATAGTCAATACCGCTAGCAAACTCGCCACCAAAATGGGCCATTTACTGAAATATCTGTCTGTACGAAACATTTGTGTCTCCTTATTCCCTTTGCATTTATAAGTACTTCAATTGCACTCTCTAAATATAAAGTTATCGCAAAATCTGCATACTACTTTGCCTAGAAGGGTTTAATTATTTCCTAATCTTCCATTAAGCAAACTCCGTTAGAATTGAAATATAAATACATACATAACGCTATATTTATAAATAACAAGAACACGACCATTGGCTTGATTATTAAAGTATAGAAACCACTTAAAAACAATTAATCGTTATTCACACAAGATAGTCATTTAAATGTATAAGTAAACATCGTCTATTTAATTAAATAGTAATAATCAGGCGTAAATTCATTTTTATCTCGTCCCGCTGATTAACAGGCCTTTATTTACAAAATCCAACGTATTACTCAATAACCTCGATAGTGACTTTCATTGAGCCACCAGAAGTAAAGCGCGCTAAATCGCCGTCAACTTTCCCGAGGTTAATCAATCCAGATGCATAGCCAAAGTTTTTATAAAACACGACTAAGTTACCCCAAGGCGCGTAGTATGAAATGTCTCCCGCTTTAGAACTCACGCCAGCTGGCGCCCCTTCCTTTGTTATCTTCGATGGTAGGTAGGCTATTTTTTCAGTACTGGCGTAATCTTCCAACTCTACCGTTAATGGTAGTTGGGCGATAAAATCTTGTGTGCTTGGACTATCATTTAATGTCGCAGTGATGGTGCGATCATCAAATACAAAACGAATCTTCATGGTTCCTTCCCCATAAATAGCTTCACTCTCGCTCACGTTGTTAGACGCGAAACAGAATTGACTCATAAGTAATAGAGGTAAGACCACAAGCGTGGATAAAACAGTATTCCGCCAGTTTCCCAATCGCATATATGTCACTCTCCTTAACTCTGTTGAATCTAAGCGGGTGCTAGTAAGCCAATAACAACCCGAAAGCGATGAACCACAGTTTCTATGACTCCTCATTAAAGTTACACCCGAATGATAAAAACCGTTAGCCTAATGATTGCTATTGCTTGCCTAATTGTCCAAAAAGCATTCGATTGAGCGCAAACAACAATAACTCACACCTTCATACCCTGAACTGCGACCACACTTGCAACTCATGGTTTACCAGTCATTAACCCTCAGCAAGATTCACTTTCATTCATCACTGGCATCGAAATTGTTTTTCAAAAACCAAACATACTCATCAATGACTAATTGCCTAATAGTCTTTACACGAAAGAAATAGCTGTTATAACTAAATAGTCGAAGACAGAAGCAGTCCAACCCTTTGGTTGCCCGTGGAGTAGCAATGAACGATTCACAAAACACAAGCCTAGTAGCAGCATCAATCCTTGCTGAAAAAATCCAAAAGTGGACAGGTGACGCAACACAATTTGATACTGCAATTCCTGGGCTTAGATTAAGTCGCTGGACAACACCTACACCACCAACCAGCTATACCCACAATCCAAGCATCTGTCTGATTGCTCAAGGAAAGAAACGTGTTTTTCTGGGTGAAGATAGCTACACCTATGATGCCAATCATTTCCTGATCTCGTCAGTTGATCTCCCTATTACTGCCAACATAATGGAAGCAAGCGAAGATGAACCCTACCTTGGACTGATAATGGAGCTGGATTTACAAGAGATTTCCCAACTCATTGTCGATACTGAGTTTTCTTTTAAGACCAGCAAGGAAGCACAGAAAGGTATTGCTGTAGGAGAACTGTCAGACTCGCTACAAGATGCGTTTATTCGCCTTATGGCTCTATTAGATGAGCCAGGTAGCATTAAGATCTTGGCTCCTGTAATCAAACGAGAGATTTTTTACCGATTATTAATGACTGAGCAAGGCGCTCGACTAAACCAAATCGTGACGACAGGTAGCCATAGCCACCAAATCGCCAAAGCCATTGACTGGCTAAAGAACAACTTTGTAAAACCATTAAGCGTAAGCGACCTAGCAGCGTACAGCGGTATGAGTAAATCTGCCTTCTACACCCATTTCCGCTCAATGACTTCAATGACGCCGCTACAGTTCCAGAAGAGGTTGCGACTCAGTGAAGCTCGACGCCTTATGCTGACAGAAAACTTAGATGCAATGGCAACAACATTTAAAGTGGGTTATGAAAGCCCCTCCCAGTTTAGCCGCGAATACAGTCGCTTGTTTGGATCGCCGCCGTCAAAAGACATTAAAGCACTGAAAGAAGCAAATATAACTTAAATTTTCTTCTCCTCAACCCGTTATCAAATAACAAAAGCGGGTGACAATTTTAAACCTATCACCTGCTTTAAGTTATGTTTGATTTATTCTAGATTTCCCGTACAACAATAATTTTCTGTACTATTTATCTAGTCATCGAAGTTATTTTCATTTAAAGAACGTTAAGCTTTCTACTATTCCCGTACCAGTAGAACAGTAAATATCTATAGATTTAACCTCCATAGGGAAGCTGAGTTCCGTAAAGCAGTATTCACCATCTTGTAGAAGAAGTTCGCTCGAGCAACGATCAACAATTAACGTAAGTTGCAGACAGTCACTATCAGGAATAGTTAAACTAGTGTCGTGACTGAACATATTATTATAACTATCTTCACCCTCAGCACCTACTTTTCGACTCGTAGTTATCACAATATTTTTTTCGTTACGTTCAATATTATATGTTAAACATCTATTACCTAAAGGCGAAATGGAAATTGAACTTCCTCTATGCAAGTACAACTTACCGTCTAATATGCCAGCTTGATAATCCTGAGATATAACTAAGCAATCTCCCGCATGGAGTGTTTTTTCGTGAGATATAATATTATCTCTTTCATTGAGCCATGGTTTAGGCAAAGAAGATAAAAGGCGCAAACCCGACTGAGTTCGTGACAGTTTTAAATCTCGAGGAACGCTCATTGCGCTTCGCCATGCCTGAGTTGGAACGTCGTTAGCGTACAACCAATTACTCATCCAAGCGATTGAAGTACGACGACCATCTGTCATATCAGACCAAGTTTGGGCGGCATAATAATCTCTGCCATAATCAAGCCACAAGGCAGTTTCTGCATCATGGTGATTGGTAAAGCGCTCCCCATCAAATTGGCCGATAAAATACTGAGTACCAGAGCCACCGGCGTAACTGCAACGCTGTACACCGACAATCAAAACCCAATAGCAGATATCGGAGCCTTCCAATTGGATGGGGAAAAGATCCGGACACTCCCAAGGCATCTCGTCATGTTTACCTTCACTCAATCCAAAGTTAGACGTTTTCTCCCACTGCTTGAGGTCTTTAGAACGATAAAAGCCTATCTCCTGCCCCTCTGTTACAACCATCACCCAGTGCTGGCTCTGCTCGTGCCAAATGACCTTCGGATCGCGGAAGTCTTTTAAACCTGGGTTAGGTAGTATCGGATTGTCAGTAAGTTTATTCCAACTAAAGCCACCATCTTTGCTGTAAGCGAGGCTCTGCATTTGTTCACTGTCTCTGCCGTCATCATAGGCGATACACGCAGTATAAAACGCCAGCGCACCAGGCTGAGTTTCGCCGTCAAATAACCCGCTGGTATTGCGCCAATCCACAACTGCACTGCCTGAAAAACACATGCCTTTTTCATCAGGGACCAACGCTGGAGGTAAGTGTTGCCAATTTCGCAGGTCAGCACTAACTGCATGTCCCCAGTGCATCGGGCCCCACTTATTCGCATAGGGATAGTACTGATAAAATAAGTGGTATTCATTATTGATGTAAACCAAACCATTTGGGTCGTTCATCCAACCGAACGGTGGCGTAAAATGCATTGTTGGACGAAAAATATCTTTTGCTAATTGTTGCATGTCGTTTAGTCCTAGGGTTTAACCTTTGATATTTAGATAAAATTTAAACTCTCTTTACGCTGCTATTTCAAAAGCCGCTTTTATCAGTTTCTGCGTATATTCCATTTTTGAATTTTCTAGCACATCAATCGTTAAGCCTTCTTCTACGACTTCACCATGCCTCATAACCAGAACCCGGTGACAAAGTGATTTCACCACTCGTAAATCATGGCTAATGAACAAGTAAGAGATGCCACGTTTTTCTTGCAACTGCTTAAGTAACTGGACGATCTGGTTCTGAATGGTTAAATCTAGAGCTGATGTCGGCTCATCTAATAAAATCACTTTTGGATCAAGAACAAGGGCTCTTGCAATGGCGATCCTTTGACGCTGACCACCAGAAAATTCATGTGGGTAGCGGTTGAGAATATTAGCGGATAGCCCTGCATCCAATAGCGCTTTTTCCAGTTTGAGTAAACGTTCACTCGGATCAGGATACAGGCCATTGACGATCAGTCCCTCTTCAAGAATCTGCTTCACCGACAGACGAGGGTTTAGCGATGAGAATGGGTCCTGAAATACCACTTGAAGCTCTTTGCGCAAAACACGAAGTTGTTCAGTAGTGATGCTATTCAGGCACTGTCCGTCATACGTGACTTTACCGTTGATATCTCCAGTATTGAGCAGCTGAAACATTGCCATTGCGAGTGTCGTCTTGCCAGAACCACTCTCGCCAACAATACCCAGCGTCTCACCCCGTTTGAGTGAAACGGAGATATCATCCACAGCGACCAGTTTTTTCTCTGGTTCACGACTAAACCAACCTTTCTTACCTAATTTAAACTCCACTCGCATCTTGTCAGCATGCAAAATGACCGGAGAAGCTTGGGGCACAGGTGACGCGACGCCTTTTGGTTCAGAGTCGATCAGCATTTTGGTGTAAGGGTGCTCCGCTTTGGTGAAGATATTCTCGGTTAACCCGTGCTCCACGACTTCACCACGCTTCATCACGTAGATGTAGTCCGCAAACTGACGAACAATGGTTAAATCGTGAGTGATCAACAAAACACTCATGCCCGTTTTTTCTTGCAAGTTCTTAATTAGACGTAAAATATTGGCCTGCACCGTCACATCCAATGCGGTCGTAGGCTCATCAGCGATAAGTAAGTCTGGGTTATTCGTCAGTGCCATCGCGATCATTACCCGCTGACGCTGACCACCAGAAAGCTGATGAGGGTATTGATCGAAGCGTTCTTCCGGGTGCGGGAGTTGCACCGCTTCAAAAAGCTCAATGGTTCTCTTTTTCGCCTCTGCTTTGGATACTTTCTGGTGAACTAAAATCGCTTCACTGACTTGTTCACCAAGCGTGTAAAGCGGGTTTAGCGAAGTCATCGGTTCTTGAAAGATCATTGAGATCTTATTGCCGCGTAGCTTCAACAACTGACGCTCGTTTGCGGCAGTGATATCAACATCGCGGTATGTGACCTTACTTTCTTCTCCAACTTGAGCATGTTTAGGCAGTAGCCCCATTAGCGAGCGAGCTGAGACCGATTTACCCGATCCACTCTCACCAACCAGCGCGACCATTTCACCCGCTTTAATGTTGTAACTTACCCCTTTCAGAGCTTGCACCAAACCATCTTCTGTTTTGAAGCCAACATTAAGGTCGGCCACCCTCGCAATTGTTTGTCTGTTAGCCGCTTGACTATCAGGTGTATTTCTATCTTGCATAATCTTTCCTCAACATCAGCGGTTAATTAGAGTAAGGGTCAACTGCATCTCGCAGACCATCACCAAGGGCGTTAAAACCCAATACAGCAATTAAAATGAAGCCAACGGGATAAAGCAGCCAAGGATAAGAGCCTATGGTTTGGAATTGTCCGGCTGCATTGAGCAATGAGCCCCAGCTAAACATGGGTGCTTTTACACCAACGGCTAAAAAGCTGAAGAAGCTCTCGGTGAGTACGATGGTTGGCAACATAATTGTCGCAAGAACAACTACGTTACTGGTGACGTTAGGCAGAATATGACGGAGTACAATACGCATATCTTTCGCACCAACGGCTTTAGCTGCTCGAATGTAATCCAGGTTTCGCATCGACAACGCTTGTGCCCGAACCTGACGGGCAACAAATGCCCACTGTAGTGACGACAGGATAACGATGAGCATGATAAAGACACTCAGTGAGTCGGCTGTTTTTGGTAACACTGCGATCAGCGCAAGATAGAGTGGCACCGCAGGGAATGCTAACGCCAACTCCGCAATACGCTGTACAACGAAATCGAATCGGCCGCCATAATAGCCAGACAGAATACCTACAACCGTCCCGACAGAGACCACAATGAATACCACCGTAATCGCAAAGATCAATGTGATTCGACTACCGAAGAAACAACGGGCAAGTAAATCACGACCTAAGTTGTCTGAACCAATTAGAAAAAGTGGTGAGCCGCCTTCTAACCCAACCAAGTGAGTGTTAAAGCTCATACCTAAAAATTCGTATTCCCAGCCCTGGTTAAAGAATTCTAAATGAATGCGACTGTCCTTATTTTCTGTGACGACAGGTAAAAACGTAACAGGGTCAAGATCCACGACTTTCTCGTACACAAAAGGACGTAAATGAAAATTACCTTCAGAATCGAAGAAATTAATATTCGCTGGCGCGTCATAAATATTTTCACTAAAGCGCACCGTTGGATCATTAGACGAAAAGAACGGGGCAAAAATAGACGTCAGGCCAAGAAGAGTGAGCAGAACCAAACTCATCAATGCCATTTTATTTCGTTTGAAACGTATCCAAACTAAGCTCGAGTAACTTTGTGACTGTTTCATGAGTACTACCTACGATAAACGAATTCTTGGATCTAAGATGGCTAGCAATAAATCGGAGATTAAATTACCGATGATGAGCAAGGCAGCCACTAGCAACATGATGGTGCCGATAACATACGTATCCTGCTCTGCCATTGCAGAAATGATCAGAGGGCCAATGGTTGGTATACCAAGTACCATGGCAGCTTCCATCTCGCCAGTAATCATGTAAGGCAATGCAACACCCTGATAAGAAATCAAACTATGTAAGGCATTCGGTACTGCGTGTTTATAAATAACTTTGCTTTCGCGTAGACCTTTTGCACGAGCCGTTTCGATATATTGCATTTTTAAAATATCGAGCAAGTTACCGCGCATCAGTCGAAGGTTAAATGCCATACCACCAAAGGCGGCAATAAAGATTACTGGCCAAATGTGAACCAAGGTATCGAAGAACTTATTCCAGGACATCGGTTCAAACAGATATTCGGGAGAGTTCATCGCGCCTATCGAACCAATGTCCCAGGCGAATATCATGAAATAAACGATAATGATGGCCATAACGAATCGAGGCACAGTCATCGCAATAAATGACAATAACGTCGCCACTCTGTCCCCGATTCTATTTTGGTTAGTCGCAGCAAATATCCCTGCAAATACGCCTAATAGAGTCGCACCAATATGACACCCCAGCGCGATAAAAATCGTTCTTGGTAGTCGTTCGCCAACAACGTCCATAACCGGCTTGTTGTAAGCAAACGAGTAGCCAAAATCAAAGTGGAAAACGATATTTTTTAACCAATTCGCGTACTGAGTCAGAACCGGCTCGTTTAAACCGTAACGCTCCCTTGCCGCGTCCGCCAACTGTTGCGCCTGTTCCGGAGAAGCCCCGCCCATCGAAATCGCTTGGTTTTTAATTAAATCGCCGTAATCTCCATCTGGCAGTTGGATGATGACGAAAGTGATAGCACTAAGCACAAGCAGTAAACCGATAGTGCTAAGTATCCGTTTAGTAATAAATTCAATCATGTTACATCCCATATTCAGGCGGGAGATTGCTTCCCGCCTTATCCTTGTGTTACTTCTTAGTATCAAGCTTGTACTCAGGAACAGTGTGTGGCTGCAGTTCTTTTAACTGCTGATCTTGTGGTACCCAAAAACGCTCACGCATTACGGCGTCTTCGGCCCACTGATATGCCGTGATTGGTGCGTTAGGAACGTTCTTAATCCGCTTATTGACGAGTAAAGCCCCTGGATAAGCCACTAAGCCGACGTGGTACACATTCTTCGTCATTTCATGGTTTAACTGACCAATAAGATCCGCTTGTTTTGCCGTGTCACGCTCAGCGAATATCTCATGAGCTAAGGTCACCATCTTCTCTTCAAACGACTGAAGTACTTGCGGTTTATTTTCGGTACCTCGGTGCCATACCGGACCACTCTGCGCAATTGGAGCTAACCACTCCATACGTTGCATTGGAACGATTAATTCTTTGTCACTGCGATTTAAGCGCCAATCAAAATCTGCCGCATCACGCGATGAGTCACCCTGGACACTATCGAGTAATCTTGGGATCAATTTGATGCCAATGTCAGCCAGCATAGAAACCAGGTTTTCATTGAAGACACCGTCTGCCGTGCCGTTGCCACTATTTAAAACAATCTCAACGTCATCGCCGTTGTTCACCTCTTTAGGGAAGTTCACAACACCGTTGCCATCGGTATCAACCAGCCCTAACTCTGATAAATATTGTTTAGACAAGTTTGGGTTAAATGGGTAATAAACAACATCATCTTCTCGGTAAAACGCTGTCTCCGGGTGTAAGCCACCTGCATATTCCGCAGTAAACGGACCTTTAACCAGCGCTTGTCCCAAGCTCTTTCTGTCTATGGCATGAGAAATCGCTTTACGGAACTTGAGGTCTCGATTCAGTTGTCGAATCGCCGCTTCCCGGTCATCACTCACAGATAAAGTCGGGTTCATGTTCATCTGAATCTGGAACGCCAGATTACGCGGACCGAACATGGCTCGAGTTGGTGAATTAGGCGAAGCGAGTTTGCGTAGCGTTTCAATGTATATCGGTGGATTTTCCATATTGGAAAAATCCGCACTGCCTGACATGGTTTCTAGTGTTCGTGACTCCCACGTAGAAAGCTTGTAGCGCATTTCATCGATATAAGGCAGCTGGTTACCTGCTTCATCCACTTTCCAGTAGTAAGGGTTACGGCGCAGCACAATAATCTGATCGTCTTTGTAGCTGACTGGCACCCAAGGCCCCATCGTTACAGTAGGTACTGCATTGGCAGGTAACGCATTGCTAAAATCTTCAAACGTGACGTTATCGTTATATTTAGGATGAAGTGGTTTGAGAAGATGTGCAGGCCCAGGACAGAATGTCATAAAGGCCATGTTGTAAAGTGCCTGATTCTGAAATGCTTTCTCGAAATGCCAACGAATGGTGTATTCGTCAACGATTTCTAGATTCGCCCCTTCACCTAATGCGTTTTGCGAAGAGAATGACGGAATTCTTGGTTCTAAAACGGTATCTTCCCAGTAAAAGCGTACGTCTTCGGAGGTAAATGGTTCACCGTCTGACCATTTAGCCCCTTTAATCAGATGCATGGTTAACGCCTTACCATCCTCGGACCATTCCCAACTTTGCGCCAGATTCGGCAGCACTTCTAATTCATCAGGTTTAATCTGATACATCGGACCGGTGCGCGTTAAACATTGCTGCACAGTATAGTTGATACCGCCCCAGCCTTGAGAGTGTGCAGCAGACCAGTTCCAGCCCTGTGGTCGACCACCAATAACATGACGAAGCACGCCGCCGTAAACCCCAACACCGTCAGGCATAGATGCTGTTTTTAATACCATTGGGACTTCAGGTAAACGTTGTTCAACTGGCGGTAATTTACCGGTTTTTACGTAATTCTCGGTGAGCCATTGAGGCTCTGAATAGTGTTCCAGTTTTTTGAACTCAACAATTTGTTCAGGAGAAAAATATTCGATAGATAAGCGATTTGGTATTTCCGAAGCTTTCGGAATTTTTGTCGCTCCTTCTGGCAGCGTTTCCGATAATGCAGGAAAACATATGCATACAATGGAAAGTCCTAATAGATGCTTTTTATAGTTCATTATGCATTGTCCTTTGATGTCGATAGTAGAGTACGAGTTATTTCTTCTTGTTTATTCAAATTATCCGACTCTTGAATTATCATCAAATCCAGTTCTGACCTCACATCACCAATTCTTACTTTTCAAGAGTAAATGAACACATTCCTTACATGGATTACATTAACCGCCCTTCCCCCACCCATACCCAATATATTTAGTCTAAATACTTGACTAAACCCTCACCTTAAAACCGTGTTAAACTCACCTTTATATTCTTACCTTTTAATACAAATAATCATAAAAACAATACGTAAGTCACATTAATATTTATCTGAAATAGTCAGGTTTATCACCACTGTTGATGAACACAACTGACTCTCTTACAGCAACTATATAATTGGTATGTATTTTAAAAATAATAGACCGATGTACACAGTACTGTGCAGTTAAATTCCACAACTATCTGATATCTAGAGTGGGTGTTGGCGCTACAAAGAGATTGTTGAATAATACCCAGAAAGGAATAAAAAATATCGGCAGTCGCTGTTATTAGAACTGAAAGCTTTGTGGCCCGATAAGCACCATAGTTACTAATGTAGTGAGGTAAAAAATCGTTGCGGTTGACTTTCGCGTCAAATAGTGACCGCGTGGTAAACACGCCATAGCTAATACCCATGCTGGCATTAACTATGGCCATGGCTATGTTCGTTTAGAACGCGTAGAACAGGCGTACTCGGGCACCAAAATCGTCATCTTCTTTAAAGTGCTCATCAGATTGGGTCTGAGTCAGCTTATTCGAAATACGGGTATAGTATGAGCCGAGAAGGATCGAGAAATCTTGAATATCTAATACGTCTTTGAATGCATAAGATGCATAAGTGGTCGACACTTCAACGTTGCCATCCACCCAACCCGAAAGCTCTTTGTTGTCGTATTCGTTGTCTGCGTAAACATAACCAATACCGACGTTATTCCAAAGTGCATTAACACCAGTAGTAAAGTTAGTTTCATCGACGGCGTCTAGATAAGCAACGTTGACGTTAACTGACCAACTATCGTTTGACCAGTTACCAGTCACACCATAGCCTGTTCGGTCAGAGATATCGACACCATTGGCCACAACAGCATTAGAAACTAAGTTGGTTTCCATCGCAGCCGCAATGCGGAATTGGCCTAAATCGTAAGCGACAAGTGGACGAACTAAAAATGAGTCTTTGCTTTTATCGATTTGATGGCCATGATAAGTACCTTCAACACCGTCCCTAAACAGGTTAGAGCGGTCGCCCATCATCGAACCCAGTTCAACATAGAGGTTGCCAAACGTCTGGTGATACATCAATTGACCATCAGCTCCACGACCACGCGCTTCTTTCATTTGGTAAGTGTATGCCCAACCATCTGTGTAGAGGTCATTTGAGGTATCACCCGAATATTCGAGGAATACATCCAAACCTACAGGGAACATATCTGTTCCCTCAAAACGACCCGTTTTGATCGCCCAGCCATCCTTTTTTCCAAACTCAAAGTAAGCATCATCTAGTACTACATTGCCCGTACTTTCAAATAGTGGCTGCGCCTTAACACCGACAAAATAATCTTTATCTGTGTATTTTTCACCTGCGAATTCAATGAGCACACGACCATCCTGGTTAAACTCTTGGTCACCAGACGCATTGGACTCTCGGTCACGGTAGTTAAAGTTTAATTCAACATTGCCTGCAATAGAAAAGTTGCCTAGTTCATTATCAATGATCTTAACACCAGCATTTGCTTGCAATGCAAAAGAAACACAGACAGCGCCCAGAGATAGTTTAAATGTTCTGTTCATGATTATACCTATATTTGTTTTTATTAAATTATGGAATTTAGACAATATAAATACCGTCCTTTCGGAAATAGATAATTATTTAGTTTCAGAATTAGCTTTGCTTACTACTATTAATTTACATTTAATTGGATAATCAATTGAATTTAACCACCAAATAAAATCAATCATTAACACATAGAATTAATGCATAACAAATAAATACTTATTATGATCTAACTAAGATAAGGCACAAGATAGATAATAATATTTTTTCCTTCTCCTCTAAATCATTAAAATAGGATGATAATTAAGACCTATTCTCTTAGTTGCTAAGTAATATTGGTAGTTTAAACCCATATCGCTCCATCGCTGTTTCAATTTTATTTTTATCGAAGCCATCATGAAGACGATAGAATTTACGGTAAACAACCAAACTGGCTATCATTAATAACATCGGTAGCCAAATCATCATGAACTCCAAACCTGCAATGGTTTCGCTACTCTGAACTGCATTGGGGATATAGCCAACGAATGACAAGCCAACACCTACAACAAACCCACCAGCTGCACCTGCAAACTTAACCAACATGGTTTGTACTGAGAAGATCACACTCTCGCTTCGGTGACCTGTCTTATATTCTCCATAATCGACAACATCAGCCAACATTACGGTCTGAAGTGCATTTATAATGCCCACACCATATGATTTCGCGGCGGCTCCCATGGCTATCAGAAGTACACTACCAGGAACAAAGGCACGCATTACATAGAGTAAAACGCAAGATAAAATCGCAAGGCCACAAGCAATTAGCCATAGGTTTTTACGAGGGAATAACTTTGCTATATAAGGAAAAGTAATGACACCGATGAATTCAGCAATCCCTGACACCATCATATAAGTAGAAAACAATTCAGCCTTGTTCAAAGCATAAGTGAAGTAGTAGATTGCAAAGCCGCCAAATATCATATTGGCAATTTGGAACGTCAATACTGAACTGATTAATACTTTGAGTTGGTCATTAGACTTTAAAATATCGCCCACATCTTTTAAGTTAAATCTTTGCGTTGTTTTATCAACAGTCACACTCTCTTTAACATTTCTTGCGACTAAGAATGCGCTCATAATAAACAGCACGGCTATTAGCATCGCGAGATTGGAAAAACCTTCACCCTGATCGCCGTTACCTAACTTGCCAATAATAGTCAGACCGTAAGTACCAGTTAGAAACCAGGCAAGGCTGGCAAACATACGCGGCCAAATGACTAATTTCTCTCTTTCCTCTCGGGAACTGGATAGTGCCGGTATCATCGACCAATACGGGATATCCATGATTGTGTATGTTAAGCCCCACAAAATATAAGCCGCTGCGGCATAGATATAAAGGGGTGTGCCCTCAAACGTATGAGTGCGGAATAAAGCAATCAGAACGACGGCATTCAAAAGTGTTCCAACGACAATCCAAGGACGGAACTTACCAAATCTAGTACGGGTGTTGTCTACTATCATCCCCATCATGGGATCTGTTACAGCATCGATAATTCTCGCAGCTAAAAAGATAGTGCCGATAAAGCCTGCCGAGAGACCGGCTACATCGGTAAAGTAAAACATTAAAAAAATATAAATAGGTGCACAGGCGAAATCTTTACCTAATGCTGCTAGTCCGTAGGATGCTTTGGTTTTTATCGATATTTGATTAGACATGTTACTACCCCGTTTTGCTCGTCGGTCGACTTGGCTATCAATGACACACCATTGATAGCCACAACCGTTTTTAATTATTTAACGTACTGAATCAATTTACCTTCTCAACTTTGATGAGCATCGCTGTTTCAGGATCGAGTAGCGGCATGCTTAGACCCACCTCTTTGCACCATTCACCGCTCAGTTCACACCCCGCTTCAGTCCAAGGTGGCTGGAACACGACAATATCGTTGTAGTTGGCTGGTTTGTCTAAAACATAAATACGGTAAGTCGCTTTATCATCCAAACCCAGTATGCGTAGGTTGCCACTCAACGAGTGCGTTGGCATATCCAGCTGCGCTACCATAACAACCGCTTCAGATTGATCTTCTGCTACTACCGATAAAACCTGATGTGCATTATCGTCAGTAGGCGTTCGCCACATTTTACCTGTGTGTAGTAACGTACGTAATTGCTTGTGCAGAGCGACATAACGAGCAAAGTTCGCTTTTTCATCACTATCTTCTTTCACTGGATCAAGCTCTATTCCCATATGACCAAACAGTGCTGTCAGTCCACGAAACTCAATGCTATGACGGCGGCGAGTACAATGGCATTTATCCGATCCAATATGGCTTCCCATCACTTCAGGCGGAAAGAAGTAACTCATACCACGTTGGATCCCTTGTCTTTCTAACGCATCGTTATTATCCGAAGGCCAGAAACGGTCAGTGCGTTTCAAAATTTCGTAATCAATACGGCCACCGCCACCCGCGCAAGACTCAATACTGACGTGAGGGAATTTGGCTCTTACCTTATCGACCAGCTGGTAGTAACGCTCTGTCTGTTTGCGTCCAGATGCCACACCATCATGCGCCGGCTGAACGATTTCTCGGTTCATATCCCACTTGATGTACCGAATATTGTAGGTACTTAAGAAATGAGCCAATCGTTCGTATAAGAAGTTAAACGCATCATCGTTTTGCAAATCAATAACATGTTGATGTCTGCCTGTCGGTTGGTCATAACCATCAACAGCTAGCAGCCAATCAGGATGTTCGCGGTATAAATCTGAATCTTTGTTGATCATTTCTGGCTCAAACCACAAGCCAAATTCCATACCTAACGCGTTAACGTGATCGACAACCGGTTCTAAGCCGTTCGGGTATTTGCGCTCATCCAAGAACCAATCGCCTAATGCCGCTGTGTCATCATCGCGACCTCTGAACCACCCGTCATCGATGATAAAACGTTCCACACCCATTTCTGCTGCTTGCGAGGCCATTTCCATGATGTATTCAGGATCATGGTCAAAATAGATCCCTTCCCATGTATTCAAATGCACCGGACGTAACTTCTTCTGAAAGTCTTCCGCGATAATCGATTGCCTTACATGCGAATGGAAGTGATGGCTCATCTCGTTGAGTCCGTTTTCACTGTAACTTGCATACAACCATGGCGTGGAGATACTTTCCCCTTTTTCGAGCGCGACTTCTCCCGGGAAATAAATGACTTCCGCTTGCATAGTACGACGACCATCCGTTTTTACATCGGCGCGTAATCGGTGGTTACCACTCCATGCAAAATGGAATCCCCAAACATCGCCTTGTGTCTCATCGAAATTAGACGTACCAGCCACCATTGCCGGATAATGTTCATGGGAAGTTCTGCCGCGTCGGTTCTCTTGCTGATATCCGTTGTGAAGGAGCGGTTGACGTTGTGTTTGGAATTCTCTTGCCCAACGGCCGTGGAACGTCATCAATTCATTAACTCTTACAGGTAACGGCATTGAGTTCGCAAATCGATTAACGAAGTATTGTCCCGACTTTAGGTTAGTTAACGTGTGACGTGTTTTAACCACGTCAAATTCATCTAAACAAATCTCTGTTACCAGTTGTAGCCCAGCCTGCCCATCTTCACTTGCGAGACTGATTTGAGTATCACTTTGTTGTATATCTTTTAAGAAGAATACTGGTGCCCAGTTCTGACCATTGCGGTGGCCTTCTAAACCCGGGCTGCTGAATACACCACGACCAAGTTCAGGTAACGTCGTCATGGCTACGTCTTTATCTAAGCGTCCATGAGGTACCGGACGATGCAAAGCGGAGCGAAAGTTTTCTAGGCTGCCACTTATCTTCTTACCCCAGTGTAGAATTTCTGCAAAGTCACCAACCTCAATAATAAGTTGGGACTCCGTTCCGCTTAACTCAACTAATTTTTTTTCTTTCATTACATCTTACTCGACATGTGGCAAACGATTAACTTGTAATCAAATTAAACGACTCTTCTTTTGTCATCAAATCGAAAAAAACACCCACATCACCAAACCTTACTTTTTAAGAGTCTTTAGATAAAAAGCAAAACCAAAAAGCATATTCCACACCAAGCATAAAACCTCCCCCCTTCCCTACACAAACAAGACCACAAAGCCAATACAGATCACATTTCAAATAAGCACCATCTGCTAGTCTTATCTCGAAGGCTTACTTTATGGCACCCAATCAAACGCTATTTGGACAAATTTACATGCATAACTTAGAAGTATTTCAGTCTGAAAACATCAGCTATTTAGTCAATGATATGCGCTCAGCACCTTTAATTGATGTAGACACTGAGTTGAGCTTTGAGCAGCGCAAACCTTTTTACATGGCGGACTATCATTGGCACCAGCAAATAGAAATCAATGTATTGCATAAAGGAACGCTCGAATACGCGATCAACAATGCTAACGTCCAAATATCTGCTGGAGAGATGGCTGTGTTTTGGGCAGTGACGCCGCATAGAGTAAGTAAAGTCAGTGACGATGCTATGCTCGGGATCATCAACATTCCCTTGAGTGCTTTTCTTGGTTGGGTATTACCACAAGAGTTTGTACAACAAGTTATGCATGGTGGGGTGATCACGTCTCAGACTGAAGGGGTTATCAGCCTTTCAGAAAGCAATCGTTGGCTTAACTGCTATCACAGCGAAAATAGCGTGAGAAATGGAATAGTCAGTGACGAGGTTTGTTTAATGTTGCGCCGCCTCTGCTCGTTCGATTACAAAGTCGAAATGTTCAGTTTTCTGCGTAACGGTTCTTCACGTCATCCAAATGATACGGGTTATAAAAATGTGCAGCTCATGCTCGATTACATTGCTAAAAACCATAACAAAGACATCAAAGTCGACGACATCGCAGCCCATGTAAAACTGCATCCGAAATACGCGATGGGACTGTTTAAAAATATGCTGAATGTCTCGATAAAGCAGTATTTGATTATTATGCGCATTAACCATGCGAAGGTATTACTGAGTAACACACGAAACCCAATCAAAAATATCGCCAATGACAGTGGCTTTAAGCACCCAGGTTCCTTTTTTGCTGCATTCAAGAGCCATACAAGTTTAACTCCTCAGCAATTTAGGTCAGAAACACAAATCATCTAATGATCTTACATGCTTTGTTCTTTAGTCCCAGTTTCTGGTCGAGAAGGTTACTCTCCCATAAATAATTTTTAGCTTGAGACCACCGACTTCAGTAGGCTGTTTCTTGATCGCAAGTCCTGTGCCACTCATTCCTCCTAGAGATAGTGGCGTATTCTGGGGAAAATTGACATCTGCGGAACCGAACCACAATGTAAACGCTTCCAAAACCACTAACTCATTAAAATATAGAAGATAAGAACCAGATTTCACAAATCAAAACCTTTAGGTATTTGAACTTGTTACACAATGAGTGTTTAATACTTCCAGTTAAAGTTTTTCACCATCAAAGGTTCTGTATGGCAACGATCAAGGATGTGGCGAAGGAAGCGAGTGTTTCGGTCGCAACGGTTTCCCGCGTGATAAACAAGTCACCCAAAGCAAGTCAATCATCAATCGATGCGGTGACCAAAGCGATGAGCAAGTTGGGTTACCGACCAAATGCTGCTGCTCGCGCACTGGTAAGCCAAAGTACAGATACGATGGGTGTGTTGGTCAGCGATGTGTCCGACCCATTCTTCGGTACACTCGTCAAATCAGTTGATAACGTCGCGCGTGAAAATGGCAAACATATCCTTATTGGTAACGGTTACCACAATCCTGAAGATGAGCGCCAAGCCCTGGAATTGCTGATCAATAGTCGTTGTGATGCGATCGTCATCCACTCCAAAGGCCTGTCTGATGAAGAACTGATTGGTTACGCCAAAGAGGTGAAAGGTATGGTGCTGATCAATCGCTATATTCCTGAATTGGCCGATCGTTGTATTTCTCTTGATAACCGCAAAGGGGCATTCTTAGCAACGGAATATTTGATTCGTCACGGACATCGAAAAATTGCTTGTATCGCCTCTACTCAGGATATTGAAGATACCGATGAACGTCTGCAAGGCTATCTGGATGCACTAAAAGAACATGGCATTGAGTTATCAAAAAGCTATATCGAGTATGGTGAGCCAAACAGTGATGGCGGTGAAGTTGCGATGACGAATCTGTTAACCAAATCTTTGGAGATTACTGGCGTCGTCACCTACAACGACTACATGGCAGCGGGTGCTTTGTCAGCGTTAGATCAAAATGGTATTGAAGTACCAAATAAGGTATCGATGGTAGGGTTTGATGATGGCTTAATTGCACGCTTTGTTCATCCCCACCTCACCACGGTTCGATATCCAATCGAGATGATGGCTGAACGTGCCGCTCGCTTGGCTTTGGCACGGTCACGTGACGAAAAAGTTGAAGATGATACTATTATTTTCAGCCCAACATTAGTGCGCAGAAACTCTGTTGTGCGTTGTTGATTATCTATATCCAATTGACTCCGAATCAAAAAAAGTGGGCATAGAGCCCACCAAAAATGCTATCTAAAATTCAAACTGATACACGATATCCAGAAACGTTACCGTCATACCATTCGCATTAGTAAGATGGAGTAGGTTCGCCGCTTGACCGTCAAACGATGGCGTTTACATCATCGCTTGTTCTAGTTGTTCAAAATATGCTTTCATCACTTGCCTTTACAATACTTCGGCCAGACCTGCGCCATCTTGGGCTTTGCAAACATAAATCGACTCTTTTAAACCTGTCGCTGCTTGGTATTTTGCTTCTACCGCCGCTTTCACTTCATCCACTAATGCAGGTCGAACAAGAGCCACGATACAACCACCGAAGCCACCACCGGTCATGCGCACACCACCTTGCTCACCGATCACTCCTTTCACAATCTCAACTAAGGTGTCGATTTCTTTAACTGTAATCTCGAAATCATCACGCATAGATGCATGTGACTGGGCCATCAATTCCCCCATGTACTTCAAATCGTGTGCACGCAGCGCTTGTGCCGCTTTTACTGTGCGGTCGTTTTCGGTGATCACATGACGCGCACGTTTTGCCACTATTTCATCCAGCTCAGAGATTTTTTCGTTGAACTGCTCAATGGTTACGTCGCGTAGTGCTTTAACGCCAAAGATTCGCGCCGCTTCTTCACATTGCTCACGACGAGTGTTGTATTCGCTGTCCACCAGACCACGTTTTTTATTCGAGTTGATAATCACGACTGCCATGTCCTCAGGCATAGAAACCGCTTGTGTTTCCAGACTGCGACAATCCAATAGCATGGCGTGGTTTTCTCGACCTTCTGCCGAAATCATTTGATCCATGATGCCGCAATTACAACCAACAAATTCGTTCTCTGCTTGCTGACCATTTAATGCGATTTCCGCCTGGCTGATTTCTAGATTGAATAACACTTTAAACGTCTGACCAATCACAACTTCCAGTGCCGCTGATGAGCTCAACCCCGCACCTTGAGGGACATTGCCGCTGACAGAGATATCAGCACCAGTAAACTGGTACCCACGAGCCAGCAGGCACTTCACGACACCGCGAATATAGTTCGCCCACATTTTGTCTTCTTGGAATATGATTTCTTGAGTGATATCGAATTCATCAACGGCGTTATCGTAATCAACCGATACCACGCGTACTAGGTTGTCTTCGCGCTTTGCTGCCGCAACAACCGTTTGATAGTTGATCGCACATGGCAGTACAAAACCATCATTGTAGTCGGTGTGTTCACCAATCAGGTTTACACGACCAGGCGCTTGGATAATGTGGCTTGGCGCATAGCCCAACACTTTCTCAAAAGACGCTTTCACATTTTGGATTAAATCAGACATAGTTAAATCTCAGCTTCAAATTGTATTTAGATCCCCGAACCCTTTGCTCATTCGCGATCGTGAACCACTTATTTGATTTTCTGTTTTTCAGGTTCTAGGGCCTAGGATCCTAGAACCTCCTAAATCACTGTTCTTTGTAGTGCAAATCACTCACATCACGCAGACGCTGTGCCGCTTGTTCTGCGGTTAAGTCGCGTTGGTTTTCAGCCAGCATTTCGTAGCCCACCATAAACTTACGAACTGTCGCGCTACGTAATAGTGGCGGGTAGAACAGTGCGTGAAGCTGCCAATGGTCGATATCTGTACCTTCTTCAAAGAACGGGGCGTAGTGCCAACCCATTGAGTAAGGGAAAGAACATTGGAATAGATTGTCATAGCGGCTGGTCAGCTTTTTGATAGCGACAGCAAGATCATCACGCTGCTCATTACTTAACTCGCTCATACGGCGGATGTGTGTTTTAGGTAGCAGCATGGTTTCGAATGGCCATGCCGCCCAGTAAGGGACAACCGCCAACCAATGCTCGGTTTCAACGACAATACGGGAGCCATCTTTTAGCTCAGCTTGTACGTAATCCACCAGCAGGTTGCTACCGTGTTCCTGGTAGTAAGCTTTTAGGTTTTGCTCTTTACGTTCAATCTCGTTTGGTAAGAAGCTGTTCGCCCAGATTTGACCATGTGGGTGAGGCTGAGAACAGCCCATGGTTTCACCCTTATTCTCAAACGCTTGAACCCAAACGTAGTCTTTACCTAGTTCTTCAATCTGCTCGTTCCACGTATCAATCACGCCACGGATTTTGTCTACCGGTAATTCAGGTAAGGTTTTGCTGTGGTCAGGAGAGAAACAAATCACTCGGCTCAAACCGCGTACACCTTGGGTTTTAAATAGTGGGTTGTCTGATTCTGGTGCATCTGGTGAGTCCACCATCAGCGCAGCAAAATCGTTATTGAACACGTACGTGCCCTCATAATCTGGGTTAACATCGCCAGAGATACGCTCATTTGTCGGGCACAGGAAACACTTCTCATCGTAGCTTGGTAGCTCATCAATCGCAGCTTTCTCATCTGCGCCACTCCAAGGACGTTTTGCACGGTGTGGTGACACTAAAATCCATTGACCCGTTAATGGGTTGTAACGACGGTGTGGATGATCCACTGGGTTAAATTCAACGTTCGACATTTTACTTACTCAACTGATTATTCTTGCAATTGCGGCGCACAACACCGGATGAAAATTAGTAACCTTGTGGGTTATTTGATTGCCAATTCCAAGTATCGGCAGTCATTTCAGCAACGCTGCGTGTTGCTTTCCAGCCAAGCTCGCGCTCTGCCTTGTCTGTGCTCGCCCAACATTCGGCGATATCACCCGGACGACGCGGGCACAACTCATAAGGCACAGGTTTACCGCAAGCGGCACCGAAAGCTTCTACCATTTCAAGTACGCTAGAACCTTTACCTGTCCCTAGGTTGTAAATGTGCAAACCCGCTTTATCACCCACTGATTTCAATGCTGCAATATGACCATCAGCCAAGTCCATTACGTGGATGTAGTCACGCACCCCCGTTCCATCTGGTGTTGAGTAGTCGTTGCCAAACACTGACAATTTTTCTCGGCGGCCAACCGCTACCTGAGCAATAAACGGCATCAAGTTGTTTGGAATGCCTTGTGGGTCTTCGCCCATGTTGCCTGATGGATGCGCACCGACAGGGTTAAAGTAGCGCAGTAACGTGATACTCCAATCAGTTTCTGCATTGAATAAATCACTCAAACACGCTTCCACCATGTATTTACTGCGACCATAAGGGTTGGTTGTTGCACCTGTAGGTGAGTCTTCTGTGATCGGAACGATTTCTGGATCGCCGTAGACGGTTGCAGAGGAACTGAATACGATGCTTTTCACCCCCGCTTTACGCATGCTGCGGGCCAACACCAATGAACCATTGACATTGTTATCGTAATATTCCAATGGCTTGACGACTGACTCGCCTACCGCTTTCAGACCTGCAAAATGAATGACCGCTTGGATATCATGCTCAGCGAATACCGAATCCAAAAACGCTTCATCACGAATGTCGCCTTGGTAGAACGCAGGTTGTTTGCCTGTTAGCGCTTCAATACGGCTTAACACTTCTATTTTGGCATTACACAAGTTATCGACGATGATGGGCTCCATGCCCGCCTCAATCATCTGAACGCATGTGTGACTGCCGATATAACCCATACCACCTGTGACAAGTACTTTCACTTTTACTTCTCCGCTGTTGCTACTTCCTGCTCGGTATCGGACCTGATGCTCACTGAGCCAGCGTTAATCACACCAAGTCGATACGCCCGATTCTTCTCTGGTTAAAATTCTATCAACCAACACCGATTCAGATCCGTGATCAAACTCAAATTAGTGTAAACGTTTACAGTAAATTAAAAGAAAGAAATAGTTTGTCCTTCCAGAGAGGAGTGACGCCTAAATTCTATATAGGTTAATATTCATTAGGGTTCATCAAGTCTCAATCTGACTGAATCAAAAAATTCAACTTAGATAAATAATTTAAAAACCACGGATAAAGTGTAATCGTTACCATTGGATTGCAGTTTGCTTTGAACAAGCAATAGATCAGCCAAGAGAAGCAGAAAAATTCGAGTTGTCGGTTTATTTTTTAGAGCTCAACAATTGGAATAATAGGCAATACTCGGAGACGATCCGACATTCACGAAAACCCTTTCCTCTTCTAAAATACGCCCTATATTAAACACGTTTGCGATTCAAGTTGTGAGCGAAAAATAAACGGCTTGTGACTGTCTGGTTTTTGCGACCATAAATCAT
The DNA here is from genome assembly GCF_024582835.1 of Vibrio japonicus. Taxonomy (NCBI): domain Bacteria; kingdom Pseudomonadati; phylum Pseudomonadota; class Gammaproteobacteria; order Vibrionales; family Vibrionaceae; genus Vibrio; species Vibrio japonicus. The sequence goes on from NZ_CP102097.1 coordinate 351,886, forward strand.
AAGTGCTAACACCTTAGAAGGATGACCATGCAATTAGATTTCTCATACTACAACCCGACAACAATCCACTTTGGTAAAGACTCACTATCCAAACTGAACGATGAACTGCCAAACTATGGCGATACCGTTTTGCTTGTCTACGGTCGTAACGCAATTAAATCGAATGGCATTTACGACAAAGTAATAGCGAGCCTGTCCGCAGCTGGCAAAAATGTTGTTGAGCTATCAGGTGTTATGCCAAACCCGACTTACGACAAAATGATGGAAGGTGTTCAGCTTGTTCGCGAGCATAATGTCGACCTTATTCTTGCGGTTGGTGGCGGCTCAGTGGTTGACTGTGCGAAAGGAATCGCAATATCAGCACATTGTGAAGGTCAAGACCCATTCCAAAAATACTGGGTAGATTTTCAAGACTTAGAAAATGATGTGGTTCCAGTTGCTTCAATCCTGACCATGGTTGGCACAGGTTCTGAAATGAACGGTGGTTCAGTGATCACTCATGAAGAAACGAAAAACAAAGCTGGCCGTGTATTCCCGCCAGTTGCTTACCCTAAGTTTTCTATCCTGAACCCTGAATACACATTTACTGTATCTCAATACCAAATGGTAAGTGGTGTATTTGACACCATGTCTCACCTTATGGAGCAATACTTCTCAGACCAAGGTGCAAATACCACAGATTACGTTATCGAAAGTCTACTGAAGTCTTCAATCGATAACTTACGCGTTGCACTGAAAACACCAGATGACTATGAAGCACGTAGTAACATCATGTGGAATGCAACGTTGGCACTGAACACGATTACTGGCTTGTCAAAAACTCAGGATTGGCAGGTTCACATGATTGAGCACCAATTAGGTGCTTACACAGACTGTGCTCACGGTATGGGTCTAGCAGCAGTTTCACTGCCGTATTACCGTCTGATTTACAAATTTGGTTTAGATAAGTTTGTTCGTTTTGCTACTCAAGTATGGGGTGTATCGACAGAAGGTAAGACAAAAGAGCAAATCGCGCTTGAAGGTATTGATGCGCTAGAAGCATTTACTAAAGAGTGCGGTATCGTCACCTCTTTAGAAGAGCTAGGTGCGACGAAAGAGATGCTACCGAAGATCGCTGAATCAACCATCATCATCGGCAATGGCTACAAAAAGCTGACAAATGAAGAAGTTCTGAACATTCTTGAAGAGTGCTTCTAAGCATTATTCCTATTTCAAAGCGAGCATCAAAGCTCGCTTTTTCTTTTCCTCTCAGAGTGAATCTGAATCAGCGCTATAGAGATTTTCTACTATGGAATATACAACCTTAAGTAATAATCTAGAGATGCCGATGGTCGGTTTCGGTGTTTTTCAAGTAACAGATAAAGAGGAATGTAAGCAATCAGTGCTCAGCGCTATCCGTACTGGCTACCGTCTTATCGATACTGCGGCCGTCTATGGCAATGAAGATGCCGTTGGCGACGCTGTACGTGAAGCGATTGCAGAAGGTATTTGTGCACGTGAAGATCTATTTATCACCTCAAAACTGTGGGTTCAAGACATGGCAAATTACGATGCCGCTTACGCGGGTATCGAAGCCTCACTTGAAAAGTCTTGTTTAGAGTATTTCGATTTGTATCTGCTACACCAAGCGATGGGCGATTACTTTAGTGCTTGGCGTGCGATGGAAGATGCTTATGAGGAAGGAAAGTTAAAAGCAATTGGCGTATCAAACTTCTATGCGCACGTGTTGGCGAATTTCTGTGAGACGGTAAAAATTAAGCCAATGGTCAACCAAGTTGAACTACACCCTTACTTTGCTCAGCCTGCAGCCCTAGAAACCATGAAACAATACAACGTTCAACCCGAAGCGTGGGCACCACTTGGCGGCGGCCGTCACAAACCTTTCGAAGACGAAATGCTAGCAGGTATTGCTAATGCGCACGGCAAAACAGTCGCTCAGGTGATTCTACGTTGGAACTTACAACGTGGAGTTACTGTGATTCCAAAATCGATCAAACAAGCACGTATTGAAGAAAACTTCGATGTTTGGGATTTCACTCTTTCAGGTGAAGATATGGATAAAATCAATTGCCTTGATTTAGGATACGTCGGTGAAGCAGTGAAGCACTTTAACCCTGAGTTTGTTCGCGGTTGTCTGGGTGTGAAAATTCACGACTAGTAATGGCGAATATAATCATTCCGTCATATTTGAGCTGACCTGTTTTCATTAGTCGCCACTACCCACTAAAACCAATGCCAATCAGTTCGTTATCAACAATGATTGGCATTGGTTTTATTAACATGGGTATAAGCCGCTCACAACTTTCTCTTGAACGGCTCTTTTTTCTTAAATGTACTTTAAATTTCAACGAACTTAGCCAATTGTTAAGCGCATGAAATCTCTTGCTTATGCTAAGTGTTCTTTAAAGAAACCTTCCATTTTGTCAAAAGGAATCACATCCATCTGATCATAAAGATCGGTATGGGTTGCGTCAGGAATAATCATCAGTTCCTTCGGCTCTGCGGCTGCTTCATAGGCCGTTTCACTGAAGTAGCGAGAGTGTGCCTTCTCACCATGGATTAGCAGCATCGGACGCGGCGATATTTCTGCAATGTAAGTTAAGATTGGCATGTTCATAAACGACAATGGCGTTGTAATCGTCCATGAAGCATTGGAGTTAATAGCTCGCGGATGGAAGCCGCGTTGCGGATCTTTATAGTAAGCGGCATATTCAACAACAAATTGCGGTTCACCGCCTTGCAGCTCAAGTGAAACAGGACCGTAAGCAGGTTTACCACTTTCTGCGTCTTTCCAACGTTGTTGTCCCAACTGCTCCAGCCCCTGTGTGCGTTGCTCAAGCGTAACACTGTCGTTGTAGCCTTTCGACATAACACGAGTCATATCATACATTGTGCTGGCAACAACCGCTTTAACACGCTTGTCTATTGCTACCGCATTTAATGCCATGCCGCCCCAGCCACAAATACCGATCACACCAATACGCTCGCGATCAACATTTGACTGCAAACCGATAAAGTCGACTGCAGCACTGAAATCTTCAGTATTGATATCTGGAGAAGCAACATTACGTGGTTCTCCACCGCTTTCACCAGTGTATGACGGGTCAAACGCCAGCGTAACAAATCCGCGCTCAGCCATTGTCTGTGCATAAAGACCAGATGACTGTTCTTTTACTGCACCAAAAGGACCACTAAGAACAATTGCCGCGAGTTTGCCAGAGCTGTTTTTTGGCTGATAAAGGTCAGCCGCAAGCGTAATTCCGTAACGGTTTTTGAAGGTAACTTTTTTATGGTCAACTTTATCGCTTTTAGCGAAAGTCTTATCCCAGCTATTACCCAGTTCTAAATTCGCGCTTGCCACAGCCTGGCCTCCTGTAAATGCACCAACGCTTAAGGCAACAGCGCCTGCACCAGCCATTTTCATTGCATTTCGGCGACTCGCGTCAGGCAAGTCCTGGCTGGTGACTGTATCGTTGTGTTTGTTCATCTGGTTTCTCCTAATCATTCCGCTAATCTTGTCAGCTCAGTATCGACGTTTGCTTTAATCAGCCTTCGTCATGCTGAGACAACTCTGTTAGCTTGAGAACGCACATCAAATGAGGCAAACAAGGCAACACAAACCTTACTGGCTTGGGAGCGAAGAAAGTAAGTTGAAAAAATCAATGTAGTGAATAATGGTTGTGTCACCATGCGCGTGATTAGCGATGGTCTGTACAACAAAAGAATCAAAAAAGCGAGCACCAAGCTCGCTTTTAAATATTTGATTTTAATGTAAATTACAGCAGTTCTACCGACTGCTGAGCGATAACGAATTCTTCGTTGGTAGGAATTACCATAGCGACAGCACCTAGAAGTTCCGATTCCGCAATCACACCAGCGTTACCAAAACGTGCCTCTTCGTTGCCCTTCACATCTTCAACGAAGCCCAGTAGTTTTAGGTTTTTCAAGATTTCGCTACGAATAGGAAGAGAATTCTCACCGATACCACCGGTGAAGATCACTGCGTCTAGGCTGTTCAGCGGGATCAGGTATGAGCCGATGTACTTAGCAACACGATATGTGAACACTTCAAAGGCTAGCTTCGCTCCTTCGTGTCCATTTTCCATCGCTTCTAAAATACCGCGTGCGTCTGATGTCAGACCGGATACACCTAAGAAGCCCGACTTTTTGTTCAGGGTTTCAAATACTTTTTCGTGGCTCCAACCTTTCTTCAGTAGGAACTCGATGATGCCCGGATCAAGGTCACCAGAACGTGTGCCCATCATTAAGCCGGCTAACGGGGTGAAACCCATTGACGTGTCTACTGATTGGCCATTGCTGATAGCACAAACTGAAGCGCCGTTACCTAAATGTACCGAGATAAAGCTCGATTCATCGATCGGTTTGTTCAACATTTTCGCCGCTTCGCGGCTTACGAAGTAGTGACTAGTGCCGTGGAAACCGTATCGACGGATACCATATTCTTTGTACAGTTCGTTAGAAATCGCGCCAGTAAATGCCTTTTGCGGCATTGTTTGGTGAAACGCAGTGTCGAAAACAGCAAACTGAGGAAGGCTTGGGAAAGCAACTATAGCCGCTTTGATGCCTTTTGCGCCTGCCGGGTTGTGGAGCGGTGCTAAGTCCGACAGGTTCTCAATTTCTGCTAAAACTTCGTCGTTGATACGAACTGTAGAAGTGAATTTTTCTCCGCCATGCACGATACGGTGACCAACGGCAACTAGGTTATTGGTAAAACCTAATGTTTCAATTAGGCTAACGATTCTATTGATCGCATGCTGATGATGATTGTCTGGAGCGGTGATGGCTTCTTCTGTTTTTTCACCGTCGTGCTTCCAACTGATTACCGCCTCTGGCAAGCCAAAGCATTCGCCTAGACCCGATACAATCGCGTCACCAGATTGAGAATCGATAACCGCGAATTTTAGTGAAGAGCTACCAGAGTTAATCACCAGTACATACGAATTAGACATGAGGGGGTATCCTGTTTCAGACCAAGTTGCGAAAGCACTATGCTTCGATCGTTATGGGTACCATTATTCAATATTTTTTGAATCTTTCAACTTTATTTGATGCCTTTTAACGCAATCAATCAAAAATTGTTGATCTAACACAATCAAAGATTTATTTCATAGCTGGAATTTAATATCTCGGCCGAATTATCTTGGCCTTGATATGCTTTGCTCATATGCAATCAGGCTTTGTAAAACAGTATTTTACTGTGCCAAGTGTAGATAGTTCGATAGCTTTTGAGGTTTAGATTTGTAGCTGAACATGCAAGATTGAGAACTGCCCATTCAAATATTTTTGAATGGAGCAGCTTTGATTGGTCCGTTTTTAACTACTCCTCTAGAGCGTGTTAAGCGGAGTGCCAAGTCAGTTGCAGCGTTTCACGCCTAGAAAACATATGAACGTGAGAATCAATCACTGCAATCACCCCATTCACTTTTTGCTCATTTTCAGCGACGCAGCGAATCGTTAATGTGTTCTTCGTTACATCGGTAGCCATATACGCCTTACCTACAGGGAAATGAACTTCCCCTTTTTCGTCGTCCCATGTCGATTCAACTTTTCTCGCGAAATGACGACATAACACCACTAAATATTTGCTGACATGCTCAGATTGAATGACTGTGTACTTTTCCATGTAAATACCTGTTTATTATGTTGGGTCTTTCGCCCTATCAATGTTAAAAAGCTGCCCTTTCGGGCAGCGGTGTTTCTAGCCAACTTTTGTTGTTATTTGCAGTGCTATTAGAATTGATAAGAAGCGGAGAGTTTGAAGTTTCGACCAGGCTCGTAGTCGTTCGCGACAAAGCCACGTGCAGTACCAATGCGTGACGCATGAGAAACGTATGCTTCATCGAAAATGTTATCGACGCCCACTGTTAGTGAGAGGTTCTCGTAGCTTGAAGGCACCCACTGCGCGTATATGTTATGAACATCGTACGCTTCTTTTGGATCACTCCCGGCTGGCACATTGTCTTCTTCCAATACCGCTATTGAGCTCCAGCCAAACAAGGTATCAATGCTGTCTACGGTGTAGTCGAGGGTAAGCGCGATGCTATCACCCATATCCATACTGCCACCTGCGCCCATAACTGGCGTGCCATTGGTCTTATCTTTGATGTCTGAACGAGAATAAGAAATCTTAGAGTTCAGGGAGTCATAGCCGTAAGACGTGCTGATCTCAAAACCTTTGATTTCGACATCACCCAGATTCTCGAACGTATATCCTGTTCCGCTTCCCGTTTCAGTAATGTAATCGTCAATATCGGTTTGGAATACAGTCACATTTGCACCAACAAAGTGATCGCCTAATTGCGAGCTATAGCGAATACCACCTTGACGGTTTAAACCAGTTTCAGGTTTGATGTCGTCAGCCAAAACGGACGCCTGCTGGAATTTCACAAAACTCTCTAACAGTTCTGGACCTTTGAACAGGCTGCGCGCACTCGCGAATAGCGTCCAATCACTGTTGATGTCCCATTCCGTGCCAAGCGACCAAGTCACGTCGTCAAACGTGTCTGTGCTGGTTTCTGCTTTGCGTTTGTAGTGGTCATAACGCAGGCCACCCGTCACATTCCAGTTGTCTAAAACGTAGAGTTTGTTCTCGGCAAACATCGCAGTAGAGATTGCAGATTCGTCCATGTACTCCACGCCGCCGTATTTACTTGAACTGTTCTTGTCCATGTAGTCAGCACCGTAAGTCACTTGGTTATCCAGAGCTGCCAGAGCGTAATCAGATTGGAATTTCACATTCACGCCAAGGTTATGGTTTGTGGCTTCGTTTTGCGATGCACGGCCCATACGCTCCCAACCTGAGTTGCGTTCATCACGGTCAATGGTTGTTTTACTGCTATACGCCACAACTTTACCGCTGTGCTTGTCCGTATCCAGTTCATAACTCAGCGTGACTGTGTCGCGATCATAGTCTGTCGGCAACAGTATATCTTGAGATAGCCCTTGGTTTGCGTTGCTGCTCATATCCGGGCGTGGACGGTAATCACCGCTGTCACGGTAAATGTCGTAAGCCAATTCAAAGCGGTGGTTTTCTGAGGGCTCAAATCCTAACTTACCTAAGATGTTATATGTATCACCTTCAGTACCAAACGACTCTTCGCCATTGCCATCTTCAAAGTCATCACGGTGAACAAAGTGGCCATAAAGCATTGCGTCTACGTTGTCTGACAATAAACCATACACGGTTAAAGAACCTTGTCGGTTTGCGTTGGATGCGTAACCACCAAATATACGTGCACCAAAGTCCTCACCAGAGCGGAGCAGATCTTTTGCGTCTTTGGTTTCAAACGACACCGAGCCGCCAAGCCCGTTTTGGGTCACGGAGTTGTTACCCACTTGAATATCGGCAGACTTTAGAATGTCTGGGTTAAGCGTCAGGTTGCCCACGTGGTGAAACATGTTCGCGTGCTGTGACGCGCCATCTAGACGAATGTCCAAGTCGGTTTCGCCTAAGCCACGGATATTAATACGTTGGTTGACTGAGTGAGTGCCACCCACGTCCACACCTGGAATATCACGCAGCAGATCAGACATGTGGTCGGCTTGTTTCAACGACATGTCCTGCGCACCAATCGAGTCTGTGTTTGAGGACACTTTTGTCCCCCACACAAGCACTTCATCAAAATAGCTTTCCTCTTCATTTGCCATTACAGGTGCACTAACGGCAATGCCAACGGCACAGCAAATCATTGTTTTATTTAGAGGTTTACGGTTAACCCTTCCCATGAGCCTGACTTCCTAACTGGTAATGATAATAATTCGCAGGTATGATAGGTTTCAATTTTATTAATGAGAAGCATTTCTAGTTATGCGAGATTGCATAACTGTTATGAAGGATTACCAAATGGACAGTGGCGCTGCACAAATGAGCTTACCTAAGATTGTTTTGACGCAAACCGTATCAGAGGAAAATAAACATATCATCTTGAGTCAGAATCGATTCAGCGATACGCCCATCGTTGAAGGGAAGCTCATTAATTATGAAGTGCCGAAAAGCTTTGCTGTTTATGGTGGTTTAAGTACGGAGCTTGTCGATTCTCACGTGGTGTCTTCGACTTCGGCATCCATGATTGTCACCATCGTGCTAGAAGGTCGATTAACCTTTGGCTACGACGATTTAGAATTTCATCTAGATGGCAACAAACAACCGGAAGCTGTATTGGTTAACCTAACCAAAGCCGCGAGTTTTCATCGTAGTATCGAAAAAGATAATCACCTGCTCAAAATTAACCTTTTATTTCATTCTAACTGGCTGCTTTCGCGCTTAGGTAACCTTGGGTCAACGAGTCCGTTTTTCGCTCTGCATCTTGGCCATGTAAAGATCCCGCTGACATCAACAATCAAGGATCTAGCGTTAGCTATCATTCAGTGCGGGCAACCGCAAGACTTTGCCTCCAAACTCAAGTTAGAATCGCTCGCGTTACAAATGCTGGAGGCGCTTTACCCTCATGCCTCTTTGCTGGGTGATCGTTCCCCCGCGAATGAATCTTTCTCAATCAGCCCTGACCGAATAGAAGATGTCCTTAACCATATCGAAAGACACCTTAAAGGGACGTTAACCATTGACTCTATCGCCTCACATTTTTCGATGAGTCGTTCCAATCTGCAGAGAACGTTTCGTCAGCAAGCCGGAGTCACGATCAACAACTACATCAGACAAAGGCGGTTAAGAAACGCAAAGCAGAACCTTGAAAAAGGATTATGCACAATCACGGAAGCCGCCTATGAAGCGGGCTACAACCACCCCGCCAACTTTACGATTGCGTTTAAAAAAACCTTTGGCGTCCCACCAACAAAAGTAGTAAAACCGTAAGTAAGACGTTGAACCGCATCAAGGATCAGACATGAACATTGGTGAAATATCGAAAATTACCGGCCTATCAAGCAAGTCCATCAGGTTATATGAAGATAAAGGGCTAATCACGCCACCTAGTCGAAGTGAATCCGGTTACCGAGAGTATCGCGAGCAGCACATCCACGAACTCAACATGATTTCTCGCACCAAAAACGCGGGGTTTTCACTGCTTGAATGCAAAGAGTTTGTCGAGCTTGCTCAAAACCCTCACCGAAAAAGTTCTGAAGTGAAAGCCAAGACCTTAGAAAAGCTCAAAGAAGTGGAAGCTAAGATAAGAGAGTTGAAAGAGATCGAAAAACAACTCAAAAGCTGGGTTTCAGTCTGCCCTGGCGATGAAGGCAGCCAATGCCCGATTATTGAAGACTTAACCAAATAAAAGAACCCACAACGTGTGCTGTGGGCTCTTGAGTTCTTAAATGAAGAAGACTTGGCTTAGTAGTATGTACACATACGCTTGCCATCAACCTCGATAATATTAAAAGGTGTTTCGTAGATGCGTTCTAGTACGTCCGCTTGAATCACCTCTTCAACGCTACCCTGAGCAACTATCTTCCCCTTCTTAAGTGCAATGATTTTGTCTGAGTAACACGCAGCAAAATTAATGTCATGGATGACAACAACCACCGCCTTATTCATTTCGTGCGCAAGACGACCAACATTACGCATAATCTGTAGCGAGTGTTTGATGTCTAGGTTATTTAATGGCTCATCCAAGAATACATAATCTGTATCTTGTGCCATCACCATCGCAATAAACGAGAGTTGACGTTGACCGCCACTCAGCTCGTCAAGGTATTTGTCTTGAATGTCGGTCAGATCGAGGTAGTCGATGGCCATATCAATGACCTTGGCATCTTCCTCGGTCAACTTACCTTGAGAATAAGGGAAGCGACCAAATGAGACCATTTCACGAACAGTAAATCGCATCGTAATACTGTTTGCCTGTCTTAGCACCGCTAAGCGTTTAGCCAGATCTTTGGTGTCCCACTCTGAGAGCTCTTTGCAGTCTATATACACTTCGCCGCTATCTCTGCTGACAAGTCGGCTAGCCATAGAAAGCAATGTGCTCTTGCCCGCACCGTTTGGCCCGATAATAGAAGTGACTTTACCGTTCTCAAACTCTGCACTGGCGTTATCAACCACCGCAGATTGACCAAACACTTTTTTGAGGCTTTTTAATGTAATCATATCTACCCTAAACAATCTTATTGCGCAGCAACATGGTTAAAAAGTACAGACCGCCAATGAAGTTAATCACTACGCTCAGCGTGGTTGAGAAGCCAAACAGATTTTCCACGACCCATTGACCGCTCAGTAACGCCGCGACAGAAAGCGACGAAACACCCAACAGCAACACTTTGTGCTGATAGCTACTAAACAGCTCTCGCGTTAAGTTCGTAACCAGCAAACCGAAAAACATGATTGGACCAATCAACGCCGTTGAAATGGAGATCAACACCGCTGACAGCATCAAAACGTGCAGTGTGATTTTCTTTACGTCAACGCCCAAGCTGGTCGCGTTATCTTTGTCTAGCCAGAGTACGTCTAACACGCGGTGTTTTCGGTACAACAACCACGACACCACAAGCAGCAATGGTGTGCTCATGTACACCAAATCCACGTCAATATTGTTGAAGCTGGCAAACATGTTTGACTGAACGGTGGCGAAGTCGCTCGGGTCCATCAGCATTACAAAGAATGAGGAAATACTGCCAAACAGCTGACCTAGAATGACGCCCAGAAGCAAAAGTACCATCAGGTTTTGTCGCTCGCCTCGGAAGTAAAAGCTAAACAGCAGGACCGAAAATCCCAGCATAGCGGTAATAGACACACCGAAGTTAAAGTACGGGTTCATGGCGATGCTGCTTAATCCGCCAAATATGACGACCGTCAACACCTTGGTGAACATATAGAGCGCATCAAACCCCATAATGCTCGGCGTTAATATCCGGTTATGAGTGATCGTTTGGAACGCCAACGCCGATTGCCCAATCGCTATACCGGCAATGATAATCGCCAGTACTTTAGGGATACGGCGTGACAAGAAGTACTGATAATTATCAGCATTAAGGCCGATCGCAATAAACAACCCACTAAAAAGAAGCGCGCATGTGGTGAGCACAAGCAATTTGTTTCTATCTTGCACTGCGCTCCCCCTTAAGAATAAAGAAGATAAACACACTGCCACCTAAAATACTGATGATGGTAGAAATTGGGATTTCATACGGGAAGATAATCAAACGGCCTGCTAAGTCGCAACACAAAACAATCAGTGCGCCTAGAACCGCGGTAATTGGGATATTTCGTCTCAAGTTGTCACCGTAAAAACGGCTGACTAAGTTAGGGACGATCAATCCAAGAAATGGCAGCATCCCCACAATCATCACAACCGAAGCCGACATGACTGACACGAGCAACACGCCGATAATAAGAACTTGCTGGTAGTTCAAACCAAGATTGACGGCAAAGTCTTTACCTAGGCCAACCGCAGAAATTCTGGTGGCATACAGATAGCTAAATAGCGCAAATGGCAGCGCGATATAGAGCAATTCATAATCACCTTGGAGCAAGTTAGCGAAGTTCGCTATCGTCCAACTTGAAAGGTTTTGCACCATATCGTATTTGTAGGCAATGAAGGTCGCCATAGAATCAACGACGTTGCCGAAAATAATACCAACCAAAGGCACAAAAATAGCGTTCTTAAACTGAATGCGGTTGATAAACTGCACGAACAGCAGCGTGCCTAACATAGAGATGGCAAAAATAAGCCACAGCTGTTGCCCATTAAACAGAACTAAACTGAGTACATATCCGAGCATGGCACACTCGATTGTGCCTGACGTGGAAGGCGACGCAAATCTATTTTGGCTGATCTGCTGCATAATTAGACCAGCGATACTAAGACCAGCGCCAGCTAGGAGAACAGCCGCTAAACGAGGGACTCGGCTGGTAAATAGTAGTTCCCAGCTATCGCGGTTACCATTGAGTAACTCCACGACATTCAACTGCCCTATTCCAACAAACAAAGACACGACGCTTAATATGCCTAGTGTCCACGATAACTTCTTCAAAACGAACCTCTTGAAATAAAAAGCCTCAAGCACAAGGCTCGAGGCTCTTTGAATCATACAAACCGAGTGATTAATTCACGCTGATCGTAGACTTAACATCATCGATCATTTGCTCTGTCGCGCGTACACCGCCAATAGACAGATACCAAGCGTTGATGTCTAAGTACGCCATTTTATTGTTCTTATAAGCATTCGTTGCTTTAACAAGATCATTTTCAAAATCGCGTTTAACTGTGCTGCCTTTGCCTTTGTTGATCAGAATATCTTTATCAACAATCAGTAGCGTTGACGGGTTTTTCTCACGAATAAACTCGTAAGAAACAAGATCACCATGGCTACCACCATCTTTCACTTCTTGAACAGTCTCAGTGAAACCAAAATCTTTGTAGATGGAACCAAAACGTGAGTTAGGACCAAATGTGGTGACATTTCCACCCGCACTCATTACCGTTAATGCATCCACTTTATTGTTTTGGTTGTATTGACGAATGGCTTTGAATTCATCATCAAGCTTAGTAATTTGCTGCTCAACGAACGCTTGCTTTTCAAAGACTTCACCCAACATACGCCACTGTTCTTGTGTACTTTCCCAGTAACCTTTCTTGGAATCTAAGGCATACACAATCGTTGGTGCAATTTCAGACAGTTCCTTAAATTTATCAGCGCCGCGAGGACCCACAATAATGAGATCAGGTTTTTGCGTATAGATCGTTTCGAAGTCAGGTTCAAACAAACTACCCGCTGAAACAAAATCGCCTTTGCGATACTGCTCTAAGTAATCAGGGAACATACTTACCGTTGATACTGCGACTGGTTCAATACCAAACGCTTTGACAGTATCAAGTGGCCCTAATCCGATCACAACCACGCGCTCAGGGTTTGATTCAAGTTGAGTCGTCCCTTTCATATGTTCGACTTCCACCACCTTCGCGTTAGCACCGAATGCGGTCATTACCAATGCTAGCGCAACTGCCTTCAATCTCATTGTATTAATCCTTATGCGTATCAAATCGAAAGCATTATCATTTAGATTTTCACTATTGTCACTATTCAAATTTGAATTTAAGTGTTAAGTGGCTAACAAACCACCAAAAGAAAGGAATAGGAATTTCGTTATGGCATGATCAAAAAGGCGCTATTCCTTATAGAAATAGCGCCTTTAAAACGTTCTAAGTCAAAGCATGGCCCGTCTTAAAAAACAGGAATTGACTAGAAAAAGTCGATGGAAGAACGTCCGTTCTGTTTTTTCTCTTTGTTTTCGGTCTTTGCTTCGCTTTCAACCTTTGCTTTATCTTGTTTCTTACTCGATTTACGCTGACTACTCGCCGCAGGTTTACTTTTTTTAGCGTGACTTTGAGGAGTCTTCTTGTCCTGTGGCGGACTGCTAACGCTTTGTGGCTGTGGCTCTGTCACAGGTGCATCACACACGACTACGTAATATTCTTGGTTAAACTCAAAAAAATCGCCGTCGTACATCTTTCTGCGTTTTCGAGTCTCAAGCTCACCATTCACTGCCACATAGCCTTCAGAGATGATGTGTTTCGCTTCACCGCCTCCGCCAACTAAGTTAGCAATTTTAAATACTTTATATAGTTCAATCGGTTGAGATGACACTTCGATGCCAATCGCTTCGATTTCTATCTCTTCCCCGTGGTCGAATTCTTCGCTCATTTACTACTCGTCGGTTCTTAATCACTTTTTAAAGAGTCTAATCTTTAATACACCAGAAAGATACAAATGTTACCACGCGTACCTCATCATTAAAGCCCTAGCGAGTTACAGCATTCCCCCTAATTCACTGGCTGGTAAATATCGCGCCATGGCACTAAGTCAATTAAAATGTAACGCAATACTAGCGTGCTACGAGTTTTGTGCTATTTTACCCCCTGTTTACCGACACACCTCACAATAAAGTCGAAATATGTTTGAAATAAAGAGTGAATTTACGTTAATTACAGATACAACAATTATGAATGCCTTCGTAAGAAGTAATGGGTGACAGCATACCTACGCGTAGTTTGTCCCTGATCACTCTAGTTTAATGAGAGTAGAAATTAACCGTAACGAACGTATACCGTTTGTTGTTTTAGGTGCGTCTATCTATATGTCACACTCTATGAATAGCGTCGCAAATAATTTGCAGATCGCTGATGTATTAGAATATAAAATGTCCCTAGTTCAGGACGACTTTGCACATACTCCTTTATCTCTTTCCAAGATCGAGTTGGATGAGTTAATGGATAGCAATGTCAAACACATCCTAGACGTCCTTGACGGTGGGGTATTTAGTATGTCCGAAACGGGTTATATACGCTCCTACTCTCATGCTTTTTATAAACGTTTCGGAGTCGAACAAGACACCTTTAATCTGCAGGCTTGGCTTGAGCTTGTTCACCCCCTTGATAGACCAAAACTTCAGCAAAAAATTGACTTTCATTTCTCTGGTAATGAGCGAAAGCACAAAACGCAGTATCGAGTTCGCACCACTGAAGGGCACTACATTTGGGTTACTGGTACTGCGGTAATAAAAGAGATTAACGGTAAACGTATCCTAATTGGCTGCCATAAAGATATCTCTGACCTTAAATTAAACGACATTGATCCTTCGTATTCCTCAACACAGCAAGAACTTTTCTGGCTAGGAAACGAACAGAAGCTAAAAATGGACGTTGAGAATCACTCTCGTGAGCGCGAATATTTCAGCCTTTTTTATGTCCAAATTACCAATATTCGCTCTTATCTTTCACTCTATGGCCCAAATATCCTCAGAGACCTTCTCAAGCATTTACGTGTTGCCTTGAGCAGTTTGCCGGAACAGACATACGACGTTTACCAAATCCGATCTGATGATTTTGCTATCCTTATCAATGGTGATTTACCCCAAAACGAAATTATTCAATTGGGAAGAAAAATCACCAGAAAATTTAATGATTCGATAGAAACCAATGAGATCTTATACGGGACCGAAATTTGCGTGGGGATATACCCTAATTTCCCTCTCAAAAGAGGGATGGACGAAGCGATCCAAATTGCATCTCGCACCTCTCAGTTTGCGAGCGAGCAAGAGTCCAATAAACTCAGTGTTTATGAAGGCTCAACCAAAACAAAAGTTGATCGCCATTGTTACGTAGAGCGAGAGCTTGGCAACGCCATCATGCAGCAAATTCTCTCGGTCAAATTTCAACCTATCGTATGTGCACAGAAGAATAAACTCGCCAGTTTTGAAGCCTTGGTTCGCTGGAGATCGCCAGAGTTTGGGGAAATTTACCCAGATGAATTTATCTCTGTCGCAGAAAGAAAAGGACTAATCGTCGATTTGGGTTACGTCGTGTTTACTAAGGCTTGTCAGTTTCTTCAGCAATACCAAGAGACTCATCAAAACGATGTCCGTGTAAACATCAATGTTTCGGTTATTCAGCTTCTCAATCAGAGTTTTCCTGACACGGTCAAAGCGCTGGCCGACCAATACCAGACACCGACCAAAAACATTGTGCTCGAGCTGACTGAAACCTTAATTTTAGACGGCAATAAAAAGGCAGTGAAGCAGCTTAATCGCTTAAAAGATTATGGGTTTCAACTGTCGCTTGACGACTTTGGAGCGGGCTACACCTCATTGAACAGCTTTTTTGATTTGCCACTGCAACAAATTAAAATCGACCGCTCAGTCGCACAGCGCTCGATGACGAACCCAGCGACATTTGAGTACCTCTCTTTTATTACTCAACTGTGCCGCACCTACAACGTAGATATTGTGATAGAAGGTATTGAAGACGCCAAAATGCAGAAGATGTTCACCGATATGGGCGCGTCTTACCTGCAAGGCTATTGGTTCTCTAAGCCCCTCTCTATTGCCAGTGCAAGCTACTACACAGCGGTTTAGGCCATTGGGCTAATCTGCATGGCAGATGAAAATATAAAAACCAATAAACAAAACGGCCCATCATTGATTGGGCCGTTTTCGTAGCAAGCAGTGCACGCTTAAAAAGCAGGTTCAATAGTGCCGTTGAATTCCGTTTGCATGAAATCGCGAATCGCTTGAGATTGGTAGATTTCCACAAACTTTTTATAGTCTTGGTTATCTTTATCTTGTTTGCGACTGGCGATCACCATAACCGCTAACGGGGCATCTTTGGACTCTAAGTAAATGCCTTGCTTTTTCGGGTCTAGCCCTGCCGACATCACATAATTCATGGTAATCGCAGCGGCATCCACATCGTCCAAAGTACGTGGCAACTGCGCGGCATCCACTTCCACAAACTCAAACTGTTTCGGGTTGCTGACGACGTCATTCAGCGTTGCTTTAAAACCAGAACCCTCTCGTAACGTGATCAGTTTTGCATCCGCAAACAGTAGTAAACCGCGTCCGCCATTGGTTGGGTCATTCGGAATAGCGATGCGCGCTTTTTCTGGTAGCTCGTCGATTGAACGGTACTTATTGGAGTACACACCCATGCGCATCAGGATGGATTCGCCAATTGAGACAAGCTCGGCCTCTTGGCTATTGTTGTAGTTGTCCAAAAACGGTTTGTGCTGGTAGCTGTTTAAATCGATACTGCCATCTTCCAGTGCCGCATTCGGTGTAATGTAGTCAGAAAACTCCACAACCTTAACGTTAAGCCCTTGCTTGGCAGCTTCTTTCGCTACCGCTTCAACAACTTGTGCGTGCGGGCCTACAGTAGCACCGACCTTAATCTCGCTGCTCTCATCTTGACCACAGGCCGTCAATCCCAATACCAAAGACGCAACACATGCAAACTGACTGACTTTTCTTAATCCTTTCACTCTTCATTCCTTATTATAATTAAATAGACGTTTAGCCATCTAAATAGCCATACTACTATCGAAAATAATTTACGCAATAAGATTTTTTAGAATGAAGATAGCGATACCAACTCTTTGGTATAAGGGTGCGTTGGGTGAGTAAATAGTCGCTCTGTGTTTCCTTGCTCAACGATCTGCCCTTGCTTCATCACTATGGTGTAATGGCACAAAGATTTCACGACATTTAAATCATGGCTGATGAAGAGATAACTCAAACCGTATTTGCTTTGCAGCGATTTGAGCAAATCGAGCACCTGCGCTTGAACCGTTCTATCGAGCGAAGAAGTGGGTTCATCAAGCAAAATAAATTCCGGTTTAAGAATGAGTGCCCGAGCAATGGCGATGCGTTGACGTTGCCCACCAGAAAACTCATTGGGGTAGCGATGTCGAGATTCAGGGTCAAGATCCACCTCTTCCATCACTTCGACAATCATTCTATCAATTTCATCATCACTGAGATTTTGGTGGACATGCAAACCTTCACCAATTACTTGTGCGACCGACATCCTCGGATTGAGCGCCGAAAACGGGTCTTGAAATACCACCTGCATTTTACTGCGATAAGGAAGCATCTGGCGTCTGTCCAACCCCTGTAATTCATGCCCATCGTAAGCAATGGAACCCTGAGACTTTACCAATTTCAAAATCGCCATGCCGGTGGTTGATTTGCCAGAGCCACTTTCCCCCACCAAACCTATTGATTGCCCTTTACGCAATGAAAACGCCATATCGGTCACCGCTTTGATGTGCGAGATCACACGCTTGAACAAGCCCCCTGTAATCGGAAACCACACACGCAACTGGCTCACATCGAGTATCGTAGATTGCCCATCAAGCAAAGGGACTGGCTTGCCTCTTGGGTCAGAGTTTATTAATAGCTGTGTGTAAGGGTGCTTGGGAGCGTTAAAGATTGAGTGGCATTCCCCCTCCTCCACCAGCTTACCTTCTTGCATGACCGCAACTCTGTTCGCAATGCGCCTGACGATGCTTAAGTCATGGGTAATGAATAACATCGCCATTCCCAATTCTTTTTGTAGATCCTTCAGTAAGTCGAGAATTTGAGCCTGTACCGACACATCAAGCGCCGTGGTTGGTTCGTCTGCAATTAGAAGCTCAGGGTTATTGATCAGTGCCATCGCAATCATCACCCGCTGTCGCTCTCCACCCGACAACTCATGCGGGTAAGAATTAAGCTTAAGTTCAGGGTGATGAATGCCCACTTTCTCCAACCACTCTATAGCGATTTTTTCAGCTTTACCCTGACGCACTCCGCGATGGATAGATAACGTCTCAACTAGCTGTTTTCCGATTTTATGCAGAGGGTTCAAAGAGACCATTGGCTCTTGAAAGATCATACCGACACGTCCGCCACGAATCCCGCGAAGCTGTCGCTCGGAGCATTTCAGCATATCAACGCCGTCAAATTCGATTTGCCCTTCCATATAGTGAGAAGAACCTTTCGGCAATAGTTTTAGAATTGAATTGGCAGTGACGGATTTGCCAGAGCCACTTTCCCCCACCAAAGCCAGAGTCTCACCCTTCTTTACAGACAAAGAAACCTGATGAGTCACTTGCTCAATTTCACTGCCGCGGCCAAACCCTACAGACAACCCTTCAATGGTTAAAATTGGTTTACTCATCGCTACCTTCCTTGGTGGTGAGGATCAAACGCATCACGCACTGCTTCGCCAACAAATACGAGTAAAGTGAGCATTAGTGATAAAATAAAGAATGCCGAAAAACCGAGCCAAGGCGCTTGTAGATTGGCTTTACCTTGTGCCAAAAGTTCCCCCAAAGAAGGCGAGCCCGCAGGTAAACCAAACCCTAAAAAATCCAGTGACGTTAACGTCGTTACTGAACCAGATAATATAAAGGGCATCATGGTTAATGACGCCACCATGGCATTAGGTAACATATGTCTGAGCATAATACGCTCGTCACTGACCCCCATCGCATAAGCCGCTCTTACGTAGTCGAAATTGCGGCAGCGTAAAAATTCAGCCCTCACAATCCCAACCAAACTCATCCAACTGAACGCCACCATAATCCCCAGCAACCACCAAAAATTGGGTTCAACAAAGCTCGATAGAATAATCAGCAAAAACAGTGTTGGCATCCCCGACCACACTTCTATAAATCGCTGTCCAAACAGATCCAGCCAGCCGCCGTAATAGCCTTGCGTCGCCCCCACCGCCACGCCAATCACACTCGAAACAATGGTCAATACAAACCCAAACAGCACAGAGATTCTAAATCCATAGATAATACGCGCTAGAACATCGCGCCCTTTATCATCAGTACCCAGCCAGTTCACATTATCAGGGGATGACGGCACAGAGCCTTGTATGTTGAAGTTGATGGTGTCGTAGCTAAACGGGATTACCGGCCAAATGATATAGCCCTGCATTTCTATTAACTCAATAACATACGGGTCTGTATAATCGGCTTCGGTTTCAAATTCACCGCCAAATTCCGTTTCAGCGTACTGCTGGGCGATGGGGTAATACCACTGGTTGTTGTAAGCCACCAGCAAGGGCTTATCGTTTGCGATTAACTCCGCAAATAAGCTGATGACGAACAACACCAAAAAGATCCACAGTGACCAATAGCCGCGTTTGTTTGCTTTGAACCGTAACCAACGCGCTTCGTTTAACGGATTACTTCTCTTTTTCCTCAACATTAGCGCGCCTCAAAATCGATTCTTGGGTCAACCCATGTATAGGTCAGGTCAGAGATAATGCCTAAAATTAATCCCAGCAAAGTCATAATATACAAAGAGCTAAACACCACCGGATAATCGCGTTGGATAGTAGATTCAAACCCTAGTAGCCCTATGCCTTCTAACGAAAACATCACTTCAATCAGCATGGAACCTGTGAAAAAGATGCTGATGAACGCAGCTGGGAATCCCGCAATAATAATCAGCATCGCATTTCTAAAAACATGCTTATAAAGAATGCTGCGCTCATCCAGCCCTTTTGCTCTGGCTGTGACCACATATTGCTTATTAATCTCATCAAGAAAGGAGTTTTTAGTTAGCATACTTAGCGTTGCAAAACCACCAATGACCATAGCCGCAATGGGAAGGGTTAAGTGCCAGAAATAGTCGATAATTTGTTCATACCAGGCCAGCTGTTCAAAGTTACCTGAAACAAGGCCACGCAACGGAAACCAACTAAAATAGTTGCCACTGGCAAACAAAATAATAAGGATGATGGCGAACAAGAATCCCGGAATGGCGTAACCGACAATGACAACCGCACTCGACCACACATCAAAGCGAGAGCCATGATTAATCGCTTTAAGGATTCCCAGCGGAATAGAGATCAAATAGATGATCAAAGTACTCCACAACCCTAATGAAATCGACACAGGTAAACGCTCAATAATCAGGTCGATAACATTGCCACCTTTAAAAAGACTGTCGCCAAAATTGAAGGTGGCATAGTTTTTAAGCATGTCCCAATATCGTTCCAGCAAAGGTTTATCAAACCCAAACTGCTTTTTGATCGCTTCAACCACTTCAGGGTCAAGCCCACGTGAGCCTTTATACCCTGATACGTTCGTCTCATCCCCTGTACCTAAATCGACTTCACTTCCCCCTCCGGCAAAGCGCTCCATAATGCCTGACGTATGCCCTTCCATTTGCGCAATGGCTTGCTCAACCGGACCACCAGGTGCAATCTGGATAATGAAAAAGTTGATGGTGATAATGGCCCACAACGTGGGGATCACCAACAGGAGTCGACGCAAAATATAGGCAGCCATGAATCCCTCTTGCTAGCTGTCGTCCGTTACTTACCGAGAACACTTGTCCTCACACTGCGGTTGTTAGCGACGTTTTTCCGGAAGTTTCGCCGCTTTTTTCTCTGATACCCACCAAGTGTCTTGCCCAAGGTCGTACTTTGGCATAATCTCTGGGCGCTCAAATTTATCCCACATCGCCACGCGATATTTACTCAGATGCCATTGCGGAATAATGTAAAAATTCCACTGAAGTACGCGGTCAAGCGCTCGGCCCAAATAAAGCAAGGCCTCTGGGTTTTGCTGATTTTTGGCGATTTCTGACGTGAGGTGATCGACAACCGGATCTTTAACCCCTGCGGTGTTGTACGTGGAATCGATAAAATTAGAGTTCCAAACAATCATCAAATTAGGGCTTGGGTAAGCGTTCTCACTGTAGGGTGAAGAAAGCATATCGAAGTCTCTGTCACGCAATCTTTTTATATACTGAGTGGTATCGACTGTGCGGATCTTCATCTCGATCCCCATTAAACTCAGGTTCTTTTGCACCGGGATGGCGATGCGTTCTGTTGTCGGGCTATAGATCAAAAATTCGAAGCTCATTGGCTCGCCTGTCGCCACATTGGTCATCACCTTATCTTTGAGCTCCCAACCCGCTTCTTTAAGCAATTTAAAAGCCGTTCGCATTTGAGCGCGGATTCGTCCAGAACCATCACTGACAGGCGGTTGATACTCCTGCGTAAACACGCGTGGAGGAAGCTTATCTTTAAACGGATTTAGAATGGCTAACTCTTGCTCAGAAGGTAAGCCTTTGGCCTCGTACTCTGTGTTTTGAAAGTAGCTTCGTGAGCGTGTGTATTGATCGTAGAACATATTCTTGTTCATCCACTCAAAATCCATCGCGTAGTTAAGTGCTTCACGTACCTTTGGATCTTTAAACACGTCACTTTGAATATTGAATACAAACGCCTGCATACTTTCCGGCTTTTGATGAGGGATCTCTTCTTTGATGATAAATCCTTGATCAAAATTCACACCCGTGTAGGAGTTAGCCCAAAACTTCGCGGAACTTTCCATACGAAAATCAAACTCGCCAGCTTTAAAGGCTTCGAGCATGACGGTGTCGTCTCGGTAGTAGTCATACTGAATACGAGCGAAGTTGTTGCGACCGACATTCACGGGCAGATCTTTGGCCCAGTAGTCCGCCACCAGTTCATATGTCACGCTCTGGCCTGATTTGTAGTCGCTGATCTTATATGCGCTGCTGCCAACGGGCGGCGTCGCTAATGGCTCTGATAAGCTTTTATCTTGCCAAAAGTGTTTTGGTAACACGCGTGCGCTCTGCGCGAAACTAAACAGCTTTTCACGGTTTGGCTTTGCCATTTCAATACGCACTGTGAGCTTGTCTTTCGCCTTAACGGATTTGATATCCTGATAATAAACACGATATTGCGGCACACCTTCTGCCATAAACTTATCAAAGGTAAAAGCCACATCATCCGCAGTAATGGGCTGACCATCGTGGAAGCGTGCCTTAGGATTAATATCGAGTTCTAACCAAGTAAAGTCATCGGAATAACGGACTTTTTCAGCAATGAGTGGGTAATACGCATCGATTTCATCGCTCGGAGAATACATCAAGGTATCGTACAACTCCCCACTTTGAGCCGCCGCCACACCGCGTGAAGCAAATCGGTTAAAGTTGTCGTACGTTCCGACTTGACCATATGTCACGGTGCCATACTTAGGCGCGTTTGGATTCACATAATCAAAATGCGTAAAATCCGGCTTGTACTTTGCTTCCCCAAATCCAACCAGCACAGAAGTTTCTATCACCTCTGCATACGAAAAACTGGTTGTTAATGCTAACGCGCACCCCAGCACCACCTTGTGCATTGCCCCCATAAGCGACTCCCTTGCTCATTTAGACCCAAATTCCCTAATAGGCTATTAATTAATATTAATAATTCAATTACTTGGATAAGTATAGAAGTCACTCTAAGTTTCTGTGTAATAAATTCAATCCAATTAGCGGGTTATTGCTATTTCTTTGACATGACGTACGGTTACTAAAACAAAAAATGGTTCTAAGAATTCATTTTTTGGAAAATTTACTAATTTATTGGATAAAGATTACTTAGATTAAACCTAACCATTTGATTTTCATTATAAAGATAATTGGTTCGTATTTTGCTTGTCGTGAGTAACATTTATTCATCGACTGGTATTATGAGCAACCCACTCCCTCCTAAAACCTCCATGCTTTGGCACGACCATGCCTATACACATGAAGAATCTGTGGACTTAGTTTAAAGGAGTAATCTTTGGCCTATTTACCCTTTTACATCACACCAGAAGAGTGTGTTATCTATCAAGAGGCTCAGGAGCAAGAGATTGCATCCGGTGACCATGTTATCAGTTGGGCGACTGTTAACGTAGAAGAGCCCTCTCGTTATATCCACATAAGTATGACGTTGGTTCGTCAATAGTATGCGTACTCATTTTTTTCTTATTGGTTGATTTTGGAAACGTATCTCAGGCATTAACACTGGCGGGAGGGCTATCTTTAGGCGTATTAATCGTCTATTTCTTGCTAAGACTCAATTTTTTAAAGCGGTATAGTTTTACCTTATCCGAAAAAGGATTCATCTCTAAACAACGTAGTACTTTGCCCAAATGGTTCAACACTGCTGCGCAAGTCATGGGCTGGTTTGGTGCAATTGTCTGTGTATTTATGGTCGCGGTCGCAGGCCCCATGGCTCTGGCTGGAGCTGGCGGATTTATCTTACTCTCGTTTGGTATGTTAAAGCGCCAGCCGGATGAACCGACTGAGATCAAAGTCGGAATGAGAGAAGATTGGTTGTTTGCGTACTACAACAAAAAGCGCAAAGTCATCCAGTTTTTTTACAAACATGACAAATGCTATTACAGGGACATATATAAAACGACCATTTTTCGGTCTCACAGTCGAGGTGACTCCTACATTTTCTTCAAAACCGTGACTGATCTAGAGGCAATGATAGAAAAACTCTCCAACGACTATCATCTTGAATGTATTGAAG
The DNA here is from genome assembly GCF_024582835.1 of Vibrio japonicus. Classification (NCBI taxonomy): domain Bacteria; kingdom Pseudomonadati; phylum Pseudomonadota; class Gammaproteobacteria; order Vibrionales; family Vibrionaceae; genus Vibrio; species Vibrio japonicus. The sequence goes on from NZ_CP102097.1 coordinate 375,459, forward strand.
TTGAAGATCACAAAGAAATATTTAAAGGAAAACCTGAGCCCAAACTGGCCGATATACCTGTGCGAAATCTCGAATACCCTATTGATGATACGTTTGAATTAAGAGCAAAAAAACGCCGCCACCAAAATGGAAATACATTTACCGCAGTAAATGGCGGACCAAAGCCGAGATTGAAGAATTGAACGCCGACACCGCCAAGGAGTAACCTTTGGCATATTTACCCTTTTACATCACCCCAGAAGAGTGTGTCGCTTATCAAGAGGCTCAAGAGCAAGAGATCGCGTCTGGTAGAGATGTCGTCATCTGGAATAAGTTCGATATAGAGGAGCCTTTTAGGTATTTATTTTTATCGGTAGCTGTTGCTGCCGTTAGTCCTTTATTTTTTCTCACTTATTTTCTTCACGACAGTAGTCAAATGATCGTGACCTACATGCTGACTGGTGTAACTGTTCTCATGTCTGGTGTGTCCTATCTTACCTTTGGCCTAGATAATCGCTACGATTGCATACTGTCTGAAAAAGGCTTTGTGGTTAAAAAGCGGCGCAATATGCCCAAATGGGTCAACACTGCCGCACAAGTCATGGGCTGGTTTGGTGCTATTGTCTGTGTATTTATGGTCGCGGTCGCAGGCCCCATGGCTTTGGCTGGGGCGGGCGGCTTTATCTTACTCTCGTTTGGAATGTTAAAGCGCCAACCGGATGAGCCAACGGAGATAAAAGTCGGGATGCGAGAAGATTGGTTGTTTACCTACTACAACAAAAAACGCAAAGTCATCCAATTTTTCCACAAATACGATGTCTGCTGTAAATGGAATTTAGAAAAAAACACCATATTTAGAGCGCACAGTAGAGGCGATAGTTACCTCTTCTTTAAAACCGTAACTGACCTTGAGGCAATGGTAGAAAAACTCTCCAACGACTATCACCTTGAATGCATCGAAGTAGACAATCACAAAGAACTATTTGAGGGAAAAATAGAAACTAAACTTCTCCATATCCCTACTCGAAGTCTTGAATACCCTGTTGAGGATACATTTGAATTAAGAGCGAAAAAGACACCGCCACCCAAGTGGGAATATCTGTACAACGGTCAATGGCGAACCAAAGCCGAGATTGAAGAATTGAACGCCGAATCAACCACCGCCAAGGAGTAACCTTTGGCATATTTACCCTTTTACATCACACCAGAAGAGTGTGTCGCTTATCAAGAAGCTCAAGAGCAAGAGGTAACATCTGGTGAAGACACCATCACTTGGCAGAAGTTCGATATCGAAGAACCGAACCGATATTCCAATATCCTATTCAGTCTAATACCTATAGTAGTAATGGCTGGTGTATTACTTTCGTTTTGGTTTACTGCTGACAAAGATGAAATTATTGGTTTTAGCTTCATAGTATTTTTGATATTGGGCTATGGTTACTGTTATTTAGTATTTGGCCTCGATTATCGCTATGAACACACCTTCTCAGAAAAGGGCTTTGTGGTTAAAAAACGGCGCAATATGCCCAAATGGGTCAACACTGCCGCACAGGTCATGGGCTGGTTTGGTGCTATTGTCTGTGTATTTATGGTCGCGGTCGCAGGCCCCATGGCTCTGGCCGGAGCTGGCGGATTTATCTTACTCTCGTTTGGTATGTTAAAGCGCAAGCCGGATGAACCGACGGAGATCAAAGTCGGAATGAGAGAAGATTGGTTGTTTGCGTACTACAACAAAAAGCGCAAAGTCATCCAGTTTTTTTACAAACATGACAACTGCTATTACAGGGACATATATAAAACGACCATTTTTCGGTCTCATAGTCGAGGTGACTCCTACATTTTCTTCAAAACCGTGACTGATCTAGAGGCAATGATAGAAAAACTCTCCAACGACTATCATCTTGAATGTATTGAAGTTGAAGATCACAAAGAAATATTTAAAGGAAAACCTGAGCCCAAACTGGCCGATATACCTGTGCGAAATCTCGAATACCCTATTGATGATACGTTTGAATTAAGAGCAAAAAAAACGCCGCCACCAAAATGGAAATACATTTACCGCAGTAAATGGCGGACCAAAGCCGAGATTGAAGAATTGAACGCCGACACCGCCAAGGAGTAACCTTTGGCATATTTACCCTTTTACATCACACCAGAAGAGTGTGTCGCTTATCAAGAAGCTCAAGAGCAAGAAATCGCGTCTGGTAAAGATGCCATCATCTGGAATAAGTTCGATATAGAGGAGCCTTTTCGGTATTTATTTTTGTCAGTAGCTGTTGCTGCCGTTAGCCCTTTATTTTTTCTCACTTATTTTCTTCACGACAGTAGTCAAATGATCGTGACCTATATGCTGACGGGTGTAACTGTTCTCATGTCTGGTGTGTCCTATCTTACCTTTGGCCTAGATAATCGCTACGATTGTATACTGTCTGAAAAAGGCTTTGTGGTTAAAAAACGGCGCAATATGCCCAAATGGGTCAACACTGCCGCACAGATCATGGGCTGGTTTGGTGCTATTGTCTGTGTATTTATGGTCGCGGTCGCAGGCCCTATGGCGCTGGCTGGGGCAGGCGGCTTTATATTACTCTCGTTTGGTATGTTAAAGCGCCAGCCGGATGAACCGACGGAGATCAAAGTCGGGATGAGAGAAGATTGGTTGTTTACCTACTACAACAAAAAACGCAAAGTGATTAAGTTTTTTCATAAATACGATAACTGCAGATATCGAGATGTGGCAAAAACTCTTGTGCACAGAAGCCACAATAGGGGCTATAGCTTTATGTTTTTTAAGTCAGTTTCTGACCTTGAGGCAATGGTAGAAAAACTCTCCAACGACTATCACCTTGAATGCATCGAAGTTGAAAATCATAAGGAATTATTTGAAGGAAAAATCGAACCTAAACTCCTCCACATACCTACTCGAGGTCTCGAATACCTTGTTGATGAAACCTTTGAATTAAGAGCAAAAAAGACACCGCCGCCCAAGTGGGAATACCTGTACAACGGTCAATGGCGAACCAAAGCAGAGATTGAAAAATTGAACGCCGAATCAACCACCGCCAAGGAGTAACCTTTGGCATATTTACCCTTTTACATCACACCAGAAGAGTGTGTTATCTATCAAGAGGCTCAGGAGCAAGAGATTGCATCCGGTGACCATGTTATCAGTTGGGCGACTGTTAACGTAGAAGAGCCCTCTCGTTATATCCACATAAGTATGACGTTGGTTCCGTCAATAGTATGCGTACTCATTTTTTTCTTATTGGTTGATTTTGGAAACGTATCTCAGGCATTAACACTGGCGGGAGGGCTATCTTTAGGCGTATTAATCGTCTATTTCTTGCTAAGACTCAATTTTTTAAAACGGTATAGTTTTACCTTATCCGAAAAAGGATTCATCTCTAAACAACGTAGTACTTTGCCTAAATGGTTCAACACTGCTACACAAGTTATGGGCTGGTTTGGGGCTATTGTCTGTGTATTTATGGTCGCGGTCGCTGGCCCTATGGCGCTGGCTGGGGCGGGCGGCTTTATCTTACTCTCGTTTGGTATGTTAAAGCGCCAGCCGGATGAACCGACGGAGATCAAAGTCGGGATGAGAGAAGATTGGTTGTTTACCTACTACAACAGAAAACGCAAAGTGATTAAGTTTTTTCACAAATACGATGTCTGCTGTGAATGGAATTTAGAGAAAAAAACCATTTTCCGCTGCCATGATCGAGGATACACGTACTTATTCTTTAAGACTGTTACCGATCTGGAAACGATGATAACTAAGCTATCAAAAGACTATAACCTCGAATGCATTGAACTAAAGGATCATAAAGATTTTTTTGAAGGCCGGGTTGAATCGAAACTCCTCCACATCCCTGCTCGAAGTCTCGAATACCCTGTTGAGGATACATTTGAATTAAGAGCAAAAAAGACTCCACCGCCAAAGTGGGAATACCTGTACAACGGTCAATGGCGAACCAAAGCCGAGATTGAAAAATTGAACACCGAATCAGCCACCGCCAAGGAGTAATCCTTGGCGCATTTATTTCTGACTCAGCCAAATCACTGTTACAAGCTTAATTGAACCACAAAATTACTGAGGCAGTCGCGCTGAGAAAACTCAGCCCCATCAAATGAAACTGTCGAGCGATAGGTGGAATCAAAGCATTTCTTTCGCAACGAGCTGCAGAAGATAAGTTTCACGCTCGATGCTCATGCCCTTCTTCGGGCTTTCTGCGATCGTCTTTTCATTGTGGGCAATTGCGTCGTGAATGTTGATCCACATCGGCTTCATGCCATTTTTGATTTCATAATCTTCGTACGAGGTTTGACCAAGCTCTCTGTCGATTTTGCACGTATAGCAGTAAGAAATCATGTGCATTACGTCTGCGTCGTCTTTGTACCAAGGGCGAAATTCTTCAAAGATACCGAATGGCTTGATGCTATGAATATTGTTTGCGCCCGTTTCTTCTTCCAGCTCGCGTACCATACCTGCAATTACATCTTCGCCTTCATCTAAACCACCACCAGGAATGGTGTAATCGTGGTAACGCTCTGTATAAAGCAGAAGAATATCCTCACCATCAACGACGATAGCGCGCGCGGCATTGCGCTTAAACACAAGCTTATCGTCAAGGTGATCAATATCGGGATGAATCGTTGTTTTAAGGTGTCTCATTATTAAATGTACGTTAGCAAGAATTTGCCGCGATTCTAACACATCGCCATACCTATACCACTGGATAGAACTCAGTGAGTTACCACATAAAATTGATGGTTTTATTTTTTATCAATTAGATGTTCAATAGAGACAACTTTTCCTCCTACATCTATTTTTTGAGAGGCCTTTTATGTTAGATGTCGCTTTTTTCAGTGCCAAGTCTTATGACCAAGAGTCATTTAGCAAAGCAAACGAAAAGTTTGGTTTTAATCTGCACTTCCACGATTTTGCACTTACGCGTAAAACGGCCAAGATTGCCCACGGCTGCCAGGTTGTATGCCCTTTCGTAAACGATGACCTTTCAGCTGAGGTGCTTACGTCGCTCGCTGAAAACGGTGTGAAAATGATCGCCATGCGCTGCGCAGGTTTTGACAGAGTAGACCTACAAGCAGCTAAAGCGCTCGGTATACAAGTTGTTCGCGTTCCGGCCTATTCACCAGAGTCCGTTGCTGAGCATGCTGTGGGGTTGATGATGAGCCTCAACCGCCGATTCCATAAGGCATATCAACGCACCCGTGATGCCAACTTTTCCCTTGAAGGTCTAGTCGGTTTTAACTTTTTTGGTAAAACCGCTGGCGTGATTGGCACTGGTAAAATAGGCATTGCCACCATGCGAATTCTTAAAGGACTGGGGATGGAGATTCTTTGCTACGACCCTTATGAAAATCCATTGGCGCTAGAAATGGGCGCAACTTACTGCAGTAAAGAAGAGCTGTTTTCTAAAAGTGATGTCATCACTCTGCATTGCCCGATGTCAGAGGAAAACTATCACCTACTCGATGAAGAAGCCTTCAACCAGATGCAAGATGGTGTCATGATCATTAACACCAGTCGTGGTGGACTACTGAATGCAGAAGCCGCAATTGAAGCGTTAAAACGTGGCCGAATTGGCGCGCTTGGCTTGGATGTGTATGAAAATGAAAAAGATCTGTTTTTCCGCGATAAGTCCAACGACATTATCGTAGATGACGTTTTCCGCCGTTTATCTGCGTGCCACAACGTACTGTTCACGGGCCACCAAGCGTTCTTGACGCATGAAGCATTAGGCAACATTGCCGATACGACGCTCGGCAGTATTGAAGCGTTCAGTAAGGGTGAAAAATCAGGGAATGAACTGATTGAGCTTTAACACTGTTAGTCTATAAAACAATCAAGTTTATAGAGTGTAGGGATGTGATGACCAAGGGAGGCTGACCCATTTGTTAATGGCTTTAGGGGTGACAGTGGGGAGCAATCACGCTCCCCATTCCTTTTTGTTTCAATGCACAGTTTGAAGGTATATGTTATCTGTAAAAAACGCACTTAGTCCTGTCTAAAGCGATAATTGCATTCTGCTTCTTTCGATAAATTGTCTACTCAGTCATTGATGTGTTTCTTATCTCCTAAAGAAGAGACTACAAGGTGATAAAAATAGACTAGACCCCACGCAAAAAACAGTAGTCCTATCAACGGCTTTAACATCACTAAATTGAGCATAATCACAAAGCAAATACTTAGATGTTGTCTATCCAAACGTGTAAATAAAAATAGCGACAATAAAAAACAACCAGTTTACCCACATGAATAAATCGAAGGTAATCGCTCTATTCCTTCGACGATGACGTATGATAGGGTACCCTAGAACAAACAAAGTAAAGATACCTCCAGCACCAATTCCACCTAACGACAAACTGTATTTATCTTTAAATGCTTCAGGATCTTTTGCCAAACAGTTCACCAATGAGTTGATGTGTTTTCGATCACCAAGGCCGTATACTACTAAGTAATAGAAATATACGAACATCCAGATAAGAGAAAATAATGCTGCGCTAGAAATTATCGTATCTATCACGTTCGCAAACCTTTGATTGACTGCTCTATAGAAAAATTGTTGAATCTAGAATTCAAAATGTACTCACTCACCCTATCTTGTAGCTGCTTACTGGACTCAAACCAGCAAACCGCAACATTACTATCAATCCGGTATTGTTAAATGCAACTTATTGTGCGATTGGAGTTCGACACCCTAAAGCATTATCTAAATTTATCGAATAGAAGGCACTTGATAACACGCTTTGGATCATGAGTGAGTGACAACAATCTACCAGATCTGATTAATCCTTGAATTAAAAAGTGACAGGTTGTGCCCTGGGTAATCCATAGACGATAAACATTTAGGGCTTCCATTTGGAAGCCCTAATACTACTTAACGGATTATTTTCGCAGTGAGTTCAGTTTGGCCTGTGCAATACCAAACACAGTATTGATAGGGTAACTGCCCTCTTCGTTTAGCTCGCCTGCAGGTTTGCCCATAAATAGCTCAATGGCTTCGACTACGTGGTCAATAGCCCAGATATGGAACTCACCCTTTTCGACTGCTTTCACAATATCGGGTCTTAGCATCAGGTTATGCATGTTTGAACGCGGGATAACAACGCCTTGCTCATTGTGTCGGCCCTTAATGCCACAAACATCGTAGAAGCCTTCAATTTTTTCATTCACGCCACCAATAGGCTGCGATTCACCGAACTGATTCATTGAGCCAGTGATCGCGATATCTTGCCTATTGGGTTGTTTCGAGAATGCCGATACCACCGCACATAATTCAGCCATGCTTGCACTGTCACCATCGACGCCGCCATAGGATTGCTCAAACGTGATCGTAGTATTAAGTGGCACTTTGGCCGTTCTGCCAAACACTGACGACAAATACGCGCTCAGAATCATCACGCCTTTAGAGTGGATACTGCCGCCCAAGTCGACACTTCTTTCGATATCAATCACATCGCCTTCACCATAGCAAATTGTCGCTGTGATGCGGTTTGGCGCACCGAACATATATTCGCTGGTACTCAAAACAGACAGTGCATTAACCTGACCGATAGCACTCCCTTCTGTCTGAATCAGCGTCGTCCCGTTAATGAACCCTTCCATGACAGCGTCTTTCAGACGGCTAATTCGGAGCTCTTGATTGGCCAATGCCTCTTCTACGTGTGTTGAGCGAATCATATTAGAGTTTGCCTGCTTCGCCACGTAGTTTGACTCGCGAAGAAGATTCGCAATATGCGCGGAATGTAACGACAGTTTCGTCTGATCTCCAGCTAAGCGAGAGCTATGTTCAATGATTCTCGCAATCGCTTTACGGTCACAATGAAGCATGCCGTTGTCGTGTACAACACTAGAGATAAAGCGAGCGTAATGCAGTTCAGACTCAGCGCTACGTGTCATTTCGTCTTCAAAATCCGCGGTCACTCTGAACAACTCACTAAATTCTGGATCGTAATGTTGCAACAGCTGATAAGTTCTATAATCGCCAAACAGAATGATCTTAACATCCAAAGGAATCGGCTCTGGATCGAGTGACACTGTGCCAGTCAACGTGACTTCTTTTTCCAGAGAGGTGAAGCTCAATTTACGCGCCCTTAACGCACGCTTAATCCCATCCCATACATAAGGTTGCTCCAACACTTTCTGAGCATCCATCAACAACACACCACCATTGGCTTTGTGTAAACTGCCCGCGCGAATCAGTGAGAAGTCGGTAAATACGGTACCCTTAAACGTGGCGGTCTCGATGTAACCAAACAGCGAGTGATAGTTCGGGTTCTCTTCCACCACAATCGGGAAGTCTTCTTTTTTGCGGCTTACTAGAACGTTAATCTTGTAGCGGCGAGGCAGTTTTTTATCCAATGACGCGCTGGCAATCTCCGCTTGCTCTTCACTTTTCTCCAAGAAAATATCGGCGTTTTCAACAATGTCTTTTTGCAGGTCTTTTAAGTACGCCTTAATCTCTGGGTAACGAGAATAGTCTTTCTTCAACTGCTTGATGAAATGAGCAATAACGTCGAGTGTGACTTCGTCGTTAAGCTTTTTGATCTTATCGCTGTACGACTCTTCCCATTCTGTCAGCTGTCTCACCATATCGCGCAGCTGCACTTCCAGCGTATCAATCGTATCGCTGAAGTGTTCTTGTTCTTTCTTACTTAGATTGTCGAAGCTCTCTTCGGTGTGCATCTCTTCGCCATTCATAGCGACAAATTGATAGTCTCCCTGAGTGGTGATGGTCAGACTGATGCCTTGGGCTTTCGCTTCTTTCGCTATTTGAGCCAACTCGGCTTCTTGTTTTTGCGCCAGTTGGTTTTTAAGCTTGTCCGCGCGGCTGTAATAGATCTCATTGTCAAACGCGAGTGGAATCGCATTCAGCAGCTTAGATATGAGTTTTTCAATATCGTGCCTTAAACTACTACCCACACCGAATGGCAGCTTCAGCACTTTAGGCGTACGAACATCTTCAAAATTCGCGACATAGCACCAATCATAAAGTTCGCTTGGCTCATGTTTATGACGATTTAAGTAACGCAAAATCATGGTGCGCTTACCTAGGCCATTTTGCCCGATGGCGTACATGTTGTAGCCTTTTTCTTTGATCGACATTGCAAACTCTAATGCCTTTTGCGCTCGCTCCTGACCAACGATCTCGTCAATGGGTGCCAGCTCCTTTGTCGACTTACTTGGCAACATTTCCAGCTCGGCAGCATGATACAACTGAGTTGCCTCTAAGCGTTGAATAGCCATCTTACATTTCCTTGTTCGGACTTCTTTTGCCTTAGTGTAGGTTAGATTTGGTTATATTTTAGTGACTTAGATGCAATTTACGTTCAAGTGATTAAATATCCACCAAATTACACACCCCGCCACACAAATGATAATCATTTGCAATAGTGGTTAATTTCTATTTAAATGTAGGATAAATAATTCTGGCGGAGTAATAAAAATGGATCTACAGCAGTGTTGGACACACTATCTGAAAGCTGAACAGTTGTTAGAACAGGGCCATTGGCCAGAAGCGTACTATTTATATGATCAGGTACTTTGCCATCTGCCTTCCCACATTCAATCCGCGATTGAAAGCGACGACACGAAACCCTGTCAATTTAGTTGCTTACTTACTGGCTTAAGAGATGCTGCGGTGTCGCAATCTGAAATCCTGAACAAAATGGGCCAACACCATAAAGCGTTTGATCTTTTGAATCAGAGTTATGCTCTACTGCAGTTTTTGTCGATTGAGAGTTCAGAACTGGTTTATGCCACTCACCACATTCTCGACAAAAACAGTGAAGAGCTATTGCAGCATATGGGCGCGTTTTGCACTGCACAGCGTAATGCTCAGTGGATGCTTGAATTCGAGCAAGTACAAAAGGCTCACCACCACTTTGCCACGCTTAAAACGTACAGCTTAGCAACGGAAAGTTCGCGAACCATCAATTAAACAATAGAGGGTACTCATACCACCTATTCGGTTTGGCCGCCGACCCAAAAGCCGGCACACGGATGTGTCGGCTTTTTTCTTACAAAAATTAGAAATAATGTGAAATCGTAAGGTATCTTTCTCTGATATGTTCGATCAGTAGTCTCACCTTATTTGGCGGCTGACGAGTAAAAGGATAAACCGCATAAACGCCTAGCTTTTTCCCTACCTGTTCCGGAAACAAATCCACCAACTGGCCGTTGCGTAAATCGTGGTACACCAAGCACCTTGGTACATAAGCAATACCGTGGCCGCCTAGCGTGGCTTTGCGCAGCGCCGTGGCGTTATTAGTAAAGAACGCGCCAGATACACTCACAATGTAGTTGCCATTTTTGGATTTAAACTCCCACTCACTTGCACCCGTGGTTTGGTATGCGTACTGCAGGCAGTTGTGGCTTACTAAATCTTCTGGTTTGGCTGGTTTACCGTTTCTGGCGACATAAGCAGGCGATGCGCATACCACCCATTGCGAGTCGAGAATGTGCCTTGCAATCAAACTAGAATCTTCTAAATATCCGGTTCTTATCACCAAATCATAACCACCTTCGACAAGGTCGACAAAGCGGTTATCCAGTTCCATATCCACGGTTAGGCCCGGATGCATGTTACAAAATTCGGCTACCGCATCGGCTAAGATTAAATCGCCTGAGATACACGGAACGGACATTTTAATGTGGCCACTTACATTCTCACCAAAGCCAGATATCGTGTTCATAGCTTCGACAGTGGCTTGCTTCACATTTTTTGCGCTATGGGCAAGGGCTTTACCTGCTTCCGTTAACGTCAATTTACGCGTAGTTCGATATAGCAATTGAACCGCTAATTCCTCTTCCAAACGGGCAATTCTTTTGCTAACTACCGAGTTTGTAAGATTATTTATCTCTGCCACTTTACTAAAGCTACCCGTTTCTACTACCTGAGAAAACAGGATTAAATCGTCTGCTCGCATCTTATTATGTCATTTTTGGAACTAATCATTTTCATTATTTCCCTATATCAACAAAAAATAAAGCGGTAAATTCCTCGCGAAATTAACACTAATAACACAAATACAAAATCTAAGAGGCTCACAAGAGTCCAGATTTAGAAAGAAAGTCGAGCCAATCTGGATACGCAGTTGTACGACTCATTGTTTATTAAGGAAACTTATCAAAAGCGCCAAGTTAAGCCAGTTGTTACTTTAGTGACTACTATGTAATAACGGATTAACAAAGCATCTAGATAAGAAGTCCATATGAGTAATTGATGTTCGAATGCTTATTTAGATTGGTATCAATGCCTTTACGAGGAATACCAATGAGCGAGACTCTACTTGCCTTAGTGGCTTTTTCACCTATTGTGGTGGCGGCCATACTACTAGTCGGCCTTAACTGGCCAGCAAAACGTGCGATGCCTGTCGCGTTCGGTTTAACCGTTGTGATTGCCCTGTTCTTCTGGGACATGACAACAACCCGTGTGCTGGCATCTGTATTTCAGGGATTAGGGATTACTGTCTCTGTACTTTGGATTGTATTCGGTGCGATCTTCCTGCTGAATACCCTAAAACACACAGGTGCGATCAGCACTATCCGTAACGGCTTCACTGACATTTCGCCAGACCGCCGTATTCAAGCCATCATCATTGCATGGTGTTTTGGTTCTTTCATTGAAGGTGCATCCGGTTTCGGTACACCTGCAGCTATCGCGGCTCCGCTTCTTGTGGCTATCGGTTTCCCTGCGCTTGCAGCGGTACTAATGGGTATGATGATCCAATCGACGCCAGTATCATTCGGTGCGGTAGGTACACCTATTATCGTAGGGGTAAGTAAAGGTCTTGATACGCACAACATCACGGAATCTCTGATCGCTAACGGCTCTAGCTGGGAAGCGTACATTCAGCAGATCACATCTAGCGTTGCGCTTATCCACGCAACCGTTGGTACGCTAATGCCAGTATTGATGGCAATGATGCTAACGCGCTTCTTCGGTAAGAACAAAAGCTGGACAGAAGGCCTAGACATTCTACCATTCGCCATTTTTGCAGGTCTGTCGTTCACTATCCCTTACGCACTAACAGGTGTATTCCTTGGCGCTGAGTTCCCGTCTCTAATCGGTGGTCTATTTGGTCTGGCTATCGTGGTAACGGCAGCGAAGAAAGGCTTCCTAGTGCCTAAATCACAGTGGGATTTTGAAGACGAGAAGAAATGGCCTTCGGAATGGCTTGGCACGCTAAAAGTGGCAGAAGAAGAGTCTGTAACGCATGCGAAACCAATGGGCATGGTAAAAGCATGGCTACCATACGTACTACTAGCAGTAGTTCTTGTAGCAAGCCGCGTAAATGCCGATTTCAAAGCATTCCTAACTGGCATAAGCCTTTCATTCAACAGCATCCTTGGTGAAACTGGCATCAGTGCAGCGATTCAGCCACTTTACCTCCCAGGCGGCATCCTAGTGTTCGTTGCTCTGCTAGCAGTACTGATTCAATCTCGCAGCGCGACACCACTGGTGAAAGCGTTCGGCGAATCAAGCAAAACACTAGTGGGTGCAGGTTTCGTACTGGTGTTCACTATCCCAATGGTGCGTATCTTCATCAACTCTGGCATTAACGAAGCGGATCTGGCGAGTATGCCTGTGACCACGGCAAACTTTGCAGCGGGTCTAGTAGGCGAAGCCTTCCCTGCTCTAAGTGCAACCATCGGTGCGCTGGGTGCATTCATCGCGGGCTCTAACACTGTATCAAACATGATGTTCAGCCAGTTCCAGTTTGAAGTAGCACAAACACTGACTATCTCAAGCGCGACAGTAGTGGCTCTACAAGCGGTCGGTGCGGCAGCAGGTAACATGATTGCGATTCACAACGTAGTGGCAGCCTCTGCGACAGTAGGTCTACTTGGCCGTGAAGGTGCAACACTGCGTAAAACGATTATCCCTACGTTCTACTACCTAGTTGTGACTGGCATCATCGGTTTAATCGCTATCTACGGCGTGCAAATCACCGATGCACTGATGAAATAACTGAAACGATTTACGAATTTGGCGTTAGTGCCTATTCCCCTGACAAGAGCGACACTAGTGTCATCCTTATTGGGTACTAACGCCATCTCTTTTACAGATGTCGATATAGCCTGATTACAGGCATAAGAATTTAAAAGTTGGCAATATCACCTGAGTTGTACAGCCAGTGAGGACGACTTCCCACATGGCACTCAGACAACCAGAGTGATGAACAATAAATCCAGCTTTCGCTTTCTTTGAAAGCACTGAATTAATAGGACTGATTATTATGATTATCTCTGCTTCAACAGACTACCGCAAAGCTGCTAAAGCTAAGCTGCCTCCTTTCCTGTTTCACTACATCGATGGTGGCTCATACGGAGAGCACACTCTTAGACGTAACACGGAAGATTTGGCAGAGATCGCGCTAAAGCAGCGCGTACTTAAGAACATGTCAGATCTGAGCCTAGATACTGAAATCTTCGGCGAAAAATTTGCGCTACCGATTGCCCTATCTCCAGTAGGTCTAACCGGTATGTACGCACGCCGTGGTGAAGTTCAGGCAGCAAAAGCAGCAGAAAAGAAAGGCATTCCGTTCACCATGTCTACCGTTTCTGTATGTCCGATTGAAGAAGTAACACCAGCGATTCAACGCCCAATGTGGTTCCAGCTTTACGTACTGAAAGACCGTGGCTTTATGCGTAACGTTCTTGAGCGTGCAAAAGCGGCAGGCGTAACAACACTGGTATTCACAGTAGATATGCCTGTACCGGGCGCACGTTACCGTGACATGCACTCTGGTATGAGCGGCCCTAACGCTGCAGCGCGCCGTGTATTCCAAGCGATGCGTCACCCACAATGGGCATTCGATGTAGGTCTGTTCGGTAAGCCACACGATCTAGGTAACATCTCAACTTACCGTGGTGAACCAACTAAACTGGAAGATTACATCGGTTGGTTGGGCGAAAACTTCGACCCATCAATCTCTTGGAAAGATCTAGAGTGGATCCGTGATTTCTGGGATGGCCCAATGATCATCAAAGGTATTCTGGATGTTGAAGACGCGAAAGACGCAGTGAAATTCGGCGCAGACGGTATCGTAGTCTCTAACCACGGTGGTCGTCAGCTAGATGGCGTAATGTCTTCTGCTAAAGCGCTACCAAGCATCGCAGACGCAGTGAAAGGCGATCTGAAGATCTTCGTAGACTCAGGTATCCGCACAGGTCTAGACGTGGTTCGTATGCTAGCAATGGGCGCAGACTGTGCAATGCTAGGTCGTTCTTACATCTACGCACTAGCGGCACAAGGTCAAATGGGTGTTGAAAACCTACTAGACCTTTACGAGAAAGAAATGCGCGTAGCAATGACGCTAACGGGCGCGAAGAGCATTCAAGACCTGAACCGCGATTCACTAGTAAACATCTAATTTACTTCGACTAAATTGAATAGGTGTCACAGCAATCTTAAACATTGTGTGACACCTTTTTTATCGCCTGGACCAATAACATAAAAACAACAACTCCAGCAGACTCACAACAAGGAAGCAACAATGGCGAAATCACTGACAGCAGCTGCCTACGAACAACTGGAAGAATTACTCGCTCTGCACATTGATCCGGAGCGGATCATCACCCAAGAAGCAAAACGTCTAGCTTACGGCACCGATGCGAGTTTTTATCGCTTGGTGCCGAAAATCGTTTTAAGGCTGAAGAATTTAGATGAAGTCATCTACGCGATTCAAAGCTGCCGCGAAATGGGCATTCACTTCACGTTTCGTGCCGCTGGCACCAGCCTTTCGGGCCAAGCCGTCTCTGACTCTGTACTCATTACCCTCACGGATGACTGGCGCGGCCATGAAATCATCGACAACGGCGACAAAATCATTCTGCAACCGGGCGTAATTGGTGCCGACGCCAACAAATACCTTGCGCCTTTCAAACGTAAAATCGGCCCAGATCCAGCGTCCATCAACACCTGTAAGATTGGCGGTATCGCGGCAAACAACGCCAGCGGCATGTGCTGCGGCACCGCGCAAAACTCTTACCGCACTGTCGATAGCGTCAAGGTGGTCTTTAGTGATGGCACCTTGCTCGATACCGCCAGCAAAGACAGCATCACCGCCTTTAAAGCCACGCGCCCAGACATCATGGAAGGGTTGCAGGCACTGGTGGCAGACACGCAAGCCAACCACGAACTCAGCGAACGCATTCGTCACAAATACCGCCTGAAAAACACCACAGGTTATGCGTTAAACGCGCTGGTGGATTTCAGCGACCCAATCGAAGTGTTGGAACACCTACTGATTGGTTCCGAAGGTACGCTCGGCTTTATTGCCGAAATCACCTACAACACTGTGATTGAGCATGCACACAAAGCCTCTGCCCTACTGGTGTTTGCAGATATCGAAGAAGCCAGTAAAGCGGTGACCACGCTGTCGAAAACGCCAGTCGCCGCTGTAGAGCTCATGGACGGGCGCGCGCTTCGCTCTGTGGCCGATAAACCGGGTATGCCGGCGTTTATTCCAGAGCTTGACCTCGAAGCTGCTGCACTGTTAGTTGAGTCCCACGCCAGCTCACAAGAAGAGTTAGACAGCCAATGTGAAGCGATTCTTGACTCGTTAACGGACTACACGATCATTGAATCTGTGCCTTTCACATCAGACGCCAAAACCGTCGCGACGTTATGGGGGATCCGTAAAGGCATGTTCCCAGCCGTGGGCGCGGTACGCGAAGTGGGCACCACCGTTATTATCGAAGACGTTGCCTTCCCTGTTGAGAATCTCGCTAACGGTGTACGCGATCTCCAAGAGCTGTTTGACAAATACCACTACAGCGAAGCGATCATTTTCGGTCACGCATTAGAAGGCAACCTGCACTTTGTCTTCACCCAAGGGTTTGAATCGCAAAGCGAGATCGATCGCTACGGTAAATTCATGGATGACGTGGCGGACTTAGTCGCCGTAAAGTACCAAGGCTCATTGAAAGCCGAGCATGGTACAGGCCGTAACATGGCACCGTACGTTGAGCTGGAATGGGGCAAAGATGGCTACGCTCTGATGCAGCGCATCAAAAAACTGTTTGACCCAGAGGGCTTGCTAAACCCGGGCGTCATCATCAACGACAGTCCTAGTTCACACATCGAAAACCTCAAACCGATGCCAGCCGCAGACGATATTGTTGACCGCTGTATCGAGTGTGGCTTCTGTGAGCCAGTGTGCCCCTCCCGCACCCTGACACTCTCTCCACGTCAACGTATTGTGCTGTATCGTGAGCTACAAAGACGCCGCGCGGCGGGTGAGAAAGTCGAAGCTTCTGAACTTGAGCAAGTGTTTGAGTATCAGGGTTTGGATACGTGTGCCGCGACAGGTTTATGTGCCGACCGCTGCCCTGTTGGCATCAACACTGGCGATTTAGTGAAAAAGCTGCGCACCGCGAAATACCAAAAATTCACTCCGATTGCGAAATGGACAGCGAACCACTTTGCGACCACGACTTCCCTAACCCGCGCCTCGCTAAAAGCGAATCAAATCGCGGTAAAAGTCATTGGCGAAAGCGGAATGTCTAAGTTGGTTAATGGCATGCGTAAGCTCAGTCATAATAAGACGCCCGTTTGGATGCCAGAAACACCACAGTCCAATACGCATAAACTGAAAGATGCTCTTGAGCTACTTGTCCGTTCAGACAAGAAAGTAGTTTATGTGCCATCGTGTGCCTCTCGTACCATGGGACAGCAGTCCGATGCACCCGATCAACGCAGCCTGACAGAGGTGACACTGTCACTTATCAAGAAAGCCGGTTTTGAGATCATCATCCCTGAAGGGATTAATGATCAGTGCTGTGGCATGCCTTACGACAGTAAAGGGATGACCGATATCGCGCAGGCAAAAGTGGAACAGCTACAGCAGGCGCTTTGGAAAGCAAGCCTAGAAGGTGAATACCCAATCCTTATGGATACCAGTCCTTGCGCCAAACGTAGCATTGATAGCTTTACCAAGCCGCTTGAAGTGCTAGAGCCAACTGGTTTTGTCTCTAAGTACTTGTTGCCGCATTTGGACATCACTCAAAAGCAGGAGACCGTGATGCTACACGTGACCTGTAGTTCGAGAAAGATGGGGCTAGAAAGCGAGATGCTGACCTTGGCCAAAGCATGCGCAAGTGATGTAATTTTGCCTGAACACATTGCATGTTGTGGCTGGGCGGGTGACAAAGGCTTTACCACGCCAGAACTGAACGCGGCGGCGGTGCATCCACTCAAAGAGCAAGTGCCAGCAAACTGTACACGTGGCTTCAGTAACAGCCGAACTTGTGAGATTGGCCTATCTCACCACAGCGGGATTCCATACCAGTCTATCTTGTACTTGGTTGATGAAGTCAGTACTGCGCTGTAGTGCTCGCTACTAACGGAGAAAAGGGCAGATGTTCACCATCTGCCCTTTTTTATCGCTTCTCAGCCTCATTCACCTTCCACTTTAAGCGGTGACTTGTTCGACTTCCGCCTTCAACTCACGCTTTAAGATTTTGCCTGTCGCACTCATTGGCAGTTGCTCACGGATTTCCACAAAGCGCGGGTATTTATAAGATGCAAATTGCTCTCTACCCCAAGTTTTTAACTCGTCCGCTTCAATATATTGTCCTTCTTTCAGCACAACATAGGCTTTGATCTCTTCGCCATACTCTTCGTTTGGAATCCCAAGTACAGCTACCATGGCGACCGCAGGGTGCGTCATAAACACTTCTTCAATTTCACGCGGATACACGTTAAAGCCACCACGGATGATCATGTCTTTGACTCGATCTACGATAAACATGTTGCCCGACTCATCAAAACGGCCAATATCACCCGTGTAGAACCAACCGTTTCTCAACGCAGCTTCTGTTGCTTCCGGTCTGTCCAAGTAGCCTTTCATGACATTGTGACCACGAACAATGATCTCGCCTTCTTCCCCAGCAGGTAGCGGATTACCCCCTACATCGACAACTTTGACCTCTACGCCTTGAACAGGCTGGCCTACTGAACCTGGAATGCGATCACCGTCAAGATGGTTAAAACACGCAATAGGGCTAGTTTCGGATAATCCATAACCTTCCAAAATTGGAACGTCAAAGCGAGATTCAAATACACTGATCACTTCTTTCGGTAATGATGCGCCACCACTGATTGCGATACGAAGGGATGACACGTCAGCCTCTTGCTTGGCATGAATCAGACCAATATACATCGTTGGTACACCAGCAAAAATGTTGACCTTGTGCTTTTCGATGAGCTCAAGCACATGGTTAGGCTCAAAGCGTGGTACCAACACCAATTTAGAGCCACTCAGAACGGCTGCATTCAAGTGTACTGTTTGACCGAATGTGTGGAATAGCGGCAGAGTAACCAAGTGAACTTCGCTTCCCTGACATCCCATAATGCTTTGTCCCACCATCGCATTCATTACGATGTTGTTCTGCGTCAGCTCTGCGCCCTTTGGCAAGCCCGTCGTGCCCGACGTATACAAAATAACGCAAGTGTCATCCGCTTCTCGCATCACATAATCAGCAAGTGGTTCCACATCTTGAATAAGTGCACTCAGCGTTGGTAATCCGTTGTATGACTGCTGCGTTTGGTCTTGCGTCATAACAATCATCTGCTCACAACAGGCAACCGAGTTGAATGCTGTTTGCCCTTCCTTAGCCATAGGCAGCTCAGCCGAGCCTTCGAAACAGAAATAGAATTTCGCTTTTGAATCTTCTAAGTGGTACTTAATCTCGCGAGATTTCAATAGCACATTGAGCGGCACGGCAACTGCACCTGCTTTCTGAATCGCAAAGTAAACCAATGGGAAAAATGGCAAGTTAGGGCAACTGATTGCAACTCGGTCGCCAGGCTGTACGCCTTTGCCTATCATGGAGTTCGCGATTTTTCCAGCAATCTCATCAAACTGAGCATAAGTTAGTTCTACATCACCACAAACCAAAGCAATCTGGTTTGGTTTACTAGAAGCATTTCGTTGCAGAGCAGCAGCAAGATTCATCATATTGGCGTTACCTTTAAATTCTTCACGTAGTTGGAGTTAAATATTAAAACAAACGTTTGAATCTAATTACTCATGAATTGGTCAACGATGTCAATAAAACGATAGTTAGTTGTTAATCAATTGTGATCTAACCGTGATGAGAGTAAAAAACCTAAAAACAATCAACCATTTAATATTCATCAAGTCACCTATTAACCTCAAATGATACGAGCTTGAATGATTCTTAATGAGTATTCGTGAGGCCAAGCTTTCAGGCGAAGTATCGTTATTTGCTCAAATTAGAAACAAAAAAAGGGTAACCTACTGGCTACCCCACTTGTTTCGACAATTTCTATCGTGTTTACAAACAAGCTATGATTTTGCTTTCACGATAACTTTCGCCAGTTGTGCAAAACCAAACCCACCTCTTCGCTCCGTTAAATACGCAGGTTGAGCATCGAGTTGGTTCAACACAGGCGTTATGTTCGCCACGCCAATTGTCGTCGACAACCAAGCAAACATCCCTTCATCGTTGAGTGAATCACCGACATAAGCAAGCTTAGACAACTCAGGCAGCTCCCCTTGATTATGGCTGCGAACGTACGCTTCTCCTGTCGCGCGCTTACTGTAATCTCCTACCCATGCATTCAAATGAATAGAGCTTAGGGTTGCGTTAACATAAGACCCATTCACTTTTATATTTCGTACGCGATGCGCAATCTCGCTTTTTAGTTGAGTGGAAACCGCGGTAACATCCTGCCCAAGATCAACCGCGACGTCGCTAAAACGAAATGCTTGGTCTTGTGCAAACTGTATCTCTGGATAATCCGATAAGATTTCAGATATCGCTTGGTATAAGGCCTTTTGGTCCTTTTGCATTTCGACGCGATTTCTTAGGTAGTTTATATGAAATGCGTTGTCATCTTTACGCATCCAAAAGGCACCGTTTTCACCAATCACACCATGAAGCGGCCAAAGCCTTGCGATTTGATCGCACCAACCTGCGCAAGCACCTGTCACCGCCACCACTTTCACACCCACATCTTCCAAATGTTGTAGCGCTGTTAGGGTATCTGGCGGCAATTTCCCTTGCCATGTGAGCGTATCATCCACATCCGTCAACAACCACTCGATACGACTTGCGCATGCCAATGGTAGCTCGCTTAATGGTTTAGGCATTACACACCTCTTGGAGATCGGCAGTGCTCCATTCCACTCGTTTCTGTGTTTGGCTATCGAACAAGTGGATGTGCTGCGGTTTAATACCAACGCCCAGACGATCACCAATGTCAATTTTGCTGTGCCCATCCACTCGCACCACCAGCTTTTGTGCGTCGTCCCCTTGCATTGCACAGTAAAGCAACAAGTCTGCGCCCAACGCTTCAATTAGCTCTACATTAACCTCGAACCAAGGATTATCTTGAACAATAGTGAGGTGTTCTGGACGTAAGCCAATCTGAATTTCCCCTAAATTTAAGGAATCCGTAGGTAGAGGGTACAACGCATCACCGAGTTTTAGCCCCCTTGCCGTTACCTCACCTTCAAGGATGTTCATCGAAGGTGAGCCGATGAAGGTCGCGACAAACATGGATGCCGGAAAATCATATAAATCGAGTGGTGTACCCACCTGCTCTACATTACCTTGGTTTAACACCACCAACTTATCTGCAAGCGTCATGGCTTCAACTTGGTCGTGGGTGACATAAACGGACGTTGTCCCTAATCTGCGCTGCAATTTTTTGATCTCTAATCGCATTTGCACACGGAGTTTGGCATCAAGATTCGAGAGTGGCTCATCAAACAAAAACACTTTGGGCTGGCGTACGATAGCGCGGCCCATAGCGACACGTTGACGTTGTCCGCCTGAGAGCTGCTTAGGTTTTCGATCCAACAAATGATCCAGTTCAAGCATTTTTGCCGCTTCGTTAACCAAGCGTTCTATCTCTTTCTTGGGTGTTTTTCGGTTGCGCAGCCCATAAGCCATGTTGTTGTACACGGTCATGTGAGGATAAAGCGCGTAGTTCTGAAACACCATCGCAATGTCACGCTCACCAGGTTCGAGATCATTCACTGTTGTTGAATCTATCTTCAGTTCGCCAGAGCTGATCTCTTCAAGGCCGGCGATCATTCTGAGTAACGTAGATTTACCGCATCCACTTGGGCCAACTAAGACCACCAGCTCGCCATCATTGATATCTAAGTTGAGTTTTTGAATCGCCTGATAGCCGTTCGGGTAACATTTGGCGATGTTTGAAAGTGTAAGTGTTGACATATTATTTCTCCGAATCGACTAGACCTTTCACAAACGCTTTTTGCATCGCGAGTACCACGACAACTGGCGGAAGCATGGCAATGATCGTGGTCGCCATGATTTTGTTCCATTCAACGACACCATCCACCACGCCAAGCATCTGCTTAATGCCCATAACGATGGTGTAGTATTCAATGTCGGTTGTGATAAGCAGTGGCCAAAGGTATTGGTTCCAGCCGTAGATAAAAGTGATAACAAACAGCGCGGCGATATTTGTTCGTGACAGCGGCAGTAAAATATCAATGAAAAATTTCATTGGCCCAGCGCCATCTATTCGTGCCGCTTCGACCAGCTCGTGAGGAACAGTCAAAAAGAACTGCCTAAATAGAAAAGTCGCGGTTGCACTGGCAATGAGTGGAATGGTTAACCCGTAAAACGAGTTCAGCATATTCAGGTTCGTGATCACCTCAAATGTCGGCATAATGCGAACTTCAACAGGCAACATCAAAGTAAAGAAGATCATCCAAAACGCGATCATTCTCCCCGGAAAACGAAAGAACACCACCGCGTAAGCAGACATAATTGAGATCGTCAATTTCCCTAGGGTGATACACAAGGCCATCACGAGTGAGTTAAACAGCATGCCCGTAATCGGTAGCTCGGTGTTGTTTACAGTACTGGCATTACCCAAGAGTTCTGCAAACACCGAGAAACCAAGATCACCAAACCAAAGCGGCGTTCCAGTGGAAAATGCACTGTTCTCATGTGTGGTCGCGACTATCGCTATCCATACGGGTAAAGCGATGGACGCTATCCCGAGTACAAGGATAACGTGACAAAACAAATTAAATATAGGTCGACGCTCTACCATTAGTAAGCCACCTTCTTCTCAACATATTTAAATTGGAACACGGTTAATGTCGCGACCAAGATCATCAGAATGACAGACTGAGCGGCCGATGAACCAAGATCTAACCCGATGAAGCCGTCGTTATACACCTTATAAACAAGCGTGGATGTACTGTTGCTCGGCCCGCCTTGGGTCATCGCATGGATAATGGCGAAAGTGTCAAAAAATGCGTAAACGAAGTTCACCACCAGCAGGAAAAAACTGGTTGGCGAGATAAGAGGAAAGCTGATCGTTATAAAGCGTTTCACTGGCCCGCTACCATCAATGGCGGCCGCCTCATGCAGAGAGCGAGGAACAGATTGCAATGCCGCTAAAAAGAATAAGAAGTTATAGCTGATCTGTTTCCAGGTTGAGGTGATGATCACCATCCACATTGCATGGTCACCGTTAAGAGTTGGGTTCCAATCGACTCCGAACCAAGCTAAACCTTGAGTGGCAATACCAATCGTCGGATCAAATAAAAATAACCAAAGCGATCCCGCCACCACTGGGGCGACCGCATACGGCCAGATTAAAAAAGTTCGATACATGGTCGCACCACGCACAATCTGTTCCGCAAACGCAGACAGCACTAAAGCGCTAACGAGAGCCAGCACGGCAACGCTGACACTGAACCGCAACGTGGTAAACAACGAATCTAAATAATAGGGATCGTTAAGGAGCGTTTCAAAGTTCTCCATCCCAACGAATTCTCGGCTCATACCGAAAGCGTCTTCAAGTTGTGAAGACTGAAAAATAGCTTGTCCTGCTGGCCAAATAAAAAACACCAAAGTAATGATCAATTGAGGTGCGATTAACGCTACAGGCAGCCACTTGTTTTTAAATACAACTGGCGATGACATAGTAAATACCAAAGAAAATCAAAGAATCCCAGCCAAGCATCAACGCATGGCTGGGACACCAAAAGAAAAGCTGACGCTCTCCTATTAGTGATTATTTTTGTGTGCGTTCAAAACGGCGTAATTGCTCATCACCACGACGCACGGCATTGTTCAGTGCAGTTTTCGCACTTGCTTTACCTGCCCATACTGCTTCTAGCTCTTCGTTAATGATGTCGCGCGTTTGCAAGAAGTTACCAAAACGAATCCCTTTTGAGTTTTCAGTTGGCGCTACTGACGTCATCTGCAGAACCGCAGTGTCTGTACCTGGGTTTTGCTGGTAGAAACCTTGCTTTTTGGTCAACTCATACGCCTGTTTTGTAATCGGTAGATAGCCTGTGAACTGGTGCCAATCGGCCTGTACTTCTGGGCTAGATAGGTAGCTGAAGAATTTCGCTACGCCTTTGTACTTGTCGTTAGAGTGGCCACGAAGTACCCATAGCGAAGCACCACCAATAATGGTGTTTTGCGGTTTAGAGATCACATCGGAGTCATAAGGCAGTTGAGCAACACCGATATCCACGTCTTTCATGTTCTCTTTAATGCCCGCCAAGCTCGCAGACGATCCCATCGTCATTGCGCACTCTTGGGTATAGAACAGCGGCATGCCGTCTGACTGACGTCCACCATACTTAAAGATGCCCTCTTTCGACCATTCACCCATTTGCTCGATATGTTTCACAAACGCAGATTCATTAAACTTGAATTGGGTATCTAAGCCAGCAAAGCCGTTGTTGTTTGTCGCGACAGGCAGGTTGTTACGCGCGCCAAAGTTCTCAATTTGAGTCCACGACTGCCATGTGGTGCTAAAGCCGCACTTCGCGCCAGATGCCAGTAGCTTACGTGAGACATCCTCCATCTCTTTCCACGTTTTAGGCGCGTCTTTAACACCCGCTTTTGCAAACATGTCTTTGTTGTAATAAAGCACTGGTGTTGAACTGTTAAAAGGCATTGAAAGCATTTGGCCATCATTTGTCGTGTAGTAACCCGTGACCGCAGCTAGGTAGTTATCCGGATTAAACGGTTCTTTTGTGTCCGACATCAGTTGGTATACCGGGTAAATGGCTTTTTCCGCGCCCATCATGGTTGCCGTACCTACCTCAAACACTTGCACGATCGCAGGCTGTTCTTTAGCACGAAACGCAGCAATGGCACTGGTCATTGTTTCTGCGTAACTGCCTTTGTACACCGGTTTGATTTCGTAGTCTGACTGGCTTGCGTTAAAGTCTGCAGCAATTTCATTGACCTTCTTTCCAAGTGCACCACCCATTGCGTGCCACCACTCGACTTCCGTTTTTGCTTGTGCCTGAGCGCTCATCAGAGCAGCGGTAACTGCAAGCCCAGTGAGGTATTTAATCGACATAATGATTCCTTTTTATGGATTTTGTTATCGGCTGTTGGCGAATGTTCATTTGATAAAACAATTCGCTGCATTAGTTTCATATGAACACTAGACATGAAAAATGACGCTTAAATGACATTTAAATGAACTTATTTGAGCGCGACTAAGTTCATTTTTTTGTCATTAGAGTGTCATATGAAACCGTAATAGTCCGTCGTTACCGTTAATCAATAAATGGGACAAACGAATGAATTTAACCGCACACCGTGGCTTATCTAGCCTAGCGCCAGAAAACACATTATCCGCCTTCAACATGGCTATCGATTATGGCTGTCAATGGATTGAGATTGATGTGCAGCTAACACGTGACTTTGTTCCAGTTGTCATCCACGATCAAACGGTTGATCGCTGTACCAATGGCACAGGTAGAGTGGCTGATTTAAGTTGGCATGAGCTTAGATTATTGGATGCCGGCAGTTGGTTCGACGAGGAGTTCGCAGGAGAACATATCCCCTCATTAGCAGAGACCCTAAGTTTGGTCAAAGATGCGGGGGTTAGCTTGAATATTGAGCTTAAGACCTACCCCGAAGATGACATTGAACTACTGTGTGAGCGCGTTGCACAGATCGTTACCGAATCTGAAATCGACCCAAACCAACTGCTCTTTTCAAGTTTCAGTTCAGAAGCACTAACAAGCATTGCGCAATATTTGCCAAATGTAAGACGTGGTCAATTGTGGCAAGAAATACCCACCAACCTAGAAGTCGTGCTCCAAGAAGTCGGTGCATACAGCGTCCATTGTGATTATCGATTTCTCACTCAAGAACAAGCGAAGCACATCAAATCTATCGGGTACAAGCTGTTTTGCTATACCGCAAATGTTCCAGAGCAGGTCAACGCGCACTGGCAATGGGGTGTCGATATGATGATCACTGACATGCCTCAACGCTATACCAATGCTACCGTGTCGGAGCGTGCTTAATGCACGAGCTTAGTCACCGTCAACAGACCATCGTTGAGCTTATCCATCAGCAAGAGTACTGCTCCATTGATGGATTGGCTCAACGCTTTGATGTCACCACACAAACCATCCGCAGAGATATTAATGAGCTGTGTAATTTAGGGCTCGCACGACGGCATCATGGTGGCGTGGGATTACCCATCACCTTAAACAATCGAAGTTATGCCTCTCGGTCGATGACAAATTTGCCAGACAAACAGCGTATTGCCGAGCAAGTCGTCAGCGCCATTCCTAATGGGATTACTTTGTTCTTGGGCATTGGAACCACAATTGCCTGCATCGCAGAACGATTAGAAAACCATAGGGAGTTACGAGTGGTCACGAACAACCTTGAAGCCGCGCATATCCTGTCGCAATTTAGCCATATTGAGACTTGGATACCGGGAGGCCGTATTCGTACCAATGACCGCGATGTGGTAGACAATGGCGTTGCAGACTTCTTTGCTCAGTTTTCAGCGGATATTGGTATCATTGGATGTGCCGCTGTCTCAGAGCTCTCCAGCCCCGACTTATCACTAAACAGCAAACTCAACATTTCGTCCCAAGAATACGTGATGGAACATAAGTTACCTGAAGCGAAAGTTAGCCAGGCGATCATCTCGAATTCTCAACAAACGTGGCTGGTCGCAAACAACACGAAATGGCAACGTAAAGCGAACACAAAAGTTGCGCCACTAAGCTTATTTGATCGTGTCTTCCAAGGACGTTGGCATATCGCTTCGAATGAAGCCCATACGGTTTAGAATGTACTTAGTAAAAAACGGCCAACCATATCGTCACTTCATCCGGGCAAGTTTCGACAACCTTGTGTTTCACATGTGCCTTGATATTCAAGTAGTCACCCGTTGCCAAACGCACCACACGCCCATCATCAAACTCAATAACGCCATACCCTTTTAACAGCAGTACCCATTCGTTATCTTCTTGATCGTACCAACCGTCATTCGGAGACGTGTGTCCATATGAAAGTATTCGTTCTATCTTTATCCCATTTGAACAAAGTAGATCTTCGAATATTTCCTCTGGGAGCGCGTTAGGAATGTTTTGAAACAAGTTTGCCATGAGTCACCCTTATGTTCTGTTTTAGGGGATTCTTATAGACTAGTTGCAAACGTAAAGTGATCGTTAGTTTTCTTTATACAACAAAAAGGCCCCGAATAACCTCGGGGCCTTACATCTACTTGGTGCGAATGGGATCTTACTGCGGACGACCAAACACCTGTGTCCAGTAGATGCCGTATTTCGTACCTGAATTTTCTACCGCTGATGCGCCCATCTCAGTCACACTGCTACTCATAATGTTTTTACAGTGACCTGAACTTGCCATCCACGCTGCCATAACCGCGTCAATATCTTTCTGACCGACTGCAACGTTTTCTGCCCAAGCGCGGGCAACGTAGCCTGTATCTTCGATACGATCACCCGGAGAACTGCCATCAGAACCAGTGTGATCCATAAAGTCAGCGTTTGCCATATCACTAGAATGACGATAAGCCGCAGATTCTAGGCTATAATCCCACGTCAACGCTGGCACAGCTGGCATCATTGTACCGCCACAGTTTTGCTCTTGTGAGCGAGCTTGATTGACGGCATAAAGCATAAGATCCGCAAAATCATTCGATGCAGGCGGAGAGACTGGATCGGCCGTTCCACTATTGCCACCGGTTGTTTCACTGTTACCGCCAGTGGATGGAGCTGTGCCTTCGGTGCCTGTACTCGTGTTGCTACCGTTAGAGCTCACTGCATCTGAAGAATTAGAGTCACCGCCTGAACCACCACAACCTGTCAAAATTACTGCTGAAAGCGCGATTAATGGAATAAATTTCATAATATACCTAGCTAAAGAAATAGACACTTGCGCTTTGCTAATCACAATATTCCGTTGATAGTTGGGAATGAATAAGATTAGCAAAGCCCCTTAATGATTTTTCACATCAATAAGATGGCGAGCACTATACTGACTCCACCTATAACGCCTCAATATGCAACGATTATTTTTTGACCATTTTGACAGCTATTTAACAAACAGAAATAAGAATAAATGACTAAAAAACAAAATAAGCAACTGATTATAAAATACTATTTTAATTCTCAATTTTGATACAATTCCTAATCATTGCTACACAAGCGGCTTCGAATCTCCACAAGTCTTGATTCCTTTTTCAGAAAAATCACTTATCCCTCTCAGACAGCAATCATAAAACGGTTATATATCAAGTAGTAAAAATCATAGTTTCCTGAACACCAAATTTTAGCTAAATGCGTTCACTGAGTGAGTTTTGTCAGAGAAAAGTAAAATAGCGGTGTAATTCAATGGTCACACATGCCCTTGAAGAGCACCCAGCCCCTGTCACTCACTATTCAAATCCCTTCTGATGACTCAGTCACATTCTTAAACATCACAAGCACTTACACTAGGTCATGTTTGAGCAAAGGGATTATCTTATTGATGTTCATGCCTCGGAGCTTTGTATGAAAATCATTATCTTACATGGGTTATATATGCATGGCATGGTCATGCAGCCACTGAGCCAAAAGCTAAATAACCTTGGATACAACACGCAAGTCATTACTTACAACAGTGTCGCGATCAATCCGAAGCGCCTTTTCAATAAGATTGATCATGCGTTGAGCCAAGAAAGTACAAACGTGCTGGTTGGCCATAGTTTAGGTGGATTGATTATTAAGCAGTACCTGGCGTCACGCCAATGTACGGATGAATGTGTATCTCACGTGGTCACGCTAGGATCACCCATGCGAGGAGCGTCTATTGTGACTCGGATTCAAGACTTGGGCATAGGCAAAATATTGGGGAATTCTCTTCATTTTGGTTTGCGGGAACATAATAGCCGCTGGGACTACCCTCAAAAACTCGGCAGTATTGCGGGAACGTTACCTATTGGCGCGCGTGCTCTTTTCCTTATGGATAGACGTAAGCCCTCTGATGGCACAGTCACGGTTGAAGAAACAACCATTGAAGGTATGACGGATCATATTTTGACCCCAAGTAGCCACACTAGCCTGATTTACAGTTCTTTTGTCCCGAAGCAGATCCACCACTTCATACAACATGATGCGTTTCTACACGATTAATGCATTGAGCTGAAAATAAAACAGCCGCCTAGTCATAATGGCGGCTGTATGCGTTAGTGCATCGACTATTTCTTAGGCGTTAAACTGTATTTGCTTGTCACGGACGCCTCTCCGAACGACTCCTGAATTCTTTGATTCAAATCTTCGAGAGTAATAGAGTTGACCATGCCATCTACATCTTTTAACGCATCGACACCGTAACCATGAGCCAAGTAACGACCATATAGCCACGCTCGATCTACTGAATCGTCTTGCATTGGTTGTAACGCAACAACCAACTGCTTGGCTGATGTCTCCAACTCTTTTTGGCTAACGCCTTTCTTTAAATCCAACAACACGACATCAATCGCCTGTTTGATCTGGTCTAGGTCTTTCGGTGCGGCTTGCGTTTCAATAAACCAATCTGTACTCGGTTCTTGGTCTACATTTACGCCATAAGCGTCTGGTGCGTAGTCTAGGCTGAGCTCCTCCCGCACGTATTCATTCAAACGCTTAAACAGTATCCTTTGTAACATGTCATCCATGAACACCGTCCTTACTGACGGCTGCGAAGCATTCGAATTGGTTACTCGTACTAAATACAAGCTGTTCTGCTCATTATGCTCAGGCAAGTCAATGTTGTGTTTAGGATTGACGTTATAGGCTACTTGGTAGTTCGGCGCGGTGGCTTTTTCCAATGGAATAGACGCGATGTACTGACGCAGTAACGCGGTCAAATCACTGGCTTCCATATCGGCAATGACGACTAACTTGTTGCCTCTGTTCTTGCCAAATAACTCATTGTGAACTTGATGAATTTGTTCGCTTGTGACGGTCGCATAATCAGGTGACGTCAACGAGTAATGGCGACTATTCGATAGGTAGTTGTTTCGATTAATGGCTCGATGCCATTGACCCATTGGCGTTGCCAAAATGCGTTCCAGCTCTTCGTACCGTTCAAGGCGAACCTTATCGAGCTGTCTTTCATCGACTCTGATATTCGTCGCGATGTTGTAAATCACTTTAAAGGCTTGGGCTAGGTTCTCCTTATCGGTGCCAAGCTCAATACCATGCTGTGTGAATCCTATAAATGGCGCAATATCAATGTTCTGGCTTCTTAAAAATTTATCGAATTCAGGACCATTGAACCCGCCAATTCCACTCCGTGTTACCGTTGGAATGGCCAATTCCTCTGCGGCAAAGAGCTCAGGTGATAATGCCGCTCTTCCACCTTGGCTGACATACACAACATCAACCTGTTCATCCAAGGTGTCGTCACGTTCAAACCAAACTTCAATACCATTTGAAAGAGTCCAGACATGAAAACCTTGCTCATTATCCTGCTGAGACGCAATGTCACCTTTCTGCTTTGGCTCATCAAGCCCTGTTATGTCACCATCGGTTCGGGTTGGCTTTTTCCCTTTGGCGGCAAGCGTTGTTCTCACATCGCTTAGACGCTTTTCCATCAACGTGAGTGATTCTTCTTCACCTGCGCCGATAAGGACAACCATTTCATCACGGAGAAGAGAGCGAAGACGTTCGTTGACGCGTTGCAGGTCAACACTCGCAATAAAGCCTTCTAAACTTTCGCGATAATCTTGCTTGGACTGGCTCTGCTGGCCGATGGAAAGATTCCAAGTTCGCCCTTCTGACAAGTTGGTCGCATCTTGCTGTGCCCAGTCATGATCCAGATCACGCAACCTTTGCTCATAGTCTGAAAGTGACACGCCAATGTCATTTGCTTGAACGCCGTGGTCGCGTAATGACGCTAAGGTCTGTAAAAATAACGTCTCTGCGCTGTCTCGGTGCTCAGGAGGAAAAGAAACCGAGTAAATCGCAACACGATGTTCATTGATGGACGAGCGTCCGGCAAACAAATCCTCTACAGGTAATGAGGTATCGCTAAACTCAGACGTGAGTCGATGATTAATGATGTCTAACGCCAATTCATCCAACCATGAATCGATGATCTGTTCACGAGTCTCGTGCTTAACTGGATTGCGTACAGACATCAAACTAATGCCCGGCGATTCATATTGGCCGATAGTATCCACATAATCGACGAGATCGAAGGCGATTTTGTCTACTTTATTTACCGCCCCAGAATCGGATTTTTTCCAACTTGCAAAATGCGTTTGTACCAGTTTTTTCGCCTGCTCGACGTCTACATCCCCGGTAATGATGACTTCAGAAAAGTGTGGTTGATACCAATATTCGTAAAATGCCCGAATGGATTGCGCCGTCGCATCGTTTACAGATTCTACTGTACCAACTGGATCGGCATTTTCTAGCGCAGTCCCCTTGATCAAGTGATCATAGAACTTTTCGTTAAACGCCTTATTGTCCGGGCGATTACGACGAATTTCGCCTTGTATTACGCCTTTTTCTTTTTCGACTTCTTCATCTGAAATCGTCAAGCCATCGCCAATATCTCGCATCCACTTTACACCATTCTCAAGTTGGCTCTTATCGGGTAGATCCAGCTTGTATACTGTTTCGTAATAGCTAGTGTATGCGTTGATGTCTGCACCGAATGACAATCCAGACTCTTCAAACATTTTGACTACGTCGTTAGAGGTAAAATGTGTGCTGCCATTAAAAGCCATATGCTCTAGGAAGTGCGCATACCCTTTTTGGTTCTCCGTTTCATTTACAGAGCCAACATGAACATACAAGCGTAAAGAAACTGGCTCTTTATCATTTGGATAGATGTGGTATTTCACACCATTTTCCAACTCTCCTTGAGTCCAGTCTAAATCTGGCTGGATCGGCGTCTCCGATGCAGGTTGAGAACATCCGACGAGAAAGAGAGAGACAATCAATAATATTATTCTCATTAGTACACTTCTTTTTATAAATCATCGTAGAAATATAACTCAACCCTATGTTTTTGTTTATAAAAAAGGGTAAATAAGCACGTATTTTTAGTGCGTATAGCAAAACAAGAGGCGACATGTAAATAGAAGTGATATTAATGTTCGCGGGGGTAACACTGACGTTGTCAATGTGTATAAAAAACCCACCGTACCGAATCAACCAATAAGCTGAATGGCTTGGGTGGGTGTTATTAGGATGGTACTCGTTTCCGATACTATGCGTTTGTTTGTGAGTGGTTTTCGTCTTGAGTTTTCTCTTTCGGGAAACGTTCTTCATACAACGCCATGAAATCCGCTCGAATCTCTTGTTCTAAGTGTGTGGCTTTGTCTGTTGGGCAAAACAGCATAAAGTGCACAATCTGCTCTCCAGTAGGGCCACTGCTAATATGGATATGGGGTTCAGAACTTGGGAGATCCACGCCGGCATGTTTTTCAATCACCATGTTGTAGCGTTTAGCCACTTCATGGAAATAATGAATGTGCTCGTCAATCTTTTCTAGCATCTTAGGGACAAGTGGGTATAAATTGACAAAATCAGGCACAATAATAGAAAAGTTATGGAAAACATAACGCTTCATAAAGTTAAGATTCTTGACCGGATAAGTAAAAAACATGCTATTCGGTAGAGTGGCGGTTTTACCTGTGTAATTATATTGGCCGTGGTAAAGATCAATTTCTTGAATCACCGTCGCCATCATATTGTGCTCGATAACTTCACCGCATATCTTCCCGACTTCGATCCAATCTCCCACGCGAAAAGAACGCGAGCTTGCTCGTTGAATTGAACCTGTAAAGCAGAGAATGATCTCTTTCGAGGCAACCACAATAGCAACAGCAATTGCTGTCACTGATAAAGCGAATTCATTTATCTCTGATTTCCAGAGAATAAAGAGCAAAAGGACTATCAGCGCAAATGAGCCATTTTTGGTTCGCGACATCCAATTGCGTCGCTCCTCTGACACGAACGCTACATCGCCGCGAATTTTTGACAAAATCAAGCGGCGAAGAAGATAAACCAGCGCAATAATCAACGCGGTAAAAACCATTTTTTGAGTCAGAAGAAAATCGATAATGACTTGTACTTTCTCCACTCGGTGCTCCTGTTTATATAATGTATTTTTAAAGGAAGTGGCCAAATTGCTACTGGCCAAATGTGGCGCTAACTTCCCATACCTGCACACAAAGATCTAGTTCAAAAGCTCAATAATGCCGTACAGATAGCTAACAGCACATGGTTTAATCTATAAAAAAGCCCGACTACGAATGCAGCCGGGCTAAGCAATAGTTAACAATGTCTAAACTAGATTACATCAGAATGAAGATGCCCGCTAAACAAGCACTCATCAGGTTAGCTAATGTACCAGCCAATACCGCTTTGATACCTAGGTTTGCCACTTCTGAACGACGATCAGGTGCAATCACACCGATTGAACCAAGTTGAATCGCAATTGAGCCGATATTGGCAAAACCGCATAGCGCAAAGGTAATGATCACTTGGCTATGCTCAGACAACAAGGCTTTGTTTTCTACGAAATCAATAAAAGCAACAAACTCGTTCATTACGATCTTTTGACCGATGTACGAACCCGCCGCTAACACTTCATGAGCAGGAACACCGATCATCCACGCCAAAGGAGAGAAGACATAACCAAAGACCGCTTGTAGAGTGATTCCTGTATAGCCAATCTCTTCACCTAGGCTTTCAAGGCCGGTGTTCACCATCGCAATCACACTTACGAAGGCAATAAGCATTGTTCCGACCGCAACGGCAACTTTCATGCCGTTCATCGCGCCGCTTGCCAACGCGTCAATCACATTGCTCTCTTGCGCTGTATCCATCTCAATGTCTGATTGGTCGATTGGCGTTTCACGCTCAGGTACGATGATCTTAGCCATCATCAAACTACCTGGTGCCGCCATAAAGCTAGCTGCGATAAGGTATTTTAGCTCAACGCCCAAACCTGCATATCCGCCCAATACACTGCCGGCAACAGATGCCATACCACCAGCCATAACAGCGAACAGTTCCGAGCGAGTCATACGAGAAAGGAAAGGACGAACAAGTAGAGGGGACTCACCCTGAGAGAGGAAGATATTACCAGTAGCGACAAGCGATTCTGCTTTACTCGTACCGAGGAATTTTTGAATGCCACCACCGATAAATTCGATGACTTTTTGCATAATGCCTAAGTAATAAAGGGCGGAGATCAGAGCGCTGAAGAAAATGATGATAGGAAGGACACGAACTGCGAAGATAAAACCAGTATTGGCTAAGTCACCAAATAGAAAACCGATACCTTCATCGGCAAAGCCTAATAGACTAGAAACACCACTGCTGAGGCTGGTTAGCGCGGCTTGTCCCCAAGGGAAATAAAGCACCAAAGCGGCAAAGCCAACTTGAAGAAACAATGCACGAGACACTGTTTTCCAGTTAATCGACTTACGACTTTCTGATAGTAATACCGCACACAATAGCAGCGCGACTACACCGATTAAGCCAAATAAAACATTCATTTAAGATAACCTCTACAAGCATTGAGTTGGCAGCTGGTCCGGTCCGTGGGGTCATTCACCATTCCCTGTGACGGCTTGTATTGGTAGAGCAATGCTCTTAACCGGGCGGAAAGTATAACGAGGAAAAATAGATATTCATCACATATTTTTAAGCAAACGTTCAACTGTTCACACAATAATCACTTTGTGCGTTTCTCACACACAATTTGCTACTTGTCACAAAATTAAGCAACAAATATGCAATTAGTCTAACTTACTGTGAATAGCCCTCAAAGAACTCAACATATAATCATTATCATTTGGGTATGAATTGGGAAAATGCTATTTTGGCTTCTAACATTTAGCCGAGTGAATAAAAACGCACTCAAACCCACTTTCCCCTAACAACGTCAGTTAGTTACTACTATTAAAACTAAAAATATTAAAACCAAAAGCCCCACTTACTTGGTGGGGCTATTCATTTCTAACTCGCCTCTTTCCACTTGGGCAGTTTGCCCCATTCGCAGTGATGAATTGGGCAGATAAATGCCATAATTAGTAGTACAATGCGCGGCCATTTAAAGCTTCGAGAAATGATAATGCAACGCGACTATACTTATTCTTCTCTTTCGGATATGCCTCGTGAAGAACTAGAAGAGTTGAGCCTTAGATTGGTTCACAGGCTTGTCCCTGAAGAGTCCATGACAGAACTGTTCACTTTTGACCACGAAGAGACAGATTCAGAAGACAAACTACAAGAAGCGCAGTTTGATGCCATGTTAAGAATGAACGCCATTGCTCTCAGTGAACTGCCTGCACTATTTAGCGAGTCTGACAACAAAGAGCAGAATATAGAACGTATGCAGCGCCTGCTTCTTTGGCACTTCTATTCCGTTTCTTTTCATCTTGAACGCGCAATTCCACTGGAAACACACTGTAACCACGTTGAAATCATTGTTAAGCAAAGCCCGAAGAACGCGCTGGAATGGGTAACAACTCTGACAGATCTACTGCGCCAATACGCACAAATTGGTCAGCGATAATATCCTTAGATGCAATGAGCCCGCAAAGACTGCGGGCTTTTAACAAATGACCTCTGCTCGAGATAATTTAATTACTCATCACTTTGCGCGCATTCAATGGCTGAACTGGTCGATTATTGTGGCCCATCGCCTCTTCAAACTGACTGATTTGGTCTGCTGACATATTCTTCGCTTCTTTTAGCACAAACCAGCGTACACCTTCGCTACAAGGTGGCGTCGTGAGCGAGCCATTGAAACGATGATATTGGCCACTTTTAGGTAGCAAATCTGCCACTTTAAAGTCTTCAGTCAACGCGTTAGTACCGTCTTCGTTTGATACATCATCGAGCAACTTTTCCAGAGAGGTATTCTTAGATTCGCTTCGGTTAAACATCACCGCGATAACCGCGAGGTTACCTTGACTGTCTGTATTGACAAAATGTGCTTCTAAAGGGAAATGTTTATTATTGATGGTGTTTTCAGAAGGTGTATGAAAATGAAATTGCGCTAATGAAAACTCTACACCATCAATTGTAAATGTATTTTCTCCGACAACTTTCGCCTGAAGTGTATGTCCATTATTCGTAATCTCGGTTACTTGTCCTTTGTAAGCGATATTTAAATCCGCTAAATCCGCTTCTAGGCTCTCACCAATATCAATTGGGCTTTGGTTTTTACCTTTAGAACATTCTGGAGCCAGCTCTCCCCAATGATCCGGACCATGTTGGCCTTTATACCCCCAATCCGCAGCTTGTGCAGATGACATTACTGTGCCGAGTAACGCTAGCGTTAATATCTTGAATTTCATGTTGTTGCCTTTAGTGGTTTTCTGTTGGGCTTATGTTTATCACACATAAACCTTATATTTCTTATGGAATGTTTGTTTGCAATATCGTTTTGGAAGCAAACGCACTGGCTACGCGCTAGCAAAAAACCTGGCTACTAAAAACTTAGCTACTAAAAAGATTTTCGCCACAGTCAGTAGCGTTCGGTTCTCATAATGAAGAAACCCCACTCGAGAGCGGGGTTCGTCTTATTGCATCCAATCGCTTATGGACACGTTACCTCTTCCCAGAACCAGTTAGTCTGAGTTGGAGATTCCCATACACCTGGGCTGTTCTTCGCCAAGAAACATTTACCATTGTATGAAACCGTTGTTCCATTGCTCACTTGCGTGCTACCAGGAACCCAAGTCACCACTTTACCTGGATCGGTTGTTCCGCCAGTATCGCCACCGCCTGTATTACCGCCGTCGGTATTACCACTGCCAGTGTCACCACCTGTCGAGCCAGAAAGATCCGCGACTGGTAGATCAGGTTGCTCAAACTTGAACGCGTACTCTACGCCGTTAACAGTTACGCTGTAGTTCGCTGGGCCAGAAATTGGTAGGTAGTAAACCATATCCAGTTCGTACGTACCGCCTGCTGGAAGATCTTTCCATGCTGGTAGTGAGAACGCTACACGGTGCAATGGGCCGTCTAGACCACCGATGTTGTCCGGACGAGTATGGCCAGAAGCAATCACTTTCAAGCCACCACCAGATTGATCTTTCGCGTTATCTGGTGCTGATACCGGAATATCAAATTGGAATTCCGTGCCACCAGGGATCGCTTGACCCGTGTTGTTAGTGAAAGTGATCTTAGGGTTGATCGGGTAGTTTTGATCGCCCACTTTGAAACCACCAACGCTAACAGCAATATCTACCGCTTCCGTTGGGATTGCTCCCGTCGCTACTTTGTTACCGTATGGTGTCGCAGACTTAAACTTGTCGTAGATGGCTTTAGTCATGGTGTTACCCATGTGGTATTCACCGTTACCTGCCGCACAAGCTTGCTCTGTTGTATCGATTGCCGTACGGTTACCCGCTGCATCCAATACGTAACAGTTATAGTCACCTGCTAGTTCCCAGAACATGATACCGCCGATTTCTTTATCGATAACGTAATCAGCTTTCACGTTGATGGATTCTTTATCTTCCGTTGATAGGAATACGCTCTTCTCAGCGTTCCACAACCACGGAGCAACAGCGACTGAGTCGTAGTGACGAGTATACGTACCAGTTAGTTTGTCTGAAGGATCCGTTGCTGGGTTTAGACCGTATGCTTCAGCATAAGAACCCCAAATGCCTTTTTCTAGGTTCTTCGCGTGCCACATTGGGTTTGAACCTGCGCCCATTTCCTTGCCTTGTGGGTCAAGGTCGTGCCACATGTTGTCGATACCAATAGCACCGTTACCACAGTTGTTCTTCTCACCTTCACCAGTGCCTGGTTGACACTCAGCTTGGTTAGGAAGTGCAGCGCGGCCCCATAGACCGTTTTCACCGCCAGTGACACCTTGCCAACCACGAGTATAGTAAGGTACACCGATGTTGATACGACCAGCAGGCATAGAACCACGGAAGTAGTGGTAAGCCCAGTCAGTGTTTAGGTAACCGATGCCGCCGTAAGCAGCAGTGCCGTATACGTTCCACTGTGCTAGCTCAGAGTCTTTACCTGTATCGAATAGTGCCGCGTTGTGACCAACGTGGTCGTTCCAAGCACCGTGCAAGTCGTAAGACATGATGTTTACGTAGTCTAGGTACTTAGTTACGTCGAATGTTTCCATACCACGTAGTAGGTAACCTGAAGATGGTGACGCGATAGTCAGCATGTAGTGAGTGCCGTCTTCTGCAGAAGCTGCATCCAACTTCTCACGTAGCACTTTCATTAGCTCTTGGTAAGACGCCCATAGGTACTGACGACGTGGCTCCATGAACTCTTTATCGTATGGGTTACCTGCACCAGCCATTGACGTTGGGTATTCGTAGTCAACATCTACACCGTCAAACTGGTATTTACGGATAAATTCTACTGCAGACGTCGCGAATTTCTCGATACCAGCGTGGTTGATTGAGCCATCAGCATTGGTTGTCATGGTGTAGAAACCACCGTCCGCAACACGATCACCGTTCGCACCGAAGTGACCACCAGTTTCTGCCCAACCACCGATAGAAATCAGCGTTTTAACATCGTGTTTTTTCTTGTACGTTGCTAACGCACCAAAGTGACCTTTGAAACCTAGAGCTGGATCAATCTCTACGCCAGGCCATGTTTTACCTGTTGCAGGGTTGTTTGGATCGTTAACGTCACCCACGTTTACTTTACCGTCCGAACCGATACTTACGAACGCGTAGTTAATGTGAGTCAGTTGTTCCCAAGGAATATCTTTTACAAGGTAAGCAGCTTGATCATCATCACCTGCACGCCAGCTTGTAAAGTAGCCAATAACACGACGTGGGTGGTCTGCACCCATCTTCTCGCGGCCTTCTTCGTCGTAGATTGAACAGTAAGGTACGTTCACACCTTCAGTTTGGTACAGACCATCTGGACGACAGTTACTTGTAACTGGAACGTCAACGCCTGCCACATTCAGTGTTACTAACGCTGAATCTGATGTTGCGCCTAGGTTGTCCGTTACGCGAGCGTAAACTGCAAGCGAGCCTGCTTTTGTCGCTGTGTAATTTAGTGTGTATGGCGCTGTAGCTGCTGTGCCGACTAACGCACCTGCAACGTAGAAGTCTACTTTCTCAACCGTACCATCAACATCTTTTGCATCCGCAGTTAACGTCACAACGCCACCCACATCAACGCTTGCCGCTGATAGTGCAACAGAAACAGTTGGTAGCTCGTTACCAGGAACCGTGCTGTCTGATACCGCTAAAGACACTAGACTTACTTCGCTCGCCAGTCCTTTATCATCATACGCGACTGCGCTTACTTGTTGGTTGCCCGCTTCCGCTGTCCATACAACGCTGTATGGCGCGCTCGTTGCCTGACCAACTACAACGCCGTTAACAAGGAATTCAACTCGGTTTACTGAACCGTCGGTGTCTGACGCATTTGCTGCAAGTACAATGACATCACCTGCGACAAGTGCTTCTGAAGCAGAAGGAGAAGTTAAAGTTACTGAAGGAGCAGCATTAGTTGGCGTACCAGTATCGCCGCCCGTATCGCCACCAGTAGAACAGCTCTCTAGCAGTTTCCATTCAGCGTAGTTGCCAGACGACTGTTCAGGGTTGTTGTTACGTGTCCAGTAGTTAGCTTGATACACGGAGCCGTTGTGTTGAACCTTAGCACCACCCGTGTACACAGTATCTGCCTTCCACGGGTCCAATGTTGAACAATCGACCGCCGCATAGCTGTTAAACGCCATTAGGCACGATGCAGTCAAAGTGCTGAGAGTAAAAACACTCTTAGACGTCTTTGCTCGTTGTAAGCGCATTTGTCATTTCCTTAAGTTGTTGTTTAAAAGGGAACAACGCTTCCAGTCCTTACTCTGAAAGCTTTATTCATCCTATAAAACAACTTGCGGGAATATGACTACTTTGACACGTATTAAAGTGAGAAACTTCAAATTAACTCGCAAACAGATTGCAGAGTTACACAAAAGCCACAGGGTTATTTTGCATCAACAACTAATTATTGAAATTTAATCAGAATGTAAACTTACGCTGAATAAGCAACAACTTACGGGGTTTATTTAGGCAAAATTACTCTAAAGTACGCAAACAAAGTTATGCGCCAAGCTCCGTTCTGTTGCGGCCATTTTCTTTGGCTAAGTACAACGCTTTATCCGCTTCTTTCAGCGCGCTTTTAATCGTTTGGGGTTCACCAGCCCAATGAGAAACCCCAACTGAGATAGTTATCTTGTTTACGACAGAAAAATGATGGCTTTCCATTGATTTACGAACCCTCTCCGCTACTTCAAACGCTTGGTTTAGGTCGGTATTGGCAAGGAAAATCATAAACTCCTCGCCACCGGATCGGCAGACAACATCCAAGTCTCGGGCTTGTAGTTTCATCAATTGCGCCACTTCTTTAAGCAGTTCATCACCTGCATCGTGGCCAAAAGTATCATTGACCTTTTTAAAATGATCGACATCCAGTGCCAGCATAGAGAAAGGGACATTATGCGCTCGGAAATGTTCCAGCGCCGTCTCCAAACCACGGCGGTTTAACAAACCAGTCAATGCATCCGTCATACTTTCCGAATGCAGTTTCTCAATCGTCATCGACACAATATTTAACGCTTTCAGAAAATTTTGCTTCAGATGAGACGCTTCAAAATACCAAGGCTTAATGGCTTTGAGCTCCTCAATCGTTAATGCATGGTTATCGAAAGCTTTAACCGTGCTTGCCAATTGCCACAATGGTTTCGATATAAAAAACGCCGAGATCCAGATCAATAGCAAGGTGAGTAAACCAATGGGGATCGATTCCAAAAGCACTTTCCACATCTGATCGTCTAGTTCGGCAAGCGTCAACGCCTTTGATCTTTGTGCAATCACTCCCCAGTTAGAGCCTTTAACCGGAGCGTACCCTGCCAACATATCAATCCCTTGTGAGTTCACGATATCTCGCCCACCGTATTGCCCTTCAACAACTGCATTAATCGCTTGGTTGATGGTAATGACTTCTCCCACACGATTTTTATCCGGGTGGTAAATCAGCGTCCGGTGTCTATCCACCACGAACAAATACGAACCATCTTTATAACTGTGCTTACCGAGTAAAGCCGTCAGGATATTTTTCTTTTCTAAGTAGATAGTCCCCCCCACGTAACCCAGATATTCACCACTGGCAGAAAAAATAGGATAAGACAAACTGGTCAGATAGTTACCTGCTGGCGAGATAAACGGATCGGTAATCAACGGGCGTTGCGCTTTAAGCGATTGAAGAGAACGTTCACTTTCAAGCTTCATCCCTTTTATGCGTATATTTTCCGGAGAAATAGAAACAATGACACCCTTTGCGTTTACAATCACCACCGAGTTAAACGAGTTAGTTTGGGTACGTAAACGATCGACTTCCTCGACCAGCACCGCAGAGTCGTTCATTTTATTCGACAGCGATTTTGCACTGTACGCCAGTTGGTTCATCCCAGACTCGATAAACACATCGGTCATTTCTGCCATTTTTTCGGCATAAACGCGGTTAGATTCGATCGTATTGTTGATGAGCAACTCACGCTGCACTCGGTAAATCGAGTAAAAAGAGTTGAGTAATGTGATAACAACACTAAACACACACAAAAGGAGGATCAGTTTTCTTAGGTTCAATTTTTCTTTGGTTCTTTCGTGCATCTAGCCGTGCCATTCAATTTTTATGTGTGGGTATAATCAATTTAATTCACATAGATTCTAATCTCAATGCCTATAAATCCCTATAAAAACAAAAAGTTTTAGTAAAGAATACGTTATACGTTCAGAAAAATCGCCCTCTCTAAAAAGGAGCGTATATGATCACAGGTAAATATGATCGTCAACTTGATCGTTCGAATGGTTCAAAAAACGTTCGCGATCTGGCCCTGAGCTAGCGAGTGATGCCTGTTAAGCATCTCCCCTCATTTGGTCATGCTGATTTAGCTTCCTGGTCATGCCATGTAAGATTGCTAAACTGTTTTAAAGAATACTCATATACTGCTTGGCATTTATAATAGTTATTTGGATAAAAGTTCACCGATTTTCCTATCAGAGTGGCAGAAATGGCAACGTGGAGGCGATTTGTGTTAATCACTTCAAATTGGTTGATGTATTTCAGGAACCTAGCCCCTCCTTCTTTAATCATCACTTCTGTTTCCGTGCCAAGGGCAAACACTTCAGAAATATCAATATTGTCATCGGGCAGATCCAATTTTGTCTTTTCACCGTCAGTTCTAAAGGCATTCAATATCTTTCGATCATCTTGATTTTCGATAGGAGCACGAAATAATCCTAGCAGCCCCTTAAAAGTCGGTGCCTGTTTATCTGAAAGACGAAGTTTGCAAAGAACATAACAACCAACGACAGAAATCTTATCTACCCACCCAGCTTTATATTGCATTGCAATATTCGTATCCATATGCAGAGCCATATCTTTTGCAAGGTAAACATTTGCCTTAGTTTTACTATTCATTAAATATAGGTAAGAAACTTTTTCTCTACATATAATATCAACATTTTCACCAAGTTCATTCAACAACGCATCCACGCTGTGAATAGTATGGGGAAGAATAACTAATTTCTTTACATTATTATGAATGCGACGAATAAATCGTACGGAGAAATTAGACTTGGCGATATTACCGCCTCCACCATAAAATACTATTTGGTCATGAAGTGGGTGTCTATGCCTGTCTACAAACCTCAAATTAACCCCAAGTTGATTACATTTCTGTATGGTCCCTTCAGCAATAATACTGTCACCAGCATTTCCTGGGTTAGGAATATAGAAAACGTCTTTGTTGGAGAATCGAGCAAGATAATCTTCAATGTTAATTTCCATTTAAAACCCTTAAATTTCATTAAACCCAACACTTAAAATAATACTTCACAAGTTATTAACAAAGCAATAAAACACATTAAAGTTAGTATACCTAAATCACAATCACACTTTGGATAGTAAGAAATACAGATTGGAGATTATTATAAGCGATAGTTAACATAACAAACGTTATTAGCATCCATATTCTCTTTAAGCTTACGCTTTTTAATCCATACGCGATGATTATAGACAAAGCTAGCATTGTGTGACCGGTATATAAAAACAAACTTCCTCGATCTTGATATTCAACATGGAATAACATAGTAACGACAAGCCATACGATGGATGCAAATAGTAGGGAGCTTCTGTTTCTCAACGCTAATAAATATAATACGACCAAAGCAATCATGGAAATATACGCTGCTAAATGGAATCCTCCATTCCTGAAATCCGCCATATATACACCTTTCTCTATCTCAACCACACTGTGAAAAGGAGCTACAAAGGTATGCACAAGAAAAGTTCCCATAATTGACATTATTCCTTCTTTTTCTCCAGGCCTTGCAACCGCCCACAGAGTGCGTTTTACAACATCAATAGGGTTAGACAGAATCTCTATAATAGTTTGGTAGTAGCAGAGACAAAACATGATAAAAAACAAAGTAGTAAACTTTATTGTTCCTTGGGTAAGGTAGCTCACTATTTCTTTGTTGCTATGTTTTATTTTCTTATTCCAAATCAGACTGCTTTCCAGAAGAATGACAAGTAATAAAAGGTACGTAGTCGTGCCTACCGCCATTACGTACACCAGTATTTTCAACCAGTTAACATCTAGTTCCCCTGATGTTATTTCCTTTAGATACAGAGCATAACAACATGTAATCCAGAATCCTGCCAGTACATATGTATCTAACACAATACCATTCACGATGAACGTTGAACTTAGCATCATGAACAGCGTTAACAGCGTAGCTTTTGGAGAAGACTCTAGTATGTTCAAGAAAATGAAATATGAAAGTACTAACGTTCCCGTGTGAAAAATCAAAGATAATATGAGAACACTGACCTCTGGATCTACGCCTATACTCTGCAATAGCTCAGAAGGAAAACGATACAGATACAAAAAAGGGTGTTTTATAAGTAAAGGCGGGGCTTCTTGTGCGGCTTTGTATTTCCACTCTTCAGATGAATACGCCAGTGTTTCAAAAAACCAAGCTTGGTCAAAATCAAATGCGATGTTTATATGACTATAAAACCCGGCACTCAGTAATTGAAAATTAATTAACGAGAAAAATACAGACGAAATTGAAATGATAAAAAACAGTGATAGCGAATTATCTTTTACCTTATCTAAAAGATTGTCATTCATTCTCATGCAG
This sequence comes from Vibrio japonicus, assembly GCF_024582835.1. NCBI lineage: Bacteria > Pseudomonadati > Pseudomonadota > Gammaproteobacteria > Vibrionales > Vibrionaceae > Vibrio > Vibrio japonicus. The sequence continues at coordinate 418,931 of NZ_CP102097.1, forward strand.
CTACTTCCTTGTCGGAGGGAAGACATTTTATGTTTACTTCAAGGGCATTACATTCCGCATAATATTCCTTTAGCTTTTCAATGCATACTTATCCAATAGGTTATAAAGCGTTGGTCTTGTGATGCCCAAACATTTTGCTGTGTTAGATAAGTTTCCGTCACAGTAGTTTAACGCTTTAGATAGGGCTTCCTTCTCAGCTTTTTCTCTCGTTACTTTTAAACTGAACTCTAAAGACGCATTCGCTTGCTCCTCATCTATATCCAATCCTAGATCGCTATCCGTAATGAGCTTTGTATCGCTCATTACCGCTGCTGATTTAATTTTGTTTTGTAGTTCTCGAATATTTCCCGGCCAATGGTGAGCCATAAGTGCACTTGTCGCTTCTTCACTAAAACCAGTAAAGTTTCTGGACAACATTTCGGATGACTGGTTGAGTAAATATCGACTTATAATCAAAATATCTTCATTGCGCTCTCGTAGTGGTGGTATATCAATCACGATTTCACTAACACGATAAAAAAGATCTTCTCTAAACGTTTTTTCCAAAACCATTTCGCGCAAATTCTGATTAGTTGCACAAACAATCCTGATATCGACAGGGATCTGGTTTCTTCCCCCCACTCGTTCAATGACTTTATCTTGCAGGAAACGTAATATTTTGGCTTGTAGTGGGTAGGGCATATCCCCAATCTCGTCTAGGAATAGAGTACCTCCGTTCGCACATTCAATTTTTCCTGGCGTTGTCTTGTTAGCTCCCGTAAATGCACCTTTCTCGTGCCCAAACAGTTCACTTTCAAGCAAGTTTTCTGGGATGGATGCACAATTGATAGCGACGAATGGCTGGTCACTCCGTTTGCTCTTGCGATGAATTTCTCGAGCAATCAGGTCTTTCCCTGTTCCACTTTCACCTAGAAGAAGTGTCGTCAATTCGGTGGGGGCGACTTTGTCGACCATGGACTTTACGTGCATGATTTTCGGACTCGTACCAATAACTGCAGAGTCTTGGGAGTCCAACACGTCACGTTTAGCATTTTCAGACTCGATGGCCGATACGAAGAATGCACGATTAATGATGACGGTAAGTTCTTCATCATTAATCGGCTTTTGGTAGAAGTCATGGGCGCCTAACTTTATCGCCGTTAAGGCATTCTGCTTGTCGTCATTCCCTGTAATGACGATAACCTTACAACTTGGATCTAATGACAATATATCCTGTAAAGTTGCAAGACCTTCACTCGCATTCTCCTCGTCAGGCGGAAGCCCTAAATCTAATGTGACAACCCGAGGTGAGAACCGCCTCAGTGACGAAATGGCTGACTCTCTGTCATCTGCAAAAATCACATCATAGGTATCTAAAGTCCATTTCAACTGTTTTTGAATACCAATGTCATCTTCCACAACAAGCAATTTTTCCATCACACCTTCCCCTGGTATAACTGGCTTTCAAGTAAGTAAACACCAAACACACGTTCGCTATGAGTATGATTATAGTAGAGCTTTATTATTCGGTAGGTATGTATACATCAAAGCGTGAGCCAACGCCCTCTTCAGAACGTACTTCAATATACCCATTTAATTGCTCAATTAATTTTTTGGCATCATAGGCCCCAATCCCCATGCCTGCATTTCCTTTTGTTGTATCAAACGGCTTAAACAGCCGGTTGGTGATAAACTCCTCCGACATACCGGTACCATTGTCTTCAATACTCACGCCAAAATACCCCTCTCTATCAATTCGAGACACTTTTACACATCCGTCAGATTGGGTAGCATCTTGTGAGTTTTGTATCAGGTGCGAAAACACATTCTTTATTCTTTCCTTATCAGCATTAATAAAGACTTTGTCTTGAAATTTGTTATCAAAGACAGGCTTAGGAAGGGCACTCATACGTTCGTTACACGCCTGAATAACGACATCACAAATGTCCGTTGTTTCTGCGATACTTTCCTGAATTCTGTGTTTTCTAAGATGCGACAATACCTTGTTCAGTCTCGCGCCTGCGGAGTCAATGGTCACAAATGCGTCGTCAATGAACTCTGTGTTGTGCTTGTGTTTTTCCGCGTTCTTTGACAACAGCTCCAGTTGCGCTAAAACGTTCTTTAAATCATGAACTAAGAATGTCGACATTTGGTTGAACGCACTAAATTGCTGGCTTTCTGCCAACTTCATACTAGTGATATGTAGGTTGATGAACACGGATAGCTGTTTGCTTATCACCCGCATCAAGTCTCTATCTTCAAAGTCTATCTTGTTTGAGCTATTTATCTTAGACAGCAGGCAAACAAAATTAAAACTGCCAGGTTCAGCAATAGGGACAATATATTTAATTTCTTCAATTGCAGCGATATCTTGCCTATTAAAATCAAATGGCGTGTTGGATTTTTCGCTCTTGAGCTCATCTATATCAATAATCCATTGGTTTTCAATGGACTTTCTCGACAAATCGAGTAACAGGCTCTGATAGTCATTCGCCCCTATATTGAAGTTGGCTCTTTCTAGCAGCCTATTGTTACTGAGCTCAAACAAAATGCCTCGTTCACAACCAAACGGCTTTATCATTGAGGTCAATGCTATGTGATAGGGCGTTTCACTATTATTCTCTAGTGTTGTGGCGAACTTCATCCACTCTTCCCGATAGTCATATTTATTTTCGTAAAAGTGCTTCACGATAAAGACTTTCAGCTGATTTCTTAGTGATTCAGAAAGGAACAGACTGACTAAAACCGAGCAGCTGAGCGCTAAGAACACATACTGTGCTATGTTGCTCCAACTGTATCCCAAGTACTTGATTAAGTAACCAGTCATTGCCATAGCGAGTAAATACACGCCAGAGACGATGAGCAACGTACTGTGGAACAGTATGTCTCTGGATACATAAAGCCGAATTGACCAGCTTTGAATACGTCGAGCTGTGAGGATGATAAGAGGAGCAGAAATTAATGAAACCCAGCCCCTTCCATATAGGAAACTCTCGTCAACCCTTTGCATGAGAAGTGCATCCGAGAAGAAAGCGAGATCATAGGTAAACAAGATACCCAAACCCAAACAAAGTGGTTTAATTTTCCACTTATGAACTGGTTCGGTACGTCGGTATAGCTGTTCTATCAAAGAAAGAACAAAAACGGATTGCGAAAGGTGTATGATCAAAAAGATATCATACGTTTGCGACGTGGGTTTGATCGCCAGTTCAGCGACTAAACTAAAAGCCAGTAGGCTCGATATCAATACCCTCAACCGGCTTCCACTTATCAAAGTCAGTATGTTTTCATCGTGCCTTAGGATATTCGCCAGTATCCCCACCCAGAATATATTTCTTAACGTTTCAGCGCTCAGAACCTGGAAAAGATTGAATTCATAGTAGCTTTGCAGTGCAAAACTGATTGACCAGATAATGCTCAAGCCAAACGTCAATGCGAGCATCGTTCTCTGACGAGATTGAGTTTGTGTGAATAATAATAAAAGAAACGAGAAAAGATAAGCCGCACCAGATAAAGAAAATCCGACTATCCCTAACCATTTTTCCATAGTCATATCCTTATGAACTAGTTGATATAATTAGACAGCTAATATTTTGGTTTTACTGAGTGACTTTCCTTGAACACGCAGAAGGAACCACGCTCTCCTTAAAGGTGCTTTCCTGCACAACTCATTGTTACGCTGATGTTTCTTATATACATTTTAGACTAGTTCATGTGTGACACCTGAGCCTTGCTCTCACCAGCATCACACTTCAGCTTAAATCAGTCACCATCCATGCTTATTGCTAACTTGGCAGTATGATAAAGGCGATAATAAGCCGATTTTCCGATCATTGGTTTAAACACTCTCCTTAAATGCATTCAACAATCATCACATCTTAGTGATTGTTAGCTTGTAATTCATACATTACAAAACTATACAATAGATAAGTCGTTGAACTTTCAGTAACGAATGGGTGACTATGAAAATAAGACTCGCGGCCATAGCGAAAGATGAAGGCGCTTATCTTCCGGAGTGGGTCTACTGGCATCTTCAACAAGGCTTCGATGACATTTACATCTGTATCAATAATAGTAGCGACAATTCTGAAGTGATTGCTCAGAGGATGGCAAAAGAGTGCGCTGTCACTGTTCAATCAATAGAGGATGAGCGCCAGTATGGCTTTAATGATGACTTAATCACCCCTCGGTTTTTAAAGAACAACCCTCTTCAATCAAAACTGTATGCTGACATATACGCCCAATCCCATCGTGATGGATACTCTCACATTTTGTTTCTCGATATTGATGAGTTCCTATGTACTCAGGGGCAAAGCATCCAAAACTTAGTTGCTGATAGTATTCAAGACGACGTCATATTGTTTAACTGGTTTAATATAAGTGGTGAAAAGGTCCCATTTTCCTGTATCGGCTCTCACTTAAAAGGGGAAAAGAGTCCATTTACTAAATATCTCCTAAAAACAGGTTTAACAGATATCCAGTTCGTTTCAACTCACAATGTCTATACGAACAGCTCGTCGAAAGCACTCTTTGGCAGGCATAAAACCAACGACAATACCAATTACTTAAAAGACTCAGGCTGGAGTGACAAAGCTTTTATTCTTCACCGTCACCTTCGTTCCCAACCAGAGTATTTGTCGCTTTTAAGCCGGGGGGACACCTGGGACAACTCCCTCATTGGGTTGAAAAACAATCGCCATGGATGGTCTGAGATTGGAAAGCACTCAGTATCGATAGAAAAGTTGGATCTAGATGTCTATAAACGCAACTTTGAAAAGTTCCTGTACGATTGCGATATACATGGCCAAGTCAAGGATGCTCAGGATTATGTCCTGAATAGAGCAAAAGCAACAAGAGAAGTCGTGAATCGAGTACAAAATCTCAATCGAGATTTAGATCGAGTTCTCGCAGGCACGGATTTGCAACACATTGATAGAGGGCTGAAATACACCGTTAAGCGTTGGTTTTATCAATTTATGGTAAGAAAAAACATCAATAATTATTAGAACTTTTAAAGACAGCAACCCTGTGCAGAGTGCTGCTAGTCATACGCAAGAGCGGCTTTGACGAACAGTAGAGAACCGACCCCTTTTGATAACAAAGGAATTGTTTATAGTGCGTGGTTATGAAAAGTAAATTACCCTTTTTTTCTGTCATTATTTCAACATGTAACCGCCCAGAGCTACTTCAGCGCTGTTTGGAAAGAATTGCCTCTCAAAAGTTTGATAACTATGAAGTTATTATCATTAACAATGGCTCTAAATCTCATTTCAACGCGGAATACAAACAGGTTGAAAGAAATTTCGATACAAGGTTTAAGTTCTATGATTTAAACAATGAGCTATCTGCTGGCTTTGGTCCCGCTCACTCTAGGAATTTAGGGATTGACACTGCGTGTGGAGAATACATAGCATTTTGTGACGATGATGATGAGTGGATTGACAGCAATTATCTGTCTGATGTTGTTGACTACTTGGAAAGACACACGACCGATTTAATCATTTCAAATCAATTTGGGATAAGCGACAACCCCGAAGAGTGCAGCCAGCCAAAAGTTTGGTTTAAGGGTTTTGAAAATTATTTAGAGAAATCACCAGAAAAGATAAAGCGACTCTCTAACCTGGATTATTTCTCCGATGTTGGTTCCTTTCCTCATTTGAATACCTCTATTTATAAAGCTTCATTTATCAGAGACTTAGATGGGTTTAATCGGTCTTTGTGGTATGAAGAAGATTTAGACTTGTTTCTGAGAGCATTACAGAGAGAACCGTCCATTGCTTTCAATGCAAATTTTGTTTCCAACCACTACATCCCAAACAAAGACAAAATGGATAACATCACCAGTAGTATTGATACATTAAAAAAATACAAGCTGCGGTTAATTTATTTACAAAATCTAATTAATGAGTTCGGCGTTAAAGAATCGAACAACTTTGTTAAATCACTCGCCAGTGATACTTTTAAACATCTTACTATGTACACTTTGTCAAAAAAGGATTACCGAACTGCAAAGATGTATGCATTTAATGCGCACTGCATCAAGCCAAAGTTTAAGTGGTTCAGCTTTTTCATTTATATTTATTTTTTAAATTTAATAAAGGCAAAAAATGACTAGCTTAAAAAATTCATTAGAAGTTGTATTGAAACGTCCAGATGTACTCATTCCTCAAAGGCACTTATTGCTAATCAGCCATATGAGAGCAAACACCAGCCTTATAGGTCATCTATTAGGAGACCATGAAGATATCAATGGCTATTATGAAATGCATATCGGCTACTTTAGTTGGAAAAGCCTGATAAGACAAAAAATTGAATTCTATAACTCTCACCCAAATCAAGCATCTAGCCAGTATTTGTTTGATAAAATACTTCACAGTGAGCACTATATCTCACCAGAAGTGTTAGCTAGAGACAATGTCATTCCTCTGTTTTCCATACGTAATCCGGTGGATACCATTCCCAGCATCATAAACCTGTATCGTAAGGTTAATCAGAATCATGAATTTTTTACCGTTTCAGGTGCCATTCTTTATTATGAAAAACGCCTGGATACATTGCTCGAACTGGCTCGGGAGATGGCCCATGAGTACTTCTATATCGATGCTGAAGCCATAAAAACCAGAACAAAAGAGACTCTTGACTACATAACACGGGAACTGAATTTATCCAGCCCTTTGCAGCCTACGTATAAATCGAATGTAAAAACTGGGCAAGGGGATTCTGGCGATCATTCCGATAACCTTAAAAAAGGATTCATAAGTAAAGAAAGCTCGAATTACTCTGATTTCAACTGGCCTGATGGAGAGAAAGAAAGATTACTCAAAAAATACGATGAAGTTCGTGCGAAAATGATAGAGCTTTCAAAATCGGCATGTCTGAAATGACAACGAATCAACACATTTCAATATCACACGCACTCGCACATGGCGTCCGCTCGCTTATTAAAACAATTAGGCCAGAAAAACGATGCAGAATCTGATACTCACAATCATTGTTCCATTTTATAACGTAGAAAAATATCTAGGTCAGTGTATGGAGAGTCTTATTGCACTTGATTGTGTTGGCCAGTATGAAGTTTTAATGGTTGATGATTGTGGACAGGATTCTAGCTTATTAGTGGCGGAGCGATACATTGAGAAATACCCTGATATTTTCAAGCTCATTCAGCATGACGCCAACAAAGGGATATCGGCAGCGAGAAATAGCGGCCTGACCCAAACAGAAAGCCCATACGTTATGTTTGTTGATTCTGATGACTGGCTGTCAGAAGGGGCAATTAAACCGTTATTAAATACACTCGCTAATAGCTCCCCTGACTTCCTGTTCTTTGATTTTACAAGAGAGTGGCAAAGCCGTCGTGAAGACATGCCATTTTTGAAAGATATGGATGAGCCTAAACCAATAAGTAATGAACTGTATTTTTCCTTTCTACAAAAGGTACCCGTGACTCCATGGGGAAAGGTGCTAAAAACGGATACCGCCAAGAAGTTTTGTTTCACTGAGGGTATTATTTTTGAAGATGTGGCGATCATCCCTTTGATGATTCTGAAAAGTAAATCAAAGCTCTACTACCCTGGTATCCGATACCACTACCGTCAGCGAGAAGGCTCCATTATGGCCGAGCGACGTGGAGAGATTGAAAGTTTATTTAAAGCATACAGCATCTTGTTGTCTAATCTCGATGAGGTTAGTGATCATAATATTCGCCAAGATTTATTGTTCATTTTACTTAGAGATTGGCTGATTAATGTGCGTGTTGCTTATAGAGAGAAAAAATATAAAAAATCCATGAGCTTATTGGATGAAGGCATTTTGTTTTTTAACATAAGCAATCGCCATTGGATAAAAAGCGATCACTTAATTAGACATTTATCATCAACATCATTTTGGTCAAAGTTAAAAATCAAGCTCATACTTTCTTTAATAAAGAAAAAACCATTTAAGTTGTTTTTTCTAATGCACATAAACTACCTCTCGATCAATTGGAAAAACACAAAGACTTTAATAAACATACAGTCTATCACCAGTTCAGGATCGTAAAAGCATCATAGGTATAAGCTTGTTCATACCCAGAAATATATCAAAGCTTGGATTTATCTACCATAAACCAGTCGGTAGTTGCCTAAAACAGAACGAATCTTACCCAGCCAATACCCCCAAATGACAGATTTTTTGCCCACAAAAAAAATCACCATTAAAACACTTGCTGCATAATACACTCCCCCTAGAACTACATTTGTCGCGAGTCCAAGTATTGTGTTTTCTTCACTCATATAGCCATATGATAGTCCACTATACATAACAAAAGCCGCTACCGAGGGCACTGTGATCACGATGAATATTGCTCTCAACGAAAAGCCTAAGGTGATTTTTACAAATGCTATGGTAACCAGAAACATAACGACCGCAACTGAGACTCTAACATAAGCAAACTGAGTTAAATCACCAACCATATTTACGTAGTTTGCCAAAGAAAACGCGATGGCAAGAAAAAACAAAGCTAATATATCCAGCGAGATACTTATTTTTGTTTTTCCCAAGTAGTCATAAATATTATGTGATAGTGATTGTAGCGGGTATCCCATCATCATCATCGATAACGGCCCTAATATCGGAATTAACGCCTCCCATTGATCCCCAAGAACGACCAGAGTAAATTGCTCTGATACAATGAAGGTCCCGACAATTGAAGGAATGATGAGCAGATAAGTCAAAGCTAAGAACTTGTAAGTATTTAAGTAAAGAAGGTCTTTATCATTTTTTAAGTGTGAAAGCGCTGGAAATAAACCCCAAGTGGCAGGGCTGATGATTTCACTGAAAGGGAGGGTTGAAAAATCCTGAGCTATTTTATATTGACCTACTTGGTGCGAGTTAAACATATTGCTAACTAAAAATATATCCAACCTGTTTTTAGAATACCCCAGGACACTTCTTGTCAGTAGCCAAGTTGAGTTCTTAAGCATCGCTTTGTTAAACCGCCAATCGAAACGCGGAGAATACTTATAAATGATGTAAGACCCTACTAGGCTGATAAATGCCCCCACAAATGACCCTATGACCAACGCCCAATATGTTGGATTGAAATAAGCGATAGTCAGAGTGGTCACAGCAGTTATCACTTTAACTACAATACCTAGTTTCACCATAGGTTTATAGTTAACGTCTTTCTCCAGCCTAACCAGACCGATATTACCAAACGCTCCGAAAAAACCTGATATAGAGATAAGAATAATAATTAGTTGTAGGTCGGACTCATTGACAAACGAAGCAATCACACCTGAAGATGCGATTAATATCATCGTAATTACAAACCTAATAAGTATTCGTAAAGTCCAGGCTGTATTTAAGTCTTTATCTGATAAGTCAGTATGGGCAATCAAATAGCGTTTTACGCCAACGGCAGATAAAGTTTCAAAAAAACCAATATAAATTGTCGCTGTAGCAACGATACCGAAAGCTTCAGGTGGGAGCAGCCTAACTAAGATAAGGGAGCTAACAATACCGATGAAACGCAATCCCCATCGGCCAATAAGGTTCCAGATATAGGCATAGGTAAGCTTTTTTGTAATATCCAATTTGGCTCCTTTTTAAGTTACTTGTAGCAACTTATAGTTATTATTGACTACTAGCGACATTGCGCTTTTGGTGTAGGAGGCGTAAATAATGTTATCTAATAGGAATCTACATGCCTTGCCTGTTATAACCGGACCCACCGAACATTAAAATCTTGTCTTCATGATGATCTTTAAAAACAATAGAGCTTGGTAAGAAACTGGAGCTGCAAGAGATAGTGCCAAACCACTCCAGGTACTCTAATACTGAACGCTTAAAGCGATCTAACTCATTGGCTGTCGTTACATAGGGGGTTCCCCCTACTTTCACACTGGGAGAATGAAATGAGAGCAAGAACTCTTTCTGACCAATGCTCATTAGACTCTCCGTCATCTGCTTCATATGGTCATAGGTAAAGCCTTCTGGTGAAAGCCTATATTTTTTGACTCTTAAAACCTTTGATAGCAAACCCGATATTTTATTTCTCTGAATAAAATCAAGACTTGAGGGGTTAAGATTGAAATGGTTTTCGATAGTACGATTGAATGAGACGACTGAGCAGGTGTGAGGAATGTAAGTTAAAGCGTCCTTACTGTGAATCTTGTTGGTATAATTCACAAAGTTTGGCCCTTCAACATGTGAAAAGTTCGAATATGCAGAAATACTTAAATCTACTTTATACCCAAGAGATTTAAGTATTTCCGCACTGTTCTCACCTGTGCCATACCTTCCAGCAAGGTAAGTGATAGGCCTTGTGCCCGTCTCCTTTTCTATTTCTTCAGTTAGCGTTTTGAGTTTACTAAACTCAACATTCTTGGGTAGGTTCCCGGGAAAAGAGTGGCGGTTTATCACTTCATCATTGTCATCTTCATAAGGTGGGTTTACCCAAGGGTGGAGGTGTGTAGCAAACTCGATGTTCTCTCCCTCTTGAGCTTTAAAGTGCTTTACGACCTTTTTACCATCGCTGCTCATGATAAAAGGGTAATCCATTGCTAATGTTACTTTTCCTCCGCACTGGAGTATTTCGTCAACAAATTCAATAAGCTCATCACCATGTGAAACCTCGGTATTAGACCGATAAAAACCATCATCCCAATTAAATTCCTCTTCAGCATGTATCACAATACTCAGTTTTGGATTGCTCATTGAATAGCCCCTTTATAAATACTCATAAAGTTATCTAACGCATTTTTGATTTTGTCATAGCATTTTTTTATGGTTTCGACGTCACTTTCGTATGGGTCATCTATTTCACTCAGACACGGGTATGTATTATCCAAAAGGTCTGCTGCACAAAACGCATGGTTAACCCTATAACCAGACTCAATAGCATCGCGATTTTTGTCATCAAAGTAGATGACAATATCCGTTTCTTTAATATCCATCTGTGTCAAACACTTAGAGGAATGGTTAGTGAGATCACACTGCAATAGAGAGGCTGCCGATATTGCAATATCTGGGCTCTGTCTTGACTCCTTTGGATGAAACCCGAATGAATCAATATCTAATGAGACATTACTGCGTTTCATTTGGTCTGAGAAATAATGTTCCGCAAAAGGGCTTCTGATGATATTCCCATAGCAAATGAAAATTATCTTTCTACTTTGATTTTCGGAGAATACTTTCCTGAGCTTATTCCTCATTAACCATCTGCGGTAGTGGGTGAGATAGGTTCTTTCTTTGAACACGGACCCCATGATATTTTTTGAAATTTCCCCGACCTCGGCAACAAAAGGCTTTGGGTCATCAAAACGTAGGGTATCAATACTCTCTTTCGGAGAGAGAAAACGCATCACTCCAGCAAGCCGTTTCGCCATATGCATGACCGCTTTCTGACGACCGACTTCTTTTGAGATCTTCTCACTTTCTCGTTTTATTTCGTACAGATCGGCAGTTAACGCTCGCGCCGTGACATGCGAGATGGATGTATTTACCGTTTTTGACTCAGCACTTTCGAGCAAAAAGTCCGTATAAATTTTAGGAAAGTCGATGCCTGCGTATTCCGCTAATGGAAGCCCACCCCAAACACGCGCGTTAACTTCAACTAAAATCCATCGATTACTTTGCAAGTTTCTTCGAAACTCAAACATGGCAAGACCAGTGAGGTTTGTTTCTCGGCAAATCTTCTCTGTTGCTTGTAGCTGATCCGGGTCTAATTCAGAACTTCCCCTGTAAGAGCTGCCTCCTCCGGCATCTGGCTCTGCTAATCTGCGATAGGAAAACGCGGTTTTTACTTCCCCTTTCCATGCAAAAACGGATAGCCCTTCCCCACTCCCTTTAAAATAGCTCTCTACCAGATAGCGTTCGCTGGCTGAATTGAACTGCTTAAAATCGAGAAAATCACGTTGTGATTTCACAATAACGACTTTGTTTCTCTTATCTAAAGATGTCATCTCAAAAGACTGGAGAGGCTTAACAACGAATCGGTCGCCATACTTTTCTGTGAGTTGGCGATAATCCGTTTCGGTCAGGTCGATAAGTTCGCCACCCGCAACCGGAACATCACACTTGATTGCGATTTCTTTCGTTTTCCACTTGTCAAACAGAGCATCCAACGCCTCTTGATTCGCGATGGCCAACTTTGTTGTGGTAGGCAACTCTTTCCTTACCTGCCAAAGCGGGTATATCGCTCTTTCATCACATGGGAATACGATGTCATATTTGTATCTTTCAATTAAGCATAAGACGTTAACTATCCACTCATCATTACAATAAGCTTGGTAGTTGTAATAGTAAGCCGCTGATATGTATTTGCTTTTCAAGGAAGGGCTTGTTCGATCGTAACAAACAACGTGAACCGTGTAGCCAGCCCTACCGAGTGACCGAACCACTGAAAGAAAGCTTCGCGTATCCTCTCCCAATACAAGTGCAGAGCGTGATTCGCTTCCTTGATTTTTTAGCGTAACTCCCAAATCGGACATCCTCTGAATTTCCCTTTCAGCTTCTGTTATTAGTGCCTCTCCCCTTGCAGACCGGAGAAGAGGCTTATGCCCTCAACCATGTACCCATTTTTAGACTGAATCGCTCATTCGGTGTGAAGGCTTTATCTTCCTTAATACGCTGTATATAAAAGCGTATTCTTCTATCCATTGTTTAGCGACCATGATGATAACTAGCATAGTAGGAACAAACACTAACGCACCTACCGATGCCAACACCATAAGATTTATGACGTCAGGATATTGGAGGTGATCCCGAATCAGGGTAAGCGTATTGACCATGACTATCGCCGGTATCATTGGTAAAAGAATGACGAATACCACTCTAAGTATAGAAAGGTTTATCAGTAACTTATAAGAGACACACAACATCAAAATAAAAACTGTGACAAGAGAAACGCGATACTCGGTATAAGCGAGAATATCGAAGCTGCTCTGCCCGGAAAACCAAGTAATGATACCCACTATAGCGGCAATCATAATGGTATCGAGAACGATCAAATACTTAACTTTTGATAGGTTCGTTAATACAGATTGCAAAGAGATGTTCAAAGGCATAGACAACATGAGTATCGCAAGCAATCCAATAACAGGTGAAGCCTCTACCCATTTATCCCCTAAGACAACGGTTGTAAACAGCTCACTTAAGGCATAGATACCGAAAACAGAAGGGACAACTAACAGGTAAGAAATCGCCAGATATCTTAAAATACTGTTATGAAGTTCCGTTTTGTCATCACGCACTTGGGTGAGCCCTGAGTACATTGAATTCGTAGCAGGTGCGATTAGTTCGGTAAAAGGTAACCACGCAAATTCCTGACTCACCCGATAGATACCGACATCACTACTCGTTAGATACCGACCAAGCAAAACAGCATCAATCCTTGAACGAACGTAACCTGTTGTCATAGATAATAGATGCCATTTTGAGAATGACCACTGTTCACTCCATAAACTCATTGACCATCGAGGTCGATAGGGATGCATTCGGTATGACCCTGCCACAGTCATCACTTCACTTACAATTAGACCAATCACTAATGCCCAATAGTTTTGCAGGTAAAACGCAAAGAAAAGTGTAATCGGTACTATCGCGATCTTAACTGTAACAGACAGCTGAGTGAGTGGCTTATAATTGAGCTCTCTTTCATAGATGACGAGCCCAACGTTTTTCAGCGAGCTGATCACTGGAATAAGGCACGACATCAGTAAAACATCTGATAGTGCTGGCTCATTCATGTAAATCGCGAGTTGATGGGCAAACACAGCCACAATAAAGCTACAAGCGACTTTGAGTACGATGTTTAACGACCACGCACTATTCAACATTTCATCAGTGCAGACTTTGGCTTTTATTAAATACTTATTTGTTCCTGCATCTGAAATCATCACAAAGAACGCCAGTACAATACTTGCTAACGCCACAATTCCAAAGTCATCCGGTTCGAGAATTCTTACTAAGCACAGTGTGCTTATCAGGCCAATACTTCTGTTTAACCATTTTGCTAACAGGTTCCAAAGATAACCAACAGCGATCTTTTTGTTCAAGTCAGCCAGCATATTGATAAACTCCTAGCTCTAGGATCGACTCGTAGATTTTCGAACCCACTCACCATAACTATCTCCCGCTTGGCTTACCCCGCGAAGCACACTCTTTTTCTTATTCATAACCCATAATTTGGCGCTTCTAAATACGTCTTCCATCATAAGAAGAGAGCTTGAGTGTTCGTACTGATTCACAGATAGCTTTCCCTTTGTATTAGAAAAGGTTTCCTTATATCGGGCCGTGCCACCCATGAAATCATAAGATGCAACGCCTTCTTCTAGGGCCTTATTAATGAGTAAATAGTGCGATACTAATCCAGGTTTATACTGTGAACTTGTTCGTTGATAGTTTATGGCGCAAAGGTAGAAGTAGACGTGATTATCATGCTTAAAGTTGTACATGATGGATAAAGTCTCGGTACCCGCTTTAATGTGGTAGACTTCCACTGCTCCAGTCTCAATTCCTCTCTCAATCAAAAGTTCATGAAAAGCAACGAAGTCCTCATTTGAAAATCCGCTTTTGACATGCTCAGCACTCCAACGTGCTAAATGGAGAGGTTTTGCGATTTTTAGCATCTCTTTCGCTTTTTCCGCTGAACTCGCTTTTTCGAGGGTTATTTCACCTAGATCGCTATACTTCCTCATACTTCGCAAGATTTGGTAGCGAGAGTTACGTGATAAAAATTGAAGTACAGATTGGTTTTTCTCTCTCAAATCATCCAAATTTAAGGCGTAATTCTTTGTTTCCCAAACCGTTCTTTTCTTTAAGCCAAGGTGCTCAATGTAACCGAATTTTTTTTCGTCACTCGCACCAATGACAATGGCATCGGGCTTATTCACGCCATAAACGAGGCACTCAACCATAGCCACTCGGATAAGATCTTCCTCTCCTGCATCCATCAGAAAATCATTGTATTCAATCCAAATCTGATCATGCACCGGGTTACCTGTCCGATGAAGATAGTACTTTCCTTTAAACGGGATGAAGAAGAGATGAGTCGGTTGTTTGACTAAGATACCTAAGCCCACGGTTTTGCTGTTTTGTCTCGCTTCAATAACCGAAAACTCACCAACAAAGCAGTCTAACCAGGTGCCTATCCATAACCAGGAGAGAAAAAAACTTGGCTTGGAGCGCTGCTCTAAATCGCACCACGCTTGCTTAAGCCAAGACTTATCTGGGTTGTAGTATATTTCGCATTGAATACTGTCACGCTGTCGTTTTTTCAAAGTTTATCCTTAAAAATTGGGGAGGACTTCATCACCATTTTTTATGGCATCCCTGGCCACTCACACAACACGCACAAAATGGGTTTACCGCTACGTCGCTCAATGCATCTTTCTAAGTATGGCTTGCTAATAGACGATTTGCTTAAAAATTAACTTAAATTTATACATTTAACTAATAGTGTCTATTCTAAATATGTCTACAAAAAAATTTTAACGCAGAGAAGTGTTATGTCATACGAAACGGAAATCACCCCTAAGAAACTCGCTTTGGCAGGGCTGACAATTTCAGCGCTCCTTTTCTCCCACACGGGCTTTGCAAACAAATACATTAGCAGTGCGGAAGATTATCTCAGTAAAAATGAGACAAACGCGGCAATGATTGAATTAAAAAATGCCATCCAAAAATCCCCCGAAGACGCTCTTCCCCGCTATATGCTGGGTAAAATTTACCTTGAACAGGGCAACTTCACTAACGCTGAGAAAGAACTCTCTAGAGCACTGAAATATGGCTACAATGCTAAGGAAGCCTTACCACTTCTTGCTCGTGCTTTGCTCAATCAAAATAAGCTTGATGACATATTCTTACTCGTTGAAGATTTTTCTGATACTGGTACAACACCAGACTTACTTGCCATTACTGCGATGGCCGAAATTAAACGAAATAACTTGGATGAGGCCAAAACTCTGTTGAAAAAAGCAGGGACTGACACTGTTTATGGCAAACTTGCTCAAGCCACTTATTTATCAACAACGAAACAGTTGGAATCTGCATCTGACTATGTAGATTCACTATTGAAATCAGAGACTTCTAACAGTGATGTATGGATGCTTAAAGGGCATTTAGACATCGCTCAAAACAAGTTTGATGAGGCTTATGACAGTTACGCAACTGCCTATAAACTTTCTCCTAATGCTCGCCAATACATCTTTTTTATGGCTCAAGCGTTAGTCAGTGGGCAAAAACTTGAAGAAGCTAAGCCTTTAGTTGATAACTTACTTACCACACACAGCCACAACATATACGTAAATGAGCTTAAAGCAATCATCGCTTTTGCTGATAAAGATTACTCCGTTGCTAAAACTCATGCTGATCGAGCGATTCATAGTGGTTCTGACAGTTTAAGGGTTTCAACAATCTCTGGGATTTCCGCCTTTTATCTCGGCCAGTTTGAACAAGCTCACAGAGTATTTACAAAAATCTATCCGGAGCTTCCAAAAGATCATGTGGTCCATCGCCTCTACATTATGAGCCAGATTGAATTAGGCTACGTTGATGAAGCGATTGAATTGTTAAATAACTATGATATTCAATCACCGGAAGAGAGCCGCTTTATATCACAGGCGAGTATTGAGCTTGCTAAAATAGGCAGAAATGAGACTGCTTTGAAGCTGGCTAAGAAAGCAGCCATCAATGATAGCAGCCAGATAGAGGCGACGTTAGGTTTAGTCAAACTCGCGAACAATGACCTCTCAGGTATTGAAGATTTGCACTCTGCAATCGAGGCCGACCCTTCCATGCTGGACGCAAAGCGTGGACTATCCAATTACTACCTATCGCGTAAGATGTTTGATGACGCAGACTCCGTTGCGGACAGATGGCTAGAAAAACAGCCAAATGATACAACGGCGTTAATGCTAAAAGGCGTTATCAATAAAGAAAAAGGTAAGATCGACCTAGCCCAAACATACTTTAATCAAGTAAGGGAAATTGATCCAAACAATGTCCAGTCCATCGTCGAACTTGCTGACATTGAGTCTTCCAATGGCAATACGCAAAAGTCCCTATCTCTACTGGTCGATGCGAAAAACCTTGCGCCAAATAATTACAAAGTTAACACGAAGTTTCTTGAGTACAGCAAACAGATAGGCCGCCTCCCTGAGGCCATGCGCACACTGGACGAACAAATCAAAGCAGATCCACTTAATAGTCACCTAAAAGTTCAAAAAGCCCATGCACTGGTGCTGAATGACGATAAAAAATCCGCCGTCAATGTGCTTGAATCTCTACCCCATGCCGATAAAGACGCCAACGTTTTGAAGTTTCTGGGTAACCTCTACTTTTCTTTAGGAAAAATACCAGAGGCGAAAAGAAATTATCAGCAATGGGTCGATACGGATATTTACAACCCAACTGCCTATATCCGTAGTATTCAACTATTGGGCTACAACAATGAGATTGATTCGGGTTTAAATCTTACCCAAAGAGCACAGAGTGTGTTCCCTAATGATGCACGATTTTCATTAATAAGGGCTGAATTGTTCTTCAAAAGCGGTGACCTGGAGAACGCTCAACGTACGCTCGATGCGATGCCTGAACATGTTCGAGGAACGGCTTACTCCTTAGAACTTCAGGGGGCTATCTATATTGCTAAGCAAGACTTCTCAACAGCTGTTGATGTCTACAAGAAAAGCTATGCTGCAATGCCAAACATCCAAAATGCACGCAAATTAGCATCGATTTACTCATTGAATGATCAAAATACAGAAGCGATTCGCTTTCTGAACAACGTAATCGAACAACATGGTGAAAAAGCAGAACCGCTAAAACTAAAATTGGCGGAACTGCAGATCAAATCACAGCCCGAGAAAGCGCTGGCGCAGTACGAGGCTATCCTTGCAAAAGACCCAAACAATGCTCTGGTACTTAACAACTTAGCCTGGCTTTATATGGATAAAGATCAGACAAACCAAGCTTGTAAGTATGCACAAAAAGCCTACGAGATAGCGAATCGAAGTTTTGAAATCGTTGACACTTATGGCTACTGTTTGCTTAAGTCTGGTGATACCGCCCGTGCTCTCGAACTTCTTGAGCTTGCCTATAACAGTAGACAGCAGAATGCAGAAATCGCATTACATTTTGCTGAAGCCTTACTCTCCAACCGCCAAATCACGCAAGCAACGAAGGTACTATCTTCGGTCGTTACGGAAGATCCGCACTTAGTTTCCCGTAAAAGCTTACTCAATGAACAAGTAAAACTTTTGGCGCAATAAAAAAGCGGTCGGCTGCTAAGTGCTTTACGCTCTAAGCAGCCGTTAATTACTCAACGTCAGTGAACGTAAATATTCCTATGGTAATAAAAGTAAACTTCCGTAATTTTTGTTTCTTGTTGCTAGCTCTATCAAGCACAAGTGTTATCTCTGCCGACTTGCCTGACACCATTGCAAAAGTAAAACCTTCTATCGTTGCTATTGGTATTTACAACCGACTCACCTCCCCAAGCTCAACACTCCTTGGCGCTGGTTTTGTTGTTGGGAATGGACAACTAGTCGCGACCAATGCTCATGTGATTTCTGTTCCCTTGAATAAAGAGAAAAAAGACAAATTAGTCGTTTTTGTCGTCAAGGAAGGCGGAGCGGAAGTTCGCAGCGTGACTGTGTTATCAGTAGATAAAGTCCACGATTTGGCGTTACTTAAAATTTCAGGCCAGCCTTTGACACCACTACATCTTTCAGAGCGACGAGTCAGAGAAGGTGAGCTATTTGCGTTTACTGGATTTCCTATCGGCGCAGCTTTGGGACTAAACCCAGTCACGCATCGAGGAATCATATCCAGCATAACGCCTATCGCAACCCCTGTAAAAACCACAAAGGAGCTTTCAAGCAAACAATTGAGATCTTTGAAAAACTCCTATGATATCTATCAGTTAGATGCAACAGCTTACCCAGGCAACAGCGGCAGTCCTGTTTATGATCCAGACACAGGAGAAGTCGTGGCTGTTATTAATAAAGTCTTGGTCAAGTCAACCAAAGAAAACATGCTTTCTGATCCAAGTGCGATCACCTATGCCATTCCCGTGAAATACCTGAAACGGCTCATTCGAAACCTAAATTAGCCCCCCTCCCCCCGTTTAAAGCCTAAATTTATTCTCTTAACTCAAATTGCGAAGAGATAGTGGGTCAACCACTATCAGATTCACTGGGCCATTTTTATTAAGCAATGATCCCCTTGGTAAACAGCGGTGTAATGAAAGCAAAAAGCAATCAAATTCAGTGTCAGCTTATTTTACATTGTCCACATATTCTGAATCTAAAGCACGAACCCAATAGGCCCAAAACAAATATAAATCATTGTTATTAAACAACAAATAAAACAAATTCATTATATGGCATGGAATATGTATTTAGATACCTTGAGCTGGCAAAGACGTTACTTTGCATTAACTTAAACAAAAGAAGATATAGAGGGATATATGTTGAATTTTATTAGAGCTTTATCCGTTATGGCTTGTGCTTTGCTTTTCCATGCTAACGCACAGGCATTGGAGATACTTATTGATGATTTCTCTGAAGATCAAACCTTACTGCAAGACACTGTTGTTGATGGGACGGGGGTCCATAGTCAAGTCAATGATGGTGGTGCAGGCACTATATTAGGTGGCTACCGAGATATCTACGTCGAGGAAATTGATAATGGCATTGCAAGTCAACCAGATAATCCCATTTTGGGGATTAGAGCCGGTGTATCAGCTGGACGATTTGTTGCAGTACTCGATGACCTTGTTAAGGCTTATGCTGTAGTAACTTACGATGGTTCGAATGAGGTTGGTTCTGGTTGGAACGTTGAAGGTGCCGGTGGTGTTGATACTGGAGGTTTAGGCGGTATTAGCTTTGCAGGTATCGCTGGGTTCCTATTTGAAGAAGTGTCTAATGACCTTGTCGCACCAGCTCAGTTAATCATCTGGACTGATGACAACAATGATGGCGTTTATGTTAAACACATCCTTGATTTTGTGACCTTTGGGGATATTAATGATGGTGATGTATATGATGCCTTTATCAGTGCGGCTGGTTTCTCAGACTTTGGTAGTATCAACTGGGATAAAGTGGGGGCATTCCAAGCGATATTTAACTTAAGTAACGACGGTGACACACTATTAAACGTTGACTTAAGTCTATCCAGAGCAACAGTTGTACCTGAGCCTGCGGCTCTTTCGATGCTCGGTGCTGGAATGTTGATGTTGGGCTTTGTAGGATACAGACGCAGAAAGAATCAGTAATTGTTGATGATTCTACCCAATAATGCAGTTTGTTTCTCGCTTGCTATGCCTTCAGAGCGAAGTTGAAGTTAGCGCAAGCTTTTGCAAACCGTAGCGATTTGCCAGCCACATAAATAATGTCTCTAAATATGGCGAAACTGAAGAATGCTAATTCGACAGTTTCGCCATTCCTGTTGTGGCTGCCTTGCTCGTAGTGGATTTAGGTTTTCCTCCTGGCTCAAGGACCATATTGAGAGCTTTCCTGTCAACTGCACATTAACAATATTGTAGATTGAGTAATACCGCGCAAAAGTAAAAAAAGCGCCCCTCTCGGAGCGCTTCGTGTATTTGATGTGGTTATTCCCAATCAAGGATAACTTTACCGGAAGCCCCGCTGCGCATAGCGTCGAAGCCTTTTTGGAAATCATCAACCTTGAAATGGTGCGTGATGATTGGCGTTAGATCTAGGCCTGACTGAATCAATGAAGCCATCTTGTACCAAGTTTCGAACATTTCGCGGCCGTAGATACCTTTGATAACTAGACCTTTGAAGATCACTTGGTTCCAATCGATACCCATGTCTGATGGTGGAATACCCAGTAGCGCGATACGACCGCCGTGGTTCATGGTTGTCAGCATTGAGTTGAATGCTGAAGGGTTGCCTGACATTTCAAGGCCTACATCGAAACCTTCAGTCATGCCTAGCTCAGACATTACGTCTTCTAGCTTCTCTTCTGCTACGTTTACCGCGCGGGTTACACCCATCTTGCGAGCAAGATCCAAGCGGTATTCGTTTACGTCTGTAATCACCACATGACGAGCACCAACGTGTTTTGCAACCGCTGCAGCCATAATGCCGATTGGGCCTGCACCTGTGATTAGCACGTCTTCACCCACTAGGTCGAATGAAAGCGCCGTGTGTACCGCGTTACCAAACGGGTCAAAAATAGACGCTAGATCGTCTGAGATCTCATCAGGAATCTTAAACGCATTAAATGCAGGAATCACCAAGTACTCAGCAAATGCACCTTCACGGTTTACACCCACACCAATCGTGTTACGACATAGGTGAGTACGGCCGCCACGACAGTTACGGCAGTGACCACAAGTGATGTGACCTTCGCCAGAAACGCGGTCGCCAATCTCAAAACCACGTACTTCCTGACCAATCGCAACCACTTCGCCCACGTATTCGTGGCCTACAACCATTGGAACTGGAATAGTCTTTTGTGACCAATCATCCCAGTTGTAGATGTGCACGTCTGTACCACAAATAGCGGTTTTCTTAATTTTGATCAGAATGTCGTTATGACCAACTTCCGGTTTTTCAACCTCAGTCATCCAAATGCCTTCTTCAGGCTTTAGTTTCGATAGTGCTTTAATTTTCATTACTTGATGATCTCCATGTCACGACCAACTTCAATGAACGCATCAATTGCGCGGTCTAGTTGCTCACGAGAGTGTGCCGCTGACATTTGTGTACGGATACGAGCTTGACCTTTTGGTACAACCGGGAAAGAGAAACCAACCACGTAGATGCCTTTCTCTAGTGCGCGCTCTGCAAATTCTGCCGCCACTTTCGCATCACCCAGCATAATCGGGATAATCGCGTGGTCTGCGCCTGCAAGCGTAAAGCCCGCTTCTGTCATACGCGTGCGGAAGTGTGCCGCGTTTTCCCATAAACGGTCACGCAGGTCACCACTTTCTTGTAGAAGATCCAACACTCGGATTGATGCGTTAACAATCGCTGGAGCCACAGAGTTAGAGAACAGGTACGGACGAGAACGCTGGCGTAACCAATCTATCACTTCTTTCTTACCAGACGTGTAGCCGCCTGACGCGCCACCCATAGCTTTACCCAGCGTACCTGTGATGATGTCGATACGATCCATCACGTCGTGGTACTCGTGTGTACCTGCGCCAGTTTTACCCATAAAACCCACTGCGTGAGAGTCATCAACCATCACTAGTGCGCCGTATTTATCTGCTAGGTCACAGATAGCTGGCAGATTAGCAACAACACCGTCCATAGAGAAAACACCGTCTGTCACGATAAGCGTGTTACGAGCACCCGCTTCTTTCGCAGCAATCAGTTGTTGCTCTAACTCTTCCATGTTGTTGTTTGAGTAACGGAAACGCATCGCTTTACAAAGACGAACACCATCGATGATAGACGCGTGGTTCAACGCATCTGAAATGATCGCATCTTCTTTACCAAGAATGGTTTCGAATAGACCTGTGTTTGCATCAAAACAAGAGGTGTAAAGAATCGTGTCTTCTTTACCTAGGAATTGAGAAAGCTTTTGCTCTAACTCTTTATGGATGTCTTGAGTACCACAAATAAAGCGTACTGAAGCCATACCAAAACCGTGCTCATCCATACCGGCTTTACCCGCTTCAATTAGTGCAGGATGGTTAGCTAAACCAAGGTAGTTGTTCGCACAGAAGTTCAGGACTTCTTCACCAGTTGAGATTTTAACAGCCGCTTGCTGTTGAGAAGTGATTACACGCTCTGATTTGTATAGGCCTTCAGCCTTTACTTCTTCGATCTGATTTCGAATCTGTTCGTAGAATGCAGAAGTCATTTCAAATTCCTTCCTAGTTATAATTATTAAGCTTAATGCTTGCGTTAGTTCTGCGGCTTCGTGCCTGCAGTGAATTAACTTAAGTGTAAACGAAGCGCCGTGAATCCATTATCCCACTGGGTGGAAAAACATTATTGAACCTGAGGCACAAATAAGCTCTACTAGAGGGCAATTGATGTTTTATCTAACCGCACACATTATGAACAACACTAAGCTGATCGCCCTACTCCCTGATTTGGCATGTTTTATCCTGATCGTAGAAGAAGGGAGCTTTACCGCCGCTGCGAAAAAACTCGAAGTAACACCTTCTGCACTGAGTAAGATGGTCACTCGTTTGGAGGCATCGCTGTCGGTAAAGTTGTTTGAGCGCACGACTCGAACCTTAATCATCACGCGAGCCGGACAACAGGTTTACGATCAAGCGGTCATAATGGTTAACGCCGCCAAACAAGCGGTCGAACTGTCGGTTTCTGACCACACCGAGATCAGCGGCGCATTAACGGTGGCAGCGCCCGAAGCGTTCTTAAACTCAGTGCTGCAGCCTTTTGTTGTTCCTTTCCTAAAGCAATATCCTGACATTCAACTCAAGTTGCGCGTAGCAGATGGTGAAATCGACCTGATCCGCGATAATATTGATATTGCGTTTAAACTGACTGACAAACCCGATGAGAATTTGGTGCTCAAAGAGATCGGCAGCACCAACTTAGTTTTGTGTGCCAGCCCTGACTATATTGAGCAGCGCGGCATGCCTTCTCATCCGAATCAGCTGATTGAACACGATTGCTTGTACCTTGCTGAGAACGACCGCGACCACATCTGGGACTTCTTTAAAGACGATGAGTTTCACTCGGTTCCTGTTTCTGGTCGCTACGCGGTTAACCATTCGCAAATGCGCCTAACCGGGGTTAAGAATGCGTTGGGGATTGGCATTTTCCACGATTTTGTGATCGCAGATGCGGTAAAAAACGGTGAAGTAGTGCCTGTATTAGCCAACTGGACGATTAAGAGCAACTATCACGGCGGAGTGGCAATGCAATACGCGCAAACCAAATATATGCCCGCGCGATTAAGGGCATTTATTGACTATGTGAGTGATGAGCTGACGAATAAACTCGCTTAGCCGATGAGAATATGGCCCGATAGACGGGCCATATTTATTGCGGGTTACGCGAAGTAGTGTTGTAAACGCTTGGAGCGACGAACCAAAAGCCAATCGAGAATAAGCGTCACTGCGATAGTGAGCCCCGCCAGAGGGAAACAGATCCCGATAATCAGCAAACAGACTAAACCTGATTTCCAAATCGCGTCTTGTTGGAACTTAGGAGGTACGCCCAGC
Organism: Vibrio japonicus; assembly: GCF_024582835.1. NCBI lineage: Bacteria > Pseudomonadati > Pseudomonadota > Gammaproteobacteria > Vibrionales > Vibrionaceae > Vibrio > Vibrio japonicus. Next base: position 443,070 of record NZ_CP102097.1, read on the forward strand.
TTCTGTTGCCCGACGGGTCTTCTCTTCCACCACATCACAACGCCAGTGATTGAAATAGCGATAAACGCAATACAAAACAGCGCATTCAACGCTTTGTTGATCACGCTGACATCCCCTTGGTGGAGCGAGATGCCTGCTGCCATCAGCTTCGCCATTAGAGTGTAATCGTCCCAAGTCACATCGACTAACACCTCACCTGAATACTGGTCAAAGTGAGTGGTTCTATCTTGGCGAGGGTCAATCACATCGCCCGCCATTGAATTAGCGGCAACGGTGTATACACCTGTTTCAGACTTAGGCATGAAGACTTTAAATTGCGTAAAGCCGAGTGCTTTGGCTTGGTCGATAATCTGGTCAATGGAAACAGTGGCATAGTGTTTCATGCTCACCGTCTCAGAGCCATGATGGCCTGAATGATCTTGTGCTTGCGATTGTGGCAACGTCGAATGCTCTAAGTTCCATGGCAACTCTTCTTCACTGCCATGATTTAGGCTTGAGTGCGTTAAGTCAGATTGCGGCTTTTCTCCCCACGTATAGTAGGTTGGAAAAGTGTTCCAGCCTTGAACCATTTTCGCGCCCCACACGCCAGCCCACGCTAAACCTGACAACACAAATAGCAACAGAACGACGGACAACACACCACCTAAGTTAGCGTGAATATCACGTAGAAGAATACGGCTGCCCGATGAAACGCGTAGCTTTAAGAAACCCGCGCGCGAAGCATTATCACTCGGTAACCACATGTAAATGCCAGTGACTAAGAGCAGAATACTTAAGCTGGCGGCAATTTCGATCAGAAAATCACCTAACTTGCCAATCAATAGCGTACCGTGAATATTATTAGCGAGCTCGTACCAACTATCGCTTCGGTCAATCTCACCCTGTACTTGCGCTGTGTATGGATTCACCGCGATAAAAAGCGATTTCCCATCTTCAAAGCGAATACTGACTTTATTGGCGGTATCTGGCTGTTTCGACGAGATAAACTGAGTCATCGCGGCTTCAAGGTACACTGACTTTACCGCTGCAATTTGCTGAGAAGCAGGCAGCGTTTGCTCTTGTGGCACAACAGAAAGAACATCTTGATAGCGCAGTTGCTCGATTTCATCGTCAAAGAGCATCACTAAGCCCGTCAAGCTGAGCATGATCATAAATGGAACGACAAACAAACCAGCATAAAAGTGCCATCTCCATGCGAGAAAATAGCGCGCTTTGGTTTGTTGTGTGGATTGTAGGCGTGTGTTGTCCTTAGGCTGAGTCTGAGTTTGACTACCCAACATTACTGTTTTCCTTTTTCTAACGACGCAAAAAAATGCCCACATCTTTTTCAAGAAGTGGATCCGTTTTGAGCCTGAACTTTACTAAACGATTTATTGAATTTTTGAATTACGTTATGAGAAAACAATACGTTGAGGCGGCGCACGTGGGACAGCAATCTGGTAGCGCACGCTTAGAGCCAAAAAAGCGTACCGCTCGACTACGGTCAGTGTGTGTCGTGATGTGTAGAGAGGTGTTGGAAGTGAATCTTGGTGAAAGCTTGAAAAATGGCTAAACGGACAAGGCTTACTGTGCTGAGTCTCGGCCTTACCTTCTTCAATTTGTACTAATTCGAAACCATTGATGGTACAAAGCGTTGCCCAGACGCCAGCATTAGCGCCATGAGCATTGATGACAGGCATCAAAGTAACAAGCACCCAACTAAGGGCGCTTGCTAGTAACATGGTTCGGTTAAAGTTCGCTGCGCGTGTCATTGTCACTCTCTAGTGGAATAGCGAGACTATATAACGAGTCGCTAACCATTTCCGCAACGAAAGCAGCAAAACTAAACCATGGTCATAACTTTATGTCGCGTACTGTAAACATCAGACACGACATAACAAATTAACCGAACAGCTTGCTCCAGATGCTTGGATTTTTCTTCTCGTGGTACTCTTCACGCAGCGCATCAACTTGTTGAAGTTCTGCTTTAGCTGCATCGATATCACCTGCGTCTAGCTTTGCTTCTACAGAGTCTAATGCCACTGAAAGTTTGTTGAAGCCTTCAAGATAAATGTCAAATTTCTCTGGTGCGTACTCACCACGCTTAGATTCTTCAACCAATTCCGACAGGTTTACAATTGCTGTCTTCATCGATTCAACTTCCGTTGCTTCAGCCGCGTGTTTGAATTCGATTTTCATTTGTTTCATGTTTGCTTTCAGATCAACATCTGCTGCAAACGTGTGAGCAGAAACCAAAATAGCCAGAGCTGGGATTAACTTTCTCATTGTAATAATCTTCTTTATTGGGCGTTTAAAAGCGCGATTTTACTGAATTTCGCTTCCGATGTTGAGCGACATTTTTGTATCAAACTATAAACTCTGATATTCATCGATAGGATCGCGCCCACGAAGCACCAAAAAGTCTAAAAACTGTCGGCAGTTATGTGTAATGACTTTGTCGCTATCAGCACCAACATGATCAAGTAACTCAGACACAAGACTTAAGTTACCTACGTCGTGACAAAAGTGCGCGTCGCTTCCTGTGGTAAAGTAAACCCCAATTTCCTTGCCCAATCGCGCAAGTTCATAACAACGTTTTACACTGCCCATTCTGCTATTTCCCCTTAACGTGGTGTTATTAATTTCGATGGCGACGTTGTGATCTTTCGCGCACTGCAAAACCCGTTCAAAATCAAAATCAAAATGTGGGTTTCCTAGGTGACCAAGCGCATCCACTCTTCCCCCTTTGATCACATTCATTAATGCCTGAGTATGCGTTTCTTTATCTGTAGGGCGAAATACAGGCTCATGGAAACTCGCGATGGCCCAATCTAGATTGCGCTCGGTGGTAGGATGAATGTCCACTTCTCCGTCTACATTCAGAATGTTGGATTCCACACCTCTTATCACCGCGACACCATCCAAAAAACGTGGAAGAACACGCTGGTTAGAGAAAAACCAGTAGTGAGGCGCCCCCGGCATAGACTCTGCGTGATCCGTGGTACAGAACATTTGCAAACCATTTTGTTTGGCAAGTTGAGCATTTTCTATCAACGTGCTGTATGCGTGTCCACTCGCATATGTATGAGTGTGTGTATCAATGACTAACTTCATATCGTGCAACTAATCAATCCCATTACCAGTAGTGGCATTAGCCTATCGCTTAAAATACGTACAAAGCAAATTAATCCTTGATGAACAAAAAATTGCCAAATCACTAACAGTACATTTTATAACCCTATTTTTTGCATCATTGACATATTGATTAATACTTAATAGGACTTTAATAAATGGTTCAGGTATGAAAATTCGCCGCTATTCGCTCAGCATCCATATAACCAGTTTGTTCCTAATTCTGACGACCATCGTCGGCGTTGTGCTAATTTCGATAAGTTATCACCATGCTGAAGAATTACTCGCGAGTAGCGCACAAGAAGTGGGCCGAGAGAATAGCTCTAAACTGGAATCTACATTTCAGCGTAGAGTCGGACCTATTTTAACGGCGCTTGATTCATTGGCATTAAGCCAAGTCGTGGAAGAGCACCCATCGCCCGTAGAAGAACAGCGTTTTCTCAAATATGTAAATCTTATTTTTGAGCGCAATCAGGAATTAGCCTCCCTTTTCTACGCCAACGAGCAAGGCGATTTAACGATACTAAGAGCACTAAGAAGCAACCAGGACAGGCAAAGATTTGACGCCCCTGAAAAAGCCAACCTGATGGTTCATGCTACGACCATCAGTGGAGCGGATAACTATTATTTTCTTGATGGAAACTACCAGCAAGTAGGTAAAAGAGAATCCATGGGCAATCAGTTTGACCCAAGACCCAGGCCATGGTTTGTTAATGCGAGCCTTGACGGAAAGATCAGGCTCACCGATCCCTACTTTTTCTACTTCCTCAAAACAAACGGCGTAACCTTATCAAGACGCTCTCACAACGGCCAGCTGGTGGTCGGCGCAGATTTTACTCTCGACTCACTATCGCAGCAAATTAGCAAGCTGGGTAACTCCACCAGCAGCAAACTCATTTTGTTTGATACTCGCTTTACCGTTTTGGCACACCATCAAGGAGGGGTAACGTTAGGAGCAGATGAAGAACAAGTAACTAAAGAACTTAGCGATAGCTTATTTGCATCCATTTTTGAACACCCGACCACTGAGCCATTGTTTAAGAAAGTCACGGATAAGTTCAGTACGTGGTCACTCACCATGACTCCAGTTAGCCTAAATGATCAGACACAATTGCTGCTCGCCGAAGCAACGCCTCAGAAAGAACTGCTATCCGGTCTGTTTTCTATGCGCGACAGACAAGTGAAGGTCGCATTGGCACTCTTAGCCGTCAGCTTCATCATCGTTTGGTTTGTGGCACAGTGGTTATCGAGACCGCTAAAAAAACTCGTACTTCAAACCGACAGTATTGCGCGATTTGATTTTAAGAAAACACGCTACCCTAAGAGTGTAATCAAAGAAGTTGCGGATCTTACCCATTCCATAGAACTCATGGAGCATACTCTCCATGATTTGTTGAAACTGTTGAGAGAAACCGCAAGCAATCAGGATTTCTCAATCTTAGCGAAAACCATCGCCCACCAAAGCTATCTGGTGACCAAAGCAGAAACGATTGTGCTTTACACGAGAGCCGGTAGCAATGGCGATTATGACATCGCCGCCAATCATGCCATCATCCCTTTTAAAATTGATATCAATGAATTTTTAGACTCTACGGCTTGGGTTCAACAGGACCTTTCGAAAGGCGATGTGCTTCATTTCAGGAGAAACGACAACTGCCTCGCGAAATACCGAGAAACGCTTTACAACACCGATCTCTTTATGTTCCCACTTATTAATCGTAACGAGCAATTGGTCGGTATTCTCCTTTTAGGTTACGAGAGAGCAATAACACCAGAGCAACGCGACAAACACGCATTTCTAAGGGAGCTATTAAGCTTCGCTGAGCTAGCAAAAGAGAACATCGACAAGATTCGTGAACAAAAAGAGATGCTCAATGCGTTTGTTGAGCTGATTGCCTCAGCTATCGATACGAAATCCCCCTACACAGGCAGCCACTGCCAGCGCGTACCCAAATTGAGTGAAATGCTGACAAAAGCAGCCGATGCAGATAAGAACCACTTCCCTAACTTTAACATGAGCAAATCCGACTGGGAGTCGTTGTATCTTGCTTCTTGGATGCATGACTGCGGTAAAGTGACCACACCTGAATATGTGATTGATAAAGCGACCAAACTCGAAACCATTTATGACCGAATTCATGAAGTGAGAATGCGTTTCGAATTATTGAAAGTACAAGCCGAAGTTGATTATTGGAAGGCTATGTCTGAGGGAACCGAAGATGAACAAGCGCTACGGAAAACTCTAGCGGAAGCTCATCAGCGCCTTGATGAAGACTTTGCGTTCGTTGCCCATTGTAATATTGGCTCAGAATCAATGGACGCTGAAGATATTGATCGCCTTCACGTCATCAGTCAGCAACAATGGAAAAGAACACTGGATGATCAACTGGGTGTCTCTTGGCTCGAAAAGGAACGAGCAAATTCGCCTGTACCCCTCCCCGTCATGGAGCCTTTATTGAGTGACAAGCCTATTCACCAGATACGCTGGCCAGCAGGAATTAACCCAAAAGAGATGTGGTCAGAGTCGTTTGTGCTTGAGCCGGGCAAACTGAAATACAATCGAGGCGAACTTTACAATCTATCAATTAAGCACGGCACACTCACAGCTGAAGAACGATTCATCATCAATGATCATATTATTCAAACCATGATGATGCTGCATCGTCTCCCTTATCCTGAACATCTCAAGGATGTCCCTGAGATCGCATGCGGACACCATGAAAGAATGGATGGGAAAGGTTACCCTAAAGGTATTTCTGAGATAGAGCTGTCTATTCCAGCCCGTGTAATGGCGATTGCAGACGTGTTTGAAGCACTAACATCGAGTGATAGACCATACAAAAAGGCGAAAACCCTGACAGAATCCATCGAGATCATGACTAAAATGGCGACGTCAGGCCATATCGATCCAAAACTTTACTTGCTGTTCTTAGAAAAAGAGCTAGACCAGAAATACGCGGAACTGTTTTTAAGCCCTGAACAAAAAACGGTTTTTGATCGTAAATCTCATATGGACAAAGTGAAAAAGTACCTGAAATCGCTCTTTTAATCTTAAGCCAAGAATTTGATGGCTGGCCATTAATCCAATTAGAACTTTAACTCTAATTTTCAGTAAGTTAGCCCCTTCACCGTCTTATAACAATCAATGACTTAGCAAAAAACGAGTTATTATTTAATCGATTGCGTCACAAAAGGTTGATGTATATCAAATACTCATGGACAATACGCTACCGAATTGACAATAGTCTCGATATTTTTGCACGTCGTTGCATAGATATTGCTTTTGCCTAAGCCTTTTTATGCGTTTGCCTATTAAAGTAATAGGTAAAACCTATTTTTATTATTTTTGTGCCGCTGATAGCTTGGCAGCACTTTAGAGCCTACACAGGCGCAGAATAACTACCTCGTTTTTAAAGGGAAAGATGATGGTAATACCAGAAAACAGCAGCATCGTGATTTTTGGTGCTTCGGGCGACTTAACCTATCGTAAGTTGATCCCAGCTTTGTACCACCTTTACGCAAGTAAGCAGCTCCCGGAAAACTTTGCGATTTTGGGTGTGAGCCGTACTGAATACAGTGACGAGTCTTACCGCGAGAAACTGAAGCGTTCGCTTCAGGAGATGGAAAAAACTGAGCCTGCAATACTCGATGCTTTCATCAATCATCTGCATTACCAAGCCATCAATACCTCTGATACCGCAGACTACAGCAAACTGGCAAGCCGTCTGGATCAGCTTGCTGACCAATACCAGTTTGAACAACGTAATACTCTATTCTATCTAGCGACTCCACCTAGCCTATACAGCGTTATCCCTGCAAGCCTTGCTGCCCACGGTTTAAATAGCGAAGAAGACGGCTGGAAACGCCTGATCATCGAAAAACCGTTTGGCTACGATCTTCAGTCTGCTCAAACGCTCGATAAAGAGATTCACGAGCACTTCCTAGAGCACCAAATCTACCGTATCGACCACTACTTAGGTAAAGAAACGGTTCAAAACCTGCTTGTTTTCCGCTTCTCTAACGCGATGTTTGAACCGCTTTGGAATCGTAACTTTATTGATTACGTGGAAATCACAGGCGCTGAATTCTTAGGTGTTGAAGAACGCGGCGGTTACTACGATAACTCTGGCGCTGTGCGCGACATGTTCCAAAACCACCTGCTACAAGTATTAGCTATGGTAGGTATGGAACCACCAGCGCAAATCAACGCTGATTCTATGCGTGATGAAGTGGTAAAAGTGCTGCAGTGTCTTAAGCCGCTTGAAGAAGATGACCTACGTAACGACCTTGTACTTGGCCAGTACACCGCGTCTGATGTGCGTGGCAAACACCTTCTTGGTTACCGCGAAGAAAACGGTGTTGCCGATGATTCACGTACGGAAACTTATATTGGTCTTAAAGCTTACATCAACAACTGGCGTTGGAATGGCGTACCATTCTACGTGCGTACGGGTAAGCGCCTACCAACACGTGTTACGGAAGTTGTGATTCACTTTAAAGCCACTCCGCACCCAGTGTTTGGTCAAAATGCACCAGAAAACAAATTGATTATCCGCATCCAGCCGGACGAAGGCATCCAGATGAGCTTTGGCCTAAAAGAGCCAGGCGCAGGTTTTCATGCCAAAGAAGTGAAGATGAACTTCCATTACGCTTCGCTAGAAGAAACGCAAATGCTAACGGCATACGAGCGTCTTCTGCTTGATGCCCTAAACGGCGATGCAACTTTGTTTGCACGTAGCGATGCGGTTGAAGCGTGCTGGCAATACGTTCAGCCAATTCTAGACTTCAAACAAGACCCACAATCACTATTTGGCTACGCCTGTGGTACTTGGGGACCAAAAGAAGCAGACGATTTACTGCAACGCGACAACCGCGCATGGCGTTTCCCTTGTAAAAATTTAACTGACACGGACTACTGCGAACTATGATCAATCACAAGATCTTTGCTACAGCACAGCAGGTTGTAGAAAGCTTGGCGAACGACATGAAAGCGTTCAGCGAGCTTGGTCGACCTGTACATATTTCTCTTTCTGGCGGCAGCACACCTAAGATGCTGTTTAAGCTTTTGGCTTCTGCACCGTATGCAGAGTCGATTCAATGGCAAAACCTTCACTTCTGGTGGGGTGACGAGCGCTGCGTTACGCCAGATGATGCAGAAAGCAACTACGGTGAAGCCAACGCCCTGCTATTTAGCAAAGTAAACCTACCGGCTGAAAACATTCACCGAATTCTTGGCGAAAATGATCCGCAAGCTGAAGCGGAGCGTTTTGCTAAAGAAATGGCCGACGTTATCCCATGTGAGAATGGCACACCTGTCTTTGACTGGATTCTACTTGGCGTGGGTGCAGATGGCCACACGGCTTCTTTATTCCCGGGTCAGACAAACTACGCTGACGAGAACTTGTCTCTTGTCGCGTCTCATCCAGAGTCTGGCCAACTTCGCGTGTCTAAGACAGCAAAAGTGTTAGAAGCCGCAAAACGAATCAGCTACCTAGTGCTAGGCGCAGGCAAAGTTGAAATCGTTCACGAAATTCACACGACTCCAGCAGAAGAGCTGCCTTACCCTGCAGCGAAAATCCAGTCTAAAGCTGGTGAAACGGAGTGGTACCTAGATTCAGATGCAGCAGCGAAAATCGTTTAGTACGGTTGCGCATCCATTAAAGAAAATTGGAGAGAAACAATGAAAGGTGATATCGGTGTAATTGGCCTAGCAGTAATGGGTCAAAACCTTATCCTAAACATGAACGACCACGGCTTCAAAGTAGTCGCTCACAACCGTACGGCTGCAAAAGTTGACGAGTTCTTAGAAGGCCCAGCGAAAGGCACGAACATCGTTGGTGCTTACTCTCTAGAAGAGCTAGTAGAGAAACTAGAAGCGCCACGTAAAGTGATGCTAATGGTTCGCGCGGGTGACGTTGTAGACCAGTTCATCGACGCTCTAGTACCGCTACTAGACAAGGGCGACATCATCATCGACGGTGGTAACACAAACTACCCAGATACCAACCGCCGCGTTGCTGCACTGCGCGAAAAAGGCATCCACTTCATCGGTACTGGTGTATCTGGTGGCGAAGAAGGTGCACGTTTTGGTCCATCTATCATGCCTGGTGGCGCTCCTGAAGCTTGGGAAGCGGTTAAACCTATCTTCCAAGGCATCTCTGCAAAAACTGACGCTGGCGAGCCTTGTTGTGACTGGGTTGGTAACGACGGTGCAGGCCACTTCGTTAAGATGGTTCACAACGGCATCGAATACGGCGACATGCAGCTGATCACTGAAGCTTACCAGTTCATGAAAGACGGCCTTGGTATGTCTGCAGACGAAATGCAAGCAGTGTTCGCTGACTGGAACAAAACTGAGCTAGACAGCTACCTAGTAGAAATCACAGCTGACATCCTTGGCTACAAAGATGAAGACGGTGAAGCACTAGTTGAAAAGATCCTAGACACTGCTGGCCAAAAAGGTACAGGTAAATGGACGGGCATCAACGCTCTAGACCTAGGTATTCCGCTAACGCTAATCTCTGAGTCTGTATTCTCTCGTTGTCTGTCTGCACTAAAAGACCAACGTGTTGAAGCTGAGAAACTGTTTGGCAAGACAATCACTCCAGTTGAAGGTGATAAGCAAGAGTGGGTTGACGCACTTCGTCAGGCACTTCTAGCGTCGAAGATCATCTCTTACGCTCAAGGCTTTATGCTAATGCGCGAAGCATCTAACGAGAACGGTTGGGATCTAAACTACGGTAACGTAGCGCTAATGTGGCGTGGTGGTTGTATCATCCGCTCTGCATTCCTAGGCAACATCCGTGACGCGTATGAAGCAAACCCAGACATCGCATTCCTAGGTTCTGATGACTACTTCAAAGGCATCCTACTAAACAGCCTGAGTGCATGGCGCAAAGTGGCAGCGAAATCTCTAGAAGCAGGCATCCCTATGCCTTGTACTATCTCGGCACTATCATTCCTAGATGGTTACACCACAGCACGTCTGCCAGCAAACCTACTGCAAGCTCAGCGTGACTACTTCGGTGCTCACACTTACGAGCGTATCGACCGTGAGCGTGGTGAATTCTTCCACACTAACTGGACGGGTACAGGCGGTGACACAGCGTCTACCACTTACGACGTGTAATTATCACTCGTAATTTGAATCAAAACGCACTGCTTCGGTAGTGCGTTTTTGTCTGGATATAGCAGGAAAAGCAACATGGTAAACTGGCCGAGTATTTTGAAATTAGATGGCGATGAAGAGCTGATTTACCTCGCTGATCAAGATGCGTTTCTCGCCGATTGCGCGGAAATGATCATGCAGCGAGAAGATCGTCTAATCGATTCTGAGGGATATACCTTCTCGATCGAAAGCAATAACAACTCTATCGTCTTGTGCCCATGCAATGCTCAACTCGATGCAAAGCAAGTATCTACACTCATCCAAGAGCATGAGTTCGCGAATGCACAGGCATGCATAATTAAGATTCATTTCGCCAGCGTAGCTCAAGCGATTCAGGCACTAGCACACTAGTTTTGTTCTTATTTTCATTAAAAGCTCGACCCTCTACTCGTCATTTACCTCTTTGAATGTATTAGAATTATTATCTTTATCAGCCTATCGCGTGCTCAAGCAATTCACTCCACGCCAACATTCAAGGCTTTTCAAACCGTTATTCGTTCGGGTAAAATCCGTGACTCCCGTCACATTAGAGTATTTGTTCAACTCAATTCATATTGAGTTGTAATCATGGTTTTGGTGGGGAAAGAGGTGGAGAATGAGTGCTCACTTAATACTCACTGCTCCTCCTTGAATTAATTTCAAACGGAGGATGTTAGCCGATAGCATCTCCTTTAATTTGATTGTGCGGACTTAACCAGATGTTATGCGCCGCAAGAATTTAACGCTTACGAGCGGTGTATTAACTCACTGAGGTTCTACGATGACTATTAATAAGTACTTTGTTTTTGTTCCACAGGCACAGGAACACAAATTCGAAAAGGAAAATGAAGTGGTTTTAGAAAAGGAAGCTCAACGTCAAGCTTTGGTCAAACAGGCTCAAAAGGATGGCGGGTTGTAATAACAATCTTGTTCTTCCTAGCCACCGGAAACAGAAAAGGAGTACCAAATGTACTCCTTTTGTTTCTATCTCTCAGATGTATACATGGCGTTCAGATTAAGCGTATTTGCTGTGTTTCTCTATGACGACATCCGTTATCGCATTGACTACGCCCAGGCTCGCATCTTCTGCTTTTTCAACCGAGGTAAGTAGCTCACTTAGCACTTCATCATCGTTTAGCCAATCTTTCTTCACATGCTCCATCGCGGCACGAACATTTTCATGAACCGCTGCATGGCTTGATTCCATACGTTTATAAGCACTGAGATGACGGAAAGATTCATAACCTTGGCCGTTGTAGTACCACTGACCCAATCGACAGTTAAAGTGATCAACTTGCACCGCATCCGCTTCTGGGCCTTCGCCGTTTTTCTCTAAAGCAATGTAGCCGTTTTGCATGTAGACGACGTGATCCAATTTAACCAACGACGCGAATGACATGTCTTTGGTTGCAATAGCGAGCTGAATCGTCTCTTCAGACGCGATCGCAGCTTTATCGAAGCTATCGTGGAAGTGATCCACTTCTTTCGCAACAATGCTGGTTTGCTCTGACACTTCGCTCGTTTGAGAAACCACTTCGTCAATACGGCCCGTTAATGAGTTAATTGTCTGGCTAATGTCCTTCGTCGATTCGCGCGTTCTATCTGCAAGCAATCGCACTTCATCTGCCACGACAGCAAAACCACGCCCCACTTCACCTGCCCTCGCCGCTTCGATTGCTGCGTTAAGTGCTAGCAAGTTGGTTTGCTCTGCAATATTGGTGATCACATCAATGGTTTCTGAAATGCGTCCACTTTCTTCACCCAAAGCTTGCGCCGTAGATTCCATGCTTTGCATGCACGACGTCATGCTCGATAAGGCAACACGGATTTTCTCTGCTAATGCGCGGCTCTCTTCAGCACCATCTCGGCTTTCTGTTGCAATCTTCAGTACATCATCCATCTTACTGGACAGATTCACCAACTCCGCCTGGTTGTTTTTCAAGTTCCCCAGCAGGTTACCGGTATTAATTCGGTGAAGTTCACTTTTCAGGCGGTTCTGTCGACCAAAAATATTAACCTGATGCATCGACTCTATCGCATCATTGATTTTGTGCATCGTATTGGCAAAATCTTTGGGCATACCTTCAGGCATAAGTTTTCGGTAGTACTTGCCTTTACTTGTCGCTTCGAAGCTATTGGCCAACTCTCTTGAGTTAGTTTCAATGATGTCCAAAAAGTCGTTTAATGCCCATGCAACAAACCCGACCTCACCCAAGCCTTTTGTTTGAGTAATTCGCGCGTGCGTATTGCCATTTTTTGCAAGCACTAACACCTTATGAATACGCTCTAATGTTTCCATTGGACGCATGCTGTCGATATAAGCGTAAATGGCAAACATCACAACAAAAACAAGGATCACCGCTTCATAAACAGAAAAACCGTGATAATAGGCATTCAACCCGTACATGATGATTGTCGTAACCACGAAAACCGTACAGATAATTAGAAACTTTTGCCGTAACAGAGGCACATTCTTACTGGCGTGTTGTTTTTCCATTGTGTCCTCTCCTTTAGCGGTGTTTATTATACAAATCGATAACAAACTCTTCGTAGCTCATGCCGTGCAGCTGTTTTACCTTATCGACCATCGCATCCCATGACGCATCCGGTGAAGAGCTTCGCTCCATCGCATTCATATCAGAGTAGATTTTTTCTATTTCTTCTCTTGCTTTGCGAGGGGCATTACGACGTACCGAAAAGTAACCCACTAGCTTTTCATCTTCATAGTCGGGCGTCACGTTGGCGAATACCCAGTAGTACCCACCGTCAGCGGTCGTGTTTTTAACAAAACCAAAAAATTCCTCACCCGACTTTAGCGTTTTCCACAAGCCATGGAACACACCTTTAGGCATGTCTGGATGACGAATAATATTGTGATGCTGCCCTAAGAGTGCGGATTCAGGATAGTTAGACACTCGCATAAATACGCGGTTCGCGTACACAATGCGCCCCTGGGTGTCGGTTTTAGACATGATAAATTCGTCATGCCCGAAACTAACTTCTTGGTTTGATTGACTAGACAAGGTCGTATTCCTAACGAAGAAATGAACTTTTTTATTAGATGCTAAATAGAATAGAGACTTTATAACCTTTCGCAAGGCCCAACTTAAAATAAGGATATACTTATCAATTTTTTGCGTTCATTCCGCTTACAAAGAGCACAATAACCCTGCATTTTCATGAATCGACATCACATCAAACGCTTGCTGAGTCTTCTACTTCAGCATCCCAAGCTTTTTCAACTTACGATAGATGGTATTTCTACTGACGCCCAGTATTCGTGAGACTTTACTAATATTGCCATTATGGGCGTTGTATACATCGATAAGCGTATTGTTCACTGCCGACTGCAAATCCGCTGTTTCAAGCCCACCTTCCGTATTGTCTTTTTTATCAACCAAAAGTTTAGTTAGGTGAGTGGGGATATGTTCTAACTGAAGCTCTTCTCCATCTCCACCCATTAAGCAACTTACCTTAAGTAAATTGTCGAGCTCTCTTAAATTGCCTGGCCAATAATAATTGGAGAGTAACGCAAGCAACGAAGAGGAAAGCTTCTTCTGCGACCCACTGTATTTGTGGTAAATCGCATGAATGATTTCTTGTTTGTCTTGCCGAGTTCTTAACGGTGGTAAATGCACGATTAAACCATTTAACCGATAATAAAGATCCTGTCTAAAGTGTCCCTGTGACACCAATTTTTCTAAATCTTGATGAGTCGCGGCAATAATTTGGATGTCGACTTGGTGGCTTTCTGTCGAGCCGACGGGCACAACCACTTTATCTTGGAGGACAGACAACAACCGACATTGAGCTTCTAAAGGCATTTCACCAATTTCATCAAGGAATAAAATGCCTTTATCCGCCTGTCGGATACGCCCTAAATAGCCTTTTGCGCTCGCGCCTGTAAACGCCCCGGCTGCATGGCCAAAAAGTTCTGATTCAATCAGGTCTTTGGGCAAGGCTCCACAGTTTACCGTGACTAACGTTTCCTTACGGCGATTACTGTTTTTATGTAGGGCTTTGACAAACTCCCCCTTACCTACCCCTGTTTCACCCAAAATAAGAAGGCTGATGTCTTTGCCCAAAACGCGATTGGCTTGTTGCCATGCGGTTTCAATCTGGTGATCGCCAAAATGAAGATCGCTAGAAGCGCTCACCAATTTGCTTCGAGGGTTTTTGTGTTTTAAAGCTCGCTGCTCATACACAAAACTCGGGCCTTTTTTTGATTCTTCTAATAGCTCATCCACCGATGCGCCTATCAGACTGGGTGACGACATTAATTGCGAAGCGAGTTGATTGTGCGCGACAACTTGTCCACTCTCATTGGCGATAATAATCCCCTGCCAACCCGAAGTAAGAACGGATTTGTCCATTGCAAGGTCGATTTGAAGGACCCCTTCGGGTATCTGCGACAAAAGACGATTTTCAACTAGCTGAACCATATTCTGAACGAGCAGTTGCGCCATAACATCGTGCTCAGTCTGTTCACTGGTCACATCCAATACGCCCACCAGCTCAGCTTTGTGGTTGAATAACGGGCTCGCTGAGCAGCTAATAAAACGGTGATGTTTAATGTAGTGTTGGTTACCGACGATAGTCACCGCGCGCTGATCGTGCAGTGCAGTACCAATCGCATTAGTGCCCTTTATGCGCTCTTGCCAGCAGGCACCTGAACTCAGTGATATGGTCGTCAGTTTGTCGCGAAATCGCTGTTGTCCCCAACTTGCAACAACAACACCTTCGGCATCGGTCAAAATCAAACGACTATCACTACGAGCGAAGACTTGATTGAACAAAGGCAGTGCGCACTCTTCTACCGCATTGATCACATGCTGTGCATCAAAGCGTCTTTGTTGCATCACTGCGCCAGTGAGCATGGCGTCACTCGGTTTTTTGATCTCTTTTAAACCGGCTTCTCGACTTCTGTCCCAAGATGACGCTAACCAATCACTGATATGTAGAGTCTGTAAATCCATAGTTGTCCCACTTATGAACAATTTCAGTGTGTCATTTTGGAACACTTGAACATCAAATTAACATTTTTCTCGCTTTCGACATTCACCAAACAACACTGTTTAAGCCTTGTTAACTCTAGCTTTTCATCAAATGTACAACAAGTTTTTAACATCTGGCCTGTGATTTGCGTTACCTAATCTGAACAAAAAAATGCACCACGAGTGTTGATAGCGTTTTAAGTAAGTTGTTGCTCAATATATGCCCATACAAACGTGAACGAAAACTTGCTTAGAACGGTATCTAAAAAAACATGAACGAGAAACAATAAGGATATTTCTATGATTTACGCACAACCAGGCAGCCCTGAATCTGTAGTTCAATTTAAGTCACACTATGACAACTTTATTGGCGGTGAATGGGTTAAACCGGTAGGTGGGGAGTATTTTGATAACATTTCTCCAGTCAATGGCCAGCCTTACTGTAAAGTTGCACGATCTGGTGAGGCCGACATCGCTCTAGCATTGGATGCCGCGCACAAGGTCAAAGCGTCTTGGGCAACCACCAGCGTAACGGAACGCTCTAACATTCTGCTTAAAATCGCTGATCGTATCGAAGCTAACCTAGAAGAGCTGGCGGTTGCGGAAACGTGGGAAAATGGTAAACCAGTACGCGAAACCCTAGCAGCCGACCTTCCGTTGGTTGTTGACCACTTCCGTTACTTTGCTGGCTGTATCCGCGCTCAAGAAGGCAGTGCCGCTGAGCTAGATGCCACGACGGCAAGTTACCATTTCCCTGAGCCGATTGGCGTTGTTGGTCAGATCATTCCATGGAACTTCCCTATGCTAATGGCAGCATGGAAACTGGCTCCTGCACTTGCAGCAGGCTGTTGTATCATCCTTAAACCAGCTGAGCAGACTCCGACGTCTATTCTTGTTCTTATGGAGAAGATCGGTGATCTACTTCCAGCAGGCGTACTTAACGTAGTTAACGGCTACGGCCGTGAAGCAGGTGAAGCGCTAGCAACCAGCAACCGTATCGCAAAATTAGCATTTACTGGCTCTACACAAGTGGGTAACCACATTCTGAAGTGTGCGGCGGATAACCTCATCCCATCCACCGTTGAGCTTGGTGGTAAATCTCCAAACATTTACTTCTCAGATATCTTCGATCACGAAGACGAGTACCTAGATAAGTGTATCGAAGGTACGCTGCTAGGCTTCTTCAACCAAGGCGAAGTATGTACTTGTCCTTCTCGCGTGTTGGTACACGAAGCGATTTACGACAAGTTTGTGGCGAAACTGACTGAACGTGCGAAGCTAATTAAACAAGGTAACCCGCTCGATACCGATACCCAAGTCGGTGCTCAGGCTTCTCAGGAGCAGTTCGATAAGATCCTAAGCTACCTAGAAATCGGCCGCCAAAGGGGCAAGAGTGGTGTTTGGTGGCGGCGTATCTGAACAGCCTGACTCTATCAAACAAGGTTACTACATCCAGCCAACTATGTTGGAAGGCCACAACAAGATGCGCATCTTCCAAGAAGAAATTTTTGGCCCAGTGATCGCCATCACCAAGTTCAAAGATGAAGCAGAAGCGCTGGAAATCGCGAACGACACTGAATACGGCCTAGGTGCGGGTGTTTGGACTCGTGACGCAAACGTAGCATACCGCATGGGACGCAAGATCGAGGCAGGTCGTATCTGGATCAACTGCTACCACGCCTACCCTGCACACGCAGCATTTGGTGGCTACAAGAAATCAGGCATTGGACGCGAAACGCATAAGATGATGCTGGATCACTACCAAAATACGAAGAACTTACTGATCAGTTACGATATAAACCCACTCGGTTTCTTCTAACGACTGATTTCTTCTAAATAGTTGAACGGTAACGGGTGTCTTTAAGACGCCCGTTTTTCTTTTGACTCTTTGTACTTATCAAATAAATACAGAGCCACACTGATGACTAATGCGAGTACTGAAACAGTAAACAAAATGGGCATCTTTAATATCCACGCCAGTGTCGCCGTCAAAAACGCAATAAACAATATCATGCGGCTGTTAGACATAATTCGGCCTAATTTTCTGCTCATAACGCCTCCTATTTTTAAGGAATCAAAAATTAAACTTAGCAATGCACTGCTTCATTGCATACCTTAATTTTCGCACCGATAGACGAAATAACGACCTAAATTATTATCAAATGTTATCACTGTGTGATTTAGCCCGTACCTTTGACATGGGCAACGGCAACTAGCAGGCAATGTATTGATTAGCGTCAACGGTATCTAAATATTGCCTACGAATATCAATAAATAATTCAAGATTATTGAGCAGCACATCGACACACTCTGGATCAAACATTTTTCCTGTTTGCTGCTCCACGTACTCCACCACACGCTCAATATCCCAAGCTGGCTTATAAGCCCTTCGGCTAAGAAGCGCATCAAACACATCGGCTAATGTCACAATCCTCGCTTCCAGAGGGATAGACTCTTTGCAAAGTGCATCTGGTAATCCAGATCCATCAAACTGTTCGTGATGGTGCCTGACAATATTTTTGATAAGCTGAGTTTCACCTTCAGAGATTAAATGCGTGCCAGAGAGCGAGATCACTTCGTCGATAATTTTTTCACCATAAATTGTGTGATTATTCATGACTAAGCGCTCTTCAGGCGTAAAACGTCTGGTGCTGTATAGGATATCGTCTGGGATCATGTACTTCCCGATATCGTGTAATGGCGCGTATTGCCTGATTCTATGAATAAACTGATGGCTGATGTCAGCACCATTTTCAGACAATATTCGAGCAATCAGCTCACTATAGATACCCATTCGAATCAGGTGTTCTTTGGTTTCCGGGTCTCTTGCATGCCCCATATTTAATGCGATATCTAGCGAAGAGCGGAGGTGTCTTTGATCTTGATAGAGCTGAATAAACAAATGTGCGACGGTCTGAGACAGATAAGCTCAATCTCTCGCCACAATCTCTTGATTAAAATAACTAGACTGAGAAGCGTTAATAAAGATAAAACCAATGGTTTCCCCGTGGTGGGAGATGGGGAAGGTGTAGCTGCTGCGATGTCCTTTACTTATCAATTCACTGATGCGTTCGGTCTGAGTCATTTCGCTGAGTTCATCGATAATCCGAATAGTCGACGTAAATGCAATGCTCCCAAGTGATGTTGCGCTCTTAAGTTGATGCTCTTTATAGTCATGCTCTCCCACTTCAGACAATCTGTCTTGAACGTAATAGTTGGAGACCGTCTTATCCACAATCAAAGCGACGGAAAATCGAGACAGCTTGCTAAAGCCTGTGCTAGCCAGCTTATAGATAAGATCCAACTTCAAAACAATATCGATGTCTTGAGAAACAATTTTATTCAACGCTGAATAATCAAGCATGTGATACCTAGCCTTGGGATGAATTAAGAATTTTTGGAGCAACACCTCAAATCTAGAGTGAAATTTATCAAACAAATAACATATCAATCACAAGCATATGTCTAAATTTAGAATTTCATCATAATTATTATGGTTAAAATGCAATAAACAGCACATCATTCCATGACGATTGAAACGATTTATCGCGCGAGAAAATAGACATCGACAAAGAAATAGATCGTCATCGAGATACTGGAAAAAGCGATAAAAGCTCTGACATGCTGTTGCTTAATATTTCTGGAGACATTCGCGGCAACGTACCCGCCTAACAAGGTACCCGCCATCACAACAACCCCGCGATTCCAGTCAATGGCACCTTCCAATACAAACACCGCAATCGCGACGAGCGACACACTTGAAGAGACCAACAGTTTTAGACCGTTCATCTGATTGATGTCCTTGTACCCTGCCAGCACCAAGTAACTCAGTACAATAACCCCGAGTCCGGCATTGAAAAAACCGCCATACGCAGACACAAAAACAAGGCTTAAGACTAAAACAAGCGATCCCCATCGAGAACTTATTGACGCACGTTGAGCCACCTTAGTGACCATACCACTCACTTTAGGACCGAAGATAAAAAGCAACGTTGCAAAAAGTAACAGCCAAGGAATGGCTTCCAGAAACAGCGTTTCCGAAATGTTCAACAGTAGATAAGCGCCAATAACGCCGCCAATCAAACTCCAAACAACGGTATATGCAATAACATCTGGGTGCTGTGCGATGTCTTTTCTAAATCCATAAGCACCACTTAAGTAGCCCGCACATGCAGCAAAAGTATTGGTTGCATTGGCGATGATCGGGGGCACGCCAACAAACAATAACGACGGGAAGGTAATAAAGCTTCCACCACCAGCAACGCTATTAAGAACACCTCCAAGTACGCCAGCAACAAATAAGAGAATCCATTCCATAGTGTATTCACATGACCATTTTGTAATTGTAATGTAAACCACTGTAATATTTGTTTAAATTTCGAACAAGCCATAATATCCCTTACAGTGACGCTACGCAGGTCAAAGAAAGGTTGCTCAAAGCAAAGAAAGCGCCATATCTTTCCAGTCTTCTAGTTCATTTCGATAGTGCTGAATTTGCTGGGGTGTTGCGGAATTCACCATTTTGACAAAGTAACGCGCAGAAATACCTTGGTTGTGCTCGCGCTTTGCTAATAATGGGTCAGAAAAATAACGATTAGGATTGAACAACAGTTGGTTTAAATGGTTGGAAAAGTAGGACGAATCCTGTCGCTTGTTGAGTAGCTCATTGATCACAATACGCATCTTGGTTTGGTGCTTGATCCAGTCCGGTTGCGTGACAAGCATATGTTCGCTCCACTCGGTAACTATTGCTTCTTGATCTCTAGTGAGTGGACCAAACCATTCTTCAAAATTCTCTTCAATCTTTTGTGCGTAGATAGATTGCACTTCATTAGGAGGTAAGTCTTTATACTTCTTTTTATAGCGAGTATGCCTGACACGAATACTATTCATGAGCTCCTCTACTTGTTCGTCTGTCAGTTGCTTCGCCAGTTCTACCACTTCTGGCTCAATTTTCTGCAATACCCTGTCGCTATGAATTTTGATCTTTTTCTGCTGTGCTTCTAAATCTTCGATCGAAAATGTTTGGGGGTTCAGTGCAATCAGCTCATCAAGGTGTTCGATATAATGCGGCAATTCGCTACCTGTATGCCATTTCATCAATGCTTTTACTTTGTTCCTAACGACCGATTCCTGCTCATCGTTAAGCTCTACAAAGTCATCCAGATAACTTACCGCCAACCAATCTAATTTGTTGTAGATAAATTTAGCGCTACACCCAGCGAGCAGCACACAGATTAATGCCAACAATCCCCAGCGTTTCATAGCAACTCCTGCTTCATAGTGGCTCCTAAATTCACAAACTCCTCTCATCGTTACTATAGCACTGCAGCTATTTGAGGATATTTTTTGCAGCAATTTGTGGGCTATCCGCACAAGGCACGATGTAAGATGCCGTTGTTCAACCTAGCGACTAAAAAGGTTATCTCTTGATGAGTGAAAGACCTAACCTAGCTTTATCGACAAACAGGTGGGCAAAGACGCCACAAAATATTTAGAACTCGAATAATTTTAACTCATCGAAATATCGATGCGATTTTTGTATATACGTGTGTTATCATCGCCCAACTTTGACGCACCTCACGGTTTTAATGAAAAACAATGAGGACAAATGCACGTTTTGTTGTTATCGACAAACCACAAAAAAGCGAACTTTTAGATGTCTAACATTACGCAGTCAGTCAGCAGTCTCTCTCACTCGGGATCTGTTGATGCGGCGGCTAACACAGTTTCTCCATCCTCCGACTTTATTAACAAACTCGAACTCAACAACCCCGTATTCTGGATAAGCGGCAGCTTTCTTACTCTGTTTGTGCTTCTGGCCGTAACCAACTCAGCAGGGCTGACTCAGCTAGTCAACACGGGTTTTGGCTATGCAACAGAGTACTTCGGTGCATTTTGGCAAGTGCTTCTTCTGTTGAATTTCCTCATTGGCCTTGTCATCGCGTTCGGACGTACTGGCTATGTCCGTTTAGGTGGTTTAGCCATGCCTGATATCGACACATTTAAGTGGATATCTATCATTTTATGTACGTTGCTGGCTGGTGGCGGGGTATTTTGGGCAGCGGCAGAGCCTATTGCTCACTTTGTTACCGCTCCCCCACTCTACGGTGAAGCGCTGCCAAAAACGGCGGCGATCAACGCGTTGTCTCAATCTTTCATGCATTGGGGCTTCTTAGCTTGGGCCATTCTTGGCTGCCTGTCTTCTATCGTTTTAATGCATCTGCATTATGATAAAGGCTTACCACTTAAACCTCGTACCCTGCTATATCCAATCTTTGGTGACAAAGCGATAAACGGCTGGATCGGTACTGTCGCTGACGCATGCAGTATCATCGCAGTTGCTGCAGGTACTATCGGACCAATTGGCTTTTTAGGGCTGCAAATCAGTTACGCGCTTAATTCTTTGTTTGGTGTGCCTGATACGTTTGCGACACAATGCATGGTTGTCCTTTTCGCCATCGCTATGTACACGCTATCTGCACTGAGTGGTGTCAGCCGAGGCATACAGCTCGTCAGCCGTTACAACATCATCCTTTCAGTTCTCCTTATTGGATACCTGTTGTTCTTTGGGCCAACCAGCTTTATCGTTGATGGTTACGTTCAAGGCGTCGGTCGCATGGTCGACAACTTTGTCCCGATGGCGCTGTTCCGCGGTGATACTGGCTGGTTAAGTTGGTGGACAGTATTCTTCTGGGGTTGGTTTATCGGTTACGGGCCTATGATGGCGATCTTTATTGCTCGTATCTCTCGTGGCCGCACAATTCGCCAACTTATCCTGTCGGTAAGTATTGCTGCTCCGCTCATTACCTGTTTCTGGTTTAGTATCGTCGGCGGCAGTGGGCTTGCGTTTGAACTCGAAAATCCCGGTCTGATCTCTAGTGCGTTTGAAGGCTTTAACCTTCCTGCTGTATTGCTCGCCATCACGGGTGAATTGCCATTCCCAGTGATTGTTTCAGTTCTCTTTCTGATCCTTACGACGACATTTATCGTTACAACTGGTGACTCGATGACGTACACCATCAGTGTTGTCATGACAGGCTCGACAGAACCTAATGCGGTTATTCGCTCGTTTTGGGGCGTGATGATGGGTGCTGTGGCAATTGCTTTGATTTCGATGGGGTCAGGCGGCATTTCTGCTCTGCAATCATTCATCGTGATTACCGCCGTACCAGTCTCGTTCATTCTTGTACCGAGTATTTGGAAAGCGCCGAAAATCGCAAACCAGATGGCAAAAGATCAAGGAATCATCTAAGTTGCAAGGCTCTTCCCCTGATGGGAAGAGCCTTATTTTTTACTGTCTATCCGAATCATGACCGCATCAGGTCGCCAATATTCAAATTCACAGTCCATCAACTCTCCATCCTGCTTATAGTTAACTCGACAGATTTTGAGCACAGGTTGCCCTTCTGCTAGGTTCAGTGCTTTTGCAACATGTGCTGGTGCAGAGGTCGGGATAACATCGAATCGGGAACGTTCCGTTTCATAGCCATATTGCTCTCGAAATAACCCCGTTAATGACAAAGTCAGGTTTTGGGACAAAACGCCTTCGAACAAATCCACTTTCAGCACGTTTTCAACAAACAAGACCGCTCGACCATCTATGTAGCGCAGACGTTCGATCACGTGAACTTTGGTCATCGTTCTAAGTTCAAGAGCCTTTGAATACTCCTCTGCTGCAATCTCTGTACGAACATTGATTAGCTTGGTTTCCGCAATTCGGTGCTGCTCTCGAATCATTTGGTGGAAGTGAGAACGCGAAAGCGGGTTATATTGAATTCGCTCTGGTGATACGTACCAGCCTCTTCGCTCTTCACGATAAATTAGCCCTTCTGTCTCTAACGAAACTAACGCATCTTTAACTGTAATACGTGTCGTAGAGAACAGCTCACTCAACTCCCGTTCTGATGGTAATTTCTGCCCTTCATTGATAACGCCCGCCACTATCTGTTCTCTCAAACTGTTTTTTATTTTGCTGAGTTGCGTCATGGGGGCTATTGATTGAGTACTCATTCCTGACCTAGTCCAACGAAATATTCGCCACAAAGTAATCCATCTAGATAACAAAAATATGACAACAATGAATCGCTTACAAAATCAGCCGTTGAAATATTTCCGACACGAAATTTCACCAAAACTGTCAAATTAATTGCGATAAAACGTCACATTCCACCCATAGGATACAAAACGAACTAACTGACCTAGTCCAGAAGGATGGAGACAATGAAAACTTTGCTTAGTCGTTCCACTGCACTCTCTGCAGCGCTACTTGCAACTACCTTTGCTACACACACTTTCGCAAAAGATGCGGATCTACAATCACTGATCGAAGCAGCGCAAAAAGAAGGCGCGGTCTACAGTGTGGGAATGCCAGACAGTTGGGCAAACTGGAAAGGCACGTGGGAAGATTTGAAATCAAACTACGGGCTCACTCACCAAGATACAGACATGAGCTCAGCACAAGAAATCGCGAAATTTGAAGCAGAGAAAAAGAAAGCGACTGCCGATATTGGTGACGTTGGCTTTGCATTTGCGCGTGTTGCCGTGAAAAAAGGCGTCACTCAGCCATACAAGCCAACGACTTGGAATGAGATTCCAGATTGGGCAAAAGACAAAGATGGCCACTGGGCACTGGCTTATACAGGTACGATTGCATTTATCACTAACAACAACTTAGTGAAAAACGCACCTAAGTCTTGGGATGACCTGCTAAAAGGCGATTATAAAATCACTGTGGGTGATGTCGGTGTTGCCGCACAAGCAAACAACGCAGTGTTAGCGGCCGCTTTTGCTAAAGGAGGAGATGAGTCTAACCTGAAACCTGCGCTTAAGTTCTTTGGTGAATTAGCGAAACAAAAACGCCTGTCGTTTACTGACCCGAGCATCGCTAACCTCGAAAAAGGTGAAGTAGAAGTCGCCATCATGTGGGATTTCAACGCACTAAATTACCGTGACCAAATTGACCGCGACCGCTTTACCGTAACCATTCCTCAAGACGGTTCTGTGATTTCTGGTTACACCACCATCATCAACAAATATGCGCAAAACCCGAATGCCGCAAAACTGGCTCGTGAATACATTTTCAGTGACCAAGGCCAGATCAACCTTGCTGAAGGTTACGCTCGTCCAATCCGCAGCAACGTAACGCTTCCAAAGTCAGTAAAAGACAAACTGATTGCGAACGACCAGTACACCAACGTACATCCGGTAACGGACTTTAATGCGTGGGAAAAATCGGCTCGCAAGTTGCCACGCCAATGGCAAGAAAGCGTTTTAATCCACCAGCAATAAGAGATCACTATGAGCAATAAGGTCATCCTTGTTGTTCTAGATGGACTGAACTATCAGGTAGCCCGCGATTGCATGGGCTACCTTAACGGTCTATTAGAGCAACACCGCGCCACACTTTACCCGATTCAATGCGAGCTTCCTTCCATGTCTCGGCCGCTGTACGAATGCATCATAACGGGAGTACGACCAGTCGAAAGTGGCATTGTGAACAATCACGTTGTGCGTTTGTCGAATCAAGATTCCATTTTCAGCCTTGCAACTTCACAAGGTAAGTCAACAGCCGCAGCGGCATACCATTGGGTGAGCGAGTTATACAATCGAGCCCCATACGATGCCGTGCGTGACCGCATGACTCATGATGAATCACTGAATATTCAACACGGCTGTTTTTATCATTGGGATCACTACCCAGATGAAGCACTGTTCTTAGATGCAGAGCACTTGCGCCAAACATATAACCCAGACTTTCTACTCATCCATCCGATGAATATTGATGATATGGGGCACAAGTTTGGTCTCGATTCTCGTCAATATCGAAACAGTGCGCGAGGCGCTGACATCTATTTGTCGAATTATATTGAGCGATGGTTGGAAGAAGGTTATCAAATCATCATCACCAGTGATCACGGGATGAACAACGATCTTTCTCACGGCGGCATTTTACCCGAAGAAAGAGAAGTGCCGTTCTTCGTAATTGGCGATAAGTTCACTCATCAAGAGTGCCAAGTTAACCAGACGGATATTTGTGGCATCGTCTGCCAGCTTTTGGGACTTGAGCACAGCAAACCCTACTCTCAGAAATTGTTAGCACTATGAGCAGCCCAGCACTATCCCAAACACGCAAAAGATCAGCAACCAAAGATTTAAGCGCGCTGATACGTCTTAAACCGCTTATTTGGTTAATGCCATTTGCTCTGTTTTTTTACCTTTTCCAGTTAGCACCAATGATTTGGGTGTTCATCAATAGTTTTATATACGAAGAGACGTTCTCTTTTGAAAACTATCTAGAAATACTCGGCTCTGGTTTTATGATGCAGGCCTTTGGCAATAGTTTGTGGCTTGCCGTTTGGTCGAGCTTGATCGGCCTTGTCATCGCCACCACTTTGGTGTCTTCATTGCGCCGCGTCAATTCAAGAATTCGTGATGGCGTTATTGCCTTTACTAACATGAGCAGCAACTTTGCCGGTGTTCCACTTTCGTTTGCGTTTATTATCATTCTTGGCACAAACGGGGCCATTACCC
This sequence comes from Vibrio japonicus, assembly GCF_024582835.1. Lineage (NCBI taxonomy): Bacteria > Pseudomonadati > Pseudomonadota > Gammaproteobacteria > Vibrionales > Vibrionaceae > Vibrio > Vibrio japonicus. The sequence continues at coordinate 468,855 of NZ_CP102097.1, forward strand.
TCTTGCTCAAACAGTACGGATTGCTGGGCGACTTCGACCTTTACGGAAAATGGGGATTACTGGCGATTTACATCTACTTTCAGATCCCACTGGCAGTTTTGCTGCTCTACCCTGCTTTCGATGCACTCAGCGATGATTGGCAAGCCGCAGCTGCTCTGTTGGGCGCAAAAACGTCTCAGTACTGGACCAGAATCGCACTGCCTGTTCTATCACCCGCCCTACTCGGTACATTTATCATCTTGATTGCGAATGCCGTGGGTGCTTACGCCAGTGTCTACGCATTAACCTCAGGTAACTACAACGTCATTACCATTCGAATCGCGAGCCTTGTTTCTGGTGACTTGTTCTTAGAGCCTAATTTAGCCGCCGCGATTTCGGTGCTGCTTATGGTACTGCTCGTCTTTATCACCTTTATCAATCAATGGCTTATTTCCAAGAGCTACGCAGGGAAGAAATCCAATGCAAAACACTAATACTGCTTTTCATAAGACCGTGGTCTATTCGATAGTCGGTATTATGTTGATCCCAATTCTAGCGACGTTTATCTACTCAATTTCTTCGCGCTGGGGAGCTACCATCCTACCCGATGGATTTACTTTAGATTGGTATGCAAAACTGCTCACAGACCCACGCTTTATTGAGTCGTTTGGCCGTTCGCTGTTTATCTGCTTGGCTTCACTCGCCCTTAGTGTTGTCTTAATTCTTCCGGCTATTTTTGTGGTGTTTTACTACTTCCCTAAACTCGACAAGGTGATGAATCTACTCATCTTGATCCCGTTTGCGGTTCCACCTGTGGTTTCCTCTGTAGGGTTACTTCAGCTCTATGCTGATAGTGACGTGTCGTTGGTGGGTACTCCTTGGATTTTGATCGGCACCTACTTTACGATTGCACTGCCGTTCATGTATCGCGCGATTTCGAATAGCTTTGAAGCCATCAACTTACACGATCTTATGGATGCCGCTCACTTACTCGGTGCTAGCACCTCAAAGGCGTTTTTGCTGATCATTCTACCGAATGTGAAAAAAGGCCTAATGGCATCGTTATTCTTATCATTTTCGTTCCTATTAGGTGAGTTTGTGTTTGCCAACATTTTAGTTGGGACGCGCTATGAAACACTGCAAATCTACCTATACAACATGCGTCAAACCAGCGGCCATTTTACCTCTGCACTGGTTATGACCTACTTTCTGTTTATTTTCTTACTGACTTGGCTAGCAAGTCGCTTTAGCCGAGGAGCGCACTAATAATGAGCTACGTAACTGCAAAACAACTCACAAAATCGTTTGGTGACAACACCGTTTTTGAGAACATCCAGTTCCAGATAGAACAAGGAGAGTTTATTACCCTGCTTGGTCCTAGTGGATGTGGAAAGTCTACCCTCTTGCGCAGCCTAGCGGGTCTAAACCCAGTCGATAGTGGAGAGATTTGGGTCAACGGCGAAGAGATCACGCACCAAGTGCCTCAAGAGCGTGGTATTGGTATGGTCTTTCAGTCATACGCACTTTTCCCAAACATGACCGTTGAAGCCAATATCGGCTTTGGTCTTAAAATGAAAAAGCTCCCGGCTGAAACCATCCAAACCGAAGTGGCGAAAGTGATTGAGCTAGTGGATCTGAACGGCAAAGAAAAACACTACCCGCATCAGCTTTCTGGTGGACAGCGCCAGCGTGTTGCTTTGGCACGTGCTTTGGTCGTAAAACCGCGCATTTTGCTACTGGATGAACCACTTTCTGCCCTCGATGCCAAAATCCGTAAACACTTACGTCAGCAGATCCGTGACATTCAAAAAGAGATGAATCTGACCACGATTTTCGTTACGCACGATCAAGAAGAGGCGATGATCATGTCTGACCGAATCTTTCTTATGAATCAGGGTGAGATCGTTCAGGCCGGAACGCCAGAAGAGATCTACACACAACCAGCTAACGAGTTTGTGGCTGGATTTATGGGCCACTACAACTTGGTAGAAGCCAGCAAAGCAAAAGCTCTCTTCAATATAGATACACCATGGAAGGTAGCAATTCGCCCAGAGTCCATTTACGTCAAAGAGGAGGGTCGACAATACGGCAACCATGTCTCCTCACCGCAACTGGCGACCATTAAAAATCATCAACTACTTGGTAATGTCATTCGCTATCAGGTCGATGTAGATGACTGTGAGCTGACCGTCGATCTTCTTAACCGTTCTTCAGAACGACTGCTAGCCAACGGCAGTCAGTTAGAGCTATTGTTTAACCTAAATGAAATCCAGCCAGTGAGAGTCTGATATGTCTAACCCTTTGTATGTATTCGATATGGATGAAACGCTAATCAACGCCGATTGTGCAATGCTCTGGAACGCGTTTCTTGTCGATAAAGGTATTATTAACGAACCTGGCTTCCTCGAAGAAGATAAAAGGATGATGTCGCTTTATGCTAAAGGCGAAATGGATATGGAAGACTACATCGAGTTTTCTATGGCTCCATTGGCTTCGCTTTCAACACACGAAGTGCAAACTCTCGTCGAAGAATGCGTGGAAACCCATATTCTTCCTAAGCAGTTTAAACAGGCGAAAACGCTGATTGAACAGCTCAATAAAGATGGCGTAGACATGGTGATCATTTCGGCTTCTGTGGCGTTTTTGGTTAAATCGGTAGGCGAAAAATTATCGATAAATCATGCACTCGGAATCGACCTAGTGGAAAAAGGTGGCTGTTATAGTTCTGAGATTCTGGGTGTGCCGAGCTATCGAGAAGGAAAAGTCACAAGGCTGAAAGAGTGGTTAGCACAACAAAGCGAAACTTACTCGCAAGTTCACTTTTTCACGGATTCCATCAACGATTTACCACTGTGCGAAGAAGCCGATTTTGCCTACTTAGTGAATCCTTGCCCCTTATTGAAGCAGCATGGGGGGCGAACAAATTGGACGATCCTCCAATGGAATGAGTGACATTGAAGTCGTTACCCAATTTTTTCAGTCATTTAAAACGATCGAGCTAGTTATGGATATGCATCTGGCACGATGTTTTCATTATTGGAATTTATCTTTTCGATTTTGTAGTTTAAGTAATCGTGACGAAAGTGTTACTTTAAACACCATTGGTTACACTGCTATAAAGTGATTTCAAAGACCGCAATAGCTTTATAACAGTTTGGATACGGATGTTGGACCAACAATCTCCAAACAAACAACAATGTAATTATTGCCCATTTAGCCCGCATAGTTTGCCCACTATGCGGGTATTTTCTTTTTTAGAGCTAAGGACTTAGTACCCAGCTCACAGTTTTCCAATAAATTAATCACTTGATTAAATAACGTTGAATTAATCCAGTGTTGCTTGATTCTGCATCGCTCTATAATTAATCAACCGTTTAATAATTGAGGGCTTTCGGATGACGATAGAACAACGCAAGGTTGGACGCCCTAGTGACAACATTGCCGCGCGGGAAAAGCTCATCCTCCACGCCAGAGAACTGTTCACCGTGATGGCATACGATAAAGTCTCTACTCGCTTGATTGCCACTAAAGCCGGCGTCAACGTCGCGATGATCCGTTACTACTTTGGCAGTAAAGCCGGGCTTTTCGAAACCATGCTGCGTGAAACTCTCGCCCCAATTAAATTGCAAATGCAAAGGATGGTTGCTGACAGTTCGGAGAAAAACTTTTTCGACATCATGCGCACTTATTATAGGGAAATGATCAAAGTGCCACAGTTTCCCCGCCTCATCGCGCAAGTGATGTACATGCCCCAATCCGAAACTCAGCGCAAACTGCTCGAAAAAGTATTTGATGATATAAGCAAACCGATGCAAGGCGTCATGTTCGACAAACTCATCGAAAGCGGGATCTTAAGACGCGATGCCGACCCAATACTCTGCCGCGTTTCTTATATCAGTCTGATGGTTTTCCCTTTTATCGCCCCACCAGCACTACTCGCCGTTCATGGCATTGAGTTACGCGAGGAATTTTTGGATCGCTTGCTTGAACACAACATCAACCTTATGAAACACGGATTTTTAGATACCCAAGGCGACGCCCATGAAAATAAATAAAAAACTCCTGTTTTTTCCCGTACTTGCGCTAGGTATTATCGTGCTTGTTATTGCCATCAAACTCAAACCTGAGCTTCCTGTCAAACCCGCAGGAGACAGAGCCAGACTCGTTGAGACCATCCCCCTAGAGCTAAAAGCTATCGCCCCTGTTGCAGTCGGATTTGGTAAGGTCGCCCCAAAAGTTGAATGGAAAGCCATCGCGGAAGTGTCCGGGAAAGTCATCTACCGTCACCCTCGCCTTGAAAAAGGGCAGATTCTTAAAGCAGGCACGGAAATCTTGCGAATTGACCCGTTAGACTACGAATTAAAGCTGGTTCAAGCTCAGGCTGACTTAAAATCTTCACAGACCTCCTTAGCAAAACTCAACCAAGAAGAAGCGAATCTAAAACAAACACTCAAAATAGAGAAAAATCGTCTTGTCATTGCGAATAAAGAGCTTGAGCGCGTCCGCAACCTTCGCCAAAAGAACTTAACCTCACAATCCAACGTGGATCAGCTCGAGCAGTCAGCACTCTCACAACGTAAGCTGGTGCTCGATATTGAAAATCAAATCGGTCTAATGCCTGACGAGAAAAAGGTCGTCGAAGCTCTGATCAATGTGCGAACAGCAAAAGTGGAAGAAGCACAACGCTCTTTGGACAAAACGGTGATCACCTTACCGAGTGATTTGCGTATCGCTCAAGTGGATATCGAACAAGATCAAGTCGTCAACATTCAACAAACCATGTTAGTCGCCCACGGTATCAATATTATGGAAGTGGAAGCGCAGATGTCGATTCACGACATGCGAACTCTGGCCTCTAGCATGGGTGAATTTAGCCGAGACGAGTCAGGGATTCCTCAGCCAGATATGACCTTTATTCAAGCTGAAATTGAGCTTAATAGTGGTAACTTGCACGCCACTTGGCCTGCGCGTGTGTCACGAATCAGCGAGACCGTCGATCCAAGCCAAGCGACTGCTGGGGTAATCCTAGAGATTGAGCAGGATTACCGCGATCTGAGTCCGACGACGATTCCACCGCTTGTCAACGGCATGTTTGTTCGAGCAAACATCGAAGGACAACAAAACCCAAGCTGGGTGATTCCGGAACGAGCCTTGCACGGAAACCACATTTACATAAAAAATGACGACAATACGCTCGAGATCGTTCCCGTCGAGATCCTTTATCGCCGAGACAACCAGGTGGTGATTGATGGCGACTTAATGCAGGGGCAACGACTTATCGTCAACGACTTGCTGCCTGCAATTCAAGGTATGGCATTGAAAGAAGTACAGCAGGAGGATTCTGAATCATGATTCGTTTTTTCTCCAAACACCCGACCGCTGCCAATTTAGTCATGCTGTCTTTGCTACTGCTAGGGATCACTACTCTACCCAACATAAAACGAGAGACTTTCCCTGAATTTGATCCCCCATACATCATGGCCGGGGTGATTTATCCGGGCGCGTCTCCACAAGAGGTGGAAGAAAGTATCTGTGTCCGAATGGAGGACGCGGTAGATGGGCTTGCCAATATTGAAGAGACTCGATGCGAAGCAATCGAAGGATCAGCACGTTTAATTCTAAAACTGAATGAAAAGGCTGATATTGGCCGTATGCTGGTCGACGTTCAGACGCAAATCAATTCCATCAATGACTTCCCCAGCGAAATCGAATCACCTGTGGTTCGAGAACTGGATTGGAACGAGCCCGTCGTTGATGTCGCGATCACCGCCGATACCACTTGGCCTGAGTTGAAAGCCTACTCAGAGCAACTTAAGAGGACGTTAAAGCTTGATTACGGTGTTTCTCTGGTCAGTGTGGCGGGTTTTTCCGACCACCAATTTCGTGTCGAGCTAGACAGTCAGGCCATGCGCCAACTGGGTTTAAGTGTCGCTGATATCGCTAATCAAATTGGTCGCCAAAACGTCAAACTGCCAAGTGGTAACGTTGAAACGCCTGATAAAAACTTTTTGATTCGTTTTGACGAGCGCAGGGTCACCCCCGAAGAACTTGAAACCATTGTGGTGGGCTCTGGTGAAAACGGCTCTATCATTCGTCTTAAAGATGTTGCAAAGATTACCGACCGATTCGAGCTAGATGAACAAAAAGTCCTGTTTGACGGCCACCCTTCTGCATTGCTCAAAGTCAGCAAAAATAAAGAAGACGACGCACTTCGAATCAAAGATCGAGTGGCGCAGTTTGTCGAAGATCAGCAAGCTATCGCACCGGATGGCGTCAAACTCGAACTCACCAACGATCTCTCTTCCGTCCTATGGGATCGTCTCACTATGATGGTTCGTAATGGCTGGCAAGGTATCGTTCTTGTCTTTGCCACCATGTGGCTATTCTTTAGCTTAAGGTATTCGTTTTGGGTTTCAGCAGGCTTGCCTGTCGCGTTCTTGGGTGGGCTATTCCTGATGGCTCAACTGGGTTTGTCTATCAACATCATGTCGCTCGTCGGACTACTGATGGCGATTGGTATCATGATGGATGATGCCATTGTGATTGCCGAGTCGATCGCATCCCATATTGACCGAGGGGAGGACATCGACAATGCCGTGATCAAAGGCGTGAAAAAAGTGTTCCCAGGCGTGCTCTCGTCTTTCCTAACCACGGTCTGTATCTTTGGCAGTTTGTTGTTCCTAGAAGGTGAAATGGGTGCGGTACTCAAAGCCGTACCACAAGTGTTGATTTTAGTCTTAACACTCAGCTTGATTGAAGCGTTTCTCATTTTGCCTAACCACCTTTCGCACTCGCTACACAAAGCCAAACAAGCAAGAAAAACCGCTAAATTTAAAACAAAATTTTTGGCTAGCTTCGAACAGTTCCGCAACACTAGACTGGTCTCATCCGTAGAGACAGTGGTTGAATACCGATATGCGTTCTTAGGGGCCATCGTCACTTTGCTATTAGTCTCCATCGCGACCATCGCAGGAGGAATACTTAAATTCCAACCTTTCCCTGACTTAGACGGCGATATCGCAGAAGCGCGCATCATACTTCCACCCGGTGCGTCTCTTTCACAAACGGAGAAAGTGGTTGAGAAAGTGGTCTCTTCTGCACAAAAGCTGGCTATCGAATGGAGCGAATCAAACGAGAATGGCACGCCCTTGGTTGAACATATCACCAGTCAATTCAACGTCAATGCGGATGCCAGTGAATCTGGACCACACATTGCGACGGTTCGACTGGATTTATTGGGTGCGGAGATCAGAAACACTCTTATTGACGAGTTTGTTGCCGCGTGGCGTGAAGACGTAGGCGAACTCGCAGATCCAATCTCTCTGGTTTTTAAGCAACCGACGGTTGGTCCCGGAGGTAGAGCGATTGAAATTCGCGCAAAACACGACGATTTGGATGAACTCAAAGCAGCTTCGGTAGACATTCAGCAATACCTGAACGAGTTCGATGGCGTTCACGGCGTATTGGATGATATGCGCAAAGGCAAAGAAGAAATATTGGTTAAACTTCGCCCGGGAGCTGAAGCGTATGGCATAAACGGCCAACTTGTTGCGGGACAGCTTCGTGCGGCTTTCTTTGGGCAAACGGCAGATGAAATTCAAGTCGGCGTCGAGAATATCTCAATCGAAGTACGATTAAACAAAATACAAGCTGGCGATTTACAGCAGCTTGCTAACTTTCCGATCATGATGCCTGATGGTAGCCAAATCCCACTCGCCACCTTAGCAACGCTAGACTTTCAGCGTAATTATGTGCGAATTCAGCGTATTGATGGACTACGGACGATCAGCGTATTTGGAGACATTGATAATACCAGAGCCAATTCGACGGCAATTATCCTAAAATTCCAGCAAGAAGAAGCGCCAAAGCTTATGGCTAAGTACCCAGGGCTGCGTTTTGATTTTGAAGGTGAAACCAAAGATGCCGCAGAGACAGGCACGTCAATGGGTAAAGGCTTCTTGCTCGGCCTGTTTGGTGTGTTTGTGATATTGAGCTATCAATTCCGCAGTTATCTTGAACCTTTCGTCGTCATGCTGGCTATTCCCCTCGCATTTATTGGTGTCGTTTGGGGACACATCCTGCTGGGTCACTCACTCAGCATGCCGAGTTTGATGGGGTTTGTCTCACTGGCTGGGATTGTCGTCAACGACTCAATACTGTTGGTTCAATACATACGACATCACGTTGATGAAGGTGATAGCGTCCACGATTCTGTCGTAAAAGCGAGCCGAGAACGCTTTCGTGCAGTATTCTTGACCTCGATGACCACCGCAGCCGGGTTGCTGCCTTTGCTCACGGAAACCAGCCTTCAAGCGCAAGTCATTCAGCCGTTGGTTATCTCTATCGTATTTGGCATTTTTGCCTCTACTTTGCTGGTACTATTTATTATCCCTGCCGCTTATGCCGTCCTCGCCGATTTCGGGTTGGTACACAAGCATGAGAAGATTTAAAGAAAAATAACTCAGGAACCCCATGACTACTGTTGATACTCAAAAACTTTTAAACGACTTCCCGTTAGTTAGACAACTTGTCAACCTCGAAGAAGTCTCTTGGTTTAACCCTGCTGTCACTCGCTTGGAAGACGGCTTACCTTATGTTGGCTTAAACGAATCTGATATACGCGATGCCAGCGAAAGGTTAGCTCGCTTTGCACCCTATTTAGCCATAGCCTTTCCAGAAACAGCAGCAAATAACGGGGTTATTGAGTCTGAACTTGTCGAAATTCCTAACATGAAGAATCGATTAGAAAGTGAATATGGCGTCACGATTGCAGGCCAACTCCTTTTGAAAAAGGACAGCCACCTGCCTATATCGGGATCGATTAAAGCCCGTGGCGGCATCTATGAAGTACTCACCCACGCAGAGCAGTTAGCGATCAATGCTGGAATGCTGAAGACCTCCGACGACTACAGCAAATTATATAGCCATGAGTTTCGTGAATTTTTTAAACAGTACAGCATTGCCGTTGGATCCACTGGCAACTTAGGGATGTCGATTGGCATCATGAGTGCGAAGCTTGGTTTTTCTGTCTCCGTCCACATGTCGGCTGATGCTCGTCAATGGAAGAAAGACAAACTGCGCTCCCACGGAGTGAACGTCGTCGAGTATGAACAAGATTACGGCGTCGCGGTTGAACAAGGGCGTAAAGAAGCAGAAAAAGATCCAAGTTGCTTTTTTATCGATGACGAAAACTCAAAAACACTATTTCTTGGATACTCGGTAGCGGGTGAACGAGTCAAAAAGCAATTCGAAGAAAAAGGCATTGTTGTTGATAAAAACCACCCTCTTTTCGTCTATTTACCCTGTGGCGTAGGTGGCGGACCTGGTGGCGTCGCGTTCGGCCTAAAGATGGCATTTGGTGACCACGTTCATTGTATTTTTGCCGAACCAACCCATTCACCTTGTATGTTGCTTGGGGTTCATACTGGATTACATGACGGCATCGCAGTCCAAGATCTTGGTATCGATAACATTACTGCCGCAGACGGTTTAGCCGTCGGGCGTGCTTCCGGTTTCGTGGGTCGTGCGATGGAAAGACTCTTAGATGGTTACTACACCCTTTCTGACGAGCGAATGTATCAATTACTGGGGCAACTAAGCCAAACAGAAGATATCCAACTAGAGCCATCCGCACTGGCTGGGATGATGGGGCCTGTAGTCGTGAGTCGCGCTCAAAGTTATCTGACACGAATGAACTTTGATGCTAAAGCGATGGAACAAGCAACGCATTTAGTTTGGGCGACTGGCGGTGGTATGGTTCCTGCGCAAGAGATGGAAAGCTATCTGAACAAAGCCGCTATTTAGACTCCGACGTAGATACAACACGCCATTGAGCAAAAGGATGTTTAGTGGCGTTTTTGTTTCCAATGTACGGAAATGACCCAGTAACTTGGCGTAGCCACGTGATTCAATAATTTCTATCCTGACAACAAAAATGTTTTGCTTTCAAAAGCCGCATCTGGTGTTGCGCGAGAAAAATTATCCACTTAATATCGCGTTGCTTCTTGATGATAGCCAATCCGAGTACATCACAGCGTGTTTTGTGGCAAGGCGATAGAGCAACTATCCAAGAGTGACTTTGACTGCGCAATTGCGCTTTTTTTGACGCTCCACTTTTCATCATTACCTCACTAAACATAGTGCGAATGAAAAGTGCCTTTACACGCTGGAGGTTTACTATGGCTCACACTCATTCTGTATTGGATTTTCAATCTTTTTCTTCTCAAACTCTGTCTGCTGCTGAAGTGTCTCTTATCGAGTCTTCTGTTGAGCAATTCGGCGCGCCATTACTGCTATTGGATTGCGATGTGATTCGTAGCCAGTACCGTGCGCTAAAAAATGCACTGCCAACGGTCACGTTACACTTTGCACTTAAACCACTGCCACACCCAGCAGTTGTAAATACTCTGCTTGAAGAAGGGGCTAGCTTTGATCTTGCGACGACAGGCGAAATTGAGTTAGTGGCGCAGCAAGGCGTACCAGCGGATCGTACTATTCACACGCACCCGATTAAACGCGATTCGGATATTCGCGAAGCGTTAGCTTACGGCTGCAATGTATTTGTGGTTGATAACCTAAACGAATTGGCGAAATTCAAAGCGTACAAAGAAGAAGTAGAGCTACTGGTGCGTTTGAGTTTTCGTAACTCTGAAGCGTTTGCTGACCTTTCGAAGAAGTTCGGCTGCTCTCCAGAGCAAGCACTGACCATTATCGAAACAGCGAAAGAGTGGAACATTCGTATCAAAGGTCTGTCGTTCCATGTGGGCTCACAAACCATGAACCCACAGAAATACGTGGATGCGATCCGCACTTGCAAACAAGTCATGGAACAGGTGGTTGAACGCGGACTTCCGGCATTGAGCACGCTAGACATCGGTGGTGGTTTCCCAGTGAGCTACTCAAAACACGTAACGCCAATTGATGAGTTTTGTCTGCCGATTAACGAAGCGTTAGACGAGTTGCCTGAGACGGTTCACGTTATTGCAGAACCAGGACGTTTTATCGTTGCACAATCGATGATGAGCGTGGCATCCGTGATGGGACAAGCAGAGCGTGAAGGTCAGATCTGGTACTACTTAGATGACGGTATTTACGGTTCCTTCAGCGGTTTGATGTTTGACGACGCGCAATACCCGCTGGTTACGCTAAAACAAGGTGGTGAGTACCTACCAAGCGTATTGGCCGGACCAACTTGCGATAGCATTGATGTCATTGCAGAAAATGTCATGCTGCCACAACTGGACAACGGTGATTTGGTCGTTGGCCGTATGATGGGCGCTTACACAAGCGCAACGGCAACGGATTTTAACTTCTTCAAACGTGCACAAACTATCGTGTTCAACGAAGAAGAAGCGGTGCAAGAACGCATGATTGGCTAATGCTCTAGCTATAAACAGATAATAGAAAACGCTCACTTCGGTGAGCGTTTTAGCAGTTAGAGACAATAATCTATCCGTTCATCGGCTTAGTAAACGGAACGCTTTCTTACCGCGTTGAACAATCCAGTATTTATCAAACAATGCAAACTGTTGGTCCAATCCGCCTTCTGTCGCTAATTCGCCATTAATTCGAATCGCACTACTGGTCATCAATTCACGCGCTATACGTTTAGATTTTGCCAAGTTACACGTCACTAAAACCTCTGCCATGTCCAACGTCGCCTCTACCTGATAACTCGGCAACCCATCTAACTCTAGTTGGCTTATCTCAGATTGATTCAATGTTTTCAGGTCACCATCAAACAAGGCTTGAGTGATTCTTTGCGCGCTTGCTAGCCCCTCTTCGCCATGGACAAATTGCGTCACTTGCTCGGCCAAAATTCGTTGAGCCTGAGGTTTGCCTTCGCTCTCTTTATCTTGCTGTTCAATGTTTTCAATCTGTTCTACCGACAAAAAGGTGTAGTAACGCAGGAAGCGGTAAACGTCGTCATCCGTAGTATTGAGCCAGAACTGGTAAAAAGCGTAAGGCGAGGTTTTCTCCGCGTCTAACCACACTGCTCCCCCCTCGGTTTTGCCAAACTTCACACCGTCCGATTTAGTGATCAAAGGAAGCGTCAAACCAAACACATTGTCGTTGTTCAGTCGACGAGTCAGATCAATGCCGCTCACAATGTTGCCCCATTGATCACTGCCGCCAATTTGCAGCTTACAGCCATATTCTTTATTTAAATGAGCAAAGTCATAAGCTTGTAGCAGCGCGTAACTGAACTCCGTAAACGAAATGCCTTGATCCGGACGCTGCAAACGCTGCTTGACCGACTCACGGTTTATCATAGCGTTAACGGAAAAGTGCTTGCCAATGTCTCTCAGAAATTGAATCACGTTGATGTTTGAAATCCAATCCGCATTGTTGACGATCGTCAAAGGCGAAACGGAGTGCTTGTCCATCACTATCCTGATTTGATTCGATAATTGATCCACCCAGCCATTCACCGTTTGCTCAGTATTCAAGCTTCGCTCTGTCGCTTTAAAACTCGGGTCACCAATCATGCCTGTTGCTCCACCGATTAAGGCTATTGGGCTATGCCCTGCATTTTGAAAGCGTTTAAGCATAACCAGAGGAACTAGGTGACCTATGTGCAAACTGCCTGCGGTTGGATCAAATCCACAATAGACCACTTGTGGCGTGCTAAGTTGTTGCTTAAGTTCCTCAAGATGAGTCGTTTGTGCGATTAATCCACGCTGTTCTAGGTCATGAATAAGTGTTGGTTTCATTGCTTCCTCTCTCTGTATAGTGCTCAGAGTACGCACGGCAGGAAACAATCAACATATCCCTATAGGGACAGTTTTTCAGAAAACCGCGGTTTAGCCTGCAGCAATAAGCTGGGTTAAGAAGATATGGAATAATTCACTCAGCGACGAAACGTTCAACTTAGAATAAATTCGCTTACGGTGATTTTTGACGGTTCCAACACCAATCTCAAGACGAGTCGCGATCTCTTTCGAGTCAAATCCCTGCACCAACAAAGCAGCGACCTCCTGCTCTCTCTGAGTGAGCAACTCACTCCCTAACTGCGCTAAAGTTTGTTCAATAGCGTGACGGATATGAGGCAGATCTTTCGGCGCATCTGGCAAAGAAAAGGGTATTTTTGCCCAGTGTTGAAGGCAGAGTGATTGCACAATGTCAAAGCGGCGTTCTAATGCTTCTACCGATTGCGACGTGAAAGTTCGTTCCGCCATCACACCAAGGTAGATGACTATCCAGCGATGATCCGGAAGTCTTATCGATACACAAAGCTCGTCGTTCCACCCTGTTCGAGTATAAAAGTCGTTTTGATACTGCTTGTACTCAAAAGTGGATGAAAGCACGTCTTTTAGGCGGTAGACACGCTCACACCCTTCACGTTGAATGATTTGATAAAAAGGATCGTTTAAGAAAGAGTCCGTTAAGTAGCGTTGAAACAGAAGCTCGCGTGATTCGTAAATAGAGTCATACAAATACACCGGTCTTTTCCCTTCGCTATAGCCAAGGATAAGGGCACAATCGAAGTCCAAGATAACACCAAGGTACTCGCCCAAAGATGAGGTGAATTGAGTAGTGTTAAGTGAACGAATGACGTTAGCTAACGCATGAGATTCCGATTGAGAGACGTCCGATTTCATTGAAGTAAAACCCAGCAATTAGATAACGTGAGCTTACTGATATTTGTCGGTGGTTCAACCGATTACCCAATTAAAGTGGTAAAAAACCACTCCATTGGTATACAAAGGAGTGGTTTAGATTGTGCGTATTTCAACGTTATATCGATATCAATCTAGAGATCAAAGCGATCGGCGTTCATCACTTTCGTCCAAGCTGCAACAAAGTCGTTCACGAATTTCTCTTTGCTATCATCCTGAGCGTAAACTTCCGCGTAAGCCCGTAAGATGGAGTTGGAACCAAACACAAGATCGACTCGTGTTGCTGTCCATTTAACGTCACCAGAGCTACGTTCGCAGATGTCATATGAGTTTCGGCCAGTTGGCTTCCAGCTGTAATTCATATCGGTCAAATTCACAAAGAAATCGTTAGTTAAACTGCCAACTCGATCTGTGAATACTCCAGCTTGGCTACCCCCATAGTTGGTGCCCATGACGCGCATACCACCGATAAGTACCGTCATTTCTACCGCGGTTAAGCCAAGTAGCTGCGCTCTATCAAGCAACAACTCTTCTGGTTGGACAACATAGTCCTTTTTCTGCCAGTTGCGGAAACCATCAGCGAGAGGCTCAAGCACTTCGAATGAATCGATGTCGGTCTGTTCTTGGCTTGCGTCACCCCGTCCAGGTGAAAACGGTACGGTAACGTCAAATCCAGCCGCTTTGGCCGCTTTCTCGATACCTACGTTACCCGCGAGCACGATGGTATCAGCAACGCTAGCCCCAGTCTCTGAAGCAATCTGTTCTAACGTACTCAGAACATTTGCGAGCCTTGCTGGCTCATTGCCTTCCCAATCTTTCTGCGGTGCGAGTCGGATACGGGCACCATTTGCGCCACCTCTCGCATCAGAATGACGGAAGGTTCTTGCGCTATCCCACGCGGTAGAGACCATATCAGATACACTTAACCCGCTTGCAGCGATTTTCGATTTCACCGAATTCACATCGTAGCTAGTATTGCCAGCTGGAATTGGGTCTTGCCAAATAAGGTCTTCTGCAGGCACATCCGGCCCGAGGTAGCGTGATTTAGGGCCTAAGTCTCTGTGAGTCAACTTAAACCAAGCGCGAGCAAAGGCATCTTCAAATGCGGCTTGATCATCGCGGAATCGTTCAGAGATTTTTCGATATTCAGGATCCATTTTCAGCGCCATGTCCGCATCCGTCATGATCGGGTTGTAGCGAATAGACGGATCTTCGACGTCTTCAGGTTTGTCTGCTTCAGCAATATTAACAGGCTCCCATTGCGAAGCGCCTGCAGGGCTTTTACTAAGTTCCCAGTCGTGTTTGAAGAGCATAGCAAAGTAGCCATTATCCCACTTGGTAGGATGCGTCGTCCACGCGCCTTCAATACCACTGGTCACGGCATTTCGACCAATACCACGCGTTTTGTGGTTTATCCACCCCAAACCTTGCTCTTCAATGTTTGCACCTTCTGGCTCTGGGCCAAGGTTTGCAGCATCTCCATTACCATGCGCTTTACCGACAGTGTGTCCGCCCGCTGTTAACGCAACGGTTTCTTCGTCATTCATCGCCATACGCGAGAAAGTGACACGCATATCTTCCGCGGTTTTAAGTGGATCTGACTTACCATCCACACCTTCGGGATTGACATAGATTAAACCCATCATTACCGCGGCGAGAGGATTTTCCAAATCGCGCTGGCCTGAATATCGGCTATTTTCTGAACCACTTGGGGCCAACCACTCTTTTTCCGCCCCCCAGTATGCATCTTTCTCTGGGTGCCAAATGTCCTCTCGACCAAATGCAAAGCCAAACGTTTTGAAACCCATCGATTCATAGGCCATATTACCTGCAAGAATCATCAGGTCTGCCCAGCTAATTTGTTTGCCGTATTTTCTTTTAATTGGCCACAGCAAACGGCGAGCTTTATCTAAGTTCCCGTTGTCAGGCCAAGAGTTAAGGGGCGCAAAACGTTGATTACCTGTCGCGCCACCACCACGTCCGTCAGCGATACGATAACTACCCGCTACGTGCCAAGCTAAACGAATCATCAAGCCGCCATAGTGCCCCCAGTCCGCAGGCCACCAATCTTGGCTGTCGGTCATCAGTGCTTTCAAGTCATCTTTGAGCGCTTCGACGTCGAGTTTTTTTAGTTCGTCACGATAACTGTAATCCTCACCCAATGGATTGGTTTTGGTATCGTGCTGATGAAGGATGTCAAGGTTTAGTGTTGCAGGCCACCAATCTTTGGCCATGTCGGAAGAGGTCATACCGCCATGCATTACCGGACATCGACCTGAGGTGCTCTTATCTTGCTGTGCCATGTGTAATCCCTTTACGTTTCTGGTATTGGATTGAGGTGTAAAGAATCACGGTTACATCCAACTCAATAAGCAACCAGTCACTCATTGAATGTAAGTGCGTGTTAACCTGTGTTTTTATTATTGTTTAAAGTTTAGGCGACAGATGCGAAAAAACACGTTGATTAAATCTATTAGTGTGATTGGAAAAATCTATCTATTGAGGAAAAGAGGCCAATACAAACAAGAGAAGACTGACTGCCTTCTCTTTTTATTTATGCGACGTTAGGTGCGAGGAAGGGAAGAACATTCTATTCTCCCCCTGCCACAACTTCCAATTACATCGCTTTTTTGGCTGGGCGACTTGGGTGGAATACACCCTTTAGTTTGGAGAAGAGGCCCTTGATGTCATCTAACATCAGATACAGGCAAGGAACCAGTATTAGAGTCAGCAAGGTGGCAAACACAATAGCAAACCCGAGCGCAACCGCCATTGGTGTGACCAATTTTGCTTGCAGACTTGTCTCAAACATAATCGGTAACACACCAACAAACGTGGTGATCGACGTTAGGGTAATTGCTCTGAATCGCGCGCACCCGGCTTCAATCACTGCGTCTTTGCTTGCTTTACCTTGGGCCCGCAATTGATTGACGTAATCTGTCATTACTAACGAGTCATTCACAACCACGCCCGCAGCAGCTATCAGACCAAATGTTGACATCATGCTCAGATCTAAGCCAAACCAATAGTGCCCCCAGATTGCGCCCGTCAAACTAAACGGAATCACCGACATAATAATGAGTGGCTGAGTATAACTACGCAGGGGCACAGCGAGTAGGATATAGACAATGATCATGCCTGCAATAAAGAAAATCTTCTGTTCATTTTGCTGTGCTTGTTGCTCTTCAATCGTGCCACCAAGCTCACTTTTAACGCCTGGATAAGCAGCAAGTACTTCTGGAATAATTTCATCATACACGGTGCCAATTATCGCACCTGGTTCAACCAATTCTTCATCAATCGAACCATATACATACACCGTTCTAAAACCACCTTCGCGACGAATCGAGCTTACGCCCGGTTGCTGAGTGATCTCTACCACATCGCCTAGCATGACTTTTTTACCTTCAGGAGTGGTAATCACAGCATAACGGAGCGAAGAAAACGCCTCGCGAGTTAACTTTGGGTAACGAACCATTACTTTGACTTCTTCGCCATCACGCAGAACGCGCTGAGCTTCACCACCGTAAAAACTGCCTCCGACCTGAGTAGCGATATCAAACAAGTCTAAACCCAAATCGTAGGCTACAGGTGTCAACGACAACAAAACTTCCTGACTGCCCGTGTCGATAGATGAAGAGATATCAAACAGCCCTTCTTGTTGACCAAGCCTGTTAATCAACGCTTTGCCAGCCGCATTCAACGTTTCGATCTCAGAGCCGTACAGAAGGAACCCGAACTCGTCCCCTTTGTCGTTATCACTGATGTCGTCTGCTATGGTAATGGTTTTTAATCCTGGGATGACAGGTAAACGCTCACGCCACTTTCGTGCCAATTCAAACGTATTCATTGGGCGTAATTCTTCGTCCACTAGCGGTACAAGCAGAGCCCCTTCTTTTCGTCCCTGGTTAAAGACAAGCGTATCTTTGACCATAACGTGGCCTGTCTCGCTTTCAATCTCTTTATCAATATCAAGCACAACGCGTTCTATCGTTTTCAACGCTTCGATCGTTTGTTCACTGGATACGTTGTCGTTCATCGCCAGCTTAATACTCGGAAAGTCATGCGGTACCTTGGGGGAAGGCACAATTCTCACATGATTCGCTATCACGAGCGCAACACTAATAACGAGTAACGCAACAAAACCTGTAAACACGCTCCAACGCCAGTATGTGCAGGTGGTCACTAACCTCTTATACGGACCATTAATAAAGCCGAAGAATCGCTTATTAAACTTATCGCGCCAACTGCCCTTTTTTATCGGGCTAAATTTGGTATGTGCCAAGTGCGCAGGCAAGATCAGCTTAGATTCGATTAAGCTAAACAGCAGACAAAGAATCACAATCGATGAGATACCAAAGAAAAATGATCGCTCAATGCCTTTAGACATCAAAAATGGCGCAAATACTGCGATGGTCGTTAACACGCCAAACGTTGCTGGTGTCGCCACACGCTTAACACCCCTTACGACGTTATCGACGCCTCCTCCATTCTTTTCGATTTCCGAGTAAGCGCTTTCGCCAATGACAATCGCATCGTCAACAACAATTCCTAATACCATAATAAAGGCGAATAAAGACACGACGTTAATGCTCACACCTATCGCGGGCATTAACATCACAGCACCAAGGAAACAAACGGGCAAGCCTATCATCACCCACATCGCCAGTTTGAAACGCAAAAACAAACTCAACATCAATGCGACTAACACCGTCCCTTGCAACAAGTTCTTCAGCATCATTTCCAGACGTGCATTTAAGTAGTACGTCATGTCCACGAGCGTACTGATCTTCAAGTCTGACGGTAGTTGTTGATTCTTGTGATCAATGTAAGCTTTGACAGAGTTAGCCACCGTTACTATGTTCTGATCCTTAGTTGCTTTCACCGAAAAGTAGATGGCGTTCTCACCTGAATATTTGAAATAGCGATCGCCCTCGGTGAAACCGTCTTTAATCGTGGCAATATCTTGAAGTAAGACTTTTCCACCATTTGCACCGATTTTAACTGGGATCTGGCGAAACTCTTCTCCTTTATAGTACTGGTTTTCAATACGTACAGAGATCATTCCTGCGTTAGTCCTAACTTCGCCCGCAGAATAGTTTGCTGAATAACGCTGAATCGCATTACTCACATCATTGAGCGTTAAGCTGTACTTTTGTAGCGTTCTTGGCTCAACTTCAATTGAGATCTCATATTCCGGCGCTCCTAGCTCTACCAAAGCGACGTTGTCGAGTTGTAGCAGTTCATCTTCTATCTGTTTAGCAATGGATTTAAGCTCTAGCAGGGGGCGATTACCAACCAGTGACATCTCTATCACGTCCTGACGGTACTCATACTGATAGACTTGGATTGGTTCCATGCCTGATGGGAAGTTCGCGATAGAGTCAACTTTCTGTTTCACCTTATCCAGAACATCAGAAACATGTTCATCGACTTCTATCTCAAGTTCGACGTTACCACTGCCTCGATGCGCTGTGGAAACCGATTTCTTAATGCCAGTAACATCTTTTAAAGACTCTTCAATTTTGATCAATATGCTTTCTTCAATCTCTTGAGGTGATGCTCCTGGATATTGCGCAGAAACATTGATGTAGTTGACTTCAATGTTTGGAAACATCTGACGTTGTATAAAGAAAAAGCTCGCGGTTCCAACAATCAGCACAAACGCCATCAGTAAGTTTGCCGCGACGGCATTGTTAGCAAAGTACGCTATTAGTCCTTTTTGTTTTGACTCGTCCATACGAATGCCCTTACTTAATCACGTTTTCACTTGTGGATGCGATCTGTACCTGCATGCCCTTTTGAGGATATTCAGGCACAGTCATGACTAGCTGATCGTTGTCCGCTAAGCCCTGATTGATCAGCATAAATTCTTTTTCAGCTCGCAATACATTCACGGTGCGCGGTTCCAGTTCGCCTTCAGAATTCACCACCCAAACCTGACGATTATTGACAATTTCCTGAGGAAGGCGATAAATGTGCTTGAGCTCTTTTCCCGCAAATTTAACTTCTACGTAAGAACCAAATTTCATTGGCGTTTCATCAGATTTAAGTGCATATGGATCCTCTACTCTAACCACCATACTAAACATCCGCGTACTGCTATCGACCACACCTAAGTCACGCGCAATGCGACCTTTACGTTTTGTGGTCACAATACTGTGATCTATGATATCGGCTTCTATACCTTCATAGCCTTGAGGCAAAAATGCACTGTCGAAACCCGCTATGGGTATGTGGACCTCTGCGGCTTCAATATTGTTGAGCGTCGCAACAGGCGCGCCAGCTGAAATAAATTGACCGACACCAATCTCTCGGCTCACAACAAGCGCATCATATGGCGCGACGACCTGACAATTATCGAGGTCTCGTTTCGCGCGTTTAAGATCGGCCTGCGCAGACTTGACTTGTGCTTGCGCACTCAGAAGTTGAGGCTTGCGAAGATACAAATCTGTCACTTGTTTCGCTGGCAGGGTTCTCGCCTGTCGTTTTGCCACTTCAGCACGGGCTTCTTCTTCAATAAGGCTGGCTTTTGCATTGGCTAACTGAGCTTGAGCTTGAAGCACCGCAGCCTGGTAGTTATCTCTTTCAATGCTAAACAGCACCTCTCCACGCTTTACGACGCCTCCGGCGACAAAGTTAGGGTGCCAGCTGACCACTTCCCCCGATACTTGAGCAGATAATCGCGTCACCTCAACGGGTTGTAACTCTCCGTGGCTGGTGATCACCACTTGGTGATCGCTAGACTGAACTGGGATAACAGTCACCACAGGAGGCAATTTGGGTGGAGAAGACTCTTCAGACTCTGAAGCATTCGAATTAATGGCAGCGTAACCACCATAGGCACCGCCAAGTAAAACAAAAGGCAACAACCAACGTAACGGCTTTATTCTCATTTTTATTCCTTACCAAAGCTTTATTATTCCCTTTACCAAAAAGGTCCAGAAAAGAGAGTTAAAATAATGAGTTATCTATGCAGCTGGCAGTTTGACACCCAATCTCCACGAACTATCCAATCGGTCAAAAATAACTATTGAAATTCAGAATGTGTAGAAAGCAACAACCTCAAACCACAACGAAAAACAACTAAGCAAACACTAAGCCAACAATAAAATAAACAATATCAACAACTTAATATAACCCCGAACAAGAAAAGACTTATTCACTGTGTGAATTCACCAATAAAAGGTGATTTTTGCCATCTCAAATTATCAATTATCTCTCTGGCTATAGATCTCGCTTGGGATAGCATTTGGCATATACCTTTAAATCAACAAGAACTTGTTATATGTAAAATCGTTCAATCATTGAATTTAGACGAGAATTTAATATGAATTCAGCCTCTTAAACTCATCCACTTCTCTATTGTCTGGATTAATTTTGCTTTTAGGTGATTAAAGATCCAAACTAGCGGAAGTTATGAAACGACAAAAAACGTAAGAGGCATTTTATGGAAAAAGTGTTTTTATTTGATTGGGGCGACACCCTAATGGTCGACAACCCTAACCAAAAAGAAAAAATGTACTTATGGAAGGACGTTGCGGCTGTTGATGGAGCTGAAGAAACCCTTAAAGCGCTTTCAAAGAATCATACCATTTACATCGCGTCGAGTGCGCAAGAGTCCAGTGAAGCAGAGATACAACAGGCGTTTCAGCGTGTCGAGTTGGATCGTTACATTAATGGATACTTCTGTAAAAGTAATGTAGGACTAGACAAAAACTGCCCTGAGTTTTATCTCGCCATCGCGGACGAGTTAGGTGTAAAACCTGATGAACTCACGATGGTCGGCGATATCCTAAATAAGGATGTATATCCTGCTCAAGACGCAGGTTTAAATGCCATTTGGTTTAATCCAAATTCAGAGAAAGTGCCAGAAAATGTGGTGAGTATTACCACTTTGCAAGAGTTAATTACAATAACGGCTTAGCACATGCTAAGCCGCTTTTTTATCCAAATAATCTAAATGATCATACCGCAGCAGCCTTGGGCTGGTAACGCCCAGGCTTGTGGTTCATTGCCAAAATCAGGTTAGTGACTATAGCACCCAGAACAGACAACGCGATAAGAGAAATATCAACGATAAATAGTGACAACACTACAATCGTACAGTCCAGTGCCATTTGGACTTTGCCTGCACGAATACCAAACCTCTCCTGTAAGAACAGCGCGAGTATGTTAAAGCCACCCAAGCTCATCTTGTGTCGGAATATCACTAACATTCCGATACCGATCAAACCACCACCAAGTAGGGCGGCGTAGAAAGCATCAATACGCGCGATTTCAATCACATGATGCAAATGATCCACAGCCAGTGAAACGATGGTCACTGCGATAAAGGTGTTGACGGTGAAACGCCACCCCATACGGGTAACGGACAAAATATAAAAAGGTAAATTCAGGACAAAGAAAACTTGCCCAAAACTGAAATCACTCACTTTCGTTAGAAATATGGCGAGTCCTGCGGTGCCACCAGTCAGTAAACCCACTTTATTGAAGAAGATGACGCCTAGTGATACCAGTGCACTGCCCAATAACAAAGCGAGTAAGTTCTCGCGTAAACTATGTTCTTTATCCATTCTCGAAATCCTATCCCTTAGCGAACGACCCAAAAGGAGGTAGTTCAAACGCGCATAAGATGTCGATAATTAGTAAACTTGTCGAGAAATCAGGTGAAATATCTCATTTAAAGGGTGTTAAATGAACTTTACACCCGTCACTCCTCTTTGACTGACGCCAAAATCACAACGGAATCAGAAACGACTTGGCACACAGATGATTCACGATTAGAATTCGCTGATTTCTTGAGTTGCTTGGCTCTGTACATGGCTTCATCTGCAACACTTAGCAAGCTATCTTTACTTTGAGTTTGATCGGGGTAGTAGCTCACACCAATACTCGCTCCAACATTAAGCGTGTGTCCGTTAAATTGGATGGGTTCACTTATTGAATCAATCAGCTGTTTCGCTTTAGCTGGAACAACTGTAAAGTCTTGAAGATGGTCTAAGCAGACAATAAACTCATCTCCTCCAATGCGGCCCACAAAATCTGTCTCTCGAATTGTATCAATGAGTCTTTTTGCTACCTCAACAAGAATCGCATCCCCAGCATCGTGGCCATAGCTGTCATTAATTTCTTTGAATTTGTCTAAATCTATAAAGAAAAGCGCAAGTTTACAGTGGGTGCGAGCGGCATTGAGAATGGCACGCTCTAACTTGTTATCGAAGGCGCGTCTATTCATGATATTGGTTAAAGGATCATGTTCTGAAAGATAGATAAGCTGTTCTTGTTTCAATTTGAGCTGTTCAGTTTGCCGTCTGACCTCTTCTTCTAATTCTTGCTTTGTGACGGTCGTTTCTCTCAATGAGTTCGTCATTTTATTAAAAAACGTTGCCACCGCCAGAAATTCAGTATCTAAGTCTTCCCTATCAATTTTTGCGTCCAGTTTGCCTTCGGCTAAACGACCTATCGCCCCCTTTATCGCGTAAACACCCGTTCTGAAACGGAAAAACATTCGCCATGCCAACACACTCACCACAATCGAACTAATCACCAACCAAGCACCAGCATAAATCATGACTTGGTTCTGCCTTTCGTCACTGCTCATCAGAACAGATTGATGTACATACGCCAGCTCTTCTGTCATATTCTGTACGATCATGTTGTATCTGGAATGTAAGAGCCCTCTCGCGGTGATATCTTCCGCACCAAAAACATCCACTCCGCTAGCTCCACCAAAATACACTTTTTTTTCTTGATTCAGGATGGCTTTGAGACTCTGATTCATACGAATCATATTTTCCAATAAGGCACCATTTTGTTTGTATTGAGTCAATCTCTCCGCCAATTCTTCTTGCGCATGCTCAACCAGACCTAGGCTCTGCTCATCACTGAACTGAAGAAACACCCATAATTGGCTCCTTAACATATCCACACTTAGCTGGAGTGTAACCACTTGATCGAGTTCGGATTTTGTTCTTTTTCTCTCGAAGCTTACCTGTGAAAACGAAACGACAATAAACAGTGTTAACAGCATGGTTGTGATGGAAAGAGCAAACAACTTTTTATTGACAGAATCCAGCATAATTAGTCTCTCGACGCAACAAGTTGTCTAAACGGATTCGGGTAAAACACTTCTCTGAAGTCAGGTGGGTCATTTTCTACTAAGCCCCTTTCTGTGGCCCACCGAGCTTGCAATTGGATATTGGAAAACAATGCGTTACCCAGAGACACCCTAAATTGGAGATCCTTCCAAGACCACGCAACTTGATCAACTGACAGATTCAAACTGGTGGCAACGGATTTCATTGCAACGTCGGGGTTGCTATTAATCCAATCAACCGCCGAATCAAGCGCTTTCAGTACGCGCACAGGTTCATCGTCTGTTGCTTGCTCTAAATGATTCTTTAGTGCAAGCAAGTTAAAGGAAAGCTGATAAATCGAGCTATTTCCAAGATTCAGTACTTTCGTTGCTGACAGAACATCAGCCTTGTAACCCATGGGCTCCCAAGATGAAATAGCATCGACACGATAAGATAAAAGTGCAGGAACAAGATCGCTCGGTTCTAGATATACCTTTTCAAGATTCAGACTTTTGAGGTTATTGGAAATCAACACGGAATCAAAATAAAACTCGCTAGCGCTTCCCTTAATGACGCCTATTTTTTTCCCTTCTAAGTCTTTCACTGAACGAATATTCAAAGGCTCAAGCGTGAGCAATTTTAAATCGTTATACGATTCAGCAAAACTCACCAACAGAGAAAGATCGTGATGTTTAAAGCTTTGAAACATCAGTACCGACTCTGATGCAGTGGCGTAATCCACTTCGCTATTGAGCATCATTTCGGTACATGCTACGCCGCCGTCACAAGGTATAAGAATGACATCCAGTCCTTCGTCTTGAAAGTAGCCTAACCTCTTCGCCACGAAAAATGGTGCGGATAAAGGCGTCTGAGACACTGCGATCACAACTTTTGTATTACTTTCTTTCTCTTCTACTTCATAAAGGCTTGTGTAAAAGAAAATGACCCCTACCACTATCGAGAAGAGTCCCAAGTACATCAATGCACGCTTCTTTGGCGACATGAAAAAATTCCACTTTAAGAAACTGACTTTATATTATGTTAATGTATCAACAACATAGAATGCGAAGGAAAGCTCACTTTCTACAAAATGATACATGGTACTTTATGTAAATTGTGTCTACTGTCACTTTAGGTGCAGAACCCGTTTTGATAGCAGCACCTTTAACTTATATGACACTCTTCGATCATAGGATAAATATCAGCCTTTTGTAGAGAATTTTGTTAATAATGATAGAAATGCCATGCGGGAAAGCTTGAATTCATCCGAATAATGTTGACGCCCAGGAATCCGCTACCAACTGTGGCAAACAAAATTTCCCTAATTACCATCTATTTAATTACGAAAGATTCAGGTAACGTGGAGACAAAGGACAAAAAAACAACATGAATTAAGGATAATCATGCTTCAACAGGTCGTTGGAATTCTCTTTCCCGTTTTTGCACTCGTCGTGGTTGGGTTTTCTGTTGGGCGTTGGCTAAAACCAGATTTCCGGCCCATTAACCGTATCAACATGGATGCATTTACTCCAGCTCTGGTATTTTCGTCCTTAGTTTCAATGCCGCTGGATACGGAGCAAATTCCATTGTTATCCGCGTCCTTAGTCGCAGTGCTCCTACCAGGCGTACTGATGTATCCAATTTGCAAGTTCTCTGGACTCAACTTTAAAGCTTGGGCTCCGCCACACATGTTCCGTAATAGTGGCAACCTTGCCATTCCGTTATTTACCTATACATTTGGAGATAGCGCACTCTCTTCCGCGGTACTTCTTTTCGTAGTCTCTGCTTGTGTGCATATTAGCGTGGGGCTCGTACTTCTGAGTGAAGGCAACCCAGTAAAACAGATCATACGTATGCCCGTTTTTATTGCCGCCGTGAGTGCATTAACACTCAACTTAAGTGGCATTGGTGTATGGGATCCACTCTATGAAGCAACCAAACTATTAGGACAAGCAGCTGTCCCGGTCATGCTGCTTTCTCTCGGCGCTCAAATGTGCCACATTCGCTTAAGCGGATTACGTGTTGGCATCCTCTGTACGCTTCAGTCGCTTCTTACGGGGGCTGTTGCTTTTGCCATTATTTACTTTGTCATTCCGCTGCCACCTCTTCAACTGCAGATGATGGTCTTGTTTACTATGCTGCCACCTGCAGTCATGAACTACCTATTCGCGGAACGCTTTTCTATCGAGCCAGCGAAAGTGGCCTCTATGGTATTGTTTGGAAACTTCTTCAGTATTTTCACCTTACCTCTGTTACTCACTTTCGCTTTGTCCCTCGGCTGACCACTCTTCTGGCGCGGTAAGCAGTGTTTTGCCTTTGAAAGTTTCCGCGCGAATGTCTTTGGGGTTGTAAATGGCGCAAGAATCCATAGATAAACAGCCACAGCCGATGCAACCGCCCAAATCATCCTGTAGGGCTTTTAGCTGCTGGATTCGATGCTCAAGCATGTCATGCCAACTTGATGCCATTGCCTCCCATTGCTTCCTATTTGGCGCTTGATGCTTAGGCAAATGAGACAAAGATTGTGCAATTTCTTCTAAGGTTAGTCCTACCTCTTGAGCAGCTTTGATCACCGCGAGTCGGCGTAAAATGCTTCGGTCATACCGCCGCTGATTACCTTGGTTTCTCCAACTGGTGATTAACCTTTTCTGTTCATAAAAATGGAGCGCTGAGACTTTAATCCCGGCACGGGCTGCCACTTCTCCCACTGACATATCCATATCTTCCTCTCATAAAACACAAAAAATCACTTTACCTCAAGTTTACTTGAGGTTTTAGAGTGTGGGCAAGTCAAATAGGTTTAGGAATCAAAAATGAAACTAATAATGAAGAGCAGAACCATACCTTATTTATCAGGACGATTTTTCGACGGCATTTCTTCAGGGCTGTTTATGATGGCACTACCTTGGATAATGTTAGCAACCCCCAACATGGGGTCATTTGTGGCTATGGTCGCTCTAGCATGTACCGCTATTTCTTTTTTCCTGACACCATTTTTCTCAACACTTATTGACCGACACTCTCGGAAATCCTTGCTCGTTTTAGTGCAATTTATTCAATTTGGCACGGCTGGTGTCGTGTTTGTGGCTTATTCACTTGATTTAGGCTCACACTGGTTGCTTGCTGGTGCGCAGCTCGTTTATTGGGTGTCGAGTAATTTAGGTTGGACGACAAATAATGCCTTCACTCAGGAAAACTACGAGCCCCATGAATACGCGTCTATTTCGGGAAAACAAGAGGTCATAATGCAAGGTACAACGCTAGGTGCTGGCGCTTTAGGTGTCGTGCTCTTAGAGCAGTGGGGAATGCTCGAGTTCTCCGCTTTTGCAACCATAGCAGCAAGCATTGCAACACTGAGTTATATCATCACGCCATATCGACAAAAATTAAGAGAGACGAACACGGCCTCTTTTATAGAACAATTAAAAGAGAGCAAAAAGATAATCACAAACGAGCCACGATTTTATGCGTTTTTAATGTTATCGGCACTTTCTTACCCTATTCTGACCTACTTAGGCAAACTCGTACCAATCTGGTTTTCTGAAACCGGTGTATCAGGACACTGGTTAGCTGGCTACAATATTGCCTTTGGTTTGGGATCCCTGATAACGGGCATTTTTGTCACTCGCCTGCTTTCCCTAAGCACACACACGTCGACCATAGTTTACGCCATGATCATCGCAGCCGTCTCAGTCGTCGGAATGAGCTTCTCAGTGCACCCTGCACATTTGCTGCTGTTCACTCTGATATTTGGTGTGTTTAATGCGTTAAATCGTATCGCTCGAACAAACTGGATGCATCACACCATCGCCGTCGAACAGCGTGGGCGAGCGGATGGTGGCCTGCAGATGTTTGCGACGCTTATCCAGAGCATCAGTTACGTCGTGATTGCACTACTAAGCCATTACGATTTAACAGAATATGGTTTTATGATCGCAGCAATAACGATGATAGGCGCTGCTATGCTCATGCGTTTTTTGGCCGCCAAAATAACAACGAACCAAGTGGCTGTCCCGCAAAACTAGTGGAGCCGGACTAGCGCATGCACTGATTATCACTTCGTATGTGGCTCTTATTTACATTATTCAACTTTTTATCATGACCTAGAACAAGTTATCAGTATGTAACAGCGTGAATACATCTCTTTTATGATACAGGTCAGCAGCCCGAAAAGATGAACTTGATAGAGTGAGCATTGCCTTAGTCCAATAACCTAAATTAATCAGTGACCTATGAAACTAAGTAATCTATCTATAAAAGCAAAACTTAGCTCAATTGTTGTACTCTCGTTCGTGTTAATTCTTCTTGCGTGTGCTTACAACCTGCTCCAGCAGCGAAGCTCCTCGATGGCGGAACGCGAAAATAAATTGAGTTCTCAAGTGGAAACGGCTGTTAGCGTGGCAAAGCACTATTACGATCAGCGCAACGAACTGGGTGAAGAAACCGCTAAGCAAAAAGCACTCAATGCTCTCAATTCATTACGCTACGATCAAACCAACTACTTTTGGGTTCTCAATCAAAATCTACAAGTGGTTAACCATCCCCTTAAACCTGAACTCAACGGGAAAAATGCGGAAAACTTTAAAGATGGTGCGGGTAAGTTCCATTGGCGCGAAATGGTCAGTATTTCGAAAACCTCTGAGCAAAAAGGGTTTTTGGACTATCAATGGAAAAGTCCGCAAGGTGAACTGAAAGACAAAATCTCATACGTACAGCTACTTCCAGAATGGGGATGGGTTATCGGCTCTGGTATTTTGGTCGCGGATA
Organism: Vibrio japonicus; assembly: GCF_024582835.1. Lineage (NCBI taxonomy): Bacteria > Pseudomonadati > Pseudomonadota > Gammaproteobacteria > Vibrionales > Vibrionaceae > Vibrio > Vibrio japonicus. The sequence continues at coordinate 497,299 of NZ_CP102097.1, forward strand.
TCAATGAAGCGTTTTACGCCTTAGCTATTCAGGAAGCACTCGTGGTAGTTGTGCTCTCTACCCTACTATTTGCTATGGGTTACGCGATTTCCCACAACATAGTGACACCACTGAATAAACTCATCGACAACACTGGACTTATCTCGGACGGGGATTTGCGCGTTCGCATGAACTTGACGCGCAATGACGAATTGGGACACATGAGCGTCCAGATTGACAAGATGTTGGATAAGTTGCAAAGCACACTGAAAACTGCGCACAATTCAGCACAGATTTCGAGCAACATGGCGAGCAATATCGCACAAGCCAGTGAAGAAGCCGCAACCAGCGTACACTCACAGCATGCTCAATTGGAGTTACTTTCTACTGCAATGACAGAGATGAGTGCAACAATTAATGACGTTGCGCATAACGCTGAAGCCACCGCAGAAAGTACCAGCAAAGTGATGGAGCATACCGAGCAAAATGATCACACGATGGAAGCGACGTCTAAGGCGATTTCTGACGTATCACGCGATATATCCATGGCAAATGAGTTGGTATCAGAACTCCAAGCTGGCGTAAATGAAATAAGTAAAGTGGTCAGTGTGATTCGCGATGTGTCTGAGCAAACGAATCTTCTTGCTCTGAACGCGGCAATTGAAGCTGCGCGAGCTGGTGAACAAGGCAGAGGTTTTGCGGTTGTCGCTGATGAGGTCAGAAACCTAGCGAGCAGAACCCAGAAATCGACCAATGAAGTCCAGCACACGATCGACACCCTCATTGAGCATGCCGAGCGTACATTCGTCGCGATGCAAAGTAGCAACGATAATGTCGACAGTAGTGTTAACGCGTCAAATCAAACGCGTGAGCAGCTCAATGTGATAGTAGCTGAAATGCAAAACGCGAACGATATGGTGGCGCAAATTGCAGCGGCGTCAGAGCAGCAAAGCTCTGTTGCATCAGAAATGAACCAAAACGTAACCAGTATTCACCTGTCTGCGAACGAGGTTTTACAAGCCTCTCAAACGCTTGCCGAAGAAAGCCAAGAAATGGCAAACACGGCAGAGCATCTATCCACGCAGTTGCAATACTTCAAAGTTTAGTTAACAACATTTAATCAAAATAATGGGCTCGTAATTCGAGCCCTCTCAATGAAACTACAACAAAACCAAAGTAAAACTAGAGTGGGTTAAACGTCTAACGACATTCCAACTTGGTTAAGTCTATCTCTAAACTCATCAATACTTTCTGCCTGATAGGTTGGCGAGCCATTAAAGTATCTAGGCTTCTCTGGTAACATAGCGTTTTTTAACGCTTTTTCTTGCTCGACATCATCATGGTAGACAGTAACGCGATGTGGGATATCCTGTTTGAATGTCGCCATTTATGTTCTCCTTTCGTATGACGTTTACTCCCTTTAAGCGTAGAAAAGAACGTTTTTTTGTCAAAACAAGCGGATTACCACAAGAGTGCAATCTGGTCTCTTTTTACCCTTAATTTATAGTGAGTTAGGAACATCATGCCTCACAAAAACTCAAAGAAAGAGAATTGCTATTCTGTGAGCTGAGAGCCATAACGCTGAACTGATATCCCCCTTAGTTTCTTCTACCTAACTCACATTTTCCTTTTCTACGCCCCCTAATATACTCACAAGGATGAGCAGCTTTAGGTGACCTTGCTTTAGCCTGAAAATATCCCTAAAAATCACAATGAAGCGTAAGTTTGGCCTACGGAATGAAAAAGCAAAATATCTATCAAGTGTTCACTCGCCTTTTTGGTAACACTAAGACGACTAACCAACCATGGGGCACACTTGAGCACAACGGCGTCGGAAAGTTCAGCGACTTTACGGATAAAGCACTGAATGAAATAAGAGAATTAGGCATCACACATATCTGGTATACAGGGGTGCCTCACCACGCTATTGTCGCGGATTACTCTTCTTATGGTATTAAAAACGACCACCCAAGTGTCGTAAAAGGAAGAGCCGGCTCACCTTATGCAGTAAAAGATTACTATTCCGTCAACCCAGATTTGGCAGACGACCCTAGCCAACGAAATGAGGAATTCTTTGCGTTAGTTGAGCGAACCCACAAGGCCGGAATGAAAGTGATCATTGATATTGTGCCTAACCACGTTGCTCGTGTTTACAAAGGGCTAAACAACCCTGAAGGTGTGACTGATTTTGGCTCTGACGATGACACATCGCTTGAGTACCACAGAGACAACAATTTCTACTACATTCCAAACCAAGCCTTTACTGCCCCTGATGAACTCTTTTACAACCCTCCATTAGGCGGAGAACCACACCCTGACCTAACACCACAGTATGAAGAATTTCCCGCAAAGTGGACAGGAAACGGCTCCCGGTTAGCCAAACCTAACGCTGATGATTGGTACGAAACGGTAAAGGTCAATTACGGTGTTAAACCGGACGGAACAAAAGACTTCGACGTGCTGCCAGAAGAGTACAGACATAAAGACCACCAAGCACACTTTGAGTTTTGGCAAAACAAGCGCATCCCTGATTCTTGGGTGAAGTTCAGAGATATCGCCATTTATTGGATAAAACTGGGGGTCGATGGCTTTCGCTATGATATGGCCGAAATGGTGCCTATCGAATTTTGGAGCTATATGAACGCCTGGATAAAGCACATTAACCCAGATGCGTTTTTAATGGCCGAAGTCTATCAACCCAATCTCTACCGCGATTACATTCAACTTGGCAAGATGGATTACTTATACGACAAAGTCGACTTATACGACGGCCTAAAAGCTATAATGCAGGGCCATGGTTCTACACGAGAAATTGGCCGAATTCAGCATGAACTGGCCGACATAGAACATCATATGCTCCACTTTTTGGAAAACCATGATGAACAGCGTATCGCGTCGCCTGAATTTGCCAACAACGCAGACAAAGGTAAACCCGCGATGCTTGTCTCAACCTGCCTTTCGACCTCTCCAACTATGATCTATTTTGGTCAGGAAGTTGGCGAACTGGGGGCGGAGTCTGCCGGTTTTGGGCAACCTTCACGTACGTCCATTTTCGACTACATTGGTGTGCCTCATCATCAACGTTGGATGAACCAAGGCAAGTTTGATGGTGGCCAGCTCTCGGACTCTGAAAAGTCTTTGCGCGAGTTCTACCGCACACTACTTAATCTCGCCTTAAAAAGCCCTGCCCTCACTGGAAAATATCATGACCTCTACTGCGCCAACTTTGACGTATTTGATGACATGCAAGATCAGCTGTTTGCGTTTGCTCGTTCACACGAGGAGCAAAAACTCATCATTGCAGTTAATTTTAGCGATACGAAAAGCAAAACGCTGGATTTGATCATTCCACGCGAACTGATCGAAGAATGGCAACTCTCATCAGGGACATACGCTCTTAGGGATGAGTTGAACGAGGCTCGCTATGAATTGAACGTGCGTGAGCAAGTAGGCGTGATTCAGATAAGATTTGTCCCCCTAGCCTCCCTTCTTTTGGCTCTTGACCGCTGAGTTTTTGAAGAATCCAGGCAAAACGGCGAATGTCTAAGCAGGTGACTGGCGAACTGGTAGTATTAAAAGTGTAGGAAAGTTAAAGTAACGCACATATTTGAAACGTTGCGATATGAAAACGAAAGAGCACATTTTAATGATTGATGATGACAAAGTAATTGATAACCTAGACGATCTTGAAGCATTTCTAATCAGTGTCGAAAGTGGTTCGCTAGGCCTGCAGAACATTGCTGGTGTGGCAATGGCTACCCACAATGCTTCTGGTCGCCATTTTGTGGCCGTTTTGGACGACAAAAACCAGCTCCTGCTAGGTCGATGGGTTACAGAGGAAGTGTTCCAAACTGGGCAAGACTTGGTTCGCAACGGTCCTCGCCGCAAGCACTAACATCTAGTCCGCCAGTGGCGGGCTTTGTTTTACTAACGCCAAGAAAACCCCAACACTTTGAACAAAAATTAAGTTTTATTTGCTACTCAACAAAATAAACCTAGCCTTTGTAGAATTAACGTGTATAGTATCCGCAGCTCTTACAAACGAGCTATTAGTGAAACATTTAGTACAAGTCTTTTCTCAGTTACCTTTCGATACCGTTCGTCTAGATCCTGCGATAACTTTTCTTAATAATCCCTACAATAGCGTTTGTTCGCAGTTTTATTTTTAATTTTTATCGAGGTATATCCTATGTCTAAAATGACTGGTTCAGTTAAATGGTTCAACGAAACTAAAGGTTTTGGCTTCATCACTCAAGACAACGGCGGTGCTGATGTGTTCGTTCACTTCAACTCTATCGTTTCTGAAGGCTTTAAAACTCTAGCTGAAGGCCAAAAAGTAAGCTTCGACGTAGAGCAAGGCAAAAAAGGCCCTCAAGCGTCAAACGTAGTAGCGCTATAAGCATTCCAAGGTGTGGTGAGCTTCTCATCACACCTATTCTCCCCCCAAAGCATCCCGCTTACCACTCTTCATTTTTCTTATCTCCTCAAAATAAGGTTAATAATGTCTCGAAGAACGAGCCGCCAGATATACTGGTACAAATCACTGCGTGATAAAGATACACAAAGGAAAACCCAACCCATTGTTTAAAATTGAATTTGAATTAGAAAACCCCAACATACGGTGGTCAACAGAAATACACCAACTCAATAGTGACATTCTGCAACGCCATATCCTTCCTAAGCTCCACACTAACCAATACCCACTCCACTTTCATTTCTATGAACAATCCCAGCAAGGCGATATTTTTGCAAAAAGCGGGGATAAATTGGGGACGTTTCACATCCAATAAGCAGCTATCGATAAATAACGAGAGCTAGAAGAAAGAGAATAAATCATTCAAATTTTATACCAATCTGGAAAATTAACTGGTCAGGTCTGCCCATTCTCTCGAACACATCTTGGTGACTCTGTTGGAGCATGCCAAAAAACGATTCCAAGCCCTACACACTTTGGAGACAATGTCTTCGTAATCCGCAAAAGACTGATTGGCGAGATAGTGTTGTCTCATCCAGCTCCATACTTGTTCTATAGGGTTTAGCTCTGGAGAATAGGGGGGAAGTTTGATGACACTGATGTTCTGAAAGCCATTAGCGATATCTTCTGTATGCCATCCTGCGCCATCCATAATGATGACGGCATGACGTCCTTTTTCAGTGACCGCCGATATTTGCTTTAAATGCTCAATCATGAGGTCTTTATTGACCCATGGGACAACGATAGCCTCACCAATACCTTTTTGAGGACAGACAGAACCAAATAGATACGCATATTCGAACTGTTGTTGCTTCACTGCTCTGGGACGTGTGCCTCTTTCAGCCCATAACCGTGTTGTTGTATTTTGTTGCCCAAATCGAGCTTCATCCTGAAACCAGATATCGACATGCTTTAAAGCGACATGACCTGGGATCTTAAGGATCGTTTCGTCTTGGAGTTTTTTTAAAATCTTCCTGTATCGCTTGGGATTGTTGTGGGTGTTTTGAACGGGAAGTGACCCATGAGAAACCCATATGCTCGAGTAGGTAATAGATAGAATCAGGATGATAATGCTGGCCAAATTCTTTCACAATATAGGCATGGATATCGGCGCCGGTCAGTCGCCCACCTTGAGTATCATGAGCTTTATCTTTGATGTATTGGCTCAATTGCTCCCTTTGTTCAGAAGTTAATAATGGTGGTCTTCCCGTTCTTGGCTTTTCCTTCAGCCCTTCTAATCCTTCTTCAAGAAAGATTTGAACCCATCGATTAACACTGGTTCGGCTCACCTTAAGAAACTTGGCGATTTGGGTACGAGAGTGTCCATCTTTGAAATGAGCAAGTGCGAGCAATCTCATTTTCATCTGGATGGATTTCTGCTGGCTTGCGAGCTTTTTAAAATCAATATTCTTGAGGCTATCCATAGCGAATACATTCTATTGTTGAATGGCCTTAAATTAGATCATATTTTTTCTTAGATTGGTATTAGTTGACCACTACACCCTGACTAAGAAGGTGGGCTTAGCCTTCAGGCTTTATATCAAAACTCGTAAAATAAAGCCTTAGATGCCCACTACAACCCTAATTCACTTTCATTGATGGCTGCACTAACGCTTCTTCTGTGTATCGTAACTGATTTGCTTACCTACATTCTTTAGTTGCACCCCTGCCTTATTGAACGCCTTTTGGATCGTTGTTGAGACATGCTGGCGACCTTCTCCCACTAAAAATTTTTCTTTATCTTGATTCGTTTCGAATACGCAGACTATTTCTAAGCTTTGTGGAAAAGAAGAGAATTTGACCGTATGAGTCACCCAAAGAAAACCATCGTAGCCTTTTAACGTATCTTCACAAACTTCGGTTAACACGTCTCTAATTAGATTATCGACCTTCTTATCTGATTTTCGCATGAAGCAAACTTCCTATTTAACACTTTTAAAAAGGCTTCAGTATATATTGTCTTAAACGCTATTGGGCAGTGGAATGTGGTCAACAGTCTGTCGACAAAATTATTCTTATGAAGGTTTACTGTGTTCTAAACACATTTAGTTGACCACTACACCTGAACCCATACTTCTCTTTTCAAACCATCGCATCAGAACTATAGATATCTCTATACTGTATACTTTGCTACACTCCGCCCTTTGATGAGTAAGGCCCCTAAAATGATGACTGACGAAGAAAGAATCGAACTGCAACAAAACAACCCACTGCACGGGCTAAAGCTAGAAACTATGTTGCAAGAGTTAGTGGATTTTTATGGCTGGGACATTCTAGATACAGCAATGCGCTTTAATTGCTTTAACACCAAACCTTCAATTGCGAGTAGCGTGAAGTATTTGAAGAAAACCGAATGGGCGAGAGAAAAGTTAGAAAACTTTTACCTTTATCGATTTAAGCGCATGCCGCGAGCGAGTGCGGAAGAATACAATTTACCACCGAGAGCTCGTACTTTCCCTCATGGCCTTGAGCCTAAAGAGCCGATGCCGCTAACCGTTGACTCTATTCTAAAGTCACAGGCGAAAGCAGCATCTGCATTTAAAAATCGCTCACCTCGTGGACGACCGACACGTCGATAGTACATACCTTAGAAAGCAAAGAGCCCTGCTTGACTCTTATCAAGCAAGGCTCTGTTGTGCTTCAAAGGAATCGATGGAAGCAAACACCCGAACTGGCTCGCCCTTTCCTACCCCAACGACTCCCGCTGTAAAAAAATCAGTGGTTAACGTACTCTATTGAGTGCGCTTTTTCTTCTTTTTCCCTGTGCCTGCTGGCTTTGCACGCGGCTTCATTGGTAAGAAGTATGCTTCACTTTGATCGTCTTCCACTTCAAAGCCCTCTAACTGCTCGCGTTCAAGCTGGAACTTATTCTTCTTTTCTATCACTTTAAAATGGTGGTAGTCATCGTAATCGATAAGAGATAGCCCTAGCCCCACTTCACCAGCACGACCACTGCGCCCGATTCGATGCATATAATCGGCGGGGCTACGTGGAAGATCAAAGTTAATCACCACTGGCAGTTTTTCAATATCAAGACCGCGTGCTGCGATATCGGTAGCAATAAGTACTTGAACCTCACCAGACTTAAAGTCTTCAAGGACACGAGTACGAGCACCTTGCCCTTTATCGCCATGGAACACCTCGGCAGTGATGCCGCGTTTTGACAATTTTTGAGCGAGGTGGTTACAGGCATTCTTAGCATTCACAAAAATCAAAGTCTGTCGCCATTGATGCTGTTTGATTAGGTGCGCAAGTACCGCGGTTTTCTCACCTTTGTTTACACTAAACACACGCTGTACCAAAGTGCTGGCTTCCGCGCTCTGTAATTGAACTTCAACAGGATCGTTAAGTAAATGCTGAGCCAACGTCGTGACTTTCTCAGGGAAAGTTGCAGAAAATAGCAGCGTCTGTTTCTTCTCAGGTAGTAAGGCAAGAATCTTATTGAGTTCGTCGGTAAATCCGAGGCTCAACATACGATCGGCTTCATCAAGGACAAGTGTTTTTACTTGGTCCAGCTTGATGGCGTTGCTGGATACAAGATCAAGCAATCGACCCGGCGTAGCCACTATAATGTCACAACCACCACGAAGTGCTAGCATTTGAGGGTTCACTGATACACCACCAAATACAGCAACCGTTTTGATCTTATCTCTAAGATGGTATGAGTAGGATTTAACGTTGTATGCCACCTGTGATGCCAATTCACGAGTTGGAACTAAAATTAGGTGAGAAACAAAATTACCACGACGATTATTTGATGTATCTTGCTGAAGAATCTTTTGCAGAATTGGCAGCGAAAAAGCGGCTGTTTTGCCAGAACCCGTATTGGCACCACCAACCATATCTCTCCCATCAAGCACGTGAGGGATTGCATGAGATTGAATAGGTGTAGGCTGGTGATATTCTAACTCTTCTAGTCGCTCGACTAAGGTTGGAACCAGGCCAAGATCGGCAAATGTCGCCTGCTGTGATTTATCTGTCATTACTATGAGTGGCTCAGTGCTAGGTAAAGGCCGTGTATCTTATGCTATTTAGCACGAGGATGTTAGCGATAATGAGCCAAACAGAAGATAGGCTGGAGGAAAGATTAAGGTTGCTGTGGCAGGTCACATCCGTTTCAAAGGCTTCACTACACTATCTAAACCTTCGATTTTCAGAGCTAAACATAACTTTAGCAAATCGCCTAACTCGCCATCTGGCCAACCCTTTTTATCAAACCACAACAGATACTCTTCCGGTAGATCAATAAGTACGCGCCCAGCGTATTTGCCAAACGGCATTTGCATACGAGCTAATTTGATCAAGTTTTGTTTTTCAAGCATGGTTCAACATCTAACGCGAGTAACAAAACCGAAGAGTATCACTAAAACCTTATAAGCAGTAGTTTGAAGTATGGAAAAACGAGTTCAAGGTGCGGTCAGCGCTACTCTGGCTTAACGACGTGAGCATATTCCACAACAACTTGGTTGCCGTCGATGTACGCATTTTGGATTTCGCCATCCACACTCATTCGGCTCTGTAAATAAACAACCACTGGCCCACTCGCTGAGTTTTCTTGTAATGAAGGGACAACTTGGTTCGGTTCCAAACGCAAAAATCGACAAAACTGGCTAACGAATGACATGTTTAGAGGCTGTTCACCGCGAAGCAGCTGAGAAAATGTCAACTGGTTCATTCCCAGTTTTTTGGCAAACTCCATTTGTGTAAGGCGCATTTTAGATTTATGCGACATCCAAGTGTGATAAAGCGCTTCTCTATCTTTTTCTGTAAATTCCATGGTCAATTCCTGTATGAGCTTTGATATAAATTGTCAGCCTTTTCTTACAGAGCCATGTCAGAGTTTAGTTAGAGCAGTATCAAGGTTTGGTAGAGTCATTAATGAGACTTGCCTCTCTATTGGCCTACATCCTAAGTAGCGAGCGTAAAAAAAACGGATACTTGCGCGTATCCGTTTTTTATATCTTATTAGAACCAACTTAGGACTAGGCGCTGAACCCAATCCCACAAACGTTTCAAAATCCCACCTTGCTCAACGTCAGCTAATGCCACCAAGTCAGCCCGCGCGACTTCCTTTTCGCCAGCCATATAGATGACATTACCTAATTTATCTCCCGCATGAATGGGCGCTTCTAGTTCGCTCGCAATCTCAATTTGTGCTTGTAGGTCAGAAAGCTCGCTTTTACTCAGCGTCAAATAAACATCTTCCTTCACGCCCACTTCCAGATCGTTTTTATCACCCATCCAGACCTTAACAGAGCTTAATGGATCTCCTGCTTTCGTTGGTGTCACTGTCTCAAAAAAGCGGAATCCATAACTTAATAGCTGTTTACTTTCTGACTCTCTACTTTTCGTGCTATTTGAGCCCATTACCACACTGATCAATCGCATTTCACCATTGGTGGCAGAGGTTGCAAGGCTATAGCCTGCTCCACTGGTATATCCGGTTTTCATTCCATCGACATTTAGGCTTGGATCGCGTAACAAACCATTACGGTTGTATTGAGTAATGCCGTTATACGTAAAGGATTGTTCACTATAGAGAGGGAAAATATCGGGTAAATCACGAATAATCGCCTGACTTAACGTCGCTATATCCCTTGGCGTTGAATACAGTTCATCACTGTCTAAACCATGTGGGTTAGAAAATGACGAATTTGTTAGGCCAAGTTTATTCGCCCAACTGTTCATCAAGCTGACAAAACCATCTTCGCTGCCTGCGACATGCTCTGCAATTGCCACACTCGCATCATTACCCGACTGAACGACGAGACCACGATACAGATCGCTCAACGACACTTGCGTCCCGACTTCAATAAACATCTTGGAGGAGTCTGGGAAGTTCTTTGCCCAAGCGCGTTGGCTAATGGTGACTTGATCATCCAATGAAATGTTACCCGTTTGCACTTCTTGCCCGGCAACATAGGCTGTCATCAATTTTGTCAGGCTAGCAGGGTTTAGTGTGCTATCTGCGTTTTTTTCAACCAGTACTGCGCCTGTGTGGTAATCCATTAGAATATAACCTTTCGCACCAATAATTGGCGGATCGGGTACGACGGTAGGTGCAGAAGTAGCGCTAAGAGAAAAAGCGCACAGACTAAGAGCGATAAGAGAATTTTTCATAATAATGCTACAAGCTTCCAAGTTAAGGCCACTTGCACCAGTATAAACAAGCCAATTTTGGTTTCAGCGTGTTTGTAATCACTCGTTACCTTTATTGAAGGTTTATCGCAATTCCACGCAACAAACACCTCTTTTTACAACGAAAAAACCAGCACTATGTGGTGCTGGCTCTCTAATACAGATATTGCTGAGTGAACTATGCCGCTTGTTGGCTCATACGTTTAGTCATTAACTTATCTTTGTAAGTGAACCACACGTAGGTTGCCACAATAGAAAAGAACAGGTAGGAAAGCGCGAAAACCAATGGCGAGCCGATCAGACCTTGGCTTACTCCCCAGCTCACACCCGCAATCGTCACTGAGATTTTTGCTAACAGACCACAAATCAGTAGTGCCAGCGCCAATTGAGGGAATCGACTACTACGAAACGCAAACCAGTAACAAGCACCGACAGCCATAGTCGAGATGTAAAGACCTAACAAAAATGAATGTAGATGTTCTGCCGAGGCAACGCCTGCTGTCACTGATACCATCAAGATAAGAAATAATTTCATTCACTGCCCCGCTTTTATTCAAAAAGCATCTTTTCATTTATGAAAACTAATTTTGCTTATATTTTCTTCATTATCATCAAAAATTCAAGGGATAAATTGAGCATTTTTTCAACCAAAAACAGGGAGCATATCAATGTTAAACTAACGTTAAATCGTTAACTTTAAACGGCTCTTGGTTCCATTGGCTTTCAGAGGCATTAGTGGGAAAGCAAGGAAAGAAAGTCACAAACTGTTTACATCATTAGGACTAAAAAACTTTGCAATTTTGTGACCGTCCAACACTCAGACAGAACAAAAAAACCACAACTTTGGCCAAGCACAACCTAAGATTTCAAAAATGTTACTTTTTATCTCCGGACACGAGATATTTTGTGTGAACTTAACCACTGTTCAATTTTTTTCAACTCGTCTCAGCACTACACCTCTGCTACATTTGCGCCACAAATTTTCAGGTTCTAATTTTCATGCTTTCAGAGTACCGCATTAACAAGATCGTCGAGGTCGGGGACACCTTACACCGCAGTGGGTGTGCGCCCTACAAGTTGGAAAAATTCACTAAATTTTACGCTCGTAAGCACGGCGTAGATGTGATGATTCAAGCAACACCTACAACTGTTAATTATCAATTTCCTGATGACAATAACGCTGTCATTATGAAGCGCCACCAGCCAGCCTCGATCAATCTAAGCTTGCTCGCGAACACAATTATTCGAATAAACCAACCTAGCCATGAACCGATTCCTGAGCCTGTTGGCTATTCGAAATGGATACAAGCGTTAGCAAACATGGGAATACCCCCTGCGTACCTTATGCTGGTCGGTAGCACACTTGATGCCATCTACATATCTGTATTTCTTGGCTTTGTCATTTGGCTCAGTCAGCAAGTCTGTAAAGCAAGAAGAGCGATCGCCGTCGAGTTCATCGGAGCTCTTTTAACGGGTATTCTCGTGGCGTTTTTTGCCAGTACAGCGGCCGCTATTCCCGTATGGGCACTTTGTATCGCTTCTGTGATTCTTTTTGTCCCCGGGCTATCGATTGCGAACTCACTGGAATGTCTCGCATTTAACGACTTGGTTTCAGGTACAAGCTTACTTGGGCAAAGTGCTCTCACACTAATCAAGCTGTTTGTTGGTATTGTGATGGGGCTAAATATTGGCGAGTCTATATGGGGGCACGCGCAGGCGACTCAATATGTCAATGAAGTTCCAACTTGGCTACATGTGTTTGGGTTATTCCTACTTTCTATATCGCTCGGTATTATATTTAACGCTCGTCCAAAAGACATTTTGCTTGGTCTTCCCGTTGCTGTTTTGGGGATGTGGGGGCCATTTTACCTCGGTTTTGAAAGCGGATGGGTTGTCGGCACTTGGGTTACGACCGTCTTAATCACTCTCTACGGGACTTGGCTAGCGAAAAAATTGGAGTTAACAGGCGCGATTTATATTGTTCAGGGGATTATTATCCTCGTTCCAGGAAGTCGTGTTTTGGTCAGCGCTGGACAGTCTGTTTTTGAGCAATCAATTTTACCTATACCGAGTATCGGTCTTTCGGCGTTATTCATGTTCTCAGCCATTGTCGCTGGACAGATCACCGCTTACTCGATCTACTCACCTAAAATAGAACGTTAAGGCTGTCAGTTTCTTTTGGGGCCTTTGAATGAAGAAAGAGCCCTATTCAAACTTCGCTTCCTAAGCGGCTTTTGAATAGGGCTCTTTCCCTTTGTGCTTCATTTTACGGCAAAAACTGCCTTTCCCTTTCTTCGCTTTCTCCACTCTCACCTTAAACAACTGACTTGTCACAACAGCTTTGAGCGCATTGTCTTTGATTTCGCCTCTTCCGACTTCAAGCCTATCCTGAAGTGAAAGTTGGCTGCTGTCCGCTTTTTGATTCTTTTTGGGCATTGATACCTCCAAATGATGATGACGAACGACCACAACTGGATGTTACTTATCTCGAATAAAGACAAGCCTACACATCCATGATTTCGCGCAGACAATATTACACTATTTACGTTTCTGCACGTATTATTTAAGAAACTATACTTAGCGCAAGTTTCTAGTGAAAACCAGTCTGAATTAGTAAATAAACAGATCTATTTTGATTGACTTACCCGTACTACACTTTAAACTTGAACTCAGCTAGAAAACGGTTCTTGTTCAATTCGCCGTTTCGTTGGATTTCCTTGTATATCTTCCGTAACGTCGTGCTCAATAGCAATCTCCTTTTCCACGCTATCGGTGCCGTCATGGCCTTTGTAAAAGATTTTCAAGGATATACATTATGTCTAACACTGTTACTGGTACAGTTAAATGGTTCAACGAAACTAAAGGTTTCGGTTTCATCAAACAAGAAAACGGCCCAGACGTTTTTGCACACTTCTCAGCAATCGAAGGTGACGGTTTCCGTACTCTTGCTGAAGGTCAAAAAGTTGAGTTCGTTATCACTCAAGGCCAAAAAGGCCCACAAGCTGAACACATCAAAGCTGTTTAACTTGTAACTAAATAAGTTCTATAATAGCCAGCATTTTTGCTGGCTATTTTTGTATCTGACATGGCACTCAAACCGACTATCTATAAATTCCGTATTTCTCTTTCTGACACGAACCGAGATATTTACGACTCCGCACAACTCACTATTGCGCTACACCCATCAGAAACCGTTGAACGCATGATGGCTCGTGTTCTTGCTTTTTGCATTAAGCACCAACCAGGCTTGACCTTTACTAAAGGTTTGTCATCAACAGAAGAGCCAGATTTATGGGTCAAATCGCTTGATGATCAAATTCTGCATTGGATTGAAATCGGCGAACCTTCTCTCGATCGCATTAAAAAAGCAACGCGCTTATCCCCTATCGTTGACGTATTCAGTTTTAACACTAAGTCAGACGTCTGGTGGGAGCAAATAAAGAACAAAGCTCACCAATATAACGCGAATGTTTACCGCTTGGATTGGGAAGCGATCTCAGCGCTATCTCAAGTTGTCGAACGCGGTATGGATCTATCGGTCATGATTACTGGTGAAAGCCTATTTGTCGATTGCTCACAAGGCTCATTTGAAATCCACTTAGAGACACTCTATTCCAATGAATAAATTGGAGACAGCTCTAAAAGATATCAAAGCTGATTGCCTATTGAATCACGCTGATGCTCAAAAACAGTGGGATGTTTTTTGCGAACAATATGTGACGCTGTTTGAGAAGGTCAGGCTAAATAAACCGGACTCTGATACAACACACCATTTATTGGGGATCTTGACAAAGGCACATATTGAAGCGCAAACACTAATTCAGCATCACCAAGAATCCTTAGGTAAGATGGAGCAAGTTTTCAAAGATACCCTTGGTGAAGAGCACGCGTCCCGCTTTGAGAATCAGAGCCAAAAACAACTGATTTTTGTTACGCACCTTTGGCTTTATATTCAAGGCTACCTATATATGGATTTTAGCCTAGCGAATGACCATGCGGAGCAAACGGCGAAGATACTCTCTCCAATGTCTGCGCAACAACCTGAGGCTCTACGCTCTGAGTTCCTCGGAAGCTTCTATCAAGGTATCGACAACTCTCCAATCGAGAAAACAACTCACCCAATACTCGGTTGGCTCAAGTCGCTGTTTAAATCCTAATAATTCGGATTATTTGAAACATAAAGGCTTCCAACAGGAAGCCTTTAATCGTTTCGATTACAAATAGGTGTGCGGTCCGAATACCTCATAGTGGATTCGTTCACGCGCCACGTTGTGCCCTTCTAGCTGTTTCACCACACTCTCCATAAAGGCAACAGGGCCACAGATGTAAAAATCCGCCTCGCTCAGCGGTAACTCATCAGCCACCAAGCCAAGGTCCATATTGCCAGCAAAGTCCGCTTGTTCATCCAAGTACCAAGCGAATTGTTTCCAGCCTTTCTGATCGATTAGCGCAGCGGTTTCTTGTTTGAACGTGTGTTGCTGTGGGTTGTTACAAGCATACAGGTAGCTCACGTCTTGCTTCTCATCGTGAGCCAATGAATGAAGCATAGATTGAATGGGTGTCGCACCAACACCAGCAGACACAAGTACGACTGGGTTGTGCTTCTCCTGATAGTAAAAGTCACCCGCTGGCGGATACAATTTCACGGTATCGCCCAGTTCTACTTCATCATGCATGAAGTTAGACACCAACCCCTTGTGCTCACCCGCTTCACGTTTGATTGAAATGCGGTAGTTTTGACCATTTGGCATATGAGATAGCGAGTATTGGCGAATCTCAACGTTTTCACCACCCGTTGGCTTTACTTCAATACCAAGATATTGGCCGGGACGATAATCGACCACCTGCCCACCATCTACAGGCTCCAACACAAAGCTGGTGACGTACTGCGATTCTGGCTTTTTCTCAGCGACTCTAAATTCGCGGCCGTTCTCCCAACCACCCATTGCTTGCTTGCGTTCTTGATACAGCTCTTCTTCACGGTCGATAAAGATTTGAGCCAGGAACAGGTAGGCGGCGGTCCACGCTTCCTCAACTTCAGGCGTAAATGCATCAGACGCGAGTTCACGGAGTGTTTCAATCAAATGATGGCCAACAATCTGGTAATGTTCTGCTTTGATGTTAAAGCTGGTGTGTTTGTGCGCGATACGCTCGACTGCAGAGGTCAACGCCTCTAAGTTTTCGATGTTTTTCGCATAAGCTGCCACGGCTTCAAACAGCGCGACACTCTGACGCCCCGTTTTCTGATGTGTCATGTTGAAGATGTCTTTAAGCTCTGGATTGTGCGAGAACATACGTTGATAGAAATGCTGAGTCAGTGCCGGACCTGCACTCTCTAGTAATGGAATCGTGCTCTTTACGACTTCAATATGTTGATTGTTGAGCATGAACTTTCTCCTCGTTCGATTTTAAGTGTTTTATAATTTTCCTTTACTAGAGCACGAACAGTGCCAACTCTGTAAAACACTGCTTTCACTGAGTTTAAGAGAATTAACCTCTCCTTAAGATGTCAATTTGACACCTTTATTTTATGTCAGAATGACACTAGACTATCAATATTACTCACACTCATTGACGTGATCTTGTGCAGCACAAGTTTCGAAGTGAAATCAAAGAATTGAACAAGTATGCAAGATATTTCTGTCTCAACCCTTATCGATATGACCATTGGCCTTGCCGCTGGTGATACTGACCATGAAAGATTCAATAAACTATTAGATGCGATTCGAAAAGCGATCCAATGTGATTGCGTTGCCTTACTGTCATTGCAAGGTGATACCCTCGTGCCGTTGGCTATGCAAGGCTTAACTCGCGATACCATGGGACGTCGCTTTAAAGTCGACGAGCATCCCCGATTTAAAGCAATATGCGAATCAAAATCCGCTGTCCGATTTGATTCAGACTGTGCCCTTCCTGATCCGTTTGACAACTTACTGCTCGACTATGACGGCGATCTGCCTATGCATTCTTGTATGGGGCTTCCACTCATCTACTCAGACAAACTCTTAGGCGTACTGACGCTTGATAGTATGACGCCAAACCTTTTCAATGACATCCCAGCCCGCAGCCTGGAAGCCCTTTCTGCGATTGCAGCATCGACACTGAAAGTGGCATTAACCGTCAGTCAGTTGGAGCAACAAGCCAAGCAAACGCAACAAAAGTTTGAAGAACTCAACGAAGAGGCTTGGGAGCGTGATGGCGGTGAAATAATAGGCTCTAGTATTGCTATGGAGTCATTGCGAGCAGACATTGAGGTCGTCTCGCCGTCAAATTTCAACATTCTGATACATGGCGAAACGGGCGTCGGTAAAGAGCTCGTCGCCCGAAGCATCCACCATCTTTCGCAACGCCGAAAGCAGCCTCTTGTCTACGTTAACTGTGCCGCGATACCTGAGAACTTGGTTGAGAGCGAACTGTTCGGACACGTAAAAGGCGCATTTACTGGTGCAGAGAAATCACGGATGGGGAAATTCGCCCTTGCCGATGGAGGTACTCTGTTTCTGGATGAGATTGGTGAACTACCTTTGGCCGCACAAAGTAAGATTTTACGCGCTCTGCAAAACAACGAAATTCAACCTGTCGGACAAGATAACGTTGAGAATATTGATGTGCGTGTACTGGCCGCGACAAACAGAGACTTAAAACAAGAAGTCACAGACGGTCGCTTCCGCTCAGATCTGTATCATCGCTTGAGTGTCTACCCTATCGACGTACCTCCACTGCGAGAACGCCAAGGGGATGTGACGTTACTTGCAGGGTATTTTCTGGAACAAGCGAGAAGAAAGCTAGGAATCGTGCAAATCAAACTAGGTAAAGAAGCGCAACAACAGCTTCACAGCTATAACTGGCCGGGTAACGTGCGAGAGCTTGAACATGTTATCAACCGAGCTGCACTCAAAGCACGTGCCCGTGGTGTGAATGGAAAGCTGATTACCGTCTCCATTGATGATATTGGCGATCTTCAACCTCTGGGTCATCTACAATCTGGCTCAGTAACGATGCCTGATGAGATTCCCCACATGCCAGACTGGTCTAGGGGATTGCGTGAAGCGACCGATGACTATCAGAGAGCACTCATCACCAAAGTACTCACCGAGGCCAACTTTAATTGGGCACAAGCTGCCCGTGAGTTAAAAACTGATCGTGCCAACTTAACCAGACTCGCAAAAAGATTGGGGATAACCATCACTAAGAGCCACAAGATAAGTACACTCTGACGGTCAACTTAGATACAATACAGCACCTAACAAGGGAGAGGACGCTCAACCGCTCCCTTACCCTGTCAAGTCATCATCAAAACCTATAATTAAAGGAATGTTATGAAGTTTATTCGTTGGTTTTTGGGTCGCGTTATTCTGCTACTCAACTTCATCTTTTCGCCTAAAGGAATCAAGCGCTCAGAAGAGTCGCAGCAAGAGATCGATACAAAAGCGCAGTCAATGGCACTTTACCAGTTCGAAGCGTGCCCATTTTGTGTAAAAGTGCGTCGTTCTATGAAACGTCAATCAGTTAAAATCGAACTACGCGATGCGAAAAACAATCAGCAACACCGTGAAGAATTAGAAGCAGGTGGTGGTAAAATAAAAGTACCATGCCTAAGAATTGAAAAAGCAGGCCAAGTAGAGTGGATGTACGAATCTTCGGATATCGTTACTTACTTGGAGAAAGAGTTCGCCTAACCCAAAATCAGCAAGGATTGCCTATGTCATACGTGCCTTTAAATATCAATCACATCAAAGCCATCGTTTTTGATTTGGATAATACTTTGGTCACGTCTGACATGGATTTTGCTTGGCTAAGAGAGCAACTAGGCTGCCCATTGAGCAGCGACTTGCTCTCTTATGTTGACGATATTGAGTGCAGCGAAGAACGCGCAAGAGCACATGACGTTATTCTTAACCATGAGCTGGAAGACGCGCGTACATCACACCCAATGCCTGGATGCCTTTCCATTCTTGAATTCATCCATAGCAACCACTTTTTGACGGCTGTCATTACGAGAAACTGCGCCGAAGCGACCGATCAAAAAATTGCTCATAATCGCCTCAACATCCCACGAGTGATCACGCGCGAACACTTCCCACCTAAACCGTCACCAGACGCCTTGATTGCTCTAGCGCAAGAATGGCAGCTGCAATGTCACCAAGTTCTCTATGTCGGCGATTTTCTGTATGATCTTCAGGCTGCATTTAATGCCAAAATGCCGTCATGCTTAGTGACTCATGGCAAAGAGGTTGCGTTTAGCGAACAAGCCTCGCTTGTTGTTGATCACCTCCATGATCTTGAAGACTTCATCAGTCGTCACTTAATCCACGCTTGATGAAACAATAATCTTTCTTGCACTTGAAAAACCGTTGTTGAGTAACGATGTAAGGGTTACTCCTACTGACAAACCGAGAACGATATTACTCGGCTTACCCACGATTTAGGCCAAAAGGTCCTAGTACTAATTTATGATTTCTACAATGAAAGATTCGTCCCCCTCTTTGGCGAAACAGCTCTTCAAAATGACTTGGCCAATGATGTTTGGCGTTTTATCGCTGATGAGTTTTCAGCTGGTTGACAGCGCCTTTATCGGTCAATTAGGGGTGCTGCCCCTAGCAACACAAGGTTTTACACTGCCAATTCAGATGGTCATTATCGGAATCCAGGTTGGCCTTGGAATTGCGACCACGGCCGTTATTTCAAAAGCATTAGGGGCAAATGAAACACGCTATGCTCAACAACTCGGGGGGCTAGTCATCACAATCGGCAGCATTGCGGTTGCGGTTGTATCCATCATTATCTATCTCATCCGTGACTCTATACTGCTATTGCTTAGCGCACCGGATTCTGTCTACCCTGTCATCGAGAGCTATTGGATTGTTTGGCTGGTCAGTGCATGGACTGGGGCATTTCTGTACTTCTTATACAGTATTTGTCGTGCAAACGGGAACACTATGCTGCCCGGCACCATGATGATGGTCACGAGTCTACTCAATTTGGTGCTCGATCCTATTTTCATTTTTACGTTAGATATGGGCATCAACGGCGCAGCGATTGCGACAATTATTGCGTTTGGTACGGGGATTTTGATTGTTGCACCAAAAGTCAGTAAGAATCACTGGCTGAGTTATGACTGGAGCGATCTGAATGTTGTTAAAAGCATTCGTTCAATCACCAATATCATGGGCCCTGCGATGATAAGCCAACTGTTACCGCCTTTGTCTTCAATGCTCGCGACAAAACTTCTAGCGAGCTTTGGCACTGCGGCGGTTGCAGCGTGGGCGATTGGTTCTCGCTTCGAATTCTTCGCTATTGTTGCCGTTTTGGCGTTAACGATGTCAATGCCGCCTATGATTGGCCGTTTGTTAGGGGCAAAAAATCTACAAGATATCCGTAAGTTGGTGATCATTGCCTGTCAGTTTGTACTCGGCTTACAGCTTGTTATTGCGCTTATAACGTGGATGTCCTCTGCACCACTCGCACAACTCATGACCAGCGAGCAAAGTGTGACTGATATTTTGCATTGGCACCTTCTCGTCGTCCCAATCAGCCTCGGACCACTGGGAATATGCATGCTAATGGTGTCAATTTCGAACGCACTTGGAAAGTCGTATACCGCTCTGACAATTTCCGCCCTAAGGTTGTTTGCTTTTTTCCTGCCGTGCTTATGGCTAGGCTCACAAATCGGTGGTCTAAAAGGTATCTTTGTTGGTGCACTGCTGGGGAATGTTCTCGCTGGTATCAGTGCTTGGTTTATGTACCAGCAAGCAATCAAACAAATTGAAGATAAGCTGAAACGTATCTAGCCACTTTTTCCTATCAATGGCGACTCAGAAACAAAACGTTGAAAATCGGATTGTCGTCGCCGTTTGATTTCTCTTATTGATATAACTAACCTCATCTCGGGGGTATTTAATTCATTTTTTAAGCATAACCAACAACATAGACGGATGACGGGACAGACAGAAACACGTATGATTCTGCGTACCTTTTTTCTCTAGCGAATATCATGACAACACCATCCCACCACCCTCTTCAAGGCGCTAGCTGGATGCTAACTGCTGGCTTAGCCTTTGCCATTGTTAACAGTCTTGCGCAAGTCGCAAGTATTAACTACGGCTTATCGTCAACAACGGTCGCGCTGATCCAATACGCAGTTGCTCTTGTTGTCATCCTTCCCTACCTTAAAACGCTGGGGATCAGACAATCTTTAAAAACTGACCACTTAGGAATGCATGTATTCCGCGTCTTCCTATCTGTTATTGGCATTCAGCTCTGGCTATGGGCACTCGCCTATCCGGTTCCTATTTGGCAAGGTATCGCGTTGCTGATGACCTCACCACTTTTCGCAACCGTTGGTTCAGGCTTACTCCTTAAAGAAAAAGTTGGCGCTGCGCGTTGGATAGCAACACTAACAGGCTTTGTGGGGGCAATGATCATTCTCGAGCCATGGGCAGATGACTTTAACTGGGCATCATTACTTCCAGTGGGTGCGGCCTTTTTCTGGGCCTGTTATTCACTTATGGTGAAAAAGCTTTCCTCTGATGACTCGCCGTCCACTATGGTGGTTTATCTTCTGATCCTAATTACGCCGTTTAACATTTTACTTGCTTTACCTGAATGGAAAATGCCAACAGGTGGAACGATATGGGCAGTGCTTATTGCTGCTGGCGCGGTCACAGCCTTAGCGCAATGGGCTATTGTAAAAGCATACTCTGTCGCTGATGCTTCGTTTGTACAGCCGTTTGACCATGCCAAATTGCCGCTCAATGTACTTGCTGGCTGGATGGTTTTTGGCTGGGTGCCACCAGGTCGCTTATGGTTGGGAGCCGCGATCATCATCGGCTCAGTCGCGTTCATTACTCAGTGGGAAACGAAAAAGTCTAAACTGCTGAAATAATTCGTACTGATTGCCTTTCTATTTAGCAAAGAGCTTCAGGAGATACTTTTATGACAGACCCAATCAAGATTACTCTCTACCGATGGGCCGGCAGTTGGGGCCCATTTAGCGTAAAAATTCCTTGCGGTGAATGTACGCTTACCAAAGACATTCTTAGCGATGCATTTGAAAATGAACTGGCTGGTGTTCCAATTAAGTTAGAAGTTAAAGATTGGCTTTCTCATTGGTGGGAACCACTTAAAGCTGGGGCATGGCACGCGCCAATCATTATGGTAGAAGGCAAGGTCATCAGCCAAGGTGAAGCGCTCAACCGAGGCGTTTTGATCCAGTCTGTCATTCAAGAGTGGACAAAGCGAGACACGCTGAAAGGGAACATTGTTTACGGCAAAGCAACCTGTCCTTACTGCGTTAAAGCCAAACAAATGTTGGACGATGCAGGTATTCAGTACCAATACTTCGATGTGGTTAAAGACAGCGCCGCGCTGTATCGAATGATCCCAGAAGTCAAAGCAATGATCGGAGAAAAAACGCCCGTGACGGTTCCTCAAATCTGGATGGATGGGCAATATTTAGGTGGCTCGGACAACTTAGATACTTGGCTGAAGAAAAAAGGCCTGAACAAAGTGCCAGATAACGTCGTCAAGCTCGGATAACGCCCACTCCCTGAGTGCGAATATGAACCATCACCAAGACACATTAAAAATCACAAAGAAACTTGCCCTAAGTTTCGCATTTGTCTTAAGACCCAATCAACACGCCTTTGAACATAGCCGCTCATAGGAACGGGTTGAATTCTATATGGGTTAGGTAACACAACGGCAAGCTGCGCCGCCTGATAACGCGCTAAGCGATGGGCAGAAACACCAAAATAGTGTTCGCTAGCGGCTTGAACTCCGTAAATTCCAGGACCGAATTCCACCACATTCAGATACATTTCCATTATTCGCTCTTTTCCCCACATCAACTCTATCAGGAGCGTGATGTAGAGTTCATAAGCTTTGCGGATGTAAGTACGACTGGGAAACAGAAACACATTTTTGGCGGTTTGCTGAGTGATGGTACTGGCTCCGCGATTTGGCCCCTCTTGCCCGCTGTTTTTGATCACCGACGCGAGTGCATTGACATCTATCCCCCAATGGTGAGGAAAGCGTTGATCTTCCGATGCCATGACCGCGAGCGGCAGCGAAGGTGAAATTTCAGATAAGGGCACCCATTGATGCTGAGATTGTTCAGGATAGCCTTTTGGTGGGAAAAAAGTACGCGAAATCTCCCAGCCCCAAAACGGCGGATTGACGAACTTTAAAATGAAGACAAGAACAATAGGTACGCCAAATGCTAAAGCAAATACCGTCATTAACACTCGTTTGATTCGACGTCGAAGTCCTCGAATAAAAGCTTTCACACCCCTACCTTCTGTATCATTCATCACTACCTTTTCAACAATGCTTAGTTAACCCGATTTTGCGCTGGGTGATGTCCACTGCGTGTTAAAGAATGGACGAATTATCCTTCTACAGTCCATCTGCGAGTTTGAACATACCTGCGAATAATCTCGCTCAACACTTAGACTCATTGCAACAAATAACCTAAATACAACAAAGCCCCGAGAGTCGGGGCTTTGTTACAAAACTGAATGCGTGATTACTTCGCTACTTTCTTCATCATGCGCTTGAAGAAAGACGCTTTCTTCGCTTTAGGTTTAGTCATCGCTTCATGCATTGCTTGCTTAGCGATCATCTGACCTAAATATGCACTGCCTAATTCGTGATTCATCGTTATCTCCTAGAAATTAGGAGTGTGATTTTAATCACAATTAAAACAAAAACAAGATCTAAATCACATTATTTTACACGTTTAGGCTGCTGATAGGTTTTCCCTGCTGCTTGGTACGTATCTTTACGTTTCACTTCAAACATCGCCTCGAAAAACCAAGAGACAAAACGAATGACGTCATCACCTTCGTTCATGACATGTTCAACGAACTCTTGCTCCTCGCCCTGATCGTTTTCCTGAATCGTGACATGGTAAATACGCTTTTCACCTTCCACTTCTGCTAGAGCGAATTGGCCCGTCAAAGACTGAGCAGCACCTGCAACTTCTTCATCCTCGTAGGTTTTAAGCGTTTCTAAAGCTTGTGGAAGTGTCTCCTTCTCACAAAGCGTTTTCACTAACTGTTCAAATTCTTTCTGTTCCATATTTATGCTCTCAATGGCCGGACTGTTTCTGCGCGCATTGTATCAGTCACCTCGCCGCTTTCAAGTTAACTCTCTCGGTAAGGGGTCGTTCACTGACTCGTCTGCCATCCAATTACGAATTCTTAACGCTCTTCTCTTCATTCATGCCTTTTAGCAATGACTGATTAGGTGTAAATTACCGCTAAGTTGCACATAATCATGTTGTTATAGCTTGGATTAGTTCCCAACAAGAATAACTAAGGATAGAGGTATGGATTGGCTTCAAAGTGTTCAAAGTTACATTCGCGTGGTTGATGAAGGCAGCTTCAGTGGTGCCGCACGTAAAATGAACACCACCAGCTCAGCCATCAGTAAACGTGTTCACTGGTTAGAGGAACGGATCGGCGTTCAACTGCTAAAGCGAACAACGCGTAGTGTCACACAAACGGAGGCAGGTGCCCTTTTTTATGAAAGGGTAAAAGTGCAAATGGAAAGCTGGCAATCGATAGTGGATGAAACGCGCTCAGTAAACCAAACACCCGCTGGCTTACTCAAAATCGGGGCTACACTTGCCGTTGGCTCAAAATTCTTGGTGCGCTACCTGAATGATTTTTTACAAATGTATCCTGATATACGCATTCAGCTCATTACGACAACACCAGGTCAACTTCCTGAACTCAGCCTTGATCTCTTTATTAGTCGAGAGCTGGAGCAACTTAACTCTCTCAGCTTCAAAGCCACACCGCTATTTGAGCACAAAGCAGGTTTTTACGCTTCTCCAGATTACATTGCCCGCTTTGGCGAACCTAAAAACGCCCTAGAACTCAAAAACCACAATGCCCTAATCTGGGGAGAAAAAACGCAACGTGAAGTTAAACTCTCAAAAGGGACACGAGTGCTACTCACAGGAAACTTTGCCACGACAAACCCGGAAGCGCTGTTTTATGCGGCCAAAAATGGCATGGGGATATTGATCACCAACGATTTTATGATCAAAGACGAGTTGAACGCGGGATCGTTAAAACGCATCGTTCCTCACCTTACCGCTGACGAAGCCACCATATACGCGTACTACCCTAAACTCGATTTTCAACACACCCGCACCAAACTGTTTCTCGACTACCTGAAAGAAAGGCTTGCTCAAGAAAACATCAATTAATTGAATTCAAAATTTGCCTATCTATGCTACATCATCCATATTTAATTTACTCCTGACTCATTACATTTGGTGTTTATAAAAAATGGGGTCTCTATATGGCTAGGAATGCAATCAAAGGATCGTCGATCAACTTAGACGTTATCTACGATACCTTAGGCTTAGATGATGCGTCTCTGTTGGATAAAGTAGCGTTAGTGTTACACCAGCAATTTGGGTCTATTTGTACCTGTATAGTCGAATTTAATCAGATTGGTACTAGGCTTAAAACATTGTCATATGCTTGCGAAAATCAGCTCCAGCCGCCTCAAGAGCACTCTATCGAGGAATCCACTCTCTTCAAGATCATCAGAAAAACTGGGAAAAATCATGTCGTTTACAAAAACGGAGTTAAAGATACTTTTTCTTCTCCCAGCTTCTTCAAGGATAAAGGAGTAGAAGCTTTTATCGGCATTCCTCTTCGCACGTCTAATGGAGAAGTATTAGGGGTATTACAATCTTCTTTTGCACACACACTGGATGATACAGACGAACTTGTTTACTTCCACAATCTGTTTGCTAGGTTAGTCGTTCACTACTTAAGAGAGAAATGGTTTGCTGACAAATCGCAGATGTTAGTCAGCCAGTTAAGCTTTGAAGTTTCCCACGATAGCCTTACCGGGCTTTTTAATCGAGATTGCTTATCAAACAAACTGGACACGCTGACAACAGAAGGCCGTCACTCCTTTACCCTAGCCTATATCGACATTGATAACTTTAAATCCATTAACGACATTTATGGCAATCACATCGGTGATCAAGTCATTAAATTCGTCGCGAATGCGGTACAAGACGCTATTACAGAATCTCAGCTCGCATTTCGTATCGCGGGTGATGAATTTGCCTTTATCTCCTTGTCTGAAGATCCTTTTGAAATATGTAATCGGATCATTGATAAAATCGAGCCTGGCTACCGAGACTTCGCGCATACCATTAAGGTTAAAGTCAGTATCGGTTTAGCCAGTAACAGCGCGCAGCACCTGACATCTGACGAGATCATCCTCAACGCGAGCTTAGCGCTTAAGGAGTGTAAACGATCTCGCAACCACGATATTCAGTGCTACGATACGCACTTAAGCGTACAGTATTACCGACGCTCAATGGTCATTGAAGCGCTGAGAAAAGAGCTGACCAAAGATATCGAAGAGAGCAACGTTTACATCGTCGTCCAACCCATTGTGGGGCGAAACTCACAACAGTGGGATCGATTTGAAGTATTAGCACGCTGGCACAGCAAGAGGCTTGGCGATGTTTCTCCGCTAGAGTTTATCAGTGCTGCGGAACAGTCCGGACTGATTATCGAGCTAGGCGAG
The DNA here is from genome assembly GCF_024582835.1 of Vibrio japonicus. Taxonomy (NCBI): domain Bacteria; kingdom Pseudomonadati; phylum Pseudomonadota; class Gammaproteobacteria; order Vibrionales; family Vibrionaceae; genus Vibrio; species Vibrio japonicus. The sequence continues at coordinate 523,457 of NZ_CP102097.1, forward strand.
CGTATCCTTAAGCTTGCCTGCCAAGCCAAACAACTATTAGATCAAGGGCTGGGTTATCCAGTCAAATTGAGTATTAACTGCTCTGCTTGTGAAATACAAAACTCTACTCGTTACCTTAGTAACCTGATCAACACGATTGAAAGTCATCAATTTAAACCGAGCGATTTTATCATTGAGCTGACAGAAACGGTCTTACTGTCGAAAACGAATGAAGTGAGAAAGACTTTAGATGACTTGAGAGTGCTAGGATTTTCAATCGCACTCGATGATTTCGGCACTGGCTATTCTAGCCTCAACTACATTCACAGTTATCCAATAGATTACATAAAAGTCGATGCGGCGTTTATTCGAAATATGGTATCCAATAAAGCGTCTGAAAGAATCGTTTGGTTAATTATACAGCTTGCCAAACAACTCAATGTCGAACTAATTGCTGAAGGTGTCGAGACGAAACAAGCACTAGACAAACTTTACTCTATGGGGTGTGAGCACATCCAGGGATATTATTTCTCTCGCCCACATACTCCATACGATATGGTGAATCTGTATAAACTTAACGTAGAGTCTGATTCGAAAGTTTCTCATGGATAGCACCTCTACTGAATAAGCCGTTGTAGAGGTCACGAGAAAATCTTGAGGGCTGGTTTTCTTTTTATCTTTAAATGCTAATAATTATCATTTATATTTTAGATTGAATTTGCCAATATTCTAAAATTAAACGAATGAAAAGATCAGCGGATTAACAAAAGGTACCAACATGACTCTACCCTCAACTCAACAATACCGCATAGAAAAAGACAGCATGGGCGAAGTGAAAGTCCCTACTGATGCGTTGTATCAAGCTCAGACACAACGGGCGGTCGATAACTTTCACTTTAGTCGACACACTATGCCCGAGACATTTATTCAGGCTTTAGCGTACATCAAACAAACCGCAGCAATAACCAATGCTCAACTAGGCTTATTGGAAGGTGATATTTCCAATGCGATTGCGGATGCGGCACAAACCATTATTGATGGTCAGCACCAAAATCAATTCCCGATAGATGTATTTCAGACTGGCTCTGGCACAAGTTCAAACATGAACGCCAATGAGGTCATTGCAACGCTTGCCAGCGAGATTCTAGGTGGCGACGTCAGCCCTAACGATCACGTCAATATGGGCCAAAGCAGCAATGATGTTGTCCCTTGTGCGATTCAAGTCAGCGCAGCGCTCAGTATCGAAAAGCAGCTACTTCCCGCTCTAACGCACCTGATATCAACCCTTAAAATCAAACGACTAGAATTGGGGGAGATCGTTAAAACCGGTCGAACGCACCTGATGGATGCCATGCCAGTCACATTCGACCAAGAATTAGGAGGCTGGCAATACCAAATTGAGCAAGCAAAGCAAGGAATTGAACAGAGCTTAGTCACCGTTAAAGCGCTGGCACAAGGTGGTACAGCCGTCGGCACAGGCATTAATGTCGATCCGCGATTTCCCCGCATGTTTGCTGATAATTTATCGCAAACCACGAAGTTGAATTTCACGTCCAGCAGCAACTTTTTCTATAACCTGAGTAGCCAAGATGCCATTGTCGCACTCTCTGGCCAATTAAAAACGGCGGCTGTCGCGTTAATGAAAATGTCGAACGATCTACGATGGATGAACTCTGGCCCGCTAGCTGGCTTGGGTGAAATAGAACTTCAAGGGTTACAGCCAGGCTCTTCAATCATGCCGGGCAAAGTAAACCCTGTGATTCCAGAAGCGGCCGCTATGGCGTGTGCTCAAATCATCGGTAATGATACGACCATCACTGTGGCTGGGCAGTCCGGTAACTTTCAACTTAACGTGATGCTGCCCGTCATTGCGCACAATATTTTAGAGAGCATTGAGCTACTGACGAATAGCTCTGTCGCTCTAGCTGATAAAGCTATCGCTACCTTCACGATTCGAGAAGACAACTTACAGCACGCCTTAGCAAGAAACCCAATATTAGTGACGGCGCTCAACCCAGTCATCGGGTATTTAAAAGCCGCTGAGATTGCTAAAAAAGCGTATAAAGAAGGGCGAGCTATCATAGATGTCGCAGAGCAAGAAACCGATCTGGACAGAGAAACACTAAAACGCCTGTTAGACCCCGCTAAACTGGCGCAAGGTGGGTTAGCGGAATAACAAAGCACACTCCTTGTGCGACATTCTGGTTAGATCCAAGCCAGAGAGAGCAGCAAAAGTGGCACAGCAATCACTGATGCCATTTTTGCTAGCGATGCCATTTCACGCAAAATCACGTCACGTTTTGGCGACAGAGCGACTTCAGCAGATTGCACCACATTAGCTTGGTTCGCGTTCATTCAATTTCCTCATAAGTAAAACCAAAATTTCAGGACGCCAAGTCTAAGCGTTTATCCAACAAATCGAAAGAAACAACCTCAAAATAAGGTGGCCATTTAAAGTTAAATAAATTGGTCGAAAGGCTCGCGATAAATGAATAAGGAGTGAATAGAAAAACAAAAACGAGCGTTTAGTAAAATTAAACGCCAAGGTGATGGTTTACAAAAGTTAAACATCAAGTCATTGATTATTAGTTAGTTTTTACCTTATCCATACATCACGACATCCTAAAAATTTAGTGTAGTTAAAAGCTAAAAAAGCTCTATACTTTGTAACATGCATTTTCAAGCACTTTTACAATTCATTATCAAGCTTCCACCATCGATCACATATGTAACAAAGCAAAGTGCGCCACTATTAACAATTGTGATACTTATTACGCCGCAGTTAACGTGGTGATTAACATTGGTCACCATTAAACCTACAAATACAAAAATAAATAACTACATAAAGTGATTGTCAATCGACCAGGAGATTAGCCTAACATGTGGAACATTCTTAAAATCGCGAGCGCGTTTATTGGAATTATCGTCGGAGCTGGGTTTGCATCCGGACAAGAAGTGTTGCAATACTTCACAAGCTTTGGCCTCTGGGGCACTGCAGCAGCCGTTGTCGCTACAGCAATGTTTGCATACCTAGGCATGATGCTAACTATGCTAGGTTCTCAAACAAAAACGATGTCGCACAAAAAAGTCATCTACCAAATTAGCGGTCGTTGGGTTGGTGTCATCGTCGATTATGTCATCATCTTTACGTTGTTTGGTGTAGGTGTCGTGATGATCGCGGGAGCGGGCTCGCTTCTAAACCAGCAATTTGACTTACCAGCGTACGCCGGTAGCATTATTCTTACTGTACTGATCGGTCTGACGGCGATGATGAATGTTAATCGCGTTGTCGCAGTAATTGGCAGTATTACACCATTTTTGATCGTCGCTCTCGTTGTGATTTGTGCTTACAGCATTATCACAATGGATCAATCTTTTGACTCACTAGCGCCAATTGCAGAAAGTGTAGAGTCTACACTTCCACACTGGTTTGTTTCCGCTATTAACTATGTTTCTTTCAACCTTGCGGTTGGTGCTGCTATGGCGCTGGTCATGGGCGGTGCAGAAACAAATCCAAAAGTTGCAAAACTTGGTGGTCTACTAGGCGGCGCTGGTGTAGGTGTCTTGATTATTCTTAGCCACTTAGCCCTATTCTCAAAAATTGAAGTCGTTGCAAACTACCCAATGCCACTGCTAAAAATCATCGACATGATTTCACCAGCACTATCGACCTTCATGACGTTCATTCTGTTTGGTATGATCTTCAATACTGCAGTCAGCATGTTCTACGCATTTGCAGCGCGCTTTGTGCCAATGAAAACACCAAAAGCAAACAAATTCATCTTCGCTACTCTGGCTGTAGGTTTCGTTGCTAGCTTTGCAGGATTCACTCAGTTGGTTGCGGTCTTCTACCCACTTATCGGTTATTTAGGACTATTCCTGGTTGGAGCACTTATCTACGCACCATTCAAACTGAAAAAAGACTCAGCCAAGCTTCAGCGTCCTGCTTTCGCTACTGAATAATCCAGATTACTGATAGCGTAACTAGCGCTCACTAAGAGACAAATTGTATAAATTAAGCCGCTGAGAGTTCAGCGGCTTTTTTCGATAAAAGCTTTCATCAATGCGGTGAAATCTTCAAACTTTTCAATCACCCTCTCATCATTACGCCTAATTCTGCAATGACATGACTGTCTTCTTCTATATAGGTTAATTACTATTAATCATATAAAATCAATATCTAAGTTAACTACACCATTTCGTAAACGCTATTTCACTTAGATACAAAGTAATTCACGAACTCGAATCATTTTAAAAAAGTAGGTATTTATGAATCAGGCGAGTCTGTTGGTCAACGAAACAAGTTTTCAATTGGAGCATTGCTTGCAAGCTCAAAAATATGAATTTAACAACTCAGGCCAAGAGTCTTACCAGGAGCGAAAAGAACATCTAACCAACCTAAAAAAAATGATAAACGACAATCGTGAATCGTTAATCAAGGCCATTCAGGCGGATTATGGTCATCGCTCCTATCATGAAACGCTGATAGCAGAAATCATTCCAGTGACTGACGATATTACTTTTAATATTAAACACTTAAAAAAATGGATGAAGCCTCAGAGCAGAAAAATCGACCAAGTTTTATATACGGGAGCAAAAAATAAAGTCATCCCTCAAGCCGTCGGTGTGGTCGGAATTATTACGCCCTGGAACTTTCCGCTCAACTTGAGTTTCTCTGTGATATCCGCAGCCTTTGCAGCGGGTAACCGCGCCATGGTGAAAATGTCAGAAAACTCCATTCAATTAACCCGACTACTGAATCAAATTTCACCTAAATATTTTTCATCAGATAAATTAGCCTTCTTTGAAGAAACAGGGGGCGTGGGTATCGAGTTTTCTAAACTCCCCTTTGATCACCTATTTTTTACAGGTTCTGGTGAAACGGGTAGAAAAGTGATGGCCGCTGCTTCTGTGAATCTCACTCCTGTCAGTTTAGAGCTGGGAGGAAAATCGCCCGCTATTATTGCGCCTGATTTCCCGATGGAAAAAGCGGTAGAGCGCATTATGTACGTCAAACAGTTCAACGCCGGTCAAATATGCGTTAACGTCGATTACGCGTTTGTACCAGAGAACAAGCGAAATGAATTTGTTTCCGATGCGAAAGCGTGGGTTAAAAAGCATTGTCCCGATATCAACAGCCAAGACTATACGTCAATCATCGACGATACATCTTTCCAACGTTTATTGGACACGGTTGAAGATGCACAAAATAAGGGGGCTGAAGTCATTAACCTAAGTGAACAGGACCCTGATTCAGATAGCAGAAAATTTCCGCTTATGTTGATTATCAACCCAAATGAAGACGCGATCATCAGCCAACGCGAGACCTTCGGGCCGATTTTGATGGTAAATACGTATCAGGACAGTGAACAAGTCATCGACTACGTGATTCAAAGAGACCGCCCATTGGCCATGTATCCGTTTACCAATGACAAACAACTGGCAGACTTTTACATTGAACGCCTATTGTCAGGAGGCGTTTGTGTAAACGACGCACTGTTCCACGTTGCACAGCACGATATGCCATTTGGAGGCATTGGGGCAAGCGGTATGGGGCATTACCATGGCTACGAAGGCTTTTTAACCTTTTCTAAACTTCGCCCTGTGTTTTACCGTGGTCGTTTCTCGAGTATGAAATACTTTATGCCGCCTTATACCCGTTTGACAGACAAAGCATTAAAGTTCGTTGCCAAGCTAAAGTCTTAATACCAAGTAGAGTCAACGCGATTTCTCAACATATGTTGACTATTTATTGAAAAATCGCGAAAAAAAGCCCGCTGATTGTTCAGCGGGCTTTTAAAACGGGAAACGATCACGACACTTTAAATTGCGATACAAGTTGACCTAAATCTTCAGCAAGGCGCGCAATTTCTGCACTCGAACTGCTTGTCTGATTAGAAGCAACGGCGTTTTCCTCCGCAACACGCTTAACATTCACCACATTTTTATTAATTTCTTCCGCCACCGAGCTTTGCTGCTCAGAAGCACTGGCAATTTGCATGTTCATGTCGTTGATAACGCCTATTGCACGAGTGATCGCATCAAGAGCATCATTGGCTTTTATCGCTTGCTCAACACAATTGTCGGCTTGATTTCGTCCTTGTTTCATTGCTTCTACCGTCGTTTTCGTACCGACTTGAAGCTGCTCTATGATCGCTTGAATTTCAGACGTTGATCCTTGCGTCCTTTCAGCTAAAGAACGTACTTCATCAGCAACAACGGCAAAACCTCTTCCTTGCTCGCCTGCCCTCGCGGCTTCTATTGCTGCGTTCAGCGCAAGTAAATTAGTCTGCTCTGCGATCCCTCTTATTACTTCCAGAATATTACTGATGTTAAGGACTTCTTGTTGTACCTCATTCAACTTTTCAGAGGAGTCGTTCACACTGTCCGACAAAGAGTTAATTGAACTGATGGTCTGCTGAACAACGGCTGCACCTAAACTTGCTTCTTGATCGGCTTGGTTCGCTGCATCAGAGGCTTTGGCTGCATTATCCGCGACTTCACTCACTGTGGCCGCCATTTCGTTCATTGCAGTCGCCACCATTTCGGTTTCCGTTTCCTGCAAATTAATTCCCTTGGATGTCTGCTCCGTGACCACAGCCAACTCCTGAGAAGCGGATGCCAGCTCAGCACTCGCGGAAGAGATAGTAGAGACCATCTGCTTGAGATGATTCGCGGTATTTTGTACGGCTTCCAAAAGCTTCCCTGTCTCATCTTTACTCGTTAAGCCAACATGGATCGTCAAATCACCTTTAGCAAGTTGATTCGCCGCATCGACCGCTTTTTGGATCGGCTTGGTGATCGTAGTCGTTAGCAAATAAGCCGCGAGCACACCTAACACAATAGCAATGACAGACAAAATAATGGTAAGCGTCACACTTCTATCCGTGTTTTCCTTAAGTACAGGGCCAAGGGCATCTTGGTCTTGCATTACGGACAATTTCACGCGCTCTGCACTTTCTGCCACATGAGGGCCAAGGACATCTAATGTGTTGTGAACAATGTTGTCACTTTCCACGATAAGGTTGCGAATCTCGTTCATCGCTAAAAGATAATCATCATGTGATTGCACGAACTCAGTAAGTAAGCTTCTGCGTTTTGGGTTCTGTAACAGGGTATCGACTTCTTTTAGCTCAGGTTTAAGTAGGACATCCATGTTTTCAACCGCCAACTCAAAGTCCTCTTGTAAACTCGTATCAAGAAACTTGACGACAAACAAACGACCAACCAGCATTTTCTCCAGAACATTCGCCGCTTGATAAGCCGCTTCAACATCCCCATCCTGATACGCTGACGCCATGATTTTATGAATAGCCGCCAACATTTTTTCGCCATTAGGTACTAAGCGAGTTGTCTCTAGCGTATTTCGCTGATCGGTTAGAGCCACCACTTTATCAAACGCGCTTTTATAAGTACTAATGTCCTTATCAATCTCTGCGATTAGTGATGCTCGCTCTGGCTTTTGGATCTCTCGTTTGGCGTCATTGAGAAACTCCTGCATAGCGGTGGCGTAATCATTGTACTGCTGTATGTCACCGTCGCTGTTAGTGATCAAATAATCTTTGACGTTCATGCGCAGCATCAGCATTTGAGTCTGCAATCTGCCAGAGAGGTTAGAATCCCGCGCTAACTCTCGATACTCCGTGATACCATCATCTGCTTTTTGTAGAGCATATATTCCTACCCCTAAAACGAGCGAAAGCAGGGCTAAAACGGCGCCGAAGCCCAACCCAATTTTAGCGCCCAACCTAAGATTCTTTAACATCATCACTTATCCCCGTCCCTGACATCAAAATGCAACCAATAGTATATGCGCGATGTCTAAGTCGTTATGATAACTTCGTTGCATAATTAAACGGTTTTTAATCTGAAAATAGAATCTGATTGGATGGCTCTCGCGATAGCATCCACTCCATAATCGGACACAACGGTTTGGAAGATCATGAATAAAGAAAACAGACTGGATTACAAACACGATAATGTTTGGTGTACGGGCTAGATAATTAAAAGAGAACTTTTATAACGTGCGCCTTAGGCTTGTACACAGAAACGAAAAAAGCCCACTGATTACTCAGTGGACTTTTCGAATGTGGCGGAGAGATAGGTATTAGTCCCAAAATCAGATATTAAAGGCAGTCTACAACCCCACGGTCATATGTAAACTGTAAAACAGGGCACGACCTACCAGCTCAGACGCTAAGATCAATACCAGTGCAACCGTTAAGTTAAGTGGATTGACACTCGATTTATTGATCATTGGTAGCACCCAGATGAGTAGACCAACCAGTAAAAGTGCCACTTGCACACTCAGGTAGCCGCCAAGTCCATCCACCAGCTCAGAAGCTTTAACAATTGAACTTTGTACTTCACTCACAAGGTTCATTTTGCCCACCGTCACGACCAAGCTAATCGCAACCGCAACAACAGCCAGCATCACGATATTACGATCCACAGTGAAGCGGCTATCCTTGGCAGATACGATCACCAGCTGCGATAGCAACAAACCACCTACCACCATTGTCATCACAAAGCTTAGCGGTGTGTAAATGTTAAACCAGGTTGGAACGGTATTGATCATGTACACATTCACCATGGAATACATAAAGATACAACCCAGAACCATCGCACCAATCATTAAGATTTTTTGAAGTGCGGCACCGCCTTTATTCAGTACTGACAGCAACCACTGTAGTCCACCAACAGCGAAGAACGCAGCACCAAAGAACACTTCATTCGACAGCCACGCTGAACCTAGCTGATTAAAGGAGTTAAATGCGCGTAGCGGAGAGCCTAAATGGGTGATCGAGAACAGAAAGCCCAACCCCATGATCGCCCACAGCGCAAACATCGGCACTTTGTAGCTGTTGATTTTTGCTTCATCAAAACCCATGGCCAACGCACGCGCGCTAACGAGTAGGTAACCACCGACGGCCGTTTGCGCCAGCACCGTAAAGAAGATTAAAGAATACTCATGGAAAATCATCTTAAACCTCCTGAGGGTTTGCTAAATAGCCCGTTGTATCACCCGTTGGCTTAGCATTCTTGTTCAACTTAATCACAATATTGGGCAAAGTCAGGTGTGAAGAAGGTAGTGGCGCAACGTCAGCGTTTGTGCCGTATTTCTCACGTAATACCTGGATTTCCCCAAATTCCAACGCACGCAAAGGACAAGATTCAACACACATTGGTTGCTTGCCATCAGCCACACGCTCGTAGCATCCATCGCACTTAGTCATGTGGCCTTTCTCTTTGCTAAACTGAGGCGCGCCATAAGGACAAGCGTTGCTACAGTGCTGGCAGCCAATGCAAACCTCTTCGTTTACTACCACCAAACCATCTTCTTGGCGTTTGTGCATCGCGCCTGACGGACACACTTTCACACAAGCTGGATTTGAGCAGTGGTTACACGCGATGGACAAATAGTAAGAGAACACATCGTTTTGAATCCACGTATCTCCATCTTGGACAAAGCCGCCACCAGCGTATTCATACACGCGGCGATAATTACGCTTCACGTCCAAGTCCCGATAATCTTTACAAGCAAGCTGGCAAGTTTTACAACCTGTGCATTTACTTGAATCTATGTAAAAGCCGTATTGTTTCATCCTTACCTACCTTATGCTTTATTAGCCAACTTAATGTCCACCAGATTGGTGTGTTGTGGATTACCCTTCGCTAGCGGACTAGGTCGTTGGGTGGTTAACACGTTAATCGAGCCGGCGTGATCGATTTTTTGTCCATCGGGGGCATACCAAGCACCCTCACCTAACGCGACGACGTGAGGCAAGATACGTGGTGTGACTTTTGCGGGAATCCGCACTTCACCGCGATCGTTAAAGATACTCACCATGTCACCGTTTTTGATTCCACGAGCCTCGGCATCGATCGGGTTGATCCATACTTCCTGACGCGCAGCGGCTTTAAGCAAAGCGACGTTACCGTATGTAGAGTGGCAGCGCGCTTTAAAGTGGAAGCCAGTCAGTTGCAGTGGGTACTTGGCTGTTAGCGGGTCATTGTGCCCTTCAAACGAATCCACATAGATAGGCAGTGGATGAATAACCTCATCTTCTTTTAGCGTCCATTCTTTAGCAATGTTCGCTAGTGTTTCAGAGTAAATTTCAATCTTGCCACTTGGTGTTGAAAGTGGATTGGCTTCAGGATCATTACGAAAGTCTTGATAAGCGATGTAATCACGCTGATATTGACGCTTATAAATACCCAACTCTTTCATCTCTTCAAAGGTTGGTAGAGATGGGTCTTGCTTGCGGGTTTCCGCGTACAAATGTTCCACCCACTCTTGTTGCGTCCGCCCTTCGGTAAACTCTTTCTCTACTCCCATACGTTTGGCGATTTCAGAGCACATTTCGTAGATACTTTTCGCTTCGAACTGAGGCTCGATCGCTTTCTGGGCATAGATGAAATAAGGCGCATTTGAAGCTTTGCCGTCCATCGCCCAGTCATCTTGCTCAGAGGTGGTTAAATCCGGCAGGATAATATCGGCGTACTTAGCGGAAGATGTCATGTGGTTATCAATCACCACGATCATTTCACACGCTTTGTCATCTTGTAGAATTTCGTGAGTACGGTTGATCTCCGCATGCTGGTTAATCAAGCAGTTGCCCGCGTAGTTCCAAATCATCTTGATCGGATTGGCTAAGCGCTCTGCACCGCGCACACCATCGGTTTTGTCTGTCATTTCATGGTGGCGATAAATCGCGTCCGTCCACAAGAACATCGAGATAGAGGTTTTTACTGGGTTAGGTACCGTTGGGAAACGAACAAAAGGAATACTGATATCGCTTTCACGCGCACCTGTTGAACCACCAGACACACCGACAGAGCCAGTCAGTAGAGACAGCATAGCGATAGCGCGTGATGCTAATTCACCGTTCGCCGTACGTTGCAAACCCCAGCCTTGGTGAATGGCACATGGTTTGTTTGCGCCCATTTCTCGGCCTAATTTGATAATGGTGTCGACAGGAATCCCTGTGATCTTAGAAGCCCATTGCGGCGTTTTTTCTACCCCATCGTCACCCAAGCCTAAAATGTATGACTTGTAGTCGCTGTTTTTTGGTGCTGACGCTGGCAGGGTTTTCTCATCGTAACCGATACAGTATTTATCGAGGAAAGCCTGATCGACATAGTTCTCCGTGATCAGCACATGCGCCAGGCCTGCCACCAACGCCGCATCCGTAGAAGGACGAATTGGAATCCATTGGTCTTCACGCCCGCCTGCGGTATCCGTATAGCGAGGGTCAATAATGATGGTTCTTACGTTGGACTTGTTCTTACTCTCGACATAGTGATGAATCAAACCACCACCCGACATACGCGTCTCAGCTGGGTTGTTACCAAACTGAATATTGAGTTTTGCGTTGGCTAAATCCGAGAACGAGTTGTTCATCGCCCAACCGCCGTAAGTATGGCTAAGACCTTCCGCAATTTGCGCTGTGGAATAATCGCCGTAGTGATTTAAATAGCCACCGCATAAATTCATCAGACGAGCAATCAATGTGGATGCTGGCGGCCAAGACTTAGTGACCGTCCCGCCAAGCGTGCCCGTACCGTAATTTAAATAGATTGAGTCATTGCCGTAGTCTTTAATTAAACGCTGCATCGTCGTGGCGACTTCATCGTATGCTTCTTGCCAACTGATACGCTTAAATTTACCTTCACCACGCTTCCCAACCCGTTTCATTGGGTACTTCAATCGGTCTGGGTTGTAGACTCGGCGACGCATTGAACGTCCACGAAGACAAGCCCTTACTTGAGGACTGTCTCCAAACACGTCTCCACCTGTATTATCGGTTTCAACATATTTGATCTCACCATTTTGTACATGCATGCGGAGCGGGCAGCGTGAACCACAGTTTACTGTACATGCGCTCCATACAACTTTCTCGTCCGTTGTTACTGATTCTGCCGCGCGCGCAGGGCTAGACTTAAATGGTAAGCTAATACCACTGGCTAACGCCGCTGCGCTACCTACCGCAGAACTCGCTTTAATGAACCCGCGACGAGTCAGATTCATCAAGTCAGATTGCTGTTTATTCTTCGTCATAATTGGATGCCTTAACATTTCATGCATATACCACTTTAGGGGTATGACCATTCCATTAAAATGATGAGCCAACTCACTATTGATATAAATCAAAGTAATTAGGAATTTAATTTTAATTAGTCGATCTTGAGGCAATTTTTAATCAATCTATGGAAGAATATCGAGTACTTGCAGTTAGGTTAATTTATTGAAATGAGAATTATTATCTATAATTTTAAGTTACTAGGCACTCTGTTTTATCACAAGCGCAGCAAAACGGAATCAGTCGAACTGGTTAGTGCATTAGTCGAAGAATATGTTCTCGAAAATGAAACGTTGGATGCACTTTCAGTTTTAGAACCAGAACAACATGACCATGATTTCAGTGCGCTATTTGAAGGAATGGGCAGTATGCCAGTCCCACCTTGGGGATCGGTGTATTTAGACAAAGAGCAGGTATTGTTCGGCGAATCGAACACGCAATATCGACTATTTTTACAACAGCACGGTATCGAACTAGATTCAGGTCAACGTGAGCCAGAGGATCAATTCGGCTTAATGCTGTTAGCCTGCGCATACTTTCTAGAACAAGATCAAACACAGGCAGCATTCGATCTACTCGGAGAACATTTAATGCCTTGGGGCTCAACCTATCTTGAGCAACTCAGAGACAAAGCGCCAAACCCGTTTTATCAGCGATTGGCAGCAGACGTCATAAAATGGCTAGATACGTTGATTCAACAACAGCGCATTAATGTAGTGAAAAAGAAGATCTATTTAGATGAATGAATCCATCGATAATAATCGAAGAGGCTTTCTGAGCCGTTTTAGCCAACCAGTAAAACGAGCTCAGCAAGCAGAGATAACACCGCGTCCCGTAGCACGCCCACCTCACACGGTTGATGAGGCGTTGTTTGCTCGTCTATGCGACGGTTGTGGTGAATGCCTAAAAGCTTGCCCAAATAGTGTCATTGAACTGGATGCTCAACTGGCGCAGCTCAATCTCGATTACAACCAATGCAGTTTATGTGGCGAGTGTGTCAAAGCCTGCCCTAGCGATGCGCTGCATGCTTCTGTGCCACTGGATATCAACTTGCGCCCGCACTTTACGCAAAGCTGCAACAATTATCTTCAGATGGAATGCCAGCAATGCGCCTCGGCCTGCCCGCAGCATGCTATCTCTGTTCAAGCCGATGGACTGCCAAGCTTACACAATGAACTCTGCAATGGCTGCGGGCAATGTCGCACCAGTTGCTATACCGATGCGATCACCATGCAGTTATATAATGCGAGCTAAAAACTCATCCGTTCTCGTGAGCGCAACAAATTTCAGGCACTTCGAAATGTTCGTAGATAATAAGGTGAATACGCATATTTTTGCCTATTGGTATAACGATTGGCTAACGATGTTATGTCAACCGCATGTAACGCGTTTTATACTAAAAGACATAAAACATCGATAAACCGCCAACATGCTCGCTAACGATTTGATTCGTCATTCTCCAGACAAACAGCTCATAACCAAGACTATTCGCATGCCTTTCGGTTATTTTGATGACGCTCACGCACACCCATGGCACCAAATCGTGTTTCCTCTTACCTGGACTGCTGCAATCGACCATTGGTGATAAAAGAGCCATTGTGCCCCATAACGCGATGTTGTTTGTGCCAGCGAATACCGTGGTGATTGCTTGAATAGAAAGGGGGAGTCGCTACACGTGTGTAGCACACGCTATTTGGAAGTCTCAACAAATACATCTGTATCATCCTTTTGTATTTGTCGAATTTTGAGGTATAAAAACGAAAAAACCGCTGTAAAAACAGCGGTTTAATCTTTGAATGTGGCGGAGAGATAGGGATTTGAACCCTAGATACGCTATTAACGTATGCCGGTTTTCAAGACCGGTGCTTTCAACCACTCAGCCATCTCTCCGTTGCGTGGCGTATATTAGTTATCAGCCTTCACCTTGTAAAGTACTAATTTACATTGTTTTGTTTAAGTGGTGAGAAACTAAGCATACTTTTGCATTCGTTCTATACTCGTACCATCTAGGGGTTTTGTTACTTAAATAGGGTAAATACTCTACAATTTCAATTCTAATAAAATAGTGTTTTATTGTTAAGTTTATGAAAAATAAAATAAATATATGTTTCAAGCAACACTTGTACGCCCGAAAAGCATTGCACAAGTTTGTGAAGTGATTCAAAATTACATCATTAACCGAAATAAATAATAAATTTCAGAGGTTTTATGAAAGTCGCTGACTTGTTTAAACATCGTGGTGAATCAGATTCAAAGCAACACTCAGAGTTCATGCAGTGGGTATCTCCTACTATGCGTGAGTACTGGGGTGAGTTTTTGACTAAAGCAAATAACCGCCATCTGTTTACTCGTCTACGCGATCTTCAGCAACCAGCGGTCAATGATGAACTCCAAACGCCAGTAGTGCCAGAGTCAATACAGCCTATTATAGAGATAAAACCAGAAGCTCAAAAGTTGTACGATGAGCTAGAACTGAAGCTGGGTGAAGTGATCCATACAGGTGATTGGCTTGATGTGTCACAAGAAAGAATCAACCAATTTGGCCAAGTAACGGAAGACATGCAATGGATCCACACTGATCCTGAGCGAGCTGCAGCTGAGTCGCCATTTAAGACAACGATTGCACATGGCTTCTTAACGTTAGCGCTGTTGCCAAAATTGACTGACAGTGTTGATCCGGAACAGAACTTATTCCCAACGGCCAAAATGGTAGTGAATATTGGTCTAAACCAAGTGCGTTTTCCTTACCCTATAAAAGCCGGAAACCGCGTTCGCGCAGTGAGTACTCTGTCGAAAGTTACTCCTATTCGTAAAGGGTTGGAAATTGAGCGCGAGATTAAAGTAGAAATTGAAGGCGTTCGTCGCCCGGGTGCAGTAGTCACTTCAGTTATTCAGCTGCACTTCTAATTTTAGATTCCAAATCAAAAAGGATACGCAGTGCGTATCCTTTTTTCGTTTTATTTCTTTATCTTAGTTTACTGACCCATGGTGTAGCAGCAATCTAGTTGGTAATCATCACCATTTTTAGCTGTGTACTCTTTCTCTTCTGTACACGCTCTTGGTTTACCCTTCTCATCACCCTTTACCAGGCTAATCCAGTGACGCATCGCCGCAACTTCAGATGTACCTTGTGGGAACATAGTGCAAGTTTCTAATTGGATGTCTGCGATTTGAACTAGTTGAACACAACCGTTTCCTTTTTGCTTACCAAATGTCAGCTCTACATGGCTACCCTTGCCATCTCGGAACAGGATAGATGCCGGAGACTCTTTCTCTCCACTGAAAGCAACAAAGTGCTTCGGATGTTTCAGTCCACTGTGGCGGCCGTCTTTGAAGTAAGCCATTACGTGGCGGTAATCAATCACATAAGCGGTTACTTCTTGGTGAGAGCCTTCTTCAAGCGGGAACAGACGGTCTAGCAGCTGTTTTGCTTTTACTTGCTTCTCGGAAGTTTGGTTCGAGTCCATTTTCTCTACCGCGAAGACTGCTTCAGCGATAAATGGCATGTCGTGTTTTTGGATTTCTGTTTTATCGATTGTTAGCATATTCATGGCGTTTCCCTCGCGGATGTTTCACAACTTTTTGTCCTAGAGCAAGTTTCTGAACGGTTACGTTTTATTCATGTTCGTTTTGTGACCTTGCTTACTTTCTATACTAGTGAATTTTTTTATACAATTTCACAACAAAAATTTTACACTGTGAATTTTACAAAATTATGCTGTCAAAAAGTCTCATACGTCAGTCCCATTTTTTAGGGACAAAGATAAGAAATCTCAGGAAACGCAATCACTTAACGATGGAAGATCTGTCTGCAAGGTGTATAAGAGTGAATCCTGAGTACGCGCCGTCTGTTTCTTACCTATCTATGATTGAACGTGGCAAACGCGTTCCGAGCATCGATATGTTGGAAGTGATCGCCGAAGTTTTTCAAAAAGATCCTGCGTGGTTTTTGGACGATGAACCAGAGCAAACAGACATTACTCCCGACAAAGGCAATCGCGGAGGGATCAGCGGTATGGCTTTAGAGCCTAGCTTCCTGTTCTCAAACGACATTTTACAGATCGCGATTCCAGAAATGCTTTCTCAAACCGGGATCACGGGTCGCCAGTTCGCTCATTTGCTGATTCGCGCTCACCAAGAGAGCAACCAAAACCACTTCCCTGATTTAGAGCGAGCAGCAGAAGAGGTCGGCTTGAAGCGTTTAAACCTATCTGCGGAAGATTTAATGGATATTGCCCGCAGCATGGGTTTAACCATTCGCTGGATATCTCGTCCACCACAAGACATTGTTGATGAGCTGGGTGTGAGTGCAAAGCAAATTATCACCTCGTTCTTCGAGCCACCGGGTTTCATCTATCTGAACGAAATTCTCAAACAGTACCCTACCCGCTTGAAGTACGATTTGGCGGTTTACCTTGGCCACTGCGTTTTGCACAACAAGGAAGGCTTGAAAAGCGTACTTTCCGTTGGACACACAAATAGTTGGGAAGAAAATTTACACCAGAACCCAACATCAGAGCTTAACTCACAAGATATTTTGCAAGCCTGGCGTGATTTTGAATCAAGCTTTTTTGCTGGCGCGTTGCTTTGCCCGAAAGTCCCCTTCCGTCAATTACTGGATAGAAATGGCTATGAAATTGACGTGCACAAGAAAGCTGGCGTATCCCCTTCGGTTGCAATGCGCAGGATGACGGTTGTTTCCCCTTATCCACACTGGCATTACTTTGATGCATATGGGCAGAACAAACTGAAAGCGGTCTATCGTGGTAATGGCATCCCGCTACCATGGGGCAATATGCGTAAAGTAAATGATCCTTGTCAGCATTGGGCCGTGTTCAGAAGACTGTCAGAGCCACAAAACGGCAGCTCCGCACAAATCTCGATTCTGAACGTCGGTGACGAGCCGAGAATCTACTGTTGTGAATCCGTGAACATGACGGACCCAGCGGGCAACAATCGTGTGCTTTGTGCGGGTATAGACCTGAACCCAGCCATTGACGCACAAGGTGGAGACTCCCGATTAATTGCAGAAGAGCTGAAATCACTCTGCGTCGGGAATGGCGGCACAGCGGCAATTCCAAGACACATCCAGAAAGAATTTACGACGATAGCTAAAATTCTTAATATCAACTGGATTGAGCGTGGGATTCAATCAGACGCTAGGGTGATTTGTTCACGTGGCGCTGTGTGCCCCAGAAAGCCAAGCTGTTATAGCGGTTGTCAGGATGCAGAAGAGAATATTGAGCAATAGGCAAAAAAATAGCCAACCACAAAAAGCGTGATTGGCTGTATTTGATTGTGAACAAAAAGGTTCACTAACAACGTCAGTTGGCTAGGTGACCCTCGGCTTAATAAGGGTCACTTAATATAAAGCATTAACCGTGCCAACTTTAAAAACAAGCAAAAAAGGTTGTTTTAGGCTAATTAAGCATCAATATACTAAAAACATGGTGCATAATGAATTACCAAAATGCAAATCAATTGCTTTGTGCGAATTTGATTTTGCATTTTGCAAATTCAAACACTTTCACCCACCTCAATCTTGTAGCCAAGGTCGATGCATTCAGGCCAGTCTTGGCTGCCTTTTAAACGCTCTATCAGTTGCTGGGCAGCGACTTTTCCTATCTCTTCCCTTGGTGTCAGTACCGTTGCTAACTTGGGTATCATCACCTGACTGATATCGTGACCATGAAATCCAGCGATTGCCATTTGGTCAGGAATCGATATTCCACGGCGCTGACACTCATAAAGTGCACCTATCGCTAAGTCATCATTCGTACAAAAAATGCCATCAACATTGGGATGCTTATCTAAAACCTCGCCAAGTAGTTTCGAACCCAATGTGAAAGACGAGGCCTCATCCGTCTGCAAAGTAATCGCTGTTTTACCCACTTCATCGAGCGCTTGCCGATAGCCTTCCATTTTAAGACGTGTTCGTTGATCCATCCGCGCAGCAAAATAGGCGATTTGCTCACAGCCTTGAGCCAGCATCGCTTTGGTCATGTCTTTAGCCGCTTGGGTGTTATCAAACCCTACCGCCTGCTCAATACGCGGTGAGTAGGAGTCCATAATTTCCACCACGGGAATGGAGGCCGTTTGTAGCATTTTGCGTGCTTTCTCGGTGTGGACGTTCTCGGAAAGAATGATCGCGTCAACGTTGTATGAGAGAAGCGAAGCGATACTTTGTTCTTCAAGTGCTTCACTGTAGCTGTAGTGGGCAATCATGGTTTGATAACCCGCAGGTGTAGTCACCGATTCAATACCACGAATCACTTCAGCAAACACCTGGTTCGTTAACGATGGAACCAGCACACCAATTGCGTTGGATTTTGCGTTAGAGAGAATATCCGGTGCCCGGTTAGGGATATAGCCGAGCTCTTCAACCGCCTGTTCAACTTTTTCTCGGATTGCTTCTGAAACTTGAGAAGGGTCGCGCAAGCAGCGGCTGACTGTCATTTTAGTCACCCCTACCCGATCTGCGATATCTTGCAACGTTGGACGTTTCTTCTTAATTGTCATTGTTTATTTTTTATTCTACTTGTTGTGTTACTGGTAACATTGTACCCATCGCGACAATCATTTTCGTTGGCGTGGATAACAAAAAAGCGTTCACCCTAAGACAAACGCTTTAAACTTACACCTCTTTTTGGCTTCTTGGCTCTTCACTCCAACTCATGTGGAACTTACGATCTTCTGCTTCATCCACTCTTGAATAAGTATGGGAACCAAAGTAATCCCGCTGCGCTTGAAGAAGGTTGGCAGGCAATACATCGCATCGTAATGCGTCAAAGTACCCGAGTGCAGAGCTTATCCCTGGCATAGGAACACCTGTGAGTGCTGAATTCGCCACCGTTTTACGCCATCCTAAAGTTCGCTTCTCAACTTCTTGAACAAAGTGTTGAGAGAACAATAAATTCTCCAGCTGGCTTTGTGCTTGATACGCACTGGTGATTTCTTGCAAAAATGCCGCGCGGATAATACACCCAGCGCGCCAGATTTTTGCTATTTGAGCAAAGTCTAGCTGCCACGCCTCTTTCTCAGACGTGCTATTCATTAAATCAAACCCTTGCGCATATACTGCAAGCTTGGCGCAATAAAGTGCGTCTCGAAGTTCATCCAGAGTTTGTTGCTTATCTACGTTGTTGTCTTTTACACTTTGAGTTTTCAGCACGGTACTCGCTTTTACTCGCACCGCTTTTTGTCCACTTTGCGCGCGAGCAAACACAGCTTGAGCGATGGTCGGAGCTGGCGCGCCCTCTTGCAAGCTGTTCACCGCAGTCCATAAGCCAGTGCCTTTTTGACCCGCTTTGTCCAGCACCACTTCGACAAAGGGTTTTCCTGTCACTGGGTCTGGCGTTTGTAGAATATCCGCACTGATTTCCATCAAGTAGCTATTAAGAACCCCTTTATTCCAGTCAGAAAAGGTGCCGCCGATCTCTTGCGCACTCATACCCAGAATGTCAGACATAAAATGGTACGCTTCGCAGATCAACTGCATGTCTGCGTATTCGATCCCATTGTGCACCATTTTCACGTAGTGACCCGCTCCTGCTGGTCCCAAGTACGCGGCGCATGGCTCGCCTTGATCAAACGGACCAACTGGTAGACCCTGCTCGTCCACTTTTGCTGCGATTGCATGCCACATCGGTTCAATGTAATTCCATGCGTCTCGATTGCCGCTTGCCATCAAGGCTGGACCAAATCGCGCCCCCACTTCACCGCCCGATACTGCGGTACTAAAAAAGCGCAGTTGGCCTTGATAACGCTGCTCACGTGCTTCAGTGTCAGTCCATAGACTATTGCCAGTATCGATAACAATATCTTCACTACTTAAGCCTGCGTTAAGTAGGTCCTGTACAACGTTATCGACAATCTCTCCTGCGGGTACAGATAGCGCAATCACTCGCGGCTTGGCTAGTGAACCCAGCAATTCAACCAAACTATCAACGGTAATTAATCGTCCTTTATCGCCCTTCGGCGTCAGTACCTTTGCGTCATCTAGTGCCGTCTGTTTGTGCTTATCACTGATATCAAAACCAGTGACGTTAAAGCCATGATCGACAAGGTTTAGCGCTAGGCTTTTCCCCATCACTCCCAAGCCAATCATTGCGATGTTAGATTGCGTCATTGTTTGACTCCTCTATCGCTTTTAATGCTGCGGTCAATACTTGTGGCACATCAGCAGAAATGTCGATAAACAAGGCTTCGTCTTTTTCTGGCTCGATAAGCGCTTCAAATTGGCTCTTAAGCATAGCTTCACCGTTGAAGTAATGATTAGCGCGCTGTTGATGACGAGACCAGATGGTATCAAAATCACCTTGTAGATAGACGATAACTAGCTCGTCATTGTCGCGACGTAAAATATCGCGATATGAAGGCTTAAGCGCCGAACATGCAATCACCGCTGCGTCATTGTTAACATATATACGATTAAGCGTTTCTAACCAGCCAATGCGGTCTTCATCGTTGAGCGGAATGCCTTGCGCCATTTTTTCCACGTTCGCTTTCGGGTGGTAATCATCCCCATCATGGAAAGGTAAACCCAGCGCTTTGGCAATCTCACTACCAATCAGGCTTTTACCACAACCTGATACGCCCATAACTAAGATTTTTTTCGCTTTCATTGGACAATACTATCCTTAGCCTTCAGCGCTCACTGAAGGCTGTGTGACCCAAATGGGTGTGTTGCTAATACAAAATTCGGTATTGGTTATTTCCACCACATGGCCAGTTCAGGGAACATGATCACAAGGCTTAACACAAAGATTTGTAGGCCGATAAATGGCAGTAGTGACTGGAAGATCTCGCCAAGGCTGATGTCTTTTGGCGCAACAGATTTCAGGTAGAATGCAGCCGGACCAAACGGTGGCGACAAGAAAGACACCTGCATGTTGAGACAGAACACAACACCAAACCAAATCGGGTCGTAGCCTAGGCTAACCACAATCGGCACAAAGATTGGCATCGTCAGTAGCGCAACGCCTACCCAGTCAAGGAACATACCCAGTACCAACAAGATCACCATCATGATAAGCAATGTCAGCAATGCACTTCCGCCACTTAGGCCAAGAATCACTTCTTCTACAAAGTCGATACCGCCCATTAGGTTGTAGATGCCAACTAGCGCACTCGCACCGATGCCGATCCACATGATCATGCCACAGGTACGCATGGTTGCGATGGCACTCTCTTTGAGCATTTTGACGTTCATCTCGCCACGGATGATGGCTGAAATCATGATACCCACTACACCCAGAGCCGACGCTTCGGTCACTGAGGCTACACCAGTGTAGATACTGCCAAGTACCACCGCGACAGAAAGCAGCGGGAAGAACAGCGCTTTAAAGTAGCTCACTTGAGGCTCTTCTTCTTCGCCAGAATCGCTTGGAATTGGCGCAAGAGAAGGGTTCAACTTACAACGAATCAGTACGTAAGCGATGTAACAACCTGCCAGAATAAACGCTGGTAAGAATGACGCTTTAAACAGGTCACCGATAGACACACTTGCCGTCATGCCATAGATGATCAGAACGATACTTGGCGGCAACATGGTACCTAGCGCACCACCAGCACAGGTAGTACCGATCGCCAGTTTGCGGTCGTAACCTAAACGCAGCATTTGTGGCAATGCCAGAATGCCCAGTAGCACCGTCTCACCACCGATTACGCCCGACATTGATGCCAACAGTACCGCAACCAAAAGAGTCTGTACTGCAACGCCGCCACGAACTTTGCGACCAACCGACTTCATCGCGTCAAACAGGTCTTTAGCGATGCCCGAACGGTCTAAAAGCGCCGCCATCAAAACAAACATCGGTACGGCTAAGAATACGTAGCCTGAAGCAAAGCTGTAGGTACGGCTCGCAATCAGTGGCAATGCGTCTGGGCCAAACCAGCAAAGGGTGAAGAAAATCGCAACAAAGCCTGTCACGAACGCCAACTGCATACCCGTAAGTAATAGGCCGATCATCATGACCAGCATGAGTAAACTACCCCATGCAATGCCAATAGAAGATAAATCAAACATCGTCTTTCTTCCTTAGACCCATAATCTCTTGGATTAGGTGCAATACATACTGAACAACAAGAATACAAAGGACGACGAAAATCAGACCTTTAAGAAGTGCGGGATATGGCGCATTCAGCACCGAGCCTGACGTTTCGAGGCGCAATTCACCCCAAGGTGTAAACCATGACTCCATCGCCATCGCGTAGGAGGCGTACGCCAACATACCAGCAAACGCTAAACCGACAACGTGGTGAACCAAGTTAAGGTATTTGCGCGTTTGATTGGAAACCGAATCGTAAATCAGCACGACTCGTACGTGTTTGTTCGCTGCAAAAGCGTAAATACCACCGACGATAAACAGTGAACCGCCAATAAACGAAGCCGTTTCATGCACCCAAGTCGTTGGCGCATCAAACACATATCGCATCACAACTTCGTAGAAAGAAATCAGTACCGTAAAGATGAAGAACCAACTCAGTACATTACTGATCTTAATGATCGCTTTATCAAGAAAGTTTCTTGGCTGTTCTTCTTGTTCGTGAGGAACGTGTGGGGTTTTATCAGTCATTACCATCTTTTCCCAAAAAATAAGGAGGACCACAGCCCTCCTGAGAGAAGCTTGCTAAATCAACGAACTTATAAAAGGCCGTTTGTTTCTAGGAATGTTGTCACTGATTCATACACTTTTTGTGCATTTGGGGAACGTTCAGCAAACACTTTCCATTGTGATTTCGCGATTTCACGGAACTTCTTACGCTCTTCGTCAGACCAGTTGTGAATAGTGATATCTGGATTTGCCTGCGCTTCTTTTACCGCTGCTTGATCAGCCATTTTTAGCTGGGTCGTCATATCGTAAGAGAAGTCACGTACCGACGTTTGTAGAATAGTCTGCAGGTCTTCAGGCATCTTGTCCCATTTCTTCTGAGAAATAGAGATATCGATAAGCGGTAGCGAGTGGAAGCCTGGCTGAACTGGGTGTGTCGCGATGTCGTTCATGCCCGCTTTTTGGTTTGTCGAAAATACCGTGTAGTCCGCTGCATCGATAACGCCTTTGCTCAAACCAGTAAACACTTCTGAACCTGGTAGGTTAACTGGTGTTGCGCCAGCTGCGGCAAACACTTGTTGAACTAGACCTTCTGGCGCGCGCAGTTTTAGACCTTTCAGGTCAGCCACACCATCGATTGGCTTTTTAGAGATGAACGATTCTACGCCTGTTGTTGACGCGCCAACGAACTTCACACCGTAAGGAGCGTAAAGCTCAGTCATCAGCTCATTACCACCGCCGTAGTTCATGTATTGCAGTAGTTGCGTTGTGTCAGACCACGCACCTACCGTGTTACCAATCAAGCCGAATGCAGGATCTTTACCAGAGAAGTAACCCGTCGCCGTGACTTGACCATCCAGAATACCCATTTTAATCGCGCCAAGCGTTTCTGTGTGCTTAACCACCGCGCCTACTGGTAACAAGTCTATGTCGATACGACCGTTAGACATCTTTTCAACGCGATCTGCCCAGTTTTGTTGAACTTGGAAATTCAAATCACCAGATGGGTCAGAAGACTGGATTTTTAGTTTAAAGTCAGCTGCAAGTGCAGACACAGAAAACAGTCCAGTAATAGAGGCAGCAAGCAAAGTTTTGGTCATCGCTTTCATAGTCGGGGGTATCCTTGTTTTGTTTCATGTCTCCAATCTAGCATTTACCTGCCGATTGGTTGATCCGGTTAATTGTTATATGTTACCGGTAACTTTGGTAGCAATGTTACCGGTAACAGGAAAACGTTTTCCATGACAGAAATCACAAGTTTTATTTTTGTTAATATAAGGAAACAAAATAGGATTAGAGATTGTGATCACCCTCACGCTAAGGACTCACGCGTGAGGCGGGAAACACTCTGATGAATAGACGGTGGTGGATTACTGTTTACGGAAAACCCAAATCGGTCCTATCAGCAAATACGTGAAATCATCAAAAAATGAGGGATGATTCCCTTCAACTTTATGGCCAATAAACTGAAGCAGCCAAAACATGGCGAACATCAGAAGCGATACCATCAGAACGGGTAACTGGAGCAACTCTAACGACCAAATGAGGCACACACAGGCTAGCGTGAATCCGAGCATCATCATAAAAACACTCAATGAAAGCCTAAAATAAAACACCATTAAGGGAATCATGGCCACCCAAATCCAGTTTAATGAAACACCATAAATTGAAACGGTTGGAATCGACCATATCAAGCCAACTACAGACAAATAAATACCTGGCACCGCAACCGTATGGATTTTTTTGTTGATTGGATGTTGGTGACTCTCCCCATAATCTGAGAGCCATTGTGTCAAGTTACGCATAACAACCTCAAAACAAACCTATCTCTTTTTCTATAGCATGCTTTGGTCAGTTATGCGCAGTAATCAATAACAACTTAGCCTGACGTTTGTTTAGTCAAACGTTTGTGACTTGGCGTTCTTAATCTCATACATACTTGAATCGGCAGCGTGTAACATATCTTCCACACTATTAAACTCAGGCTGATAAAGAACGCATCCGACACTCACATCAATATCGATCAGATGATTCTCAAACGTTATAGGGGTTTGGCTGATGGCTTTTTTCAGCTTTTCAACGACTATTTCTACAGTCGATTGGTTTGTCACTCGAGGAATCAGCACTAAAAATTCATCACCGCCAATCCTCGCAACCAAATCCGAGGAACGCAAAGCTTTGGTTGCTCGCTCAGCGGTTGCGATAAGTACCTCATCGCCCGCGGCATGACCATAGGTATCGTTAACTTCTTTAAACTTATCAAGATCAACGTTAAGTAAAGCAAATTTTACGTTGTCATTTTGACTGCTCTGCGCTGATTCAAAGTACGTTTCGATGGTGTACATAAAGTAGCGTCGATTGGGTAATTTCGTTAATTCATCTTGGAGGGCTCGTCGATTCGCAACCACGTACAAACGATAAATCTGGCCAAAGGCAAGCAACAAAACAAGGAGTATTGGATAACCAATCAAACGTGCAGTGTGAACTCGATACCACTCGCTGTGATTTAACAAATCTTGCTTCTCTGATGCGGCAAGCACCCATCCGCCGTGTGGGAAGTTAACAATCTCAACAGCTAGTGCAGCATCAAAGGTAGACTGCGAACCATAAAACAAGTCGCCATTCCACCCCTCACTGTCCACACCTCGAATAGCGAAATTGTATTTTTCTTCAAATGCAGCAATACCAGCGTCTTTAAAAAGCCCGCCCAGATCAATCACGCTGCTGCACATTCCCCAGTAACGAGTATTATAAGGAGGATCTAAATAGATAGGCACTCGCGCAATTAATGCTCTACCACCTTGAACCAGTTCAACAGGGCCAGCGATATAAATCTCTTGTAGTTCGGTCGCCTTTTCGATTGTCCGCCACTGGCTAGGCACAGTGCGGTAGTCAAGTCCAATTGCTCGTTCATTTCCTTCCATAGGGTAAACGTGGCTAATGACATTGTCAGGCGCTAAACCAATAAGACGTATGTTGTTACTCTTACGCATGATACTTGCGGCAATGAGATCCCAGCCAGATAAATCAACGTCTGGGTTTACAGCAATTAATGTATTCAAACCATTTGCAACATAGATATCGGAAACGACCAAAGATTCAAGTTGGGAGCGAATGATAGACAGTTCGTCTTTGGCACGGGAACGTAAACTGTCACGCAGAAAAGACTTCTGAGCACTTTCCAAGTACTCAACCAAGATGATCGAAATCGTGGTAAGAAAAATAAATAAGCTAACAACGTGCCAGTGTTTAGCTAAGCGATATCCCATCCGTGCTCCATTCGATATACCCACTTCATGATACTTAGATTAAAAATTCATAAATCACGATGACGTATTGATAATATTAGTTATTTCATCATCCAGAAGCGCCAAAACATACATGAAATTAGTCAATTTTTCACCACTTTCCGACAAAAAAACATCGATTTTGGTGGGATTTAATCCGCTAAATCAGTTGAATACGTGAGATGAGCACAATTTTGGCTTATATCTATTTCTTGCCACACGTTGACGCGCTGCTTACATCGCACATGGAAAACCTTGCTAACTTGTATTGGAGCACAATTTACTCGCTAAGCGCTT
Source organism: Vibrio japonicus (assembly GCF_024582835.1). Lineage (NCBI taxonomy): Bacteria > Pseudomonadati > Pseudomonadota > Gammaproteobacteria > Vibrionales > Vibrionaceae > Vibrio > Vibrio japonicus. The sequence goes on from NZ_CP102097.1 coordinate 549,656, forward strand.
AACTCACATAAATGTGGGTAGAGACGACATTGTGATATAAAATCTCAGACTCGCTTAATTGTTATGGAAAATATTATGCGTCAAAGAATACTCGCCTTTATACTCGGACTTATCCTCATACCCTCAGTTTTGGCCTTTAGCAGCTATGAGGAATCCGCAAATACGATCAAGCAAACCTACGAAACTCAGCTCTATACTCTGCCTGCCTTTACCGAAGGCCATTACGGGCTAAGAATGTATCGTCAAACCTTAGATGACAAATATGCTGCGGCCATCTGGAGTGATATGGCTAGGGTTGCCAGCCGTTTAAATCGCTTCGCGGCTGAAGTGCACACACCCAAGCAAATCGCGCTGCATTCCGAAAGAAGAGTGTCTGGATACATTGGCGAAACTGGCGAAAGAAGCCAAAGACGGTACGCCGCGACTCGACAAATGCCAGAATACCTGTACTTAGGCGTCGATTTATTGGGGTCTATGGCAAGGGCGAATGAGTACGGACTCAAACACATAGAAGACGAAAAGCTACGTAAAGTCATTCGTCGTTACGATTTCAAAAAGTTCGCCACGAATCCAGAAATGATCAAAGCATGGGCGGCTCAACTCGCTAATCAAGTTTTCTGGCTTCGCCAGCTCGATGAGCAAGATGTCGTTGAAGAATTTATTGACGCTCTCAAAGAAACTTATCCAGACAACATGGATAATGCCCTTTCCGAACAGCAATATGGAAACAAGCTATATGGCTTAACCCACATCATTTTAGCGGATTCTGGGTACTACCAACACAAAGTCAGCGAAAAGCAATACCAATGGATCTATGACTACTTCCGCAACAATATTGATACGATTCTACTTCGTGCAAAGGAAGATATTATTGCCGAGATTGGAATTAGCTTCCTGCTCGCAGGCTTAGAAGATGACCCTGTTGTCGAAAAAACACGTCAAGCGATACAACAATCGATTGATAAAGACAGAGGAATGATCCCATCTGTGAGTGGTGATTTTGATATTGGTAAGGGTGAACACCGCAATGTTCTTGCCATTATGTTACTCGACTGGCAGCAAGTTAACCCAGCCCCGAAGGTTACGACTCACCCCAAAGTACTTTCAAGAATCCCTTACGGGTTGATCGCTAAATAATATCCATCGCCTCTATCACTTATATATAGACACTTATAGATATAGAGGCGATGACCCATTTCAACTACGCGGCAAAGTGCATAAGCCACAGAGAAACAATTAACACGACGATCATCCAAATCGCGTAGCGAACCGTATGAGACTTCGCTTTCTTTGGTCGAATGACTGGTTGAAATGCTGCATCCTTTGCGGCACTTAATATGGAACGCTTGGCGGCTACTTTGTCTCTGTGTTTTTGAGCTTTGTGCGCCACTTTACCAAATCGATGCAGCTGTTCAGGAGTCATATCCTGACTAGGGTCATAGCCAGTGCGATGGTCTGAATGCTTAGGTGCCACAGCCATAGTTATCCCCTTAAGTCGCTTCAACATATTCTAAGTATAGCTAAGCGTCATTTTGATAAACTTGATATTTACTGCAGTTACATTCGGCATTTCCGAATTACGCGAGAGGGATAAATCTAAGGGGCATGTCGTTTTTGTAGCAGAAAATGAGCGGGAGTAGATGCCGGTTTGCTAGACAACTCAAATAAAAACGCCACATCAGATGATGCAGCGTCAATAAGAATAAAGTCTAAGGATATCTTAGAGGTACTCGCACAGATAAGCGGTTGTAACAGGAAGGCGAATATCAAATGAAGAGTTACCCACAACGTCAAAAGATTCACCATCTTTGAACGTCGACCATTCTTCTTCGCCTGCACGCTTAATGCTCATTTCACCTTTCACAACGGTCATTCGCTCTGGCGCGCCTGTACCAAAGGTGTACTCCCCTGCGAGCATAACACCCACGCTGGATTGTTCGTCACCTTGCGTAAAACCTAGTGACTTTACACTCTCTTCAAAATAGCTGTTTACCTTGATCATTACTTCCTCCATGACTACCCAAAAGTCGGGCAACATCCAATATGAATCTCACTTTTTATACGAATTCGTTATACCAAGCAAGCGTATTATGAGCAGGCGCAGTAAAAACAATCTGATTGAAACTGCACATTTGAGTGTTGATAAAATATAAAAACCTAACTTTTTTAGGGCTAATTTTGGACTAAGTATCAAATTTTTATCTATGGTTAATTGCGTTATCACTCAATCTTTTACAGTCTTGTTTTATTCGACGAGAGGGTTTCTCCTCCAAAAACATTCACTCTCAGGCCTATTACGTAGTTATGGAAAAAACGAAAATTGTAAAACTCCTACTTACTACTCTTCCTGTTTCTTTCGCTATTGGTTTTTCTGCATTGATTTACTTCAGCTATCAAGATTTTGTAAACCCTAAGCACGTCTATGGTCGATGGATTGAAATCGGAACACCTCAATACAATACGGAAGTGCTTGAGTTAGGTGAAAATAAAGTACTGAGAAATGAACGCTTTATCGCAACCCATTTTGAATTTGACGGGAAGAAAATCTATATCACCACTGGCGAAGGCACGTTCGTTTATCAAATTGTTGGCACGTTCAAATCACCTCAATTGAAAAGACTCCAACCTAACAGTCCGCCGCAGAGGTTTGTCAAAGAAGGTTATGAAGATACCATCAGCGAGGAAGGTGGCGGGGCAAAAAACCGCCGCGCCGCATTAAGTGAGCATTTCGGAAGCTAACAACCAACCTGACTCTCCCCCCACATTTAAAAAGCCCTTTCTCTCTCATTTATTTCCAGAACTAAGACGATGACCCTCTGTGGATACTGATTCTAATCGATAATTGAGTATATACTGGTTTCATATTTTCACTGGTTACGCTCAATACAATGAATCAGCTACTTTCCTACTTGCCTGAACCTATTCTCTCAATACTAGAAAAATGGGATACCAACGTCCTACTTATCACAATCGCCAGTTTTATCGCTTGGCTCGCCTGGCGAATCATTTACAACCGATTAGAAGTTCTCGTAGAGAAAACCCGTTTTCACTGGGATGACATGGTGTTAGCCTCAATCAAAACGCCGATTAGCACATTGATATGGTGCTGGCCTGCAACCTTATCTTTAGGGTTCGTGTTAGAGGATCACTTTAGCTCAAAACTGGATTGGCTAAGTACTCTGAAATTGCTATTGATCATCGGTATCTTTATTTGGGTGACGATGCGTTTGGTCAACAATATTGAAGAGTACGCTTTAACGCAAAAGAGCCATGATGAAACAACCGTTCAAGCCGTTGCGAAGGTGTCTAGGCTATTCATTATTGTTCTCGGCACACTAACCATCATGCAAGCATTTGGACTCAGTTTGTCTGGGCTACTGACATTTGGTGGTGTGGGTGGTTTAGTCGTCGGTTTCGCAGCCAAAGATCTGCTCTCGAATTTCTTTGGTGGCATGATGATTTACTTCGACCGACCATTTAAAGTCGGCGATTGGGTTCGCTCTCCTGATCGCCAGATTGAAGGCACAGTAGAACGCATTGGCTGGCGAATGACGGTCATACGCACATTCGATAAACGTCCTTTGTATGTTCCAAATTCTGTCTTTAGCAGCATTGTGGTGGAGAACCCATCTCGGATGCTGAACCGCCGTATTTATGAAAACATTGGCATTCGATATGACGATGGGGCTAAGGTGGCGGCGATAGTCAGCGATATTAAAGCAATGCTGGAAAACCACCCTGATATTGATACCGAACAAACACTCATCGTCAACTTTAACGCGTTTGGAGCATCATCGTTGGATTTGATGGTCTACACGTTTACCAAAACCGTTAATTGGGTTCGCTTTCATAAAGTGAAGCAAGATGTTTTGCTGAAGATAATGCAGATTATCCGAGATAATAACGCCCAAGTCGCCTTCCCGACTCAAACGCTGAAAATTAATCCATTGGAAGTTCAGGATTTATCGGCTAAGGCTTTTTCTTCTCAACATGAATTGCAAGGAAAAGAGTGACAAAAAAACCTTCTTAACGCGATATAATTCTTAACATGACATAAAAAGCAGCGCCGATGTGGCGCTGCTAATCGACTATGAACGCCCTACTGAGCTCACCAACTCGTCCGTTTGAAGAACTTGTTCCGTGAAGGTCTCTTCCCACCAGTGAAAGTGACAACCGTCGCTATGGACGTTAAACGTTTGACCCACCATGGGTGTCACGAGATCGATATCACTTCCTTCTACTTCGGATAACAGATCAAGCATGGGTTCATCCCACTGATGAGAGAATAGTTCATAGGTGCACCAATGGATCGGGCATAATTTACCCGCATTCAAATCGTTAAATGCTCGGACAGTATGACGAGCTTGCATATGCCCCCAATTCTCAACTGGGAAGCCTTTGCCATCTTTGACATTCGCGGCAACCTCTATAAACGCCATATCAAATGGCCCAAGTTCGTCGGCTATCTGCTTAAAGTGACGATCGTAGGCTGTATCTCCACTATAAAACAGCGAGCCAGATTCACAGAGTAATGCCCAAGAGCACCAAAGCGTTGAGTTTGAATCAAAGCCTGTCCGACCTGAGTTATGATTAGCCGGTGTCGCGACAAACCTCACACCTTCAAATAGCACTTCGTCCCACCAATCAAACTCACGAATATTTTTGGGGTCAACACCCCACTTCTCAAGGTGTCTGCCGACCGCAAGAGGAACAAAAAATCTAACACCGCTGTTTGCGAAAAACCTCACTGTCGATTCTTCTAAGTGATCATAGTGGTCATGGGAAATAACGATAACATCAGGAGTGGGGAGTTTGTCTCGGCTTACGGGAGAACTCACGTTTCGGTCATACCAAGACTTCGCAATCCAGGGAGACGCGTATTCAAACACAGGATCGATCAAAATACGGGTCTTTTCCATTTCTATATACAGGCTAGAGTGACCTAACCATGTCACACGAAGTTCCTTACTCCTTTCTTCCAGTCTCATAGTATCGACAGGAACATAAGGCAATTCTGTCTGTGGTCTCAGCTGGTTGCGACCGCATACAAGCTTCCACATGACCGACAACATACTTTCTGGGCTAGCTACCTTAGGCATTCGAGCAATCGCTTTTCCATCTTTAAACTGCTGTGACGAGGCTATTTTATCCAGTCTTTCTTGCTCGCTGTTTTGTAAATCAGAGCGGGTGCGCTCATCTGATAAGAAGTTCAAACCGACAAAGTCCATGGCGGTGGCGACCGATGTTTTTATTCCATTGCTCATTTCAGATCTCAAATGGCTATCAAAAATTTGTCTTGTTTGAAATGATTGTAAACAGGCGAATGTGTCGATTTCATGACCAGATAGCCGCTGAATTTGAAGCTTGTGTTTCATTTCGAGAACACGTTAAACACAATCACATAAAACGTCTTCATCGCAATGCTTCCACAACGCGAGCGACTTCTCCGATATTATGTCACTTGTTAACAAAACCATATGAACACTAGTGCTTATATCTCATTTTTTCTAAACCGTTTCTGCTAAGCTGTTGAGTTCTTAGTAGAAAACAACATCGCCCTTCATTCTCAAAATTGAGACAGCAATGAGAAATACGACGAAATTGTACGGGCAGTAACCGTAACCGACTAATTTCGCTAGCATGTTAGACGAAATACCTTTTATAGTGGACAAAACTGGAAGACAAAATGATCCGGAATGACGCAAAATAATCCCAACTTGAAAAAAGTGGTCAGAACAGCTTACCTCCACTTCCCACACTTGATGCCAATTATTGGTATTTTTGCGTGTGTGATGTTTATCGCTGCTGCCGTCAACTATTACGTGTTGAGAGAGCAGGTGATGTCTGATGGGAGTGCCTCGATCAGCCAGTTAGAACGTTATATAGATAATATTGCAGACAACTTGCAGGTATTAGAGCGAAAAGTAGGTGATGACTGTAGCGTTCAAGATAGATTGGATTTGCAATCGGAAGTATTCAACTCCGAAATAATGAAAGAAGTGGGTTTGTATAACAATGGCGTTGTCTACTGCACGAGCAACGAAGGACAAACGAAAATCCGTTTATTCAACTCAACACTGCAAAGGCTCCAAGCGTCTGAGAGCAACATAACCGTTACTTTAAAAGAATCGAAAAGTAAGCTCCAAACCGTCTTCATTTACGTTTCTCGTGATCAACGCCGCGGTATCAACGCTTTACTGCCTCCCCAACAATTTTTAGATTTGGTTACCCCTGCATTCGAACAACGAATGTATGGATACAAAATAAAGGTCATGGATCAAGTTATCCAATCTAACTTCGCTGAAACAAAAATAGACCGTGGAGAAAGCTATCGCTTCTCTTCAAATCTTTACCCTTTTACGGTCTCTGTTTTCCTTACGCTAGATGCCTACAAACATCATTATCTCTCCTATTTGGACGAAATCATCCTTGTCTCACTGATCATTTCGCTGATTTACGTAACTGTTCGTTATCAAGCGCTGGCGAGGCTCTCCATCGAATACGCGTTGCTGACGGCAATCAAAGAAGAACAAATCGAGCTTTATTTGCAGCCAATTGTTGATATCAATTCGCGTAAGTTGGTTGGAAGCGAAGCACTCGTGCGCTGGAATCACCCGGTGCAGGGTAAAATGTCTCCTGAGCAATTTATACCGCTTGCAGAAAAGTTAGGCGCAATTGATAAAATCACTAAATATATCTTTAAAGAGATCACGGGGTTTCTAGAGAAGAATCCTGCCTATTTAAACGAGAACTACATTAGTATTAATATTAGCCGCCACCAGATTGTCGAAACGGAATTTGTCGAATATCTTGAGCGATACAAAGAGCTGCACCCTAACTACGTTTCAAGCATTTTACTGGAACTCACGGAGAATGTAGAGTTAACGAGCGAACAGCTAAACATTGCTCTTGCCAACCTAAAAGCAATCCAAAATCTGGGGTTTGAGATAGCGATTGATGATTTCGGAACCGGATATTCAGGGCTAAATCTGGTACGGATGATGAAATTTAATGTGGTCAAAATCGATAAGGTTTTCATTAAAAGTTTGCATACCGATTCCAATATTAAGCCCGTTTTAAAATCGATGATTCAACTTGCTGACGATTTAGACATGAAGGTCATCGCTGAGGGTGTAGAAACCGAGCCACAAATAGAGCAGCTTCAACTATTAGGTGTTAAATACATTCAAGGCTTCTACTACGCGAAACCTATCAAGCCGGATGACTTAGCCACGTTCCATCGAATGACCAATGAAGCCTTTGACCTCTCTCAGCCGATTCCACGCTGGAAAGGCTAGGCAGTTCAACACAGAAACCTCACTGAACTCATTCATTCCACAAAGAACAGAAAAGCCAGCAATCGCTGGCTTTGGTATTTTGTTAGATGCGGACTTCTACGGCACCCCATGCCCTTTCGAGGCGACCCAAACGCGGTACCACTGTTCGCGCGTTAGCTCAATCTCCAACGCTGAAACAGCCGCAGCCACGCGCTCAATTTTACCAGAACCAATAATGGGTAACGGCTTTGACGGTAAACGGCGTACCCAAGCATAAATCACTTGTTCAATACTTTCTGCACCGACTTCTTGACGAATCAACTCTAGCTCCGCACGTACGCGTTCGGCTTGTTCCGTCGCACCAGTAAAGATACTGCCCCCACCAAGGCACGACCACGCCATAGGACGTACGCGCTGCATTTGCAATTGATCTAATGTGCCATCATGAACAACATCAAAATTGAGCGGATTAATTTCAACTTGGTTCGTCACCAAAGGCTTAGACACTCGAGATTGCAGCAACTCAAATTGGCGAGGTGTAAAGTTAGAGACACCAAAGTGTTTCACTTTACCAACCTTTTGTAACTCACTGAATGCTTCTGCGACTTCGTCAGCATCCATCAACGCATCAGGGCGGTGAATGAGCAACACATCGATACAATCGATATTCAGACGTTCAAGTGAATTGTTCACAGACTCGTAGATGTGAGCAACGCTTGTATCGTAGTGGTTGATCTTACGTTCTGGTGTTTTGTCACCACACAACTTGATATCGCACTTAGTGACAATTTCAATTTGATCACGAATCGATGGTTCTAGTTTAACCGCTTCACCAAACAACGTTTCACATTCGTAATTGCCGTAGATGTCCGCATGATCGACCGTTGTAATCCCTAAGTCGATATGCTGTTTTAAAAACGACAAACGTTGCTGAGGGGTCATATCCCACTCAGCCAAGCGCCAATACCCTTGAACTAGTTCCGACATATCTGGCCCTTGAGGGGCGACAGTTACTTTCGACACCATATTTTACCTCCTAAAATATCTGCCTATAACACTAAGCGTGTTTCGCCAATAGCTCAACGTACACTATTGATAAATTCGAACTTGAGTAAGAAAAATGCGGTTTTCAGGCGGTCAAGGTGAGGCAACATCCAGTTATTCAACAGGCGTTGCTTACAAATCCCCCAGTATCTTAGTTGACGAGTGAGGTAAAGTGCTCGCCGGATTTGTCGGAAGATAAATGGTATCCATAAAAAACGGGCTCTCTGCTGAGAACCCGTTTTAATCTGATTAAATTAACCTCAAATCGGGCTAATTACTTATTTTTTCGGCGCGTTTCGACGGCGTCTGCTAGTTGGCGCAATACTTTTTCAGTGTCATCCCAGCCGATACACGCATCCGTGATTGACTGGCCGTAAGTTGGTGCAACACCATCAACCAAGTCTTGGCGACCTTCCACTAAGTGAGATTCGATCATCACACCGAATACCGCATCTTCACCATTCGAAATTTGACCTGCTACGTCTTCTGCCACCAGCATTTGGCGTTGATACTGTTTCGAGCTGTTTGCGTGGCTAAAATCAATCATCACTTTTTGTGGTAGACCCGAATTCTCAAGTTCAGATTTAATCGCTGCAACGTGCTCTGCGCTGTAATTTGGTTCTTTACCGCCACGAAGAATAATGTGGCAATCTGGATTACCCGCCGTTTCAACAATCGCGGAATGACCGTATTTCGTTACTGATAAGAAGTGGTGAGACGCGCTAGCAGAACGGATAGCATCAGACGCGATCTTGATGTTGCCATCAGTACCATTTTTAAAGCCAACAGGGCAAGACAGACCAGACGCAAGCTCACGGTGTACTTGCGACTCCGTTGTACGTGCGCCGATAGCACCCCAACTGATAAGATCTGCAACGTACTGCGGGGTGATCATATCTAGGAACTCACTCGCTGTTGGCAAGCCCATATCGGTCAAATCAAGAAGAAGTTTACGACCTAAACGTAAGCCATCGTTAATCTTAAATGTGTCATTCATGTAAGGGTCATTGATCAGACCTTTCCAACCCACCGTTGTACGCGGCTTTTCAAAATAAACACGCATGACAACTTCTAGACGATCTCCGAGTTCATCACGCAACACCTTTAAGCGCTTGCCGTATTCAATCGCAGCTTCTGGGTCGTGAATAGAACATGGGCCAATAATCACAAGCAAACGATCATCTTTGCCCGCTAGAATATCGGAAATGGCAGCACGTGAACGGAACGTGGTTGAAGAGGCCGTTTCTGTCGCGGGAAATTTCTCTAAAACAGCAACGGGTGGCAATAATTCTTTTACTTTACTAATTCGAACATCATCGGTCTGAAACATGGCTTACTACTTCCTATTTTCTTGGTTTAAGCGCGGCATCTAAAGGATTTGGTGCATAAACGCTCAACTTTGTTATTTCCTGTTCCTTGTAACTTATCTATCAAAAATGAAGGTTGCAAGCACTATTTTCACCAAAAGGCAATATTCATGGTCATTTTACAATTTACAGTTCGTGTAAAATAAAATGTACATTATAAGTAATATCTCCCCTAAGCCTTAATAAACATTGCTGAAGATAGAAAGTTAAGAAGATAGAAAGTTAAGTAGAAATGGAAACTAGCGAGAATAGCGCATTCGAAAGTAAGCGAGATAAAAGAGCGCGCCTATGATGACGCCACTTATGTTGATGCTCAAATCCAGCAATGAAAAGTGTCGATTTGAGTTGAAGAACTGCGTAATTTCGTCAAACGTCACAATAACGAGCAACATCCAAATCCAGGGAGAAATGGGTAATGTGGCTTGTTGGAGGTAGCGTTTTGGTGTTGCCCAAGAAGCAATAAAACCTAAGCTGATCGAAACGCACGTGTGTAATGCCCACGCACCGCCTAACCAATCTTCCACATCTAATACCGCGTATTCATACCTGCCCAATGACTTTGCTAACGACGCAACGCTCACAAGCCCGATGGCACACATCAGAAGACAAAGTCTTTTATTAAAAAAATCAGACGGGAAAGACGCAGACATCAATGTACCTCCATAATAGGAAGCAAAGAGTACTTTATGTCTATGCCCGTTGAAAGCGCTTTAGGTTAAATAATGGTCGACAAGTAGTAGCACAAATAAGATCATCAAGTGATAAATGGAGAATACAAACGTCGCCACCGCCGACCCTTTCTCTGGGTTGAACTTTAGCTTCCAAGCGTAACCGATGAACCCTAAGCTCAAACATGTGGCCCCCACCCAATAAAACATACCACTCATTCCCACCAGCGCTGGCAGTAAACACACCAGTGCGAGCAAAACGGTGTAGAGCAAGATGGATGTCTTGGTGTATTCAACGCCGTGCGTTACTGGCAGCATTGGGATATTGGCTTTGGCATAGTCATCTTTGCGGTGAATCGCTAACGCCCAAAAATGGGGAGGCGTCCAAATGAAGATAATCATCACAAGCAGCCAAGCGTTCGCGTGCAGTTCGCCAGTCACGGCTGTCCAACCAAGCAGTGGAGGCATCGCGCCCGCTATACCCGCAATCACGATGTTTTGCGGTGTCGCCCTCTTCAGGTACATGGTATAGATAACCGCATAACCCAATAAGCTCGCGAACGTAAGCCAAGCAGTCAACGGATTGACCCAAGCGTATAGAATCACAAATCCCACTGCGCCAATCGAAATTGCAAAGGAGAAGACATGCACGGCATTCACTTCGCCGGACGGGAGTGGTCGCTTATAGGTTCTGGCCATCACTGCATCGATTCGTCTATCAATTAGGTGGTTGAACGCCGCTGCCGAACCCGCCATTAAGCCTATCCCTATAAGCCCAAGCGACGCTTGCATTATCGGCAGTGCTCCCGGAACCGACAAACACATGCCAACCAAAGCCGTAAGCAACATAAGCGCGACAACCTTTGGTTTGGTCAGCGTTAGATACACACGCCACGTCGCCTTATGGGGTTCTGAAACATAACTGATCGTTTTGCTCATCGTGCGCTCTCCTCACTGACTAACCCTGAACTCGCCACCACTTTGTTGCTACGTTTAAGCAGCAAATAGTTCACCTGCAGAACAGACACAAACAACAGTGCTGCCCCTAGATTGTGCGCTACTGCTATCACTAAAGGTAAACTGAACAAGACATTGCTCACTCCTAGCATTAGCTGAATAACCAGTAACACTCCAACCTGACGCCCTGCTTTACTAAGTCCTGTGTTTGACTGGCTCATTAAGCGGTAGATAAGCACCAGCGAGAACAGTGTTACAAGCACCGCGCCAATTCTGTGCGTGACGTGTATCGTCATCCGCGCACCGTAGTCTAGCGTGCCAAACTCGTAACTTTCGCTGTGTGGCTGAAGCAATTGGAAGGCGGTTTTAAAGTCGAGATATTCCACCCAGTTGCCCTGACAGATAGGTAAACTCGTACACATTAAGGCAGCGTAGTTGGATGACGTCCAGCCACCGAGCGCTATCTGAAACATAAGTAAAATCAGCGTGATCATCGCCAAAACCTTCAGTCCTGCTGACTCCGTCACCGCGGTTTCTGCGGGCTGCTGCTTATCTCGTAACTTCCAATACAGCAGGCAAAGCAAACTGAACATGGTGAATCCACCCAGTAAGTGCCCCATAACAACAATCGGCATCAACTTCATCGTGACTGTCCACATTCCAAGCAGCGCCTGAAATACAATCACCAGCGAGAGCGCAACAGGTAACCCGAATGACACCACTCGGCTTTTTAAACAGAGGAAGGTTATGGCAAATACCACTAGCCCCAGCGTTCCGGCAAAGTAGCGATGGATCATTTCAAGCCAAGCTTTGTGAGCTTCAACGGTCAACGAAGGATAAAGCGATTTTGCGAGCGCAATTTCATGGCTTTCGTTCGGTACACTCAGGTGACCATAGCAACCCGGCCAATCGGGGCAGCCAAGTCCCGCATCGGCTAATCGCGTGTACGCCCCAAGCATGATGACCACAAACGTTAATACTATGCTCAGCCGAACCAGATTGGTTAACCCCATATGCGCCACTCCTTGCCCTAACCTACGCGAGAAAGCTTCAATAGTTTTCTTAAATCAGCCAGCACGTTTTTGCTCTGACTGACCAACAAGTCTTGCGAATCCGCTTTGGGGTAACGCATAACCAATTGGCCTAGTGGATCAACGATGACATACTCAAAATCCGAGACAATTTGGCTCATCTCCCCACGCATGTTAATGATTTTAAATGGTTCAGTTTTCGCTGCGCCTACGTCACTGTCTTTGGCTACTAACAAAACCGGAGATACACGGGTTTGATATTTGCCGAGCGCGATGTGGCTCTGACCCAACAGATGCAACTGCTGCTGACAAAATTCATCACATACTTTGGGCAAGACATACGCAAGCTGCCACTGCTTTTCCTGATAAGGGTTCTCTAAACCTAAAGACTCAAAGCTGGTTCTTGGTTCAATTAATACGCCTTTGTTTGTCACCCCCGAGTGATACCAGTGGTTGACCAAGACTGTTTTCGCCACGATGACAGGCAAAACAAACATCAACACTAACGCGATCAGTATGATTCGCCCTCTTAAAACGGGATTACTCATGATGAACTCCTTTTCGCAGCGCTCGAATTAATACCCACACACTCAATATTGCTAACGCCAACGCCATAGAAAACCACTGAACCGCGTATCCAAAGTGTTTTTCTGAACTCAGAGGAACAGGAATCCAAGGCTGTAAATATGGCCATGATTTGCTTTGCGGCTGAACAACATAAGGCTCAATGTCCGTTTTCCAAACCTTCGACAACTGCGGAATGTTCAAATTCTGGATTCGGTGAGTGCTGGTCAGTTCCATGTGTAAATCGTGACTCAATGGATTGCTAGAACGTTGATATAATCGCGCTTGCAACTCTATCGGTTTACTCATCCAATCCACCGATGGTAATTGGTTGCGATCTCCGTTTGAGGCAACAAATCCAATTTCCATCAACACATATTTCCCGTTTTCCAAAGCCATTAATTGATAACCCAGATACCCCACTTTTCCGTCATGTGTTTGGTTGTCGAGTAGCACATATCTTCCTTGAATCGGGGTAAAACCCCCTGTCACCCGTAAACCTGTTAAATACTCGTATTGCTCAATATTTACCTTTGTTATCGGTATCAATGAAGCTGTTTCACGCTCGCTAAGATATTGCTCTAACTGCTGTTTTTCTTCAGCTCGTGACAGTTGCCACAATCCCAAGTTGATCAATAAGCAAAAGGCAACCACAGTTAATAACATCCCCAGCAAAAATGCGGGCTTTTTCAACAAACCGATAAAGGACAACCGAATGGTCTTCATCTTCAAACTGTTATTGGTCGTGTTATTACTGTTTATCATCCTCAATCTCGTCCGAGCGATGTTCGAAATGGTGAGAGGCCCGCGCGATGAGGAAGGTGAGTCACAGCAAGACAAGCCTATGAGCTTTTATCTTGGGAAACGCGTCTTCCTATCTGCACTTGCGGTCATTCTCCTTATTGCCGCCCTTCTAAGCGGTCTGATTGAACCGAACTCTAGGCCGTATTAAGCGGCTTAAAAGCACGTTAAAGCACATATACAAAGGTAAACAAGCAGAGCCAAACCACATCAACAAAGTGCCAATACCAGCTACCCGCTTGAAAGCCGAAATGCTCTTTGGGCGTAAAGTGATCTTTGGCAATTCTTCCCAATAATACGGTCAAAAAGATCGTCCCCAGCAACACGTGCATACCGTGAAATCCTGTCAGCAAAAAGAACGTGTTACCGTAAACACCGGACTGAAGTGTTAATCCTAGTTCCTGATAAGCATGGATGTATTCCACACCTTGGTAGTACAAGAAGGTACAGGCCAAAACGATGGTAATTTCCAACCAGACCACCAGCGCCATGCGTCGATTTTGCTCAAGTGCAACATGGGCCATGTGTAACGTCACTGAAGACGTCAGCAGGATGATGGTGTTAAGAAGCGGGATTCCCTGCCAGCCCATGGCTTCTGTAGTTTCACCAGATGGTGTCGTGGTCAGTGGCCATAAAGCCTCAAACGTAGGCCAAAGCACTTCATGGGTCATCGCGTTGTTACTCGCGCCTCCTAACCAAGGAACAGCAACCATACGCGCATAAAACAGTGCACCAAAAAACGCACCGAAGAACATCACTTCAGAGAAGATGAACCAACTCATACCCTGTCTGAAAGAGCGAGAAATCTGGCTGGAGTATTTACCGCTCATTGATTCAGCGATCACACTACTAAACCAACCAGCAAACATGTACAGCAAAAATAGGAATCCCGACAACAGGATCAACTTGCCAAAGACACTCCCATCTCCCCCTTCTGCCATGTTTTGTACCGTGACGCCCGCCCCAACAGCGATCAAAAACAGCGAGATGGCTCCGACAATTGGCCAGCTACTTTGCGATGGCACATAGTAAGACTGATGTTTTGAGCTCATTGACTTGCTCCTTGCAGTTGTTCATTCATAGGCTCCTGACGCGCTTTCGCCACTTCTACGGGCTTGACCGCTTTATCGGTGATGTCGTAAAGGGTGTAAGACAATGTCAGTGTATGAATGGAATCCGGGATATCGGGTTCAATATAAAAAATGAGTGGCATTTCAGCGTTCGCTTTACCTGCTAACGGCTGTTGGTTGAAACAAAAACACTCGATTTTATTAAAGTAAGTCGCACCTAATCCGGGTGAAACAGACGGCACGGCTTGACCCACAATCTGCTTATCCGACAGATTGGTGGCTAAATAAGCCGTTTGGATAACCTGTCCAGGGTGAACATCCATAAAAGCTTGCTCAGGCTTAAATGACCAAGGCATGTCATGGTAACGATGCGCCATAAATTCAACGCGTATCGAACGAGATTCGTCTGGTACCATGCCTTGTGGCTGAAGCGCCGATTCGGTATTCGTTTTACCGTTAATTCCCAAGGCATCACACATCACGTCATAAAGCGGCACCAAAGCAAAGCCAAACCCAAACATCGCGACCACGGCCATGAGCAGCTTAAGTGTCAGCTTTCGGTTGGATTTGACTTGCTCATCCATAACGCGGCCTCTAATCGATCTTCGGTGGTGTAGAGAAGGTATGATGAGGAGCTGGGCTTGGCACTGTCCATTCTAAGCCTTCAGCATGTTCCCATGGCTTGTCTTCGGCTTTTGCACCACCACGAATACACTTAAGAACAACAGCAAGGAAGATTAGCTGCGACAAACCAAACGCAAACCCACCAATCGACACCACTTGATTGACATCCGCAAACTGAATCGCGTAATCAGGGATCCTGCGCGGCATGCCCGCCAAACCTAAGAAATGCATCGGGAAGAACAGCACATTGACCGAGATAACGGAGCACCAAAAGTGCCACAAACTCAGCTTGTGATCGTACATATGCCCCGTCCATTTAGGCAGCCAGTAATACGCTGCAGCCATGATGGAGAACACAGCCCCAGACACCAATACATAGTGGAAATGCGCCACAACGAAATAGGTGTCGTGGTACTGGAAATCCGCAGGTACAATCGCCAGCATCAACCCAGAGAACCCACCAATAGTAAACAGAATGATAAAGGCGATGGTAAACAGCATCGGCGTTTCAAACGTCATCGCTCCGCGCCACATGGTTGCCACCCAGTTAAACACCTTAACCCCCGTCGGCACTGCGATCAGCATGGTGCAATACATAAAGAACAGCTCGGCAAACACAGGCATCCCGGTCGTGAACATATGATGAGCCCAAACTAAAAACGACAGCAGAGCGATACTGCACGTTGCATACACCATTGAATGATAGCCAAATAGCTTTTTGCCACTAAATGCGGGGATAATCGCTGAAACGATACCGAAAGACGGCAATATCATGATGTAAACTTCAGGGTGCCCGAAGAACCAGAAGATGTGCTGGAACATCACAGGATCGCCGCCACCAGCCGCATCAAAAAATGATGTTCCAAAATATTTGTCGGTTAGCACCATGGTTACCGCACCCGCTAATACAGGCATGACGGCAATTAATAAGAACGCCGTGATCAACCATGTCCAAACAAACATCGGCAGTTTGAACCAAGTCATACCCGGAGCGCGCATATTAACAATTGTCACGATCACGTTGATCGCGCCCATGATGGAGCTGATCCCCATGATGTGCACTGAGAACACAAACAGAGCGGTACTATCCGGGCTGTACTGCGTAGACAGCGGTGCATAAAAGGTCCAACCGAAATCAGGCGCACCGCCTGCGGTAAACAGAGAAGAAAGCAGTATCAGAAACGCAAAAGGCAAGATCCAAAAGCTGAGGTTGTTCATTCTCGGCAACGCCATATCTGGTGCGCCGATCATCAGTGGGATCATCCAGTTGGCTAACCCTGTAAATGCTGGCATTACCGCCCCAAATACCATCACTAAGCCATGAACCGTGGTCATTTGGTTAAAAAATTGTGGCTCTACAAGCTGTAATCCGGGCTGAAACAACTCAGCGCGAATCACCATCGCCATCGCACCACCGGTCAAAAACATGATAAAACTAAACCATAAGTATAATGTCCCTATGTCCTTATGGTTGGTTGAGTATATCCAACGAGCAATCCCCGTTGGTGCTTCGTGGTGAAGCTCCTCTTCCACGGCAATCGCACTGTTGGCACGACTTAAATCTGCATCCACAACGGGTGCTGATTTAACGGACTCTATTGACTCAGATTTGGACGTTTTCATGCTCCCTCCTTAGAGTCTGGCGACATGGCAGATTTGATCGCATTCACATCGGATGCCTGAATAAGATCACCCGTATTATTACCCAATCCATTTCTTTGATAGGTCACAACGGCCGCAATTTCTTTCTCGGTCAACTGATTAGAAAATGCCTGCATCGCTGTACCCGGGCGACCATTAACGACGATATCAATATGCGTTGGGGCATCACCGGTTGCGACTTTACTGCCCGTAATCGCTGGAAACGCACCTGGTATACCCGCACCGCTTGCTTGATGGCATACCGCGCAACGCTCTAAGTAAATTTTTTCACCCAGCGTCATCAGCTCGTCTTTCGACAACGTTGCGGTTAGCGATGCGGCAGCTTCTTGTTTCGCCTTCGCGACTTCTTCTTTTTTCGCTACAAGCCATTGATCATATTCATCTTCTTTCATTGCATGCACCACTACAGGCATAAAGCCATGTGCACGACCGCACAACTCTGCACATTGTCCACGGTATACGCCTGGCTCATCAATTCTCGTCCAGGCCTCATTGATAAAGCCGGGAATGGTGTCTTTCTTGACAGCAAAGGCGGGGACCCACCAAGAGTGGATAACGTCGTCGGAGGTCAGTAGAAATCTCACTTTACGATTGATTGGTAAAACCAGCGGGTTATCGACTTCGAGCAAATAATGCGCCCCCTTCTCTTCTATCCCGTCAATCTCCTTTTGACTGGTCGCGAGTAAGCTATAAAACTCGACATCTTCATTGAAATAACTGTAATGCCATTTCCATTGCGACCCGGTAATTTTGACTGTGAGATCGGATTGTGATGTATCTTCCATTGCGACAAGGGTTTTTGTTGCTGGTATCGCCATTAAAACGAGGATAATGATGGGTATTACAGTCCAGACGACTTCGACTTTCGTGCTTTCATGAAAATGAGCGGCGACCGCACCCTTCGATTTTCGGTGGTGGTACATGGAATAGAACATGGCACCGAAAACCACCAATGCGATGGCGCAGCAGATATAGAAGATCAACATATGCAGGTCGTAGACCTTACCACTGATCTCCGTGACACCTTTTGTCATGTTGAAGGTTTTTTCCTCTGCGCCAGAGGGGGTAGCAAAGCCAACAAACATCAAGCTAGCCACTCGCCACAGTGTTACTCGCAATCGTTCCAAAAGACCTCTCCTCTGTCTTTTTCACCTTATTAGGTGACCATTCCCAAGACAACTAATCAAACTGTCACGCAAAAATATCCATGCACGCTTATGGACCTAGTGAATTGTTTGTAAACAGCAAAAGTGATTTGACTTATTTTGTTATATTTATGTTAATAAAAGCTAGTTGGCGTTTTTAGATTGTGCAAGGAAGTGATATGAGTTCTTTGGCATCTGCGAAATTTATCGATTGCCCTCTCGCAAATGATAATCGTTATCACACATAGTTCCCTAAATGTCATACACTTGGATCAACAATTTATAAAGGTAATAAAAGCTATGATGGAACAAGTTACTCATTGGTTAGAAAAAGATCCCGATCCCCATACAAGAGAAGAGCTTCAACATCTTATTGATGAAAAAAACTATGACGAGTTAGAAGATAGGTTCAGTAAACGGCTTGAATTTGGGACAGCTGGGTTAAGGGGTAAAGTCGGTTGTGGTCCTAACCGTATGAATCGACTTGTCATACAAGAGACGGCAGCCGGTTTAGGTCACTATCTCATTGATGAAGTAGAAAATGCTTGCCTTCGTGGTGTCGTGGTTGGCTATGACGGACGTCCAGATTCGAAGCAATTTGCACATGACACCGCTTCTGTTCTTACTAGTCTGGGGCTTAAGGTCTACCTGACCCATAAAGTTGCTGCAACGCCGATTGTCGCGTTTGGTGTTGGACACTTTAACGCAGCTGCGGCTGTCGTCGTTACTGCAAGTCACAACCCACCGGAATACAATGGGTTTAAAGTCTACTGGGAAAATGGGGCGCAAATCATTCCGCCTCACGATTCAGGTATCGCGGCAGAAATCGATTTGGCAGCGAATCGGCCCATCCCCCTGTTGAGCCTAGACGACGCACATAAAAACGGTCTACTCGTTTGGTTAGAAGACGACTACTACCAAACCTATCGCCAGACAATGAACAACAACCCATTGTTGACCAATCACACAAGTCCTGATTCCGTGGGTATCGCTTACACCGCGATGCATGGTGTGGGCGCTCAAATGGCCGAAACACTACTCCAAGATGCTGGTTTTAATAAGGTTTACAGTGTAAAAGAGCAAAGAGAGCCTGATGGCACTTTCCCTACCGTTAACTTCCCAAACCCAGAAGAAGCGGGGGCAATGGACATGGTGGTCGCCTTAGCCCAAGCAAACAATGCCGATCTCGCTTGTGCGAACGACCCTGATGCAGACCGTTTTGCGGTGTCGGTAAGAACGCCTGATGGTGAGTATCAAATGTTAACGGGTGACCAAGTTGGTGCACTGTTTGGAGAGTATTTACTAAGCAAAACAGAGGGTTCGAAGCAACTTGTCGGCAATACCATCGTTTCTTCGACTTTACTGAGCAAGATAGCAAAAGCGCATGGGGCAACGTACTATCAAACCCTGACTGGGTTTAAGTGGCTCACCAATATCGCGATGCAATTGCAATCCGATGACAAACAGTTCTTATTCGCCTATGAAGAAGCACTCGGTTATACCGTGGGAAACAAAGTTTGGGACAAAGATGGTTTATCAGCAATCGTCGCCTTCGCTCAACTCACTGCCGAGCTAAAAAGCCAAGGTAAAACTATTTGGGATCAACTTGAAGCGATTTACCGCCAACATGGTATGCATTTCAACGTGCAGCACAGTTCAAAGTTGGATCCCAAAGATCCGCCTGTCGGTGATAAGCTTCGCGCCAATCCACCTACGATGATTGCTGGTCGCAAAGTAGAAATAGTGGAAGATTTAAAGACGCTTGTTAAAACCTACTCGGATGGCAAAACAGAATCTATCGACTTACCAGCAAGTGATGTGCTGATTTACCATCTTTCAGGTGACGCTCGTGTTATCGTTCGTCCATCAGGTACAGAACCAAAATTAAAATGTTATTACGAAGTCGTAGAGCCTTTTGCACCCGAAGACTCTTTCTCTGAGTCGATAGAAAAAGCAGAGCTCTCTATTGATATGCTAATCAGCGAGCACCAAAGCAGCTTATAAGTGCCACATTCCCTAATGTTAAATATTAAGCCTACTTTTACGTAGGCTTTTTTTTGGGATTATTTTGCCCTAACAACATGACAAACAATCACTGATAAATAAGTTTAATATGAATAAAAACACATTCAAAAAACACTATTAATATTTATATTAGTTAAGGGGGAAATTCATATTGTCCTATACTTAGAGCGCTAAGATTCACTAGTTGTATAAATTTGAGACTCTAGGTATGAAACGATTAACTTATATCGCTGCGATTATTTCGCTCAGCAGCATATTTGGTGTTGTTGCTGACGAGCATGCAAATGCCCTTTTAGAAGACGCACTCAGTGCAGCACCACCCACCTTGCGAGATAAAGTCACTGTCATGGATTGGGAAAATAACGTCTTACAAAAGGGTGACAGTCAATACACTTGCTTCCCGACACCACCGCAACTACAAGGCACAGCACCTATGTGTATGGATGGGCCTTGGATGGAGTGGGCCGACGCATGGATGAATAAAAAGCCATTTTCAGCTAAAGCGATCGGGATATCTTATATGTTGGCTGGTGATGGCGGCGCAAGTAACACTGACCCATATGCCGAAGCAGCAACAGATGACAATCAATGGATCGTAGAAGGACCGCATTTAATGATTATTACACCGGATCAAGCCCTTCTCGATTCTTTACCGACAGACCCTAATTATGGCGGCCCTTATGTTATGTGGAAAGGCACGCCATATGCGCACATTATGGTTCCGATAGGAGAAAGAAAATAATAGTTAAATTATAATAAGGCTCTTATATTCAATTATATAAGAGCCTTTCAGGTGTTTTTATTTTGAAAGCCAAACCCGAATAGCAATGCCAAAAGGTGTTGATATACCCGTGGTAATGTTTTCAACTTGACCCTTATTTATAATAAAGATTGTTGGCGTTACTTTCACACCCCATTCTCGCATTAATACATTATTAGGATCATTAGTATTATTAAATTGATAATCCTTGGCTTCCATAAATTGAGCAACTCGCTGATCGCTACCTGAAGCAGATGAAACGGCAACCACTTGATAATATTGATCTAACCAGCTCACACTTGGACTAACAAATTTGCATGCGCCGCACCATGTTGCCCAAAAATAGACAACTACAGGCGCTTCATAACTGGCCTCAACGATATTAATTGATTGACCATCCAAAGTCTGAACGGTGAAGTCTGCCGGGATAGTCTTTGGCATATCTTGGCTTCGGTACAAATCAACGCCAGCCACAATCGCCATCCCAATCACCACATAGATAATGATTTCTTTTACCCAATGTCTTAGTGATTTCTTCATACTTTTTGATTCCCACCAGCAAGTTCAATCGCCTTGACGACCATGTCATCTGTCAGAATAACGGGCAACGGAATCCCTTCTGGTGCGTTTGGGCCATAAACGATATTAAACGGTACGCCAAATCGACCATTTTCGCGCAAGTAACGGCTCACCTCACCGTTAGGGTGTGTCCAGTCTCCTTGCATTGGTATTACCCCGTCTTGCTTGAGTGTTGAATAGACAGGGTCTTGCAGCAATACGCCAATTTTGTTCGCTTGACACGTGACACACCAATCTGCCGTAACATTCACAAACACGGTTTTCCCCTGATTGACTGAGCGAGAAATCGCGGCTTTATCCAAAGGATGCCAAACCAGATCATCAGGCAGCGGTTTCGCCCATCTGTCGGCCGTCACACTACCGAGCACCAACGAGCTACTCAGTGCAAAAAGTAGTATCGCCCCTGTTACCAAAAACGCTTTATCACCGTGTACGCGCTTGATGGACTTGAGCATCACAACCGCTGATATTAGAGCGATAATAGTCAACCAAAACAGTGGAATATGATTGCTCAACAAATACATAAGCCACAAGCTCGTCATTAGCATCATTGCCCCAAACAAGTACTTCACCTTGTTCATCCAGCGTCCGGGTTTAGGCAATAAGTTTGCGAGCTGCGGAAAGGTAGAAACGATAATCCACGGTAGGGCCATGCCAAGGCCAAGAGCAGTAAAGATGATAAACAACTCTGCACTACTTGCTCCTAGAGCAAAGGCGACGGCGGTTCCTAACAATGGCGCTGAGCACGGCGTCGCTAACAATGTGGCAAACATGCCTTGAGTAAAGTGCCCTACTTGGGATTCGCCTCCCCTAGCCGCGATCCAAGTATTCACGCGAGAAGGAAGTGTAATATGAAACAGCCCTAGCATATTCGCGCCAAATACGCCCGTTACCAGCACCATCAGGCCAATAAACCACGGGCTTTGGAATTGAATCCCCCAACCGACGGCACTTCCTGTTAGCTTTAGTCCCCACAGCAGTGCTGCCAAAAGCCAAAATGAAAATAAAATACCAGCAGATGAAGCAAGAAATTGTCTTCTTATCTGAGACTTTTTCAATCCATGAGCTGAAATTACGCTGCTCAATTTCAATCCCAAAACAGGCAATACACACGGCATCACATTAAGAATCAAGCCGCCAGCCAGCGCAAATACCAACATGATCCACAGTGAAGATTGCGGAGATTCAACGCCCCCTAAGGTTGCCGCTACGTCCGTTTCTGCCAGTAAGCCTTGGTCTTTAACCGTTACCGTCAGCGGAATATGCGCGACGTTGATTTCTCGTTTCCAGCTTGAAACCTCAAACGTTACTGTCGCTTTGTTGTTTTCTAAGCGGGTAGAAAGTGGCTTAAAACTGTACTCTTTGCCCTGCTCGTCAAATGAGTCAACAATAAACTCTGGATGGCTCCAAGGTGAAGAACGAGTAAGCGAGACTTCTAATAGCCTCTTTTTCTGATCCCAATGCGCAACCGATTCTAAGATTTGCGCTGTTGTTCTTGGAACCTGACTGATGGCCTGCGCATATTGGAATGCGAATCCATCATTAATGTCTAACTGCTCGGGAGTGAACACAAGTGAGAAAGGGTAATCTGTCAGTACACAAACGGTCTCACAAGAAGAAAGCGTCAGCGTGGCGTTCAGTTCGACAGGACGATGCCAATCTTCTACGTGCAATGTTAGCGGAATAACTACATCATTTTCATAGCCGAGGGTATGGATTCCCAACAATTCAAACGGTTTCGGGTACGGCCAGTGCCATTCGTTATCAGTGAGATTACTTGAGCCTTGCCAGTCAATTTTGGGTGCAACTCCACCCTCACCTGGGCTTCGCCAGTAGGTTTTCCAGCCATCGTCGAGCTTAACTTCAAGAAACCCTTCAACCGTATGATCGCTTGGATTGCCTTGCCCTGTCAGCACGAAACGTGTGTTTACAGGTGGATGCTCGGAGTTATTCATCCACCCGGTATTTGTTTGTGCCCAAACACGAGAGGAGCAAATGAGTAGAACAAGCGTGATAACGCCAACGAGCTGATTAAACAGTCTTATAGTATTGATGCGGTTCATAATTCTTCCAACATTTCGTCAATAGTCACACTAAGTAACAACCGAACTTAAAGATACCCGTCAAAGGACCGCGTTAACTTAAAGAACTGTTCACATTAGGCAATTTTCTTTTGTAAGAAGATTTTATCGACACCTTCGGTTGGAAAGCCTGTGTAACGTCCTACTTCTTTAAATCCGAGTTTGGCGTAAAAACCGGGGGCCTGAAATGAGTAGGTATCCAGATAAATATCTGTGACGCCGAAGCGTTTGGCTTGCAGCTCCACTTCCGCCATCAGTTTTGATCCTATCCCAGCAGAACGGTTACTGTCATCCAGCCATAAGAACTCAACAAAAAGGGTGTTGGTAAAGATCTCTGCGGTTAATCCCCCTAAAAAGTTTCCGCCGGGGTCTTCCGCTACACAAGCAAGTGTTTGAATCTCTTGATCCGGAAAGTGTTTTAGATTGAAAGATTTCAAACCATTGTAAATCAGGTCTCTGATGTTTTTAGGCGGGTTCAACATGAACTGTATATGCATAAACAACTTCCCTATTAATAAAAAAGGCCAGCGATTGCTGACCTTCGAGACTGTGCCAAAAAGTGGCTTAACTAGCAAATGAACTGAGCATCCACAACGCCAACACAACGAAAATTAATCCCATAAACTTGTGCTGATATGTTCTAAACTTTGCGTTCTCAATTAAGGGCTTACCTAATGTACCAACAAGAGCAACCAATAGTAGGTTGAATGTTAAACCCAGCACATTAAGCAGCAAACCAAGTGCGAGCATCTGTTCTCCAGATGACGCGGTAATACCGCTGGAAACAAACTGAGGCAAGAACATCACAAAGAACACCAGCGCTTTTGGGTTGAGAAGATTACTCACCAAAGCGCGTTGGTAAAACGTTGTGGCCATTTTGGCTGTGCCATCTAGTTTTGGGGCGTCTGACGCGTTTGCTCTTAGGCAATCCCAGCCCATCTTTAGCAAGTAAGCGCCTCCCAGCAGGTGTAACGCCTTTAACGCAATCGGACTCATTGCGATCAGTGCGGAGACACCCAACGCAGCAAGCAGCGTGAGTATCACACCAGACGTTGCGTTGCCTAAACTGGCGAAAATACCCACTTTACGACCATAGCTCATGCTTGAACTGGCGATCAGCAGCATATCGGGTCCAGGCAGCAATAACAGTGCAACCACAGCCGTTAAATAAACGGGCAGCACAGAAATATCAATCATAATTTTTATATTACAGGAACAGGAAAGTGCGGGATTTTATACCAACATACAGTGCTAATCCATAGTCAATATAAAGACAAAAACCAATCATACAGAACAAAAATACAACCAAATATAGGATTATCAATTCTCTAACCAGAGCAATTTTGTACAAAAATATCAAACCCCTTTAGGCTAGACTGCTAAAAGGTAAAAATAGAGGAAAGTCATGGCTCATCAAATGGGAAAGGAATCTGCAAATTTCCAGCTCGCTAGCGAACTTGGTGGGCTTGAATTGCTCGATGCCAAATACACCAATCAGAATTTTTCTCGTCATAGTCACGAAGGCTATACCATTGGGGTAATTGAACGAGGTGCTCAGGAGACAGACTTTCATGACCAAAGCCTCTTTCACCGGCACTTTAAGCGTGCGATGGGCGTAACGCCAAAACAGTTTCAGAGCTAGGAGCATTTTAAGCTAGATATTAAGAGGATAGACATTACAGAGCAGTATTGTACAAGCCTAGGTTGCACTTTTTATGGCTGAATAAAAGTGCTTTTTTCATAATTAGAGATACCAATGAGTACCATCAGTTTGAATTCTACAATCACACCAAATCGTGGCCGCCTGTTTTGGCAAGGAACCCTCGCCATGTTGCCACTTAGCATTGCCGTCATCCCTTGGGGGCTTTTGGCTGGCTCGTACGCTGTCGAGTCTGGCTTAACTATCATGGAGAGCCAAGCGCTATCTGCCATCCTCTTTGCGGGTTCCGCACAACTCGTGGCAACAGGAATGATAAAAGCAGGTGCCAGTTTGGCCACCATGCTGCTCGCCACCTTTTTTATTACATCGCGCCACTTTCTCTACAGTGTTTCAATGCGCAGCAAAATCAGTCCACTGCCTTTGCGGTGGCGTCTAGCCTTGGGTTATTTACTCACCGATGAATTGTTTGCACTGTGTGGCCAGCAGTCTGAGAAACAGTTCGACCGCTGGTACGCATTAGGAGCCGGACTGAGTTTCTACCTAATCTGGAATCTGGTCACGCTGATAGGCATTGTCGCTGGTAGTTACATTCCAGCGATGAACGAACTAGGGCTTGAGTTCGCTGTCGCAGCAACATTTATTGCTATTGTTATTCCCAATGTAAAAAGTTCACCTGTTCTCGTTGCGGTGCTGGTGTCTCTGACACTTTCGGTCGTATGCAGTTACTTGGGCATCGAGTCTGGACTCATGATCGCCAGCGTAGGCGGTATGTTGGCTGGCTACGTTGCTGAAATGTTCAGAGGGGCGAAATCATGATTATGTTATCTATTTTGGCGATGACGGTTTTGGTCTTTGTCAGCCGCTACCTCTTTCTTGAGCCTAAGCTTCCACTACGACTTAACGCCCAAGCGCAACGATTACTTAGTTATTCTAGCCCAGCTGTACTTACGGCAATTTGGGCACCCATCGTGTTTATGCCCGATCAAGAACTCTGGTTAACCCCAAGCAATCCGTATCTCATTGGTGCAGCGGTAGCCGCGGTTATCGCGTGGAAAACGAAAAACGTTCTGCTAACCACATTCATTAGTATGGCTATTTTTCTTGTTCTTAAACTGATCTAGCCAAACAAAGCGGCAATACAGCCCATCCGTATAAACTGCAACCCATAATAAAAAACCTCTGATCGATCATCTCAATCAGAGGTTAAACCTTAACCTTGAGGTAATGTAAAATGGCTATTTCGCCACCCACTCAATTTCAATTAAGGTCTCATCACCACTCTTCAATCGCGCTAGAAACACATCACCTTGATGAACTTCGCCAACGCCTTGTGGTGTTCCCGTCATGATCACATCGCCATCCTGAAGCGTCGTATAACTCTGAAGCTCTTCCAATATCACCTGTGGTGGATACATCATCTGAGAAACATCGCCTTTTTGAACTCTCACACAGTTGATAAATAGCTCTATTTCCAAACACGCAATATCGATTCCAGCTAACGGAATAAAGCGACTAAAAACCGCAGATCCATCAAACGCTTTGGCGCGTTCCCAAGGAAGTCCTTTTTCTTTGAGCTTAGATTGCAACCCACGTTTGGTCAGATCTAACCCCAACCCTACGCCGTGGAACTGATTGTCTTTTACTAGAAAACAAATTTCGCCTTCGTAATGTAAAGGCTCTTGATGTGTAGAGCGTAATGTTGACGAGATAGACGTTGATGGCTTGTTGAACACCACCATTTGCTCTGGTACAGCATTGTTAAGCTCGTGTATATGCTCCAAATAATTGCGACCAACACAAACGACCTTGGTTGGATACACCAATTCTTCATCAAGCTTAATCGAGTACATACTTTCTTCCTTGAACAACGAGAACATAAGGGGATGATTCTAGTCTAAGTATGTTAAAAATAAACGAAATTAAGCGCGAAAACCGGACCAAATACCCATTATTGTTTAAACAAAAAGCGCCTGCACATACGTACAAGCGCTCAATTATCATTAGCGTTACGTTAGGAAGGTTTAACCTATAGGAAGTAACGTGCACCTACCGTCCACAAGTCATCCTCGTCCTCATTAATGTCGTTACCTGCGTCAACCTGATAACCTGCAAATCCAACAAACTTAGGCGTGATAGTGTATTCCAACTGAATAGCTGCCTGACTGAATATGGTGTCACTAGTCTCTGAATTTTCTAGCTGTTCATAGTTCGCTATCAAGTTCATGCCGTACCCTAATCCATACGCCACCAACACCTCGAGGGCTTCAGATTCTTTAACACCATCCACATAATCATTCATGGCAAACACTGCTGCACCATAAAAACCGCTGCCATAGTCACCCGCGCTAACCGACACGGCGTGAGATTCTGCTTCAACCGTATCAGCAACAGTCACATCACCTACACTGTACGCATACCCTAACGTGAACATGTCCGTTGCTAGACCCAGAGCCACTTGAACTCTATCATCGTAGTTTTCTGTTACTCCATCATCATCGTAATCGTCTTCATTGTTACCTTGCCAGCCTAAGCCCACATTTAAATCACCAAGGCCGCCTAACGCTAGGGCTTTACGATAACTCACCATTTTTTCCGCACGTGCGGTACCTAAGTTGTAGTGATTTTCATAAAGAAAGTCAGTTGCAAACGCGATCGGTAAGTCTGTTACACCTGCCACGTCGTAATATGGTGACCATTGAGTGCCGACAACCAAACGACCATACTGATCATGAGTCGCACCAATGTAGCCTAAACGTGTCGAGAAGGATTGCTCACCACCATTTAGGTAGTTAAGTGCCCATTCACCTTTTGCATCGACAGTAACGCCATTGCCAAGGTCTTGAACACCGGCAACATTAATACGAGGTGATACTTGGTGGACTTTAACCTCACCGCTTGAGTCGTATTCGCCAACACCTACATCGACATACCCACCAATGGCGAGCGTCGTATCACCACTACGGTAAACTTCAGCTGCAAACGCGTTGGTACCACATGCTGTTGCCATCACTGCTATGGCTAATAATTTCATTTTCATAATATTGTGTCCGTAAAAAGGTTAAACCTCGTCCGAATAAGGCAAACGCCAAAACAACGTGAACACTAAAAAGCTAGTCGGTAAAAAGCGTTTGTGAAAAGCTTACCCCGTCAAATTTTCGTTAATTTATGAAGGTTCTCAAACAATATTCGTCACAACCATGAATAAGCAACTGATTTAACAGTCTAATTTTGTCCAAGCAACAATTCGAAGCTTTAAGTGATTTAACTCACAATTTTCATAATTTGCTATGAACTTTATTCTGGTTTGATAAAGAAAGTCCGCAATCACACAATAGGAAAAATTATTGTCTAGAAAGGAAAAAGAGAGTAGGCGATATCATATAAGCGCACGATTAACGGTCTTAAATAAACGAAAAAGCCGCCACTCTTATATAGATGGAGCGACGGCATAAAAATGTGTTTTCAATTATCGATATTGGCTATTTGTTGTTTTTAACCGCTGTGTAGCCATACTCTTCGATCAGCTGCGATGCTTCTTTGCTGCTTAGGTACTTAATAAAAGTTCTGATTTCATCATCTGCCTTGCCCTCTTTGTAAACAACAAGGAATGGACGTGCTAACTCGTATTTTCCGTTAGCGATCATTGCATTATCGGGTTTTACGCCTTCAAACGTAATCGGCTTAACAGATTGGTCGATTGACCCCGTAGAAATAAAACCAATCGCTTGTTTGTTATGGTTTACGATGGTTTTGACCATACTGTTGCTATTTACCACTAAGTTGTTTGGGCTGATGTCTGACACTAAGCGATTGTTAATTATCTTAGTTAACCCCATCAGACTTTCAAAGCTGTAACGAGAACCGGATGATGCTTCACGCGTGACAACCGCGATTGCCTGATCGTTGCCACCGATCTCTTTCCAATTGGTGATTTTACCTTTGTAAATATCAAACAACTGCTCTCTCGTGATATTTTCAACCGAATTCGACTTGTTTACGACAACCGCTAAGCCATCATACGCTATCAAGTTAACGGCTAGATCTTCATCCTTCTCACTTTCTGTCAAATAGCGAGAACTCATACCAATGTCAGCAACACCTTTTTTTACTAGTGTAATACCGGCTGTTGAACCAACCCCTTGCACAGCAATGTAACTTTCAGGATGAGTAGAGTTATAGGTTTCAGCCAATACATCCATCACACGTGCCACAGACGTTGAGCCAGATACATTGACCTCGCTAGCCAACGCAGGTTGAACCGCTAGGGTACAGGATAAGAGTGCAGCAGCCACAGTGCGAAACATAATTTTCTCCATTCAAATTCAAGTAGGTAACCTTAACCGCAGCCATCATATTGCGATTAGATTACATTTTTGTGAAATGATATACAGACGGCGAAATATCCAAGAAATACTATGCTTAGAGTATCTGTAGTTGGAGCCAATATGAGTGTTGTGAGTTTGCTACAAAGACAAGTTGAAAGTCGTGCTCAGCTCATCTGCAAGCAGCGAAATCAAAGTGTGCCCGCAGAGTTAGGCAAAGCCACCTATGAAACGATAGAAGACGGTGTCGTGTTTATAAAAGAGCACTTTCTGCTCGATTCGACGCATCGTGAATTTATAAACCGAGTGGCGAAAGTCGAGTGGAACGCGGATAAAATCCGGTGGGAGTTATTTATGCCAGATACTATCTATGCAGACCGTTGGCTACCCTACCCATTTTTATCCAGTAGCAGTGATTTGACGGCTATCATGCGCGAAATAGATAAAGATCCGAAGGCAATATTCTGGGAAGATTGAAATAAAAAAGGCACTCAAGGTGCCTTTTTAAAGATTAAATATCGCTTTAATCCGCTGCAACTTCCGGTTGTTCTATTGGTTTGACATCTTCAAACACTTGTACAGGCTTTGCCACAAGGCTGCGATTTTCTTGGTTCACATCGTTGAGAACCACTTCCAGCACATCACCTAATCGGTAAACCACTTCTTTGTCGATTGAGATAGTGCCATTTTCACCGTCACACGCCAGACGTTCTTTGTTTGCAAGAATCAAAGAGCCAGGTATAAATGCCGCCGCACCATTTTCCATCAGACGGATTCGTGCACCCGCACGCGAAATATCAAAGATCTCACCGTTAAATACGGTACCTTTCTCTACTTCATCCGCCAATGTACGAGCGTATAACCAATCACCGACATTGCGTTCTGCAATCTTGTGGTGCTTGCGGTGTAGCGCTAGTTCTTCACCCACGGTTTCGTCAGCCGTTTGCACTGGCTCTTTACCCAATACATGTGCTTTTAGAATACGGTGGTTGATCATGTCGCCGTACTTACGAATTGGGGATGTCCAAGTCGCGTAAAGCTCTAGTCCCATTGCGTAATGTGGCAGTGGCTGATTGCCGATCTCGCTGTAGGTCTGGTACTTACGGATACGGTTATCGAGGTAAGAGGTGTCTTGCTTCGCTAGCCAGCGGCGCAATTCTGCAAACCCTTCAAGCGTTGTAATCGATTCTGTGGTAAATGGCAGCTCACCCTCAGGGTTAATAAGCGCAACCACATCTTCAATCTTTTCAGGTTTAAAACCAGCGTGTGTGTTAAATACGCCTGAACCAAAGCTCGCTTGCAGTGTGCGACCCGCACAAATGTTAGCGGTGATCATGGCTTCTTCAACCAGACGGTTTGCGCAACGACGCATATCGGCATGAATCGCAACAACGTCGTTGTCTTCACTCAACTCAAAGCGATAGTCTGGACGATCTGGGAACACAACCGCATTCTTCTCACGCCACTCGGCACGCGCTTTCGAAAATTCATACAAATCACGAACAATTTCTGCGATATGTTCGTTTGGTTGCCATGCTTCACAGCCACCATTCTCGATCCAATCTGAAACGTTGTCATATACCAGGCGAGCGTGAGACTTGATGTTAGCAGCAAAGAACTGGATATCGTCGCCGATCACGCCGTCTTTACTTACCGTGACGCTACAACATAGTGCTGGGCGCACTTCGTTTTCAATCAGTGAACACAGTTCATCCGCGAGGTCGCGTGGTAGCATTGGGATGTTGCGACCTGGAAGGTAAATCGTGAAACCACGCTCACGTGCTACTTTGTCCATCTCGCTGTCAGGAGTGATGTATGCTGTTGGATCAGCAATGGCAATCGTCAGCTCGAAGTCGCCACTGTCGAGTTTCTTCGCATAAAGGGCATCATCCATATCTT
The DNA here is from genome assembly GCF_024582835.1 of Vibrio japonicus. NCBI lineage: Bacteria > Pseudomonadati > Pseudomonadota > Gammaproteobacteria > Vibrionales > Vibrionaceae > Vibrio > Vibrio japonicus. The sequence goes on from NZ_CP102097.1 coordinate 581,192, forward strand.
TTGTTGACTCACCATCGATGGTCACAAAAGGAATGTGGGTCATATCTATACGCTCTAAATCAGCGTCGTCTTTCACTTCCCAGTTTTCGATACCCGCAGGTTCACTATTTGGTAGATCATTTTCCGCCAACGTAACCCACCAAGGTGCAATTTTATCGTTCGCATCTGTGATCTTTTCAGAGATTTCTACAAAGAAACCGTTATCACCTTTCAACGGATGACGCGTCAGATGTGCGACAACCCAATCCCCCTCTTTGAAGTCATCACTCTTAAGGCCTTTCTTGACATTAGCCTTTAGAGATAACTTCTTCATCTGCGGATGATCTGGCGCAACATTCAACTTGCCCTTAAACAGCTTTACACGACCAATGAAGCGCGTAAATGTTTGCTCCAATAACTCTTCTGGTTCTGCCACTTCACGCTCTTTTTCAGTGCGGATAATCGCTTTTACTTTGTCGCCATGAAGACACTTTTTCATATACGGTGGTGGAATGAAAAAGCTGGTTTTACTGTCTACTTCAAGGAAGCCAAAGCCCTTCTCAGTCGCTTTGATTGTCCCTTCCTTTTTAGGTAGGTTTTCTTGGATTTGCTGCTTAAGTTGAGCCAGTAGCGGGTTATCTTGGAACATCTCTACAATTTCTTACTGAAAAAATTGCGCACACTATAACATTGCGGCTATGGCCAAGCTACCTTGAGTAGATGACTATCTACAAAAGTGTTTATTTAATAGCCTGTTAAAAACGTAAAAAATGACCGCCATGAAGGTTTTATGAACACTTTTCTCTCATGTGAGAAAAATATGTGATGTATTTCAATTTTTTCTAGCTTTTTTTGTGCTTTTAGGGAATAATTCGCACCCCTTATATATGTCCCAAGCGGCTTGATGCGATTTACGACTTATCCGCATCTGAACGGATTCAGCGATAATCAGGATTGGTATTGGAATTGGTAGAGCTCGTGGGACCTTTTGTTGACATTAATTAGTAGGATCCCAATGACAGATTCTGTAATCCAGTTTAGCGATCTAGCGCTTAACGACTCTATCCTTTCTGCTCTTGACGGAATGGGTTTCGTTTCACCAACTCCAATTCAGGCGGCGGCTATCCCTCACCTGATGGCTGGTTCAGACGCACTAGGTAAAGCTCAAACGGGTACTGGTAAAACAGCAGCGTTCTCTCTGCCACTTCTAAACAAGGTTGATTTCTCTCAACGTAAGCCACAAGCGATCGTGCTTGCTCCGACTCGTGAGCTAGCAATCCAAGTAGCTGCTGAGATGAAGAACCTAGGTAAAAACATCTCTGGCCTTAAAGTGCTAGAAATCTACGGTGGTGCATCTATCGTTGATCAGATGCGTGCTCTTAAAAATGGCGCGCAAATTATCGTAGGTACACCAGGTCGTGTTCAAGACCTAATCAACCGCGATCGCCTTCACCTAGACGAAGTACACACATTCGTTCTGGATGAAGCAGACGAAATGCTAAACATGGGTTTCGTTGATGACGTAACAGCGATCATGGAACACGCGCCATCTTCTGCACAACGTGTTTTGTTCTCTGCGACTATGCCTCCAATGCTGAAAAACATTGTTGAGCGCTTCCTACGTGAACCAGTAACGATTGACGTTGCGGGTAAAAACCACACAGTAGATAAAGTAGAGCAACAATTCTGGGTTGTTAAAGGCGTAGAAAAAGACGAAGCCATGTCTCGTCTACTTGAAACTGAAGAGACTGACGCGTCTATCGTATTCGTACGTACTCGTCAGGATACTGAGCGTCTGGCTGATTGGTTATGTGCACGCGGCTTCAAAGCGTCTGCACTACACGGTGACATTCCTCAGTCTCTACGTGAGCGTACTGTTGATCACATCAAACAAGGTGTTATCGACATTCTTGTTGCAACTGACGTTGTTGCTCGTGGTCTTGACGTTCCTCGTATCACGCACGTATTTAACTACGACATCCCATTCGATGTTGAGTCATACATCCACCGTATCGGCCGTACTGGTCGTGCTGGACGTAAAGGTAAAGCGATCCTTCTAGTTCGCACAAACCAAATGCGTATGCTTCGCACTATCGAGCGCGTAACTAAGTCTTCAATGGAAGAAATCCAACTTCCAATGCGTGACAAAGTTGCTGAAGCTCGTCTAGTTAAACTAGGTGCTGAACTAGAAGCAGACAAAGAACACAAAGCGCTAGAGAAATTCTCTGAGCTAGTTGAAAAACTGCAAGAAACGCTAGAAATCGATGCAACTACACTAGCTGCTATCCTTCTTAAGCGTCAGCAAGGCAAACGCCCGCTATTCTACATTGGCGAAGACCCAATGATTGAAGCAATTGAGCGTGATAAGAAACGTCGTCAAGATCGCCGCGAAGGTGGCCGTGATGGTCGTCGTGAAGGTGGACGTGACTTCAACAGCAACCAAGATTGGGATACTTACCAGTTCCAAGTTGGTCGCGAGCAAGGCGTTCAAGTGAAAGACATCGTTGGTGCACTAGCAAACGAACTAGGCCTAACTAAAGGTTCTATCGGCGCGATCAAACTGGCTCAAGGCGAAACTTACGTTCAGCTGCCAAAAGCAATGTCTTCAGACGCAGCAACTAAGCTAAGCAAGCTTCGTATTCGTCAGAAACAAGTTGACGCTGTTGTTTGTGACTTCAACGATTTCCGTGAACCTCGTGGTCGCCGTGACGGTGGTCGTGATGGTGGTGGTCGTGGTCGCGATGGCGGTCGTCGTGAAGGCGGTTTCCGTAATCGTGATGGTAACCGTGAAGGCAACCGCGAAGGCGGCGGCTACCGTGGTAACCGTGAAGGTGGTCGTGGTAATCGTGAAGGCGGCCGTGATGGCGAACGTCGTTTCGACCGTAACCGTGGTGGTGATCACCGTGGTAACCATCGTGGTGAACGTGGTCATGGACGTGCTCGTCGCAGCGAAGGTTAATCCTTGCTGATACGCACATGAATACAAAAAGCCAGTAGCAATGCTACTGGCTTTTTTTGTTATTTTTTAATTAGCTCGGAAAGGTTAGTTCACGCGTTTCACGGTTTTACGCTCCACCAATGTAGGCTCGAGCTGTACCACTTGCGGTTCAGTTTCTCCGCCGTCCAACTTATTCAGTAACGCTTCTACTGCTGCTTTACCTAAGCGATATTTTGGCTGGTGAATCGTCGTCAACGCTGGGGTCATAAACTTCGCAATATGGATATCATCGTAGCCAATAATTGAAAGATCTTCAGGAATTCGAATTCCCCGCTCATTTGCCGCATTGATGACGCCCAGCGCCATCATATCGTTACAGACAAAAATCGCTTCTGGTAGCGCGCCTTTATCGCACATCTTGTGAAAAGATTCATAACCGCCTTCGCACTCAAAGTCTGACTCAATGATCCAGTTAGGATTGAACTCGAGTCCCGCTTCATTCAATGCGCGTTTATACCCTTCATAACGCATTTGCGCCTGATGTTTCACCAGCGGCCCGGTAATACAACCAATGTGTGTATGCCCTGCATCCACCAAATACTTCGCCGCCATGTAACCACCGCGCAGTGAGTTATCTTGAATTTTGTCACTGGTAAACAGAATGGGTCCCCAGTCCATCACTACGACAGGAATGTCTGGGTACTTCTCAAACACATCAATGCGCTCTCCTTCCAACGACGAACACATCAAAATCAAGCCATCGACGCGCTTTTGCAGCAAGGTATTGATCGATTCACGCATACACTCATTGTCGCCTTCCGTGTTACACAAAATCAGGTTATACCCTTTGTGATAACAGCTGCGCTCAACACCTTTTACCACTTCACCAAAAAACGGGTTGGTTGAGGTCGTGACCAGCATACCAATGGTTTTGGTACGATTGATTTTAAGGCTGCGAGCTAACGCGGAAGGTGCATAATTAAGCTCCTGAGCAGCCTTGTTGACTCGCTCAGAAATCTCTTCACTGACAAATCGCGACTTGTTGATTACATGGCTAACGGTCGAGGTCGATACCCCCGCCAGTCTCGCAATGTCTTTCATTGTTGCCATGTAATATCTTCCCTCTAACTGGCGTTATTAACGATTATTCGTGCTCGGTAAGAAAAGCGTCAACTTCTTCTCTGCTAGGTATTGAGGTTTGCGCGCCAAAGCGAGTTACCGAAATTGCTGCCGCCGCATGAGCAAACTTAATGGCTGATTTTAGAGGCAATTGTTCCAATAAACCAGTGACCAATGCCCCATTAAAGGTATCCCCCGCAGCGGTGGTATCGGTTGCCGCTACTCTAAAACCGGAGATCAGCTCCCCTTTACCATCCATGCTTAACCAAACACCTTTCGCACCAAGTGTAATCAATACGGTGTCGATACCCTTTCTGTGGAGAGCATTCGCAGCTTCTTGCGCAGTCCCATCATCCGTAACTTCGATTCCGGTTAATACTTCTGCTTCGGTTTCATTCGGGGTGATGATGTCGACACAAGATAGGAGCTCATCAGACAACGCTTTCGCTGGCGCTGGGTTAAGTATTACCTTGGTTTGCGCTTGCTTAGCGACTTGTGCCGCTTTTTCGATGCCGCAAAGTGGTGTTTCTAGCTGCATCAACAGATAGTCAGCCTGACGAATACGCTCTAGATCCGGCTCAATCGCCTCTGCAGTCAATTTGTCATTCGCTTCCGCGGATAGACAAATGCTGTTTTCACCACTGTCTGAGACTTGAATCATCGCGATGCCTGTTGGGCAGTTAGGCTGCATTTTGACCGCACCGATATCGATGTTATCCATTTTGAAGTTTTCGCGAATGTTGATGCCAAATGCATCGTCACCAACACAGGCGATAAACCCAGTATCTGCTTTTAGACGGGCGGCTGCGACCGCTTGGTTCGCCCCTTTACCACCTGGGATAACTTGGTAATTGCGACCATGAAGCGTCTCGCCTGGGCGAGGAAAAGAAGGCACTTGAAGAACATGGTCAGCGTTAACACTACCTAAAACCACTAACTTATTCATACGGTTATCCTCGGTTCTCTAGAACCTTTATACAATTTCAACAGTTAATAAGTTTGTGCTCTCGTAAAAGCACAAGCTTATTGGCCCTCCCCCTCTAAACGACAGATAATAACGAGGGAGAGGACGCAATTGGCTTACACCCGTTGATAAGGGTGAGTTCACCCCCTAGAGGGTGTTATTTACTTCGATACGACTTTTAGTGGTACTGGGATGTACTGCTCAACAGATTCGCCCTGTAGAACTTTCACCGCGGTTTCAATCCCTAACGCACCAATCAGATCAGGCTGCTGAGCAACCGTGCCCGCCAACTTGCCACGGTTAACCGCTGCAATACCATCTTCGGTACCATCAAAGCCCACGATCATCACGTCTTTACCCGACGCTTGTACTGCGCAATGCACCCAGTGCCATCTCATCGACCTATATCATTCACGTTTAGACAAACAAGAGCTTTCAAAATCTAGCCATTTTCATACTGACAGAAAACTCATCGAAACGTTTCGATGAATAATAATGCCTAGCTGAAAATTTGCGAACAGATGTACGAAAGAGTGTGAATTTGATCTTTTAAATGTAAAAAGTACGTATTAAAAGATGATCAAGGCCAACAAAACCGTATCCATGCTGGGAGGAGAATGACGAAATTAACGTGACCCAGACACACGTTCACCCACTTTTTGGGTATAGTCGCGCCATAAAGATTTTAGGAAGTAATGATGAAAAAACTGGCTTTTACTCTCTTTACTCTGCTTGCGTTGAGTGCATGTAAAGATGAAGTGGGAACTCAAGACTGGTGTGAGGCTATGGATCAAACACCAAAAACAAAATGGAACGCGCAAACAGCTGTGGATTACGCAAAGCACTGCGTCATTTTGAATCCAGTAGGCAGCGACGCCTGGTGTAACCAACTAGAAAACAAACCAAAAGCAGATTGGTCAACAAACGACGCGGCCAGCTACGCAAAACACTGCATTTTTTAACCTTATTTCGTGCGTCACTACACGTAGAGAAATCCAGAAATAAAAAAGCTGCACCATTTTTGCAGCTTTATTTATCAAGTACGCTCTTCCAGCGCGATATTCTCATTTGCCCACAATAAGGCTTGCAATCGATTTTTGGCGTGAATTTTTTTAAATATATTGTGCAGGTGAGTTTTTACTGTATTTTCACTGACGTATAACTCATCAGCAATCTGCAAGTTCGATGCACCGTGTCCAAGTAGGCGCATGATCTCTTTTTCTCGTTTCGTCAGATTCGCGTACGCCTGCGATGTCGTCACTGTGTTGGCGCCACGAAAGAACTCAATGTACTCCTGCGCAAGTTTACGAGACAGCCACATTTCATCATTCATGATCTTTTCCATGCCCTTGAGCAATAGAGAAAGATCATCATCAACATAAAATACACCGACTAAGTTTCGCCATCTGAACAACTGAGTAGAAGCCACATCTTTCGGACAGTTAATCACTATCTCCTTCACTGGCTTATCGCTCGTAGACTTGAGCTGACTATAAGCGTTGAGCTTTTCGTCATCCAAGTAATGGTAGTCAAATAATAAAAAATCACCGAGTAAACTGTCTACATCATCAGAAGTCTGAAGATCTTCGTCGGTTACTATATTAACCTTTAGCTTAAGTCCACTTTCGAGTGAGTCTTTAAACAAATTAGACTGCATACTCACATCAGACAAAAGAGTTAATCGGTGGGAATCACAATCCATCATGAAAAGAATCTCCAGCTTTTGCGTTTATTCTAAAACTATCGTTTAGTTGGAATTAGTCAACTTAACCAAGCGACTAGCCATTCAAAATACAAAGAAAAGCGCTTAAATTTCATATCATTATGCAACCTTCTTATTTATGAGAATGGGGCATTTTCAACCGTACAAGCGGGATTGACATACGAGAAAATACAACCAAGAGTAGCAAACCGAAAACATTCGCTAATGAAAAAGAACCGCCCGATTTTTGCGTGGCTAGCTGACTAGTCCCAGGAGGAAGCGATGTGGCCAATTGGCTTTTTACGAGTACTCGTTCCCCATTCTGCACATCAACGTAGATTTTGGGCTCGACTTCACCATTAAGCACTTGATTAATCCAACCTTGATAGTCGTATATGTCGGTAAATACTGAGGTAACTCGATACTTTGGATCTCCGCATGTCTCAAGACCAAAGCTGGAAATCCCAACTTGAATATACTCCCCACCATAGTAGTAATAAACCGGTCCTCCTGAGTCACCTGCACAAATAGAGTTTTGTGTCCCCCCTGTAACTTCAGGACTGCCAAAACAAAGTTGCTTATCGCTGATTTTTCCTCCAAATACTGACTCACACTGGGTATTCGACAATATGGACAACTGCGTTTTAAGTAGCTCTGTTCCACCGGGCTCATCAGTATTGATATACCCATGCCCCAAAGCATAAAATTCGCCATTCACTGGAAAGTTATTATTTATGCTTGAGTTAAGCAAATACTGCAAATCGTCAACGGGAAGTGGGGATTCTAGCTCAATGATGGCAATGTCATCACGCCACAACTCGTTTGGCGAATTGACAAAACTAGTCGGATAGTAAAACGCTCCTGCTTTTGCCTGAGCGCTAGAAAGAAAATCGCTTTCATCTTCTAGATTTGGTGAAACAACGGTATGAAGCAAAAATTCATCGTCTTGTTGTAGACAGTGAGCAGAAGTCAGTACAAACCGACTATTTATGATGGTCGCCCCACAGAAACTGCTCGGGGTGTAGTGCGTAGCCGTTCGATAAAAAAGGCTAGCAAATGAAGGATAATTAGAGATATTTACTATTGAGCCATTAACAATATAAGGCGTAACTTCAAGTGCCGAAGCAAAAGCACTTATAAACCACATCATCAGGACACTAGCTTGTTTAAGCATAAGTCCTCTCCTTTTTGTGAGTTATATCCACTAATTTGGAAGTTTAGATCACAAAAAGGAAAGTTATAAATGACAAAAGTATTATTTTATCGGGCGTCTCATAAACGAAAGTATGCCTAACAACGACAGCATGGCAAAACCCAATGAGCCTCCTCCGCCCGAAGACTGAGAACCAGAAGCTGACGTATTACCACTCACCGCGACTGCCGACGCCTGCTGCTCCAAGTGCGCATACCTCTCGCTATCTGTCACAACCACTTTAGGCGTTTCGTTACCGTTCATAACAGATCGAATCCAATCTTCGTATTGTGACACTTCTGTAAATACAGAGTTTGGAGTGACATTTGGGTTTCCGCAAGTGCGGGGGCCAAAGCTTGTAATACCTACTTGCTTACCTTGCCAATATAGCGGACCGCCAGAGTCACCTTGGCAGGTGGCATTGTCATATATGGAGTTACTCGCACTAGTATCCGCACCCGTCATACATAAATTTTTAGACGTACTTGTGCCATAGATATCGCAATATGCGTTAGGCACATAACTTAACTGTGTTTTCTGTACTTCCTGAGAGTTGTCTTGATTGGATTGGGTGTTTCCGTGGCCAACCGCGAAAAACTCTTCTGACGCTTTGCGGTAATCGTCAAAATTCGAATCCGCAAATACCGCATAACTGGTTACCGCAGTGATTGGCGATACCAGTTTTAAAACAGCAATATCATCAAATAGCGTATCGTCATTGTATGTGTCGGGATAGTAATACTCTTCAACCATCACACGCTGCAAAGCGGAATATGGAAAGTCATTTTCATTTTGCAACTGAGGAACCACAGACATAAACAATTGGCTGTCTCTGTCCCCATAGACACAATGCGCAGCTGTTAAAATAAATTGGTCAGAGAGCAGAGTCGCCCCGCAAAATGGGCGGAGACCGTAGACTCCATCGTAATCGATACGGTCATAAAAAAGACTGACAAAAGAAGGAAACTCAGATGAAACCTCAATAATATCTATACCATTTACTATATATGGAGTGACTTCTACCGCTGCCCCGACATTTGCAGTAAAAAACAAACTCGCAGCGAGTATACTTGTTCTCATTGTTTTGACTCTTACCTAACGCTGTTAAACGACCTTGACTATACACATAAAAAAAAACCTCTCAGTCGAGAGGCTTCATTGATATGCGTGATATGTTATCAGAGTTCGATTAACCGCGGTAGTAACGCTGAGGTACAAATGGCATTTTCTCTACCAGCATAGGGAGCTTTTTACCACGGACATCGGCAAACAACTCTGTGCCAATCGCTGCCAAATCGACGCGAACATAAGCCATTGAAACCGGTTTACCTGCATTCGGACCAGCTGTACCACTGGTTACTACGCCAACTTTGTTATCTTCTGCATCAAACAGTTCAGTTCCTTCACGAACAGGAGCCTTAGTTTGACCCACTAGACCAACACGCTTACGTGTTACATCCTTGGTTTCGATTTGGTTAAGGATAATATCTGCACCTGGGAAGCCACCTTCACGCTCACCACCAATGCGACGAACTTTTTGAATGCCCCAAAGTAGGCTTGCTTCAACAGGTGTAGTGGTTGTATCTAGGTCATGACCGTACAAACATAGGCCACACTCAAGACGTAGAGAGTCGCGAGCACCAAGGCCAATCCATTCCACTTCGGCTTCATCAGTCAGTTTGCGTGCTAGTTCTTCAGCATGAGAGCTTGGTACAGAAATTTCATAACCGTCTTCACCTGTGTAACCACTGCGGCTTACGATGCATTCAACGCCAAGAATATCCAGTGTCTTCACGTCCATGAACAGCATGTCGGCAACTTCAGCATTGAAGCGCTTCAGTACGTCAACCGCTTTCGGGCCTTGTAGTGCCAGTAATGCTCGGTCGTCAATGATTTCCAGTTCAACACCTTCAGGAAGGTGTGCTTTAAGATGGTTGATGTCTTGCTCTTTACACGCAGCATTCACTACGACAAACAGATGGTCGCTAAAATTCGCTACCATCAAGTCATCCATAATGCCGCCTTCTTCATTAGTAAAGAATGCATAACGCTGGTTGCCTTGTGGTAGGTCGATGATATCGACAGGTACCAATGACTCAAGGAATGCTGCTGCACCTTCACCACGTAAACGAAGCTGTCCCATATGAGAAACATCAAACAGACCCGCAGCATCACGTGTGTGTAAGTGCTCTTTCTTTACGCCAAGCTTGTATTGAACTGGCATATCGTAGCCTGCGAAAGGAACCATTTTTGCACCCGCTTCGATGTGAAGTGCATGAAGTGGTGTTTTTAGTAGATCTTGAGTCATTGTTGTCTCCATTTAATCAGGTCCGTTTTCCATTCAAGGAAACCTTGTTTCCAATAATAAACACGAGTGAAGCAGTTTTGCACCATTAACAAGTTTGGAACAGTTCAAAATGTGACATTTAACATTAAATTCACATCGAGAAGCATGAAACGGAAGCGCCATCTTGGGCTGCTAGAGCTCAAGACGGCGCTATTGTACTTATATAAAAACCAAAAGCAAACGTTTGCTTTCACTATAGGAAATTAAAGCTTTTCCTCGATTACTTGGCAGTAACCCATAAAATTTGAGCGTCTTCTTTACTGGTTGACACCAGCATATGACCCATATTGGCATCGTAGTAGACGCTATCACCTTCATGCAATTCTACGGGTTCATAAAACTCTGAATAGAATCGAACAGAGCCAGATAAGATCAGTAGAAACTCTTCACCATCATGTCTTACCCAATCACCGTACTCTTCAAATTGGCGTGCATGAATACAGCTCTTAAACGGCATCATCTTTTTGTTCGAGAGCTGTGTGGCGAGTAGTTCGTGCTCGTAAGTCGATGTTGGATGAGGCTTGCCTTGACCTGACAACGTAATGTCACGCCTACCCGCTGCAACTTTTTTCCTAGGTGGTTCAAACAGTTGCGGCATATCTATTTGCAAGCCTGCCGCTAATTTTTGCATTGCCTGAAACGTCGGTGAGATTTGCTCATTCTCTATTTTGCTCAATGTAGAACGAGCAAGCCCTGTTCTTTGACTTGCTTCTTCAAGCGTGATGCCAAGCTTACTACGTATGTCTTTTATACGTTGGCCTAGCTTTAGTGGCTCGATATTTTGATCTGACGACTCTTTAGATAGAGTCAATGACGGATAGTCGTCATAGAAATCTTCGGGCATGCTTCCCTCTTTAAACTGCTTACTTCCTGTTTCATTTTCATTGTGCACGAAGCCGATCAGAGAAAAAAGCGCCAAGGGATAAATAAACCGTGCTCTCGGTAACAAAATTAGAAACCGTGTTTCCAATAGGAAATTTTTGGTTGATTGTTCCTACAACAAACGCTATGTTACCAACTTGTTAGTTGAAGAGATGCTGTTACCGAGTTTATCGTTGATAGAATTAACATTTAAATTCGGTTTTGCCCCGCAGTTTTGGGGACATGGAAATCACGTTGTTTTCTATTATTAGAGAGCAATAAAAAGTAAGGACTAACGAGATAAATACCCTACATATAAATGAATCTCGTTAGCGCGATAGGAAGGTCTTCTACCATGAACAACACTTATCAGAATCACAGCCTAGAGAACTTTTTCTCTACCAACCTTTCTGCTACAGACGATGCGGTTTTTGCAGGTATCCAAGCTGAATTTTCTCGTCAGAATGAACAAATTGAGCTAATTGCTTCAGAGAACATCGTATCTAAAGCAGTTATGCAAGCTCAGGGCACTTGCCTTACAAATAAATATGCAGAAGGCTACCCAGGTCGACGTTACTACGGTGGTTGTGAACACGTTGATACCGTAGAGGCAATCGCGATTGAACGCGCTAAGAAACTTTTTAAGTGTGAATACGCAAACGTTCAACCTCACTCAGGCGCACAAGCAAATGGCGCAGTTAAACTGGCTCTTCTTCAGCCAGGCGACACGATTCTTGGCATGTCTTTAGACGCTGGTGGTCACCTAACTCACGGTGCGCGCCCTGCTCTATCAGGTAAATGGTTTAACGCTGTTCAATATGGTGTTGACCGTGAAACACTAGAAATCAACTACGAAGATGTGCGTGCACTTGCCATTGAGCACAAACCAAAAATGATCATTGCAGGTGGTAGTGCGATTCCACGTACTATCGACTTCGCTAAATTCCGTGAAATTGCAGACGAAGTGGATGCAATCCTAATGGTTGATATGGCACACATCGCGGGTCTTATCGCGACTGGTGCTCACCCTAGCCCACTACCACACGCACACGTTGTAACAACAACAACGCACAAAACACTGCGTGGTCCTCGTGGCGGCATGATCCTGACTAATCACGAAGACATCATCAAAAAGATTAACTCAGCGGTATTCCCTGGCCTTCAAGGTGGCCCACTGATGCACGTTATTGCGGCAAAAGCCGTGGCATTTGGTGAAGCTTTGGGGCCTGAATTTAAAACTTATATTGATTCGGTGATCACCAACGCAAAAGTTCTTGCTGAAGTATTGCAAACTCGCGGTTGCGACATTGTGACTGGCGGTACTGATACTCACCTGATGCTTGTTGACCTACGCCCTAAAGGTTTGAAAGGCAACAAAGCAGAAGAAGCACTAGAGCGTGCGGGGATCACATGTAATAAAAATGGCATCCCATTCGATTCAGAGAAGCCTATGATTACATCGGGTATCCGTTTGGGTACACCAGCTGGCACAAGCCGCGGCTTTGGCGCAGAAGAATTCAAGCTCATCGGTAATTGGATTGGCGATGTACTGGATGGGTTAGTAGAAAACCCAGAAGGCAACGCAGAAGTAGAACAACGCGTTCGCAAAGAAGTGAAAGCGCTGTGTAACCGCTTCCCTCTTTACCAATAAACAATTTAATCAAAGTTATTTTTTGGAGATTAAGCAATGGACAACACTTTGAAGTTTGCAGATAGCCACGAATGGGTACGTGACAACGGTGACGGTACAGCAACTATCGGTATTTCTGAGCACGCGCAAGAAATGCTAGGTGACGTAGTATTCGTTGACCTACCGGAAGTGGAAGCTGAAATCGAAGCAGGCGATAGCTTCTCACTGGTTGAATCAGTAAAAGCAGCTTCAGACATCTACGCACCAATCAGCGGTGAAATCGTAGAAATCAACGAAGAATTAGAAGATAGCCCTGAGCTAATCAACGAAGAACCATACGAAGGCGGCTGGATTGTTAAAGTGAAGATGTCTGACCCATCTGAACTAGACAACCTGAAAGACGCAGAAGAATACCTAAACTCAATTGAAGAAGAGTAATTAGGAAGATTAGGAAAGCTGCCCCCGCTCGGAAGGCAGCTTTTTTTCAATGTTCGGACGTATAATTAACCTTATCAGTAAGGGTGATTTCCGTTACCCGAACGATGGAGTAGGTAAAGGACAATGACTGAATTACTTCAAAGCCTCAGCACACAAAATGAGTTCGTTGCTCGCCACAACGGACCAAACAAATCTGACCAACAAAAAATGTTGGACGCGATCAACGTAGCAAGCCTAGACGCACTTATCGAAGAAACCGTTCCAGCTCAAATTCGCTTAGAGAAGCCTCTGAACATTGCAGAAGCAAAAAGCGAAGCGGATATGCTTGCAGCAATGCGTGAGTTCGCTAATCAAAACCAAATCAAGCGTACATTCATCGGTCAAGGTTACTACAACACCTTCACACCGAATGTCATTCTACGCAACGTATTTGAAAACCCAGGTTGGTACACAGCCTACACGCCTTACCAGCCAGAGATCTCTCAAGGTCGTCTGGAAGCGCTTCTAAACTACCAACAAATGGTCATGGACCTAACTGGTATGGAAATCGCGAACGCTTCTCTACTGGATGAAGCGACTGCAGCAGCAGAAGCGATGACACTGTGTAAGCGCGCAGGTAAGAGTAAAAGTAACGTATTCTTTGTGGCTGACGACGTTCACCCACAAACACTAGAAGTAGTAAAAACTCGTGCGAAATACATCGGCTTTGACGTACAAGTTGGTTCCCTTGAGTCGCTACCAGAACAAGACGTATTCGGCGCACTAGTTCAGTACCCAGGCACAACAGGTGAAGTTCGTGATCTAACGGATATCATCGCTAAAGCACAAGCAAACAAAACGCTAGTGACTGTTGCAACTGACCTACTAGCCTCTACTCTGCTAAAACCAGCAGGTGAGATGGGCGCAGATGTGGTCATCGGCTCGGCTCAGCGTTTCGGCGTACCTATGGGTTACGGCGGTCCACACGCAGCATTCATGGCAACGCGTGATAAGCATAAGCGAACAATGCCAGGCCGCGTTATCGGTGTGTCTATCGACGTAAAAGGCAACCAAGCACTTCGCATGGCAATGCAAACACGTGAGCAGCACATCCGCCGCGAAAAAGCGACATCAAACATCTGTACGGCGCAAGCACTGCTAGCGAACATGGCGTCTTTCTACGCGGTATTCCACGGTGCAGAAGGTTTACGCACGATTGCTCGTCGTACTCATCACATGACTGCAATTCTGGCTGCTGGCCTAACTAAATCTGGCTACGAGCTTGCTCACAACAGCTTCTTCGACACCATCACTATCAACTCTGATAGCAAAACAGAAGAGCTTTACGCGAAAGCACAGGCTGCAGATATCAACTTGCGTAAGCTAGATGGCAAACTAGGTATCAGCTTCGACGAAACAACAACCACTGACGACATCGACACGCTATTTGCCGTGTTTGGCGTAACACAAGACGTGAACGCACTATCTTCAGAAATCGCGAGCAACGAATTTGCAGCGATTCCAGAAGCGCTACGCCGCACATCTGAGTTCCTAACTCACCCAGTGTTCAACACACACCACAGCGAAACGCAAATGATGCGTTACCTAAAACAGCTTGAGAACAAAGACTTCTCACTGACTCACGGTATGATCCCGCTAGGCAGCTGTACCATGAAGTTGAACGCAGCAGCAGAAATGATCCCTGTGACTTGGCCTGAATTTGGCTCAATTCACCCGTTCGCTCCATTAGAGCAAGCGGCAGGTTACGCAGCACTAGCGAAAGACTTGAAACAGAAACTGTGTGAAATCACCGGTTACGACGAGTTCTCTCTACAGCCAAACTCTGGTGCTTCAGGTGAGTACGCAGGTCTTATCGCGATTCAACGCTACCACGAAAGCCGTGGCGAAGGTCACCGCAACGTATGTTTGATCCCAAGCTCTGCGCACGGTACTAACCCTGCGACAGCATCAATGGTGTCAATGAAAGTGGTCGTTGTTAAGTGTGATGAAGAAGGCAACATTGACATGAACGATCTTGCTGCGAAAATCGAGAAGCACAAAGACAACCTTTCAAGCATCATGATCACTTACCCTTCTACGCACGGCGTATACGAAGAGCAAGTGAAAGAAGTATGTGAAATGGTTCATGCTGCTGGCGGTCAGGTTTACCTAGACGGCGCGAACATGAACGCTCAGGTTGCGTTGACATCTCCAGGCTTTATCGGCTCTGACGTGTCTCACTTAAACCTACACAAAACGTTCTGTATCCCTCACGGTGGCGGCGGTCCAGGTATGGGTCCTATCGGTGTTAAATCTCACCTAGCGCCTTTCCTACCAGGTCACATTGAGAACGGTGTTGTAGGTAAAGAGTTTGCGGTTTCTGCAGCGGATATGGGTAGCGCATCTATTCTACCTATCTCTTGGGCTTACATCGCGATGATGGGTGAAGCTGGTCTAAAAGAAGCGACTAAAGTTGCGATTCTGAACGCGAACTACGTGATGGAGCGTCTACGCCCTCACTACCCTGTTCTTTACCGTGGTACAAATGGCCGCGTTGCGCACGAATGTATTATTGATATTCGTCCTCTAAAAGAAGAAACAGGCATCAGTGAAGAAGATATCGCAAAACGCTTGATGGACTACGGTTTCCACGCACCAACCATGTCATTCCCAGTAGCAGGCACGCTAATGGTTGAGCCAACCGAATCTGAAGATTTAGAAGAGCTAAACCGTTTCTGTGATGCAATGATCGCAATCCGTGAAGAGATGGCTAAAGTGAAGAACGGTGAATGGCCACTAGAGAACAACCCTCTGGTTAACGCGCCACACACTCAAGTGGATCTTTACGCTGAAGAGTGGGAGCGTCCATACTCTCGCGAACTTGGCTGCTTCCCATCGAAAGCAACCAAATCTTGGAAATACTGGCCAACAGTAAACCGTGTAGACAACGTTTACGGCGACCGTAACCTAATCTGCACATGCCCAAGCATCGAGAGCTACGAAGACTAATTTCTTATTAGTCTCATAAACTAACGTAAAGGCGAACCAAGTAGTTCGCCTTTTTGTTTTTAGCAATATGCTTGTGTTAGAACCTGAGCTACGTAGTGACTTGGATATGCCCAACAAACAATTCAGAGCAAGCACTTAATTATCTTTCGACCTATGTGCATTTACTCTACTAAAAGTTATTCGATAGAGCGCAGGGCAACGTGACTCACACCGTCACTATGAGCGTTTAACTAGTCAAAGTGATATCTTGAGTGGTGAGCTCAGGGGATAACTAATCTAGGAGTAGCAACATTAAGTACTGTATTTTTTGTGCCAACTGCTTTAACACTTGGTATTTTCGCTGTTAGTGCGTTTATTGTTGGAAATGAAATATCTAAACTAGATGACCGATATAAATTCACTGAACCGATGAAGAAACAAGTAGAGAAAACTATTGATGACTTATAATGAAAAATTTAACCGAAAGTTAAAAAGAAACCGTTGGCTAAAAGTAATAATTAGTTGGCCTCTTATGATTTTTATGGTTTGGTTAAGTTACAGCTCAATTAATGAGTTAGTGAGCATTAACAACTCAATCGGGACAATTCCTAAAGCAAAAATAGCGAGTTTAGTGAACAATGTAGCTTCTTTTGTTGGCCTGCTAATATTTGGTTTTATAGCGATCATTCCCATAGCCATGCTTCACCCCTCAACAGAGCCGTTACTAAAAGTACCATTTTTGACAAAAACAGGGCTATATACTGTAGCGATAATCGTGTTAAGTTGTATTGCCTCTGCCATATGGTTAGACAACGATACTAGGGAAAAAATAAAGCAATATAACTATATCGAATGCGCCTCTGAACGAGAACTTACATTGAAATCCTCAAGTCGAACGTATGTTTTAGACCCTAGCTTGTGTGATTAAATTAGCTTTTAATCTCTTGGCACACACCATCCAGCTAGCGTAAGTATGCATCATGCGCTAGCTTTCAATAACTCGGTTTGCAATACTTAAAGTTATTCATGATTCGCTGATATATCACCTTGCGTAAATGACTTTTATGCATTTTGTTTATTCATCGAACAATCGAATCAGCTACGTGCAATCGCTCCAAGTCAGATGGTAAACTGCTCCTCTATTTTCATTTAGTGTTTAAAGGTAAAGCGATGAACCCAATTATTGCAATGTTGAAAGAGAACAACATCAGCGACCAGCAGATCAGCGAACTTTTTGAAGTACTGACTCAGAACCCTCTTGCTGCCATGATGACAATCAGCCAATTGGGTCTGCCGCAAGACAAACTGCAATTGCTCATGGGTCAAGTGATGCAAAACCCAGCTTTGATTAAAGAAGCGGTTGAAGAGCTAGGTCTTGATTTCTCGAAAGTTGAAGCCGCGAAAGCACAGCTGCAAAAATAGTCGTTTCTGACTTCTAGCATAGATTCAATGCACAACTTCAAAGGTCGTTAAGAGGCATGCAATACGCCGTTTAACGACCTTTCTTACTTCTGGCTTTCATTAAATACCACTCGCTGAATTTTAACCCTTTCGCTAAGTGTGCACGTTACGCACCTTTCTACTACGATCAAAACTCAGGCTGTTCTTTGTAAGCAGTAGGAGCAGATTTGTTAAACACTATTACAGCAATCACAGTCATTCTCGTATCATGACTTTAGGTAAGCATGAGCCGATGATGACTATGATTGGTGTAAATAGCTACGCTAAGTAACACGTTGACTATGGTCGCTCTGAACACTGATTTTGCTTTGCTGAATGTTTACGCGTTCATAGTGAACACGTGAGGCAACTCGTATGAAAAACTTAGAAAAATCCAAAATCGATGGCTTCAAAAACCAGTTTAGCGGTGAAGTCATTTTGCCTACCGACCCATCCTATAACGAAGTTCGACAAATTTGGAACGCGATGATCGACCGTAAACCCGGCATGATTGCTCGCTGTACTTCCGCCGATGATGTCGTAACCGCAGTTAATTTCGCTCGTGATAATGGACTTCTCGTATCTGTTCGCGGAGGTGGACACAATATCGCGGGCAATGCGATGTGTGATGATGGCATTGTCATTGACCTTTCACTCTTAAAACAGGTTCACGTCAATACAGAGACAAAACGAGCCACTGTCCAACCAGGCTGTACATTGGCAGATGTCGATGCCGAAACGCAGAAGCATGCCTTAGCGTTTCCTGTCGGTATAAATTCCACCACTGGGTTACCGGGTCTCACTCTTGGTGGTGGATTTGGCTGGTTGAGTCGGAAATATGGTATGACGATTGATAGCCTACTGTCTGCCAACGTCGTGACAGCAGATGGACGTCAACTGCGCGCCAGCGAAACAGAGAACCCTGATCTTTTCTGGGGGCTACGTGGCGGTGGTGGTAACTTTGGTATTGTCACTCAGTTCGAATTCCAACTTCATCCAGTTGGGCCTGATGTGCTAAGTGGGCTCATTGTATTTCCATTTGATCAAGCAAAATCCATTCTCACACAGTTTGCCAGTTTCACTGAAAGTGCCCCTGAAGAGTTAAGTGTGTGGATGGTCTCTCGACAAGCTCCTCCATTGCCGTTTCTGCCTGAAGAGGTGCATGGTAAGGAAGTAGTGGTTCTAGCGATTTGCTATGTAGGAGACCCAGCCGAAGGTGAAAAACTCATTGAGCCTTTGAGATCATTTGGTACGGCCCATGGTGAACACATTGGCGTTCAACCATTTGTTGCTTGGCAGCAAGCCTTTGATCCTCTCCTCACGCCGGGAGCGCGCAATTACTGGAAGTCACACAACTTCACGCACCTCAGTGAAGACGTGATCGATGCGACGATTGAATACGCAGGCCAACTACCTTCACCACAGTGTGAGATCTTTATTGCCTCACTTGGTGGAGCTACGAGCCGACCTGCACCAGAATCAATGGCGTACTCTAGCCGAGATGCCAATTACGTTCTGAATGTACATGGAAGATGGGATTCAGAAGATGAAGACGAACGTTGCATTACTTGGGCGCGTGAGTTCTTTGCCAAAACTAAGCCGTTTGCCAGTGGTGGTGCGTATATTAACTTCTTAACCAACGATGAAGCTGACCGCACAGAGTCAGCCTTCGGCGCAAGCTATACACGGTTACAAGAGATTAAGAAAAAATTCGACCCAAACAATCTGTTCCGGATGAATCAGAACATCAAACCACTTTGATCGGCTCCTATGGTTCAAATAAAAACGGCTCCAAGGTTACGCCTTGGAGCCGTTTTATTGCCGAATTCTCGCGTTAATACTTTAACGACTCGATGAGGTAGTCCAACGTTGAAGGCGTTTTCTCAGCCGTATCCGTTGCTTCGTATTGCGGGTTGTAAATCGGTTGTTTCAACCAACCACGCTCCACCAGCTCATCCAGCAAATCGTGATAGCGGAAGCTACATTTTCCAAGGTACAAGCTGTCTAACTTACGACTTTTCTCAGTGTGTAGTGCCTTTAAGAAGCCTTTGAGATACAGGTGATCTTTGGTAAAACCGCCACCGCGATACACACGTGTCGTCAGTGAGAACGCCGTTTCTTTCTCTAGCCCCAGCTCATCCATCAGGTAGCTGTAGGTCATGTAGAATTTTTGCTCTTTGAGCATCGAATCGACCGCCAGCACTCGGATCGCAAGCGTATTTAAGCGCTCGTGCGACAAATGCCCTGACTTGTACTCCGCCAGAATCGCCAAGCCTTCTTGGGTTAAGGTGGAACCCGGCAAGCCCATTCTGAAGATGTTGAGCGGCTGGCAACGCGCGTTGTAGTTTGTCGCCATGTGCACACCGAGTTCATGCTCAACCAAGCGTTTAACTTCGGTATCGGTGAAATTCGCCTTCGCGTTCACAAACAGGGTCGGCGGGTTTGCAGACACCATCGCGCGCGCGGCCAGTGAATTCGACACCGTTACCTTACACTTCATCCCCATTTGTTGGGATGCTGCAAGCATACGCTCGCTGGCTTGGGTCGCACTTAGCTGTTCGTTGAACTCTTCTGGCAACACACGGGCGTAAAGCAAAAACTTGGCGTTATCGATGTCAGTCGTATCTGGTCTACCGTGATAGCGAAGCGCGTTGTATAAAAACGCCTCACTGCCCACCGAGGTCAGCAAGTCCATTTTGTCGTTCAGCTTCTGCACCATGTCGCCATACAGGTGGCGCATATCCGGATCGGAGATGTTCTCGATCGGCAGGCGATACAGCTTTTGCTTGAACTCATTCACGTGGATCGGCAACTGACGGTAACGATAGTTCGGTTTATAACGGCTAGGCGCCGCCTGAAAACGCTTGAACTCCGCATTGAGGTTGCTTGGGTTGACGTACTTCAGCGTTTCAACCTTACTCGCCAGCTGATAAAGCTGTTTATCGACCGAAAGGAGATTCGGCTCGATGTTCGAGCTCAGCATGTCCGATTTCACTACGCGGCGCTTTTTGCTGTGTTTACGTTGCAAGAACGCGCTGGTCTGACTGAATGCTTCTTTCAGACCGGACTGCAAGGCTTCCAGTACCAACGGGAATAGCGTGCCAGACTCTTCCTCCATGAACACCTTTTTCACCTCAGTCGGCAGTACTAAGGTACGGTCAAAGTGTGCATTGGTATGAGAGATCAGATACCCGCGACCTTCAAACACCGAGTCAATCTCCGCCGTGGTGGTAATGTTTGGCAGCTCCATCTTACCCAGCTCGCTACAAAAACGGTGCACACTGGTGCCCCAGCGTTCCATATCGATCTGCGACGAGCCGATGTTAAACACGGGCGCATCACTCTTTTGGCGCTTGTAGTTGTATGAGTGCATGTCGAACACCACCACGTTGTCGTGCATGGATTCGAGCTTAGCAATGATGGCTTCGTACACAGTATAAAAGGCCATGTGCTTACGATGGCTTTCAGCGCGGTGTCGAGTGCTGAGTGGCTTTTTCCACACCAAGCGGCTCCACGCAGACTTGTAGTAAGTACTCAGGGTCAACGCGCGGTTAAGGTCGTATTCAAAGCGTGAGTCCAGACCAACCATGGTGATAGGCTGGGAGGCGATCATATCGTCTGTAAACGGGTCTTCTTCGAAGAAGCGTTCACTCTCGTCCAATACGCAGCGATGGATTAGCTCGTCTCTCAGGCGCGAACCGGCGTGAATCGCGGTGCAGACCACAGGCAAGTATTCTTCTATTTTGACAAAGCAGCCCGCGTCGACCAACTCACCCGCAAAAGGTTGCCCTCGCTGGATCAGCGAGAGCATTTCAGCCAATGTGTATTGTTTATGGTTCAATGTGTGCATTCTTAACCGCCATTCGGAATGCACTCTTTCTCTGCTGTAGCAGGTCTTTCGAGTGAACAATGTTTTCGACAAAGTCGATCACAGGTTTTTGCAGTCTCACGCGGTTGAGCTTGTTGATACGCATGATGCCACCCGGGCTCATTACGTTCACTTCCACCAGCTTGTTACCGATCACATCCAGACCGGTGAAGTACAGACCATCACGCACCAATTTAGGACCGATTGCAGCACATAGGCGTTTTTCTTCTTTGGTGATGCTGTGTTTAACCACTGTACCGCCCGCGTGCACGTTAGAGCGGAACTCGCCAGACGCAGGTACACGACGCATCGCACCGATTGGCTCACCGTTCAGCATCAGGATACGTTTGTCGCCCTCTTCTGCCCCTTCAATGTAATCTTGAAGGATCACGTAGTTGCTCTGCTCGCCTTCACCAATGTAGAAATCAAGCAAAGAGCGGAAGTTTTGCTGCGCGTTTTTCTCGATAACGATCACACCGTGACCACCAAAACCGTTTAGCGGCTTAAGGATCATCTTCTCGCTGTCGCTTTCTTCCAGTACGCGCTGCAAGTAATCGCGGTTTTTCGATACGTGCGTAGCAGGAATGAACTCGCTTGCCGCGCCGCCCATGCTGGCCGTGTACAGCTTGTTGTTTGCCAAACGCAAACCTTCCAGATCGTTGATGATCAGAGTGTCATCTTTGATCGAATCAAGGAAGTTCAGTGCTAGGTTGTCTAGCGGTGGATTCGCACGCATGAAGATCACGTCAAAACCCGCCATTGGCAGACGCGCTTTTGAGAACTCGGCTTGACGGTAAAAAGATGGGATCTTGTCCGAAATCTTTTGTCCTTTCTTCAACACCTGACAAAAGCCGTAAACCGTGCTGTCACGGATTGTTAGCCCACTGGTGGTAGTGATTGCTACGGTATGACCACGGCTTGCACACTCATGGACAAGACGCAGTGTCGTATCAGTTTCTGGGCACACGCGCTCCCATGGGTACATTAGAAAGCAGATATTCATTTACGGTCATCCTCAATGCTGTATGCGTTGTCGTCATCCGACAGATTTGGTTTGCTGTTTAGGGTAGAGAAGCTCTTTTTACCTCTGGCAAGGTGCACGTATTTCATCCACGTACGTTCTAGTTTGGTTGAGGCTTCTCTGTTACCTTTCGTCATGTCTACAAAATCCGATTCCGTTTGATTCTCTGGTTCAAGCTGACCGTTTTCTAACGCTAAAAGAGTGGTACCGAAATAAGTGAGTATTTCGTCTTCAGCTAGCGTGAAGTCGCCCGACTTAGAAAAACCGCGGTAAAAATGAACATTGTCATAGAACCGAGCGTCACCTTGTCGAATATCTGTTGCAGACATAGATAAAGTCTCAAAAGTAGTAAATTTTTGGGAGGCGGAAAGATATGTGTTTTTGCCCCACCTATTCAACAAGGATATTTTGTCGTTATGATTGATTTTTGTTATTAACAAATCTGAAGATTGATGAAAACTTCATCAACACAGGCCTTGCGCGTAAAAAACAGCGACCGATGCTCCCGATAACCCAAAGGCAAAAAACACAAAAGCGAACCCGAAGATTCGCTTTTTAGTGGTGGCACTGCCCTTTATTCTTATTCATCGGCTGCCAATGGCGTCACTCCTGCGTATCGAATGCCCGACAGCTTCGCCATCTCCCGATTCCAAGTGGCTAAGTCATAGCGGTTAAACTGACGCAACTCGTTATGTCCGCATGCCCTTGCCATCACCTGCATCAACTCGGTGGAGGCGTCAAAAAAATTCTTTAACTGATGAGATGACTTCTCAATATCCAGCCTTTGACGCAAATCCTCTCTTTGGGTGGCGATACCTGCCGGACAATTGTTGGTGTTGCATATCCTCGCGGCCACACAACCAATCGACTGCATCGCACTGTTGGCAATCGCCACGCCGTCAGCCCCAAGTGCGAGCGCTTTGACAAAATCTATCGGAACACGCAGCCCGCCCGTGATAATCAGCGTCACGCGCCCACTTGCACCAATTTTGTCCAGATAGGCGCGCGCTCTGGCCAGCGCCGGAATGGTCGGCACGCTGATGTGATCGCGGAACATCACCGGAGCCGCGCCTGTCCCGCCTCCGCGTCCATCTAGAATAATGTAGTCAGCACTGGCATCGACCGCGAACTGGATATCCTCTTCAATATGGTTGGCACTCAATTTAAAACCAATCGGGATCCCGCCAGTGATGTCGCGGACATGGTTAGCAAACTGTTTGAAATCGTCCACGGTATGCAAATCGGTAAATGTCGGCGGCGAAATAGCTGGGGTGCCGGGCGTTAAGCCGCGTACCTTGGCAATTTTCCCTACATTCTTCGCTGCGGGTAAGTGGCCACCTGTGCCCGTTTTTGCACCTTGGCCGCCTTTAAAATGGAACGCTTGCACCTTTTTCAACTTCTCTTCGTCGTAGCCAAACTTGGCGCTGGCGAGCTCATAAAAGTAGCGTGAGTTAGCCGCCTGCTCTTCAGGCAGCATGCCGCCTTCACCGGAGCATATCCCCGTTCCCGCCAGCTCTGCGCCTGTGGCAAGAGCGATCTTGGCTTCTTCTGAGAGCGAGCCAAAGCTCATGTCTGACACAAACAACGGAATACTGAGTTTAAGCGGCTTTTTCGCTTGCGGGCCAATCACCAGTTCCGTTTTGACTGGCACGTCTTCAAGCAGTGGCTGCGTCGCCATTTGTGCCACCATGATTTGGATATCGTCCCAGTGTGGCAACAAATGCCGAGGGACGCCCATCGCCGTCATGGGCCCGTGATGACCAATCTGAGAAAGCCCTTCCCGTGCCAATTGATGAATCAACTCAACGGTCGGCTCTTCTTTGGTCGCGCTGGCGACAGGCGCACTGGCGGGTGATTGAGTTTGCACGCCCGGCCCTTCTTGGCCGACTTGTTCATTTGAAAACTGCTTGTGGGTACCATCGCAATACGGCGGATTTTGGGTATGCTTGCAACGACACAAATAGGCGTCACCGCTTTCTTCGGCGACAAAGCGTTTCGGTTTCAAACCTGTGCCCTTATGAGAACCATCACAAAAGGGCTGGTTACTGGAACGCCCGCACGCACAAAAGTAGTATTCCTCTCCTTGCTTGAGTGCCACTTTTATCGGCTTGTTGGCTGCAATGACTGGCTTGCTCATACGTTCCCCCTCCGTTTTGCGCTGCATCATTCAAGTCCTGCTCTTGTAGAGTAAAGGTGATGTCACCCACCATTTCAATTTCAGCCATCAATGACTCTGAATTTGGAGGCCTTGTTTAAAGACCCTTGCTTAAAGACCACAGCTTTCAAGCGATATGCTCAGAATTGACTAAACTTTTTAGATAGCAACCTTTTTAGATAGCAACCAACAAGTTAGAGGTCATGATGAAAAAGCAACTGCAGGTTGTGGTAACTGGAGGCCCAGGGGGCGGCAAAACCACCGCGCTGGATCTCTTTCGCCGAGAGTTATGCCATAAAATAGCGGTCGTCCCTGAAGCCGCAACGATGCTGTTTTCCAGCGGCGTTACCCGCTCAAACAATAAAAAGATCATCAAAATGGTGCAAAAAACCATTTTCCAACTTCAGAAGAATTTAGAAGACATCCATAAAGTCCAGTACCCAGAACGCCTGCTGGTGTGCGATCGCGGCTCGTTAGACGGCCTTGCATATTGGCCAGGCAAAGAGCAAGAGTTCTTTACCGCAGTGGGCTCCAGTTTTGAAGAAGAGATGGCCCGTTATGATGCGGTGATTTTTTTCGAGTCCGCCGCCGCAACAGGACAAGATATCAGCAGCAATAATCCGGTTAGAAAAGAGTCTTCGGAACAAGCGGCAGAACTCGATAAAAAACTGCAAAAGATTTGGTCAAGGCACCCTCACTTTTACTTTGTCGGCAGCTCGGAATCCTTCGTGCGAAAAATTACGTTTGGAATAATGACTTTAGAAAACGTGATTAATCAATGTCATGGACCATGAGATTGTCACACTTTCCACAATCCACTTTACCCGCCAGCACCATTGATCTAATACGAGCATTGATCGATTGAGGTGGACTTTTTAGTAAAACTGAACAAAACCAAAACATTCAAGAAGCCGGATAAACGACAAAATAGAAATAAAATAGGCAGATAAAAAGAGACAAATTAATAACATTAGATTCAATATTAATTATTGATCTTAATAAAAGATGATACTCTGACAATATCGTGGAGCACATAATTATATACAACGGAATTGATTGAGCGGTTATTTATGACGAGGGACATTGAGTTATCCAAACTTAGTCATCTGTACTGTAATTTAGTTACTATTATCATATAATTACTGCCACATAATAAATATAGGTCACTGTTAAGGGTAATGTCTATGCTTTCTGGTGTCGGTCGCACCTATGCGTTAATTCTCAGTTTCATCTTATCTTTTCTTCTATTCGTTCCATCGGTTTCCGCAGCTCAGCCAGTGAAAGCGTCTTCACGTGAAAATACGCTTATCATCGGAGTAATTAGTCATAACCCAAGAAAGGCATTTAAACGGACCCAACCATTTGCCGATTACCTTGCCGCTAATCTTCAACAGCACAAAATCACATCTGCTCGTGTTGTCGTGGCGAAAAGCATTCCACAAATGAAGCATTGGTTAAATAACGGTCAGGTCGATCTTGTATCTGATACTGTATTTGCAGCCAGTGAACTCACTCGCGACTCTGGCGTACATATCCTCGCCAGACGATGGAAAAGTGGCGTAAGTGAATACTCTTCTGTTTTCTTTACTAAGAAAAATAACCAGATCAACTCTTTCGACGATCTCGTTGGAAAAACGATAGTTTTCGAGGACCGAGGATCAACAAGCGCATTTCTTATTCCTGTGTCTATTTTAATCGAGCAAGGTTATAAGTTGTATGAATTGACTTCTCCCCGAGAGCAGCCCCCAGAAGGCGCAATTGGTTACTTTTTCTCTGATGAGTTTTCTAAGTCTGGCGGAGAATCCAACATGATGAGTTGGGTGCATAGAAACATTGTCGCTTCTGCTGCGTTTAGTGATAGTGACTGGAATAAAGAAATACCCGAACAGATAAAGAATCAACTCCAAATAATTTATACCAGCCCCCCTATACCACGCTCACTGATGCTGGCACGCCCTGATATGCCTGAAAAGTTACAAGACGACATTACACAACTGTTGCTCACAGCTCATGAAAATGAACAGGGTAAACACGCGTTAACTACATACAGAAAAACTAAAAAATTCGATGCTATCTCTTCGGACGTTCTGGCAAGTATAGAATGGGCTGGGCAAAGAAAGGCCCTTATCGATGCGTATATGGCACGTTAAATTTAGAGACTAGAGATGAAGTTAAAGAGCAAACTAGTCCTTGGGAATATGCTTATGGTCATATTGACTATGGGCTGCTTATCATTTTCGCAATGGATGATTTCATCATACTTTGGTGAAAAAATTGTGGCAGAGACGTCGGATAACATGTCTGAGAGCTTTAGCGACCATGCACGAGATAAAGCTGAACAGACGATAAATTATTTGTCAGACGCTCTGCTCAATCCTATGTACTTTTATGACATTGAAACCATTCAATCATTGCTCGAGCCCGCATTAAAAGACACTTCAACCATAGCAATTAAAGTTTTTGATACAAAAGGCGTCGTTATTCATACCGGAAGTGACTTAGTCAATGATTACGGTATGGCGCTTCAGATGCCTGCACTAGAGGAAGCGGTTTTAAGACAAAGACGAGCGTATTTTGAAAACGACATTGATACACTAGCCATTGCACGCCCTTTAACCCTAAACAATGAACTGCTTGGTGGCGTTGTTTTGGAATACTCCCTAAAATCGATGCAGGAAGACATTCAAGATAATAAAACCATCATTAAAGAGATTAACCAGCTAAGTAATCAATACAGTACACTATTGATCGCCCTAGTAACGGTTATCATGTGCCTGATCAGCCTACTCCTCTCTATGTTAATGGCAAATACAATCATTGGTCCCATCACCCAACTCGTCCACCACTCCAAGCGTATCAAAAAAGGGCAATATCAAACCCCAAACCGTATTCAAAGAGACGATGAGTTAGGTTTACTCGCTAAGTCATTTAATGAAATGGACGCCAGTCTAAAAGAGAGAAGCGATGCAATAGAGTTCCTTGCTTACAATGACCCATTGACGAAACTACCAAACCGGATGCAGTTTATTGATTTCTTAGAGCGGAAGCTTGAATCTTCCAATCCAGACTACAATCAATTTGCTGTATTTTTTATTGATTTGGATGAATTTAAGCGTGTAAATGATAATTTGGGGCACCAAGCGGGGGATGATCTCCTCTGTGAAGTCGCCTCCCGCATAAGCGATAGTGTTCGAAAAACCAGCGAAATAGAGAAGCAGAAGGTAACCAATTTACTTGCCAGAGTGGGTGGCGATGAATTTATCCTCTATGTCTCGGGTATTCATGACTTATCATTGGCGCATAAATTTGCAGCTGATGTGATAAGCGAACTCAAAAAGCCAATTTTTTTGCCAGAGCCGAGTGAGTCCGTCGTTGTTGGCGCCAGCATAGGTATCGCACTTTATCCCGAGTCTGGGGCAACGTCCGAAGAGCTGGTGAGAAATGCAGATATCGCCATGTATGCCGCTAAGTCTTGTGGGAAAGGCAGCTATCGTCATTTCACTCAAGAGATGGAACAGCAAGTGATTAATAAGGGGCAGATTGAACGCGATCTTCGTTCGGCACTGTCTGATTTCTCCCAGTTTGAACTTTACTATCAGCCAAAAATCGATTTAAAAACGGCGCAAATCGTTGGTGTGGAAGCGCTAATACGTTGGAACCACCCAAGTAAAGGAAGCATTTTACCTGGCGAGTTTATTCCTGTTGCAGAGGCAACCGATATTATCCATCCTCTTGGAGATTGGGTTATTGAACAAGCATGCCGAGATTTAAGCGTGTGGCGTGATTTTCTCAGCCCCTCCGAATTCCACGTTGCCTTGAATTTATCGGCTAAACAGCTTTATGCACAAAAAATATCGGACACCGTCAGCCTGTACCTTAAAGAATACCGCTTACCATCGTCTTATATGCATGTCGAAGTGACAGAAACCGCTCTCATGGTGGATAAGAACAGCGCCAAAGAGACGCTAGATACACTCCGAGCAATTGGTATCGAGGTTTGGCTGGATGACTTTGGTACGGGATACTCTTCGCTGGGTTATTTACGTGAATTTAGTATTGACGGTGTGAAAATTGATCGGAGTTTTATCTCAGATATACAAGATGACGCCAACGACAGAGCCCTGTGTGCCGCCATCATATCAATGGCTCACCAACTTGGAATCAAGACCGTTGCAGAAGGGATAGAGACACACCAACAATCCTCATTCTTAACACAAGAAAGCTGCGATTTTGGTCAAGGTTATTTGTATGGTAAGCCCATGCCTGCTGAAAAACTCACGCAAAAGTTACAACTAAACCACCAACAAAAAGCGGACAACATTGTACGAATTTCAGTGAAATGATAGCAAAGGCCCCGCTCAAAGTAATCGGGGCCTTAGTAATCGATCTAAGGTTTCAACGACATCTTCACTGGCACACTGGCTTGTTTTTATCTTCTAACAACCAAGAGACCCATCGTCTTTTCGCATTCAACGCAAAGCCTTCATCACTACTGATACCACTTACGATATAGCCATCAACTTCTTCTGTTGGGTCATGGGTAGCGCTTATCACCCACTCATCGCTCCGAATTGGGTCGCCATTTAAGATAGAATCACTGAGCGCTTGGCTCGTTACCGCCACTTTGATTCCGTCAGTGGGTTCAAATCCTAAGTCACTGCCCTTACTGTATTGCCCAATAGCCACAGGCACTTTTAGTGAACAAGTTTTCCCTTGAGCATTTAATCCCACGTAATAACCATCACCAACACGGCCTTTTAACCACAACAACTGGCCTTGAGTCATATGGTGAACCGTTAAAAAACCTTTTACGTTTGGATCTGAACTTTGCGCAAGCGCGGACCCAGTATTAGCAATCAGTAGCATCAAACTGATAGATAGCCATTTAACGCAATAGGCAAAAGATAAGTAAGGCTTCATGATGAAACTCCTTGTGATGGTTCTTGGCTATCTAAGGCCAATAAGTAGATCAGCCAAAATGGGCCAATCGCAGGGACAACAAACACCCACCCCCACCAACCAGATCGGCAAGTGTCATGTAAACGGCGGACGATAATCGCCACCATAGGCAGCATGCTCACGATGCCGTAAATCAGATCAGCCCACCCAAATTGGGGCCACGCAATATCCAACGCGATAAACAGCAACGTCACGACAAAGTGCACAAGGAAGAACATCCAAAACTCTTTCCTTGATGCTCGCCCTGTAAAATCCAAATAGCGCTGCCACGCCAGTAAATAAAAAGACATGTCGTCATTCCTTCTCGTTGTATAGGAGCCATCTAGTGTGCTCAACATCGCTTTCAAAAACGTCCTCAAACCCGTTTTAGGACGTGCTAAAACCCGTATTGGTCCTATCGCCCCTTCCCTAAATGCCTTTATGCAACTAAGGTTGTAACCCATACCACGCGCTCGAATGTTCATCTTTGGAATTTTTATGCTTTCTATTCCTATCCCTTTTGTTGTTTCTTTATTGCTGGTTCTACTCGCGGTGAATTTGTACCTACGTTTTGACGAACAAGCGAAAAGCTCCTGCTCGTTTTTGGCGGCATGCGCGTTAACCACCGCTATCGTTGGTCTGCGTTGGACGCTCAACTGGCCAATCTTTCATTACATCCAGCCCATCATGGCCTCAGTAATTCCAGTGTTTGCGTGGCATTTTTTTACCCGCGCCACAGCGCACAACCGACGCTTTGGTGTTCTGCACTTAATGCCCCCTTTGTTGGTCGCCCTAGCCGTCGCGATTCAAACTCTCTGGCGTGCACCGATAGATGAGTTAATCACCCTAATTTACCTTTGCTACGGTATCGCGCTGATTCGCGGCTCGGCTCAAGATGAATTATTAATCAACGTGTCTTTCAGTCATTGGGAAGGCGTAAAAAAAGCCGAAACCGTCGCGGGGTGGATGCTATTGTTCTCGGCTATGATCGACGCGGCGATGTCGCTCGATTTTGCACTAAGTAATGGTAAGCACTCACTATACATTCTTACGCTCGGTCACATGTTGTTGTTACCTATCCTCTCTATCGCGGTCGTGACGGTTGGGCTACACACTCAACAACAACCTGATACGATACCAACCGAAACACCGGAGCGTGACGAGGTAAAAGAGACGGTCAGTAATCCGGGAATGTCGACTGAGGATGCACAAGTTATTCTGACGGCACTGAATAATTTGATGGTTAACAAACACACTTATCTCGATCCGGATTTAACCCTGTCGAAACTGTCACGCAAACTCACTGTCCCTGCTAAGCAAATCTCGATAGCGGTCAATCTGCTGCACGGAAAAAACATATCCAAACTGATCAATGAGTATCGAATTGAACACGCCAAACAACTGATTAGTAACAGCGACGACAGCATCACTCAGATACTGCTCAGTTCAGGCTTTCAGACCAAATCCAATTTCAATCGAGAGTTTTCTCGGGTGATGGGTATGACGCCAAGCGCGTACAGGAAACAAAATAGAAGCAACACTCCAGGCAACGATTAGTGCTGTATGTCATTCACATAACTACGTTTTTTACCAAGGATAAGCCAAATTTTGTGCATTAAACGATGGTAAAACTCTCAATATATCAGTACGATCTATATAGACTAGTTGCCTGTAAATAAGGCATCGAGGCATGACAACGTATAATAGATTAAGTGTTTAGTAGCGATGAAACTCACCAAACAGGAATATGTCTCAACCAAGTCGGTGATATCCGTTATTACTTGGCTTTTTTGCGCCATGATCATCGTCGTCCTAGCTGGTATTTGGTATTTCCTCACAATATTGGACACACAAGCCGAAAATGCTCTAAAGCATCGAGTTGAATTAACGTTTGCAATTGAGTCTAGACATTCAAAAGATATCTTAGGGGAGTACACTTTTTGGGATGAATCATACGAAAAGATTTTTGTTAAGCATGATCCCAATTGGGTAGAGTTAAACTCTGGGTTGTACTTACTGAATGAGTTTGATTTAGATTTCAGTATCGCGGTAAATAAAGACTCGCAACAAGTTTATTTTATCAAAAGTGATGATGCTTCAAGTGTGAACTTTAATGATCTAATGAGCAACGGCTTGAGACACCTTATCGAAAAGTCATCCTCACGCGAGACCAAGAAAAGTGAAACAAGTGGCTTTATCCAATTGGGTGACAACCTTTATTTTGTTGTAGGTGGCCCACTCATTAGTGAAGAAACAGAGCTCCCGAGGAAAGATGCGTATCTTGCTATAGGAAAACGTATCGATCAGGAATATTTAGACGAGCTGGTTTCTAATTATCAATTAGTTGGGCTTAAACACAGCTTTATCGCTCCAGAGCAAGCTTATCGCTTGGCCATTCATAGCATCGACGGTAACCCAGCTGGTTACCTAACGTGGCAACCTAATTCACCAAGTGAAACAATACTGTTTCCTATTGCGGTCATTATTGTTCTCGTGTCGTTTGCAACAGCTCTTGTCACCCGCCGCATTTTAAATAAAGAGTTAGGTAATAGGCAGGCTTACGAAGAAAAACTTTACCTAGAAGCCACCACAGATCCACTGACAAAAATAAACAATCGACGTTACTTCATGGATGTAGGGAATAAGGAGTTTTACTTATACCAACGCCAAAAAAGCGTATTTACCCTTTTGTTGCTCGACATTGATCACTTTAAGTCAATTAATGATACCTATGGGCATCATGCTGGCGATCAGGTTTTAATACAATTTTCAGAGCTATGCGGTCAACACCTTAGGAAATCAGACATTTTTGGTCGAATTGGAGGAGAGGAATTTGGTGTCGTTTTGCCTGATACCGATATTGAGCAAGCGAAAGAAATCGCAAATCGGATTCGGTTAATCGTTTTGGACAATCCAGTTTTGGTTTCAAACACACCTATAGACGTGTCTGTCAGTATTGGAATGGCGACCTTACGAAGTCAAGAATGTTTTGACGTCCTACTCCAAGATGCAGATCAAGCCTTATATGATGCGAAAAGAGAAGGAAGGAATAGGGTCAGTATCAATGTCACTTAAGAGTTGAAAAATAATTCATGCTATTTGGCGTAAGTAGGCTTGTTTTATAACCCTTTACCACAAGTAATGAGAATCAATTGCAATAGCGTACGATATTGTCTATTCTTTTTCGCCCGACCCTCATAGTAGTAAGTACAACAAAATGGGTGAGCACTCGTTCTTTGAACACCTTTTCAAACACTCCAAAGCTGTAACGCCGTACCTTCACGGGCAAATAAAACCGCTTCCGGAAAATAGTATTGAACAGGCTATCATTCATATCGAACAGTCGAGTTCTGATAGTATTCAACGATTGTTCGACAACCTGAAGCAATCACATCCCGAGGCAGGAAGTGCTTACTGGTTAACTCGAACGTGGACTTTACTCTGTTGGCAACCCATCTATGTCGCCTTTATCGCGATTTATTCTTGCCGTGGACTCCCCCCGTTATCATCTATCGCACAGCACGTTCAGCCTAACTTCATAAGCGGGTATCAGTTTCCATCTGAATCCTATTATGAAGGAACTGAGCAAGAACTGATTGATCGCGCAGGTAAAGAGCTCAATCTGCTCTTCGATTACTTTCGCCAAGAAATGAATCAGTGGACGAGAATTCGGCCTGGTTTTACGCGCCACCTTTTTGCAGATGGCGTATTGGGATGCTTGGTAAAACTCAACCAGAATATTCCAGATCTTTCCGACGAATACCTTCTTAATCAAGCACAACAGTGGCTAAAGGCGTGTGAGTTACCAGAAAAGTTAATCCGTTCCCTTAGCTACTGCGAAAGCACTAAAACGCTCACTTTAGTCAGAACCAGTTGTTGCTTGGTCTATAAGTGCCAAGGGCGTCAACTGTGTCGCGATTGTCCAAGGCATCCGGAAAACAAACGCTAAGCATATTCCGCAACTCAGTGCTTTTCTTTCCGAGTGGCCAAATACAGCATCGCTAATATATCTGCTGCAAAACACTTCATCACATTGAAAAACTAAAATATTAGAAAATTTCAACATTAGATACGACATTCACACTTATCATAAGTGATTATGACAATAATTATCATTATCTTTTTGTTGTGATAACATTAACGTCTTGTATCTACTCACTCTGCTTCGTATCTATTCATGTACCAACTTGTTAATGCGTCGTTCGAAATCGACGGTAAGATGATTCTTCCTCCTATTAGCCTGACTTTCGAACCCGGAAAAGTTACGACACTACTTGGTCATAACGGCTGTGGGAAATCGACGTTGATTAAGCTGTTAAGTCGACAAAACACGCCGACTCAAGGCGAAGTTTTCTTCGATGAAAGGCTTTTATCCACCTTCAGTAATCTAGAATTAGCCCACCAAGTTGCGTACCTACCCCAGCATCCACCGATAACAGATGGCGTCACCGTGCGCGAGTTAGTCTCTTTTGGGCGTTACCCATGGAAAGGCGCATTTGGGCGCTATAGTGAAAAAGATCACGCCATTATCGACGAAGCAATCCAAAAAGTAGGTTTGAGCGACTTTTCAGATCGGTTCGTCGCGACTCTATCCGGAGGCGAGAGACAAAGAGCGTGGGTGGCGATGTTACTTGCTCAACAAAGCCGATGCATTTTACTGGATGAGCCAACCTCAGCATTGGATGTGGCTCATCAGTACGAGTTATTAGCGTTGATCAGAGAGCTTAATCAATCTTTAGGGCTAACCGTCATTATGGTGCTTCATGATGTCAACATGGCGGCAACGTTTAGTGATCACCTTATAGCGCTTCATTCAGGAAAAGTGATCGCATCTGGCTCTCCACAACACTTAATGACGCCAGAAACACTGATGCGAATCTACGGAATGGAAATAGCGCTGTTTCCCCACCCAGAAACGGGCCAACCAATCAGTTATATCCCGTAATCCAAAAGGAATTTGTTGTGAAAAAGTTTGTTCTGATGCTGTCGGCAGCATTCACATTTAATGTTCACTCTATGGAAATTGCCCATGAGATGGGCGTTGCCTCTTTTGAATCCACGCCTCAAAAAGTTGTCGCTTTAGATTGGGCATTAACAGAAACGGTTTTGAGTTTAGGAGTCAAACTTGACGGCGTTGCCGATTCCAAAGGCTATCAACAATGGGTCGTAGAGCCTACGTTGAACGAAGACGTCACTGATGTTGGTTCCCGCCGCGAACCAAACCTTGAATTGTTAACGGAATTAAAGCCCGACGTCATTCTAATCAGTCAACATATGGCAACAGCATACGAACAGTTAGATCGAATTGCCCCAGTACTTGTTTTTAGTATTTACGGCGAAGACAAACAACCCATTAAAGCGGCTCAGTCTATCACTTTGTCGTTGGGCAAACTGTTTAGCAAAGAGCAACAGGCGCAGGAAATCATCACCCAAACCAGCAAACGTCTGAATGACAATGGAGATAACATTCGTTCAGCTGGTAAATCAGATAAACCCCTTCTCTTCGCCCGTTTTATCAATGACAAAACGCTACGAATCCACAGCCAAGGCTCTTTGGCACAAGCGACTATTGAATCCATGGGGCTACGTAACGACTGGAATAAGCAGACAAATCTTTGGGGCTTTACCACTACAGGTACGGAAAAACTCGCAGAGCATCAAAAAACGAATGTGATTCTCTTTGGCCCTCTCAAACCAGAGCAACGAGAGGCATTGACGCAATCTCCCCTTTGGCAAGCGATGGAGTTCACTCGCACAGATTCCGTTTACGAACTTCCAGCGATTTGGACATTTGGAGGGCTGATTGCGGCTCAGCGTTTTAGTGATCACATTACTGAGCAGCTGACTAAACAATAATGGACACCATAAAGCATACAACCCAAACGGTTCAGCAGCTCCATGTTAAGTTGGTGATCTTGCTGACAGGCGCAGTGTTCATGCTATGTGCGTTGCTTCAAATAACCGCGCCATATTCCCAAGGTTTAGGAATAATTTGGGACACATTGTTTCACTTTGACTCAGCCAACTACCAACACCTGATCACACATTTGACCTACCTGCCAAGGCTCGCAATAGCGATTGTTTGCGGGTTTGCACTCGCCGTTGCGGGAAGTGTCATGCAATTCGTGTTACGCAATCCTATTGCGTCGCCGACAACGTTAGGTGTCGCCGCTGGCGCTGAGCTTGGAATGGTGCTTGGTATTCTAATCCTTCCTGTCAGTTGGACAGTTCCCAGCTTTATTTCTGCGTTCATTGGCGGTTGTATGGCGACTGGCCTTGTCTTTACACTCAGTGCAACAAGAGGGTTTGCTCCGATACACATGGTGTTAGCTGGAATGGTTGTGAGTCTGTTCTTAGGTTCGCTAAATACCATGCTATTGATGCTTAACGAGCAAAAGCTCACAAACATTTTTGTCTGGGGGGCAGGCGTTCTTAACCAAAATGATTGGTCCAGCGTAGAGGTTTTGTTGCCTTTAGTTTCATTGCCAACAATTCTGCTATTGGCATTACAGCGGCCATTGTCAGCACTTCAGTTTGGAGACAACGTCGCAACCTCTCTAGGTGTCAATATCAAACAAATCAAAGTGGTTTGTTTGTCTTTAGCGATCTTCATGACCGCCGCTGTAGTGAGCGAAGTTGGGCTAATCGGATTTGTTGGCATTGTTGCTCCCGCTATCGCAAGATTGCTTGGCGCAAGAACGCTCAGAAAACAAATCATCGTAAGCGGCTGTATGGGTAGCTTGATCCTGTTGATCGTCGACCTCATGATTCAGCCGTTTTCTGGAGTTGGTGGAGAACTCTTACCAACTGGCGCAATGACGGCACTTATAGGTGCGCCCTTTTTGCTTTGGATGCTTCAAAAAACGAAACTACAATCCAACCTAAAAACACGAACAGAGCACATTGAGCGTTACAAATTAACGAGTCCATCAAAAATCCTTATCGCTATGACTCTCGTACTTATCTCTATTACGGGGTTAGCGCTTATGATTGGCAAAAACAACGCTGGTTGGACTTTTGGCATTAACCAATCTTTGTTCGATCTCAGAGCACCAAGGGTATTAGTTGCGTTGCTCGCAGGTATTGGTCTCGCATTCGCGGGGACAATTATTCAGCGTATTTCAAACAACCCAATGGCGAGCCCAGAAGTGTTGGGAATCAGCTCTGGTGCTGCTCTCGCTATTGTCCTTGGAACCATTTCTGGCGTTGCCATAGGGCGAGAACAACAAATGTTGCTCGGCACCCTTGGAGCCCTTTTCGTCACGGCCTTAGTCTGGCTTATGGGTAAAAAACACAACTTCGCGCCAACTCAAACTCTCTTAACTGGTATCGCACTCAGTGCTGGCCTTGACGCATTACTGAGAGTCGCTATGAGTTCTGGGCACGATAACGCAATAGCCCTGCTAACGTGGCTTTCAGGTTCCACCTACTTAGTTGCGAACCAAGACGTGGTGTTACTTGCTATAGGTATCGCCATCATTGGTGTCATCGCCTTGTCGCTTCACCGCTGGATAGAGCTGATTGGGCTCGGAGAAGTGACCGCTAACAGTATCGGTTTGAACGCCACATTAGTGCGGTTGGTGTTGCTGTTATTAGTCGCCGCTTTAACCACACTTTGCACAATTGTAATGGGCCCTTTGAGCTTTATTGGTCTTTTAGCCCCTCATATGGCGCGATCGCTTCACCAGTATCGTGCTTTACCTCAATTGCTTACGGCGGCACTGTTAGGCGCAATGATTATGGTCAGCGCAGATTGGATGGGGCGAATACTATGGTTCCCGTGGCAGTTCCCAGCAGGCTTGTTGGCATCATTGATGGGTGGCGGTTATTTCTTATACCTAATGCGACGTTAATTCCACGAGAAGAAACATTTTTACCCTACACTAGCCTTCATCATCGGAGACCATCATCTTTGGTCTCCCATCTCTAGGGCACACCCAAAAAACAGTTGAACATGATAATACGAATAATTATCATTGCGTAATTATTTAAATGATAGGGCGTTAATTACATCCGCGTACAGACCTAAAAGTCTTCGCCTGTATAACCCATGACCTTTATAACCCATGACTTAGACGGGAAGGCTTATGGACTAAACATCCATTCAAGGTGATCACACAAAACTAAGGATTTGTGGAGCCTTGCCTATAAACATAGAGAAAAAAATGAGAATTAAACAAGGCAGTTTAAAATTTTCTACTGTTGCTCTGGCTGTTGCTGCAGCAAGTACAGTCGTTCCAGCCCATGCGCAAGATTTGACGACTCACGAAGAAGTGGTCGTCGTAGCAAGTCGCCTGCCAAAAACGATCAGCGAGATTCCCGGAACTGTGTGGTATATCGACTCTGATCGAATCGAACAGGAGTACCGAGGAGGAAAGAATCTCGATGAGATCTTAGCCGCGGCCGTTCCTTCACTCGACGTCAGTAGTGGTGGACGCACGCAGTCGGGTCAGAACTTGCGTGGTCGCAGTATCATGGTGATGATCGACGGCGTATCTCTACAGTCGGTTCGCTCAATAAGTCGTCAGCTTGATTCGATTGACCCGTTTAACATCGAACGTATTGAAGTATTGTCAGGCGCAACCTCAATTTACGGTGCCGGGGCAAGTGGCGGGATCGTCAACATTGTCACGAAAAAGGCAGAAGGTGACGTTCTCGAATTTGAATCTTATGTTGGAGGCACGTCTGGCCTGAATTCAAGTGATGATTTCGACTACAAAGTAGCGCAATCTATTGCCGCAGGTAATGAGCGAGTTCAAGGGCGAGTATCGGTCGCGTACACCGAAACACAAGGCTACTTTGATACTGATGGCGATATCGTTACCCCAGATATTTCACAGGGTTCGACACAGTATAATGAAACTACCGATTTGATGGGTTCCCTACAAATTAAATTATCTGAAGGACAAAATCTTAACCTGCTAGCTCAGTACTACGACAGTCAGCAAGATTCCCCGTACGGTCTGTATTTTGAAAAAGACGGTGGCGGGAACTACCAATTTGTAGATGTACGCGATGGCTACTCAGCTGACCGTCAGCAAGGCACAGAGCGCTATATGGTCAGTGCTCAGTACAGCAATGATGACTTCCTGAGCCACCACCTCATTGCAGAAGTCTCTTATCGTAAAGAGGATCATACTTTCACACCTTATACGTCAGGCGGGCGTTCAACACTGGTCCTTAGCTCATCCACTCAAGACACAGACCTCCTGTCGATAAAGACCGCGCTAAATAAATCATTTGGTGAATTCAACCTAACTTACGGTGTTGATGGTTTTCTTGATCGCTTCGATAGCGACAATGCGATTTATAATCAGGTAACAACGGAAAACACAGGTGGCTTAATCAACAACATTGATCGTATTGAAGGGCGCTACCCAGGGGTCGACACCGATGCATTTGCTGGTTTCATTCAAGCAGAATACGCATTAACGGAAGATTGGATCATTCAAGGTGGATACCGTCACCAATATCTGAACACTGAAATTTCAGACTTTAAGAAAAACAGCAGCTCAGATTTTGTTCCAGGTGGCGAAACTGACTATTCTGAGAATCTGTTTAACATCGGTACTATCTACCACCTAACCTCATCGTCACAGGTTTGGGCAAACTTCTCTCAAGGCTTCGACCTAGCAAACCCTGCGAAATATTACGGGAAAGACGCTTCTGTCAATGTGAATGACACCACGCTTGAAGGTATTAAGACGGATAGCTATGAGATCGGTTACCGCAGCGACTGGGAAAAGGTTTCCCTGCAAACAGCGGCTTACTATTCCTACTCTGATGGCGCGATTGAATACGAAGATGATCAAACCATTAAGGGTGTGTCTGACTCAAAACGTTTTTACGGTTTAGAAGGTGAATTAAGCTATTGGGCAACGGACAACTTACTATTGGGTACATCTGGCCACTATGTGGTTTCCGACGTAAAAGGAGACTCAGGTTGGGAAGACTACGAAGCAATGCAAGCCAGTACTTCCAAAGCAAGCGCTTGGGTTGGTTGGTATGAGTACGATTACAACGTAAAGCTGCAAAGCCTAACCACATTCGACTATACCGATGCTGACGATCGTAAGCTCAATGGATACACCGTCGTTGATTTTGTCGGTAATTATCAGTTGCCAATCGGTAGCCTTGGCTTTGGTATTAAGAACCTTCTGAACGAAGACTACCTGACCACATGGAGTCAGCGTGCGCTATACTGGTACGGCGATTCTCCAATCTTCGAATACAAAGGTCGTGGCAGAACCTACTCCCTAAACTATCAAGTTAAGTTCTAAGCGAATTGCATTTAGGGCGACCAAGTTAATAGTGACTACTTTGGCAGCAATCATGAATGGGTTCCTGATTGCTGCCGTATCTGCTTTATGTTTTCTATAAAACACTCGCCTATTCGGTTGGTTTCGATACAATCGATAAGTTAGTTACCAAAGTTGTTGCAGGTCGAAGGGTTTCTATCTCGCTTTGGTGACTCATCCTTCATTTGGAGAAACACCATGAATAAAGGTCTGACTATTCGAGCATTAGAGCGCTCAGATCTACGTTTTATCCATGACCTCAACAACAATCGCAATATTATGACTTACTGGTTTGAAGAACCGTATGAGTCATACGATGAGTTGGAAGAGCTATACCAAAAGCACATCCATGATGACGCAGAGCGTCGTTTCGTGGTGGAAAATGAAAACAAAGAGCTGATTGGTCTGGTCGAACTTATCGAGATTAACTACATCCACCGCAGTGCTGAGTTTCAGATCATCATTGCGCCAGATCACCAAGGTAAAGGCTACTCAAAAGAAGTCGTGCATCGTGCGCTGGACTACTCGTTCTCTATCCTGAACCTACATAAAATCTATTTGCTGGTTGCACTTGATAACGAAAAGGCCATTCACCTCTACAAGAAGTGTGGCTTTATCGAAGAAGGGCATTTGGTCGCGGAATACTTCATTAATGGCCGCTACCGAGACGTAAAACGCATGTACATTTTGCAGCATCAGTACTCGCAGCAAAACAGTATCAATAAAAACGAACGCTAATACTGACTAATCATTGACCAGCATCAAACAAAGTCCAATTTATAAAATTCTCTTGTTCAAGCCAAACTAAACTTCTAATGAGCAGTAGTGAATGGCTCTAAGGAGATGAATATGAGCTTGGTACCCAGAGATAATTGGACTGATTTCAGCCGCTTCTTTGATCACGCTTTTCCTACCCTACGCTCGAGATTTGAAACGGACAGTTTTTCTCCCCGTGTTGATATTGTCGAGAAAGATGAGAGCTTCGAAATCCGAGCAGATTTGCCGGGAGTGAAAAAAGAAGACATTGCGTTGAAATGCCAGCAAGGCGTGTTGTCAATCGAAGCCAGTATGGAGAGCAGTAAAGAAACTGAAAAAGAAGGGAAAGTGATTCATAGCGAGCGTTACAGTGGGAAAATGTCTCGTAGTTTTGACTTAGGTGCGAGTATAAAAGTCAACGAGATCAGTGCCGAGTTCAAAGATGGCGTGCTAACCGTCATTGTGCCTAAGAGTGAGGCACCGCCTTCAGAACAACACCAAATCCCAGTGAGATAATTCTCATATGATAATGCCTAAGCCCCTAACTACTATGAATAATAGTTAGGGGCTTTTCTTAGTGACTAGTATTAGCGGTTGGCTTGGGTTAGCGGTTTACTCAGTAGAACATAAACGAGCGCATCGAAACTGAACCCAAATCAATCCCTTCCGCCAGAGTAATCATCTCATCTCGATCATCCGACGCACCGGCAATCGTTAACGCTGGCGAGTAGTGCTCCAAGGTTGGATTAGACATCTTCATCAAGCTTCCCATCGAATTCAAATCAGCCAGCGAGCTAAAGTTACGTTCATTCAACTTATGAGCAAAGTAAGCATCAAACTCCAGTGCCCAATCATGATCCTGACCATCGAACCTCAACTGACGCAAGTTATGGACTATGTTCCCTGAACCCAAGATCAGCACGCCACGATCTCTTAGCTCTGACAGCACTTTACCCATCGCCAGATGCCATTGCATATCACGTGTTACATCAACAGACAGTTGAAATACTGGCACATCAGCATTGGGATACATGGACTGCAACAACGCCCAAGCACCGTGGTCCAAGCCCCAAGCGTCATCAGTATTGCTGTTGAAGTCGCTTAGCATGTTTGCCACTTCTCCAGCTAATTTAGGATCACCTTTAGCGGGATATTTCTGCTGGTACAGCGCTTCCGGAAAGCCGTAAAAGTCGTGGATAGTACGCGGGTTGGCAGAAACATCCACCAGCGTTGAGCCAGAAGTCATCCAGTGCGCAGACACAACCAGAATCGCTTTAGGCCTAGGCAGTGTTCTACCTAGCTCTGACCACATTGCGCGATAAGCGTTATCTTCAATGATGTTCATTGGCGAGCCATGACCAAGAAACACCAACGGCATACGCGCTGATAACGGCAAACGCTCTTTCAATTGTTGTAAAGCAGATAAACTCACACTCAATTCCTTAGTTTATGGCCGTATAACAATTAACTTTGATTAAGCTAACCGCTATCGCAAATTTCGTATGTGAAGAGTATGCGCTCGCGCATCATTCAACACAATGGAGATTATATGGAATCATATTGAACAAAATGTTCTCAATACTTCAATGCCAACTTGAGTTACGAACTACACTAACTACCTTTCCATTCACGAAATACCACGTAAAGTCCGCCTAACCTCGCTTACCTCACTGAATTAAATACCGAATATTTATACAATAACCACTTGTATAAACAGTGAAGAATTTTTGCATGGGAAACGCACTTTCAAAGGAATGGAAATCGGTCAAATACGTTCTGACCGACGTTGATGACACACTGACTTGGCACGGAAAGCTGCCACCAGAAACGCTGCTCGCATTAAACAAACTCCAGCAACACAATATTCAAGTTATCGCCGTCACCGGAGCGTGTGCGGGTTGGTGCGATCACATCGCGCAGCTTTGGCCAGTCAATGCGGTATTGGGTGAAAATGGCGCGTTTATCATGGAGAAAAGCGCATCTGGGTTAACACTCAAGTCCGGTGTCGACCTAGCGTTTATGCGTCAGCAGCAAGAGAAACTCAAAGCGTCCGTCGAATCGATTCTAGAACACTATCCCGACGTCGACCTGACATTGGATCAAGCCTATCGCCTGTGTGAAGTCGCGATTGATATAGGCCAGAACCGTGCGCCACTGGCGAGCAATATCGTCCAAGCCATCGTAAGTCAAATCCATGAGTTAGGTGCACACGCCACCGCCAGTTCAATCCATATTAACGCTTGGTACGGCGAGCATTCAAAGAAACTGACTTCGCTTGGCTATCTGGCGGAGAAAGGCTTATCGGAGCAACAAATACTGGCGCAATGTTGCTACGTTGGCGACTCGCTTAATGACCAACAAATGTTTGAGACACTCCCACTCACTATCGGGGTTAAGAACATAGAGAACTATTGGCAGCAGTTACAACACAAGCCGTCACTGGTAATGACTCAACCTGGCGGCTATGGATTTGCAGAATTTGTCGATCAGCTTATCGCCCTTAAGCACGGCGAATAAGGTCAACTTTGCCGAGCCCAAAATAATAATTCCCGACTACGATGGAACTCGCAGTCGGGAATAACAGAACTTAACCTAAGGACTCAAGAAAGGAAAAGTTCCGATTCTTAAAACGATTTAAATAAGTTTCTTACGGATATGTACGACGAGCGCTTCAGCAACGATCACCACCGCAAAAATACTGACCAGTACCATCGACACTTTCTGCCACTCGAATAGGTTTTGCGCGTCGTTAAGCACCACGCCGATACCACCCGCGCCCACCAAACCTAATACTGCTGACTCACGTACGTTGATGTCCCAACGGAACAACACAATAGAGTAAAACGCTGGCATCACTTGCGGCCAGTAACCTTTCAATAGAATACTTGCCCAAGAAGCGCCCGTTGCACGCAGTGCTTCGATTGTTCCCATGTTCGCCTCGGCGATGGCTTCTGCAAGCAGTTTACCGACGAAGCCGACACTGCGCACCGCGATAGCCATGATCCCTGCCAATACACCCGGTCCAAACAGCGCAATAAACAATAGCGCCCAAACTAGTGAGTTAACCGAACGCGATGACACCAAGAAGAACTGAGCGATCCAGTTTAAGGTTTTGCTTGGGGTAATGTTTGGTGCATTCAGTAATGCCAAAGGAATCGCAAAAACCAGTGTAAACAGCGTCCCTAACGTCGCAATGTGTAAGGTTTCAATCAGCGCGGCGTGAATGGTTTCTGGGTAGAAAGCGTAATCCATTGGCACCATACGCTGGAACATATCGGCAAATTGAGCTGGCGCGTCATACAAGAACTCCGGAATCACCTCTACCGTTTGCCATGACCATACAATCGCAGAGACCATACACAAGTACACCGCGTAGCGAGCCATGCGCTCACTAAAAGTAAATCGCTGCCATTCT
Organism: Vibrio japonicus; assembly: GCF_024582835.1. Taxonomy (NCBI): domain Bacteria; kingdom Pseudomonadati; phylum Pseudomonadota; class Gammaproteobacteria; order Vibrionales; family Vibrionaceae; genus Vibrio; species Vibrio japonicus. Next base: position 625,220 of record NZ_CP102097.1, read on the forward strand.
TTATCAATTGAAGCTGTCGTCATCAGAAGATTCTCCTTACTACATTAGACAAAAACTCCCCGACCAGAATCAGCGCAATAATGGTGATCAAAATCGCCGCAACAAAGTCGTAGTCGAAACGTTGGAAAGCTGAAAACAGAGTACCGCCCAAACCACCAGCACCAACGATACCCACCATGGTTGAGTTGCGTAGGTTCGAATCGAGCTGGTAGCTGGCGAAGCCGATAAAACGGGTAAAGACCTGCGGCATGACGGCGTAAAGGATGACGCTGACAAAACTTGCGCCAGTCGCTCGAATCGCCTCTACTGGTTTGAATGAGATCTCTTCAATCGCCTCGGCAAACAGCTTGGCGATAAAACCAATCGACGCAAAAATTAGCGTCAATATCCCCGCTAAAGCACCAAAGCCAACCGCTTTCACAAACAGAATCGCGATGATGACCGGATGAAACGAGCGACATAACGCGATAAAGCCACGAACAGGCGTTGAGATGATTGACGGCATCATGTTTCGAGCCGCGAGCAATCCCAAGAACAGCGAAATAACGATGCCGAAAAAGCTCGAAATAATCGCGATCTGCAAGCTTTCCGCCAAACCGCCCAGCAGCAGATTGGTACGCGAGAAATCCGGCGGGAACATTCGCGCCAGTAAGCGCTCGCTCTCCACCAAACCAATCATTAAACGGTCAAACGTCAGCCCTAGCGTCGATAAGCTGTAAAACAGATACACGATGACTGCGGCGAAACCGACTCGCGTTGCCCATGACGCTTTAAACGGGTTTTCTACTTTGCCATCGGCAGTTAATCCAGCCATGACTCACCCCCGTAGATGACCTTAAGATCGTCTTCTGTAATGCCTTCTGGACTGCCGTCGTAGTGCACCTTTCCGTTACACATGCCGATAATGCGAGTAGCAAAACGCTTAGCGAGATTCACATCGTGGATGTTGACCAGCACAGGGATTTGCTTCTGCTTGGCGAACGTTTCCATTAGCTCCATGATTTCCACTGCGGTTTTCGGGTCGAGTGACGAAGTCGGCTCATCCGCCAATAGGATGTATGGGTCTTGCATGACCGCACGGGCGATACCCACACGCTGTCTCTGACCACCTGACAAGCTATCCGCGCGCTGATTGGCAAAGTCCTGCAAACCAACGAACTCTAGTAGTTCAAAGGCTTTTTTCAGATCTTCCTGTGAATAGTTCCTGCGCCATGCATTCCAAGCACTCATGTAACCTAAGCGACCGCTGAGCACGTTTTCGATCACCGTTAAACGCTCTACTAAGTTGTACTCTTGGAAAACCATACCAATGTGGCGACGCTGCTTACGCAAAGCTTGACCTTGCAGTTTGGTTAGGTCTTCGCCTTCAAAAATGATCTCGCCGCTGCTTGGGTCGTTAAGGCGGTTGATACAACGCAGTAAAGTACTTTTACCTGTACCTGAAGGGCCAATGATGGCGATGATGCCCGGCTTATCAATGTTGATATCAATGCCTTTAAGGATTGGCTTGCCTGCCACGTACTCGTGAAATAGGTTGTTTATCTTTATTCCGTCATAGCTTGCTACGGCCATACAACTGTTCCTTGTAATAAATTTGGGGTGTACAGTGCCCTACTCGTGAGAGCACTGTACGAATTGACGTTGAAAGTTAAGTAGGGATTACTGGCTTTTCGCCTGCTTTGCTAGCTCGTCTGCTTTTTGCTTTGCGCGCTTAGCGGCGTCTTTCTCAGCTAACTTTTTCAGACCCGCTTTGGTGTAAGCAGTACCGGTTGCGTGCGCGATATCGCGAATCACAGCCCAGTCTTCTTTGTAGGTAATTGGAGAGAAACGGTCTGCGCCTTTAAACGCTGCGCTCATTTCTGGTGTGAAACGGTAGCTAAAGAACGCTTCGTTGATCTTGTCGACCAACTCCGGTTTTAGGTTGTAAGCGTAACCAAACGCCGAGGTAGGGAAGCGTGGACTACGGTAGATGATTTTCAGGTCTTCGCCGTCAACACGACCTGCTGCAACCATGCGATCATAAACATCCGATGCAACTGGAGCCGCATCGTAGTCGCCGTTGTAAACGCCAAGGATTGATTGGTCATGTTTGCCTGAATACAACACTTTGTAGTCTTCATCAGGAACAAGGCCTTGATCTGGGAATAGAGCACGCGGTGCAAGGTTGCCAGAGTTGGATGATGCAGAAGTGTGGGCAACACGTTTGCCTTTTAGATCCGCCATAGAATCAATGCCGCTGTCTTTACGCACGATGGTGATCAGATTGTAACCTTGGAAGCCTTTCTCATCGCCTTTTACCGCGATAGGCACATAACCCGCTAGGTTAACCGCGTAGCCCGTTGGGCCGGTCGAGAAACCTGCCACGTGAAGACGACCAGAACGCATCGCTTCTACTTGAGCCGAGTTTGAGTGTACCGTGTAGTAAATCACTTTCTTGCCCGTGACTTTGCTCAGGTGCGCCTGAAAATCAGCAAACGCATCTTTGTAGAGCGCAGGATCTTCCACTGGCGTATAGGTAAACACGAGAGTACTTGGATCGATCCATTCCGCAGAATCTTTTGGTGAATCCGCAACTAAGTCGTTGTTCTCATCGCAGTAGCGTTCATCCAAAACTCCGTGATTCGCGCAGTCATTAGCCAGTACAACTGAAGGCAGCAGCAGAGAGCCAGCGATTAACAATCCTTTTACACTGTTTTTCATATTAAAACCTTACATTCACGTTATTGTATTATTCACTTTCTTACACTGCAGATGCTGTGCCAGTTTTTATTTTATTTAAATTCAATAACTTAACAAACAATCCAATATCCCAACTTAGATTTGGGTCATTTATGTCCTGCTCAATTTTATCGGTTTGGGTCATTGTTGTCCTATTCAAATTTAAGGCATAAAAAAAGGGCCTTTCGGCCCTTAGCATGCAAGTTTTTAAGATCTTAAATATCCATGCAGTTTGCGTAGTAAGTGACGGTTGACGGCCAGTCACTGAATACGCCCATCACGCCCACATCTTTCGCCAGCACATCAAGCACTTTCATCATGTCGCCGTCTTGGTCAATTTGCTCGCTCACGCTTTGGTAGTACCAACCACCGCCTTGCGCCAGCGGGCCAGAACGTTCAAGCGTCCACGCGATAATGTCTAGGTCAGCTTGCTTGGCCAGCTTCGCGTACTCTGACGGAACAATCTTCTTATCGTTATCCAGCGCCAACAACGCGTAGAGCGGTGGAGCGATGATGTTCACGCCCGCATCAGATAACGCTTTCATGTTGTCCAATGTTGCAACAAAGCCCTCTTTCTCGTACATACGGTCATCCAAATACACCGCTTGCTTACCGAATTCAGGCGTTTTGTTGATCCAGTATTTGACGTCATCCAGATTGAAAGACTGCACATACGCCTCTTTCGCACTAAAGCCCGCTTGCTTCAGCTCATCCACCAGCTTCTGCGCGTACATCTCTTGGCTAAAGCCGTTGAATGGCATCTCAACCGCAGCAGCTTTCAGCTCTGGCGTCACTTTTACGCCGTACTTCTTAAACAGTGCCGCACTCTCGGCGTGTGTCATCAAAGTACCCGTTTGTGAATATAGATCAGTACGCCAACCTGGAGTGCCTTGCATGTACTCTTCAACCGTGGTTGCTTTCGGGTTTGCGCCGTCCATCTTACCTTTCAGCGTCTTAAACTCAGCTAAGGTAAAATCAGACGTGCGGCACTCTACTTGTGCATCTTCGCCCGTTGCCGGATTCGCTGGTTTAAAAGGAACAGAACACTTTTTCGCAAGATCAGGGTGCGCCAAAACATCAGTCGTGGTGTGCAAGTCACTTTGCGAATGGCGACATACCAACTGCTTGTCTTTGGTAAACGTCACGTCACACTCCAACACGCCTGCACCCATCGCGATTGCCGCGAGGTAAGACTCCTTGGTGTGCTCAGGGAACTGCATCGCAGCGCCGCGGTGGCCGATAGAAAAGTCGGTACGATGAAAAGGGCCAGCACTGCAGCTTTGAAGTTTGTTTTTGAGTTCGCCGTCTTCCATGTCGTTAACCAGATACAGAGGTCGTGGGCCAACTTGCGCGGGCTCGTTGCCTGCCATAGCCAGTGAGCTGACGCCTAGCAATAGAGCGATACTACTCGTTAATATTTGCTTCATCGGTTTCTCCTTGCAGCAAAATTGTTTTATTTGATTTTTTAGCGCCCGTCACTAAAACACCCTTATATTTCAGTTTAATAACAGTATCGGATGTTTTATTCCTGTAACCGAGCAACCTCTCAATTAGCAGACTCTATGCCAAAAAATATAATCAATCTTTTCAAGGAGATAAAAACAAAAACGAATTACGTCACGACAATTGGGTCATTCGTGTCTCAAGGCCGATTTTGCGGTGTGATTTCCCGATTAGGCTTAAAACTTTCTTTATCCAGTTGGTGCTTTTTCATTTTACGATACAGCGTCTTACGAGGAAGGTTCAAACGTAGCGACACCTCGTTGATGTTGCCCGCCATCTCAATCAAAGCCTCGGTCAGCACGTTACGCTCGTACTGCTCCATTTGTTGCTCGAACGCAAAAGGCTGCCGCGATGAATAACTCTCTTCAGCTGACGTCGCAGGCGTTTGCAGATCAAAGCCATCACCGACAATGCCGAGAACAAATCGGTCCGCGACGTTCCGCAACTCGCGCACATTTCCCGGCCAATCGTGGCGGCATAGCTGCTGGATTTGCTCAGCGTAAAGGCTGGATGGACGGGTTTTGTATTTCTGACTTGCTTGCACTACAAAGTGCCTAAATAGGGCTTGAATATCTTCTTTACGCTGCCTTAGAGGTGGAAGGTTTAAGCTTGCGATATTCAGGCGATAAAAGAGATCAGAACGAAACTCACCGCTTTCACTCAACTTCGCTAGATCGGCTTTGCTCGCAGCTACCACGACAATATCCACCGGGATCAAGCTATTCCCACCGACACGTTCAATCACCCGCTCTTGGATCACACGGAGCAGCTTGATCTGTACCGCGATTGGCATACTTTCGATTTCATCCAGAAACAATGTACCGCCGTGGGCCTGTTCAATTTTGCCGATGCGCTTTTTATTCGCGCTTGTAAAGGAGCCCGCCTCATGGCCGAACAGCTCGCTCTCAATAATACTCTCTGTCATACCGCCACAGTTAATAGCGACAAACGGTTTATCTTTACGGTCACTGTACTCATGAAGCGCGCGAGCAATCACCTCTTTACCCGTACCCGTCTCACCGTTGATGATGGTATCGACGCCAGTGCGAGATAGCGCAAGCACCTGACTGCGAATCCGCTCCATCGCTTGCGATTCGCCAATCACGACCGATTCAATCGGCAGGTCTTTGGCGTCATTGAGATCCGGATGAGCCTGAATATGTTCAATCGCTAAGTTGAGCTTTTCGATCACTTCGTCGCTGTCGAGCGGCTTTTCGATAAAGTCGAATGCACCCTGCTTCATTGCTTCAATCGCCATCGGAATATCACCGTGACCACTCATCAAAATTACTTCGCAACCCGGCGCGCGATTTTGCACCGCATCGAGCAGCATTAAGCCATCCATCTGTGGCATTTTGACGTCACATAGCACAACGTTTTTCGAGTTTGACGAAAGGTACTTCAGTCCCTGTTTGGGATCGGTAAAGTAAGTGACGTGAAAACCCTCTAGTTCCAGCATCTCACTGACCGCTTCAACTACATCTATTTCATCGTCTATCAGCGTGACGTGCTTTTCCATATTCATGAGTTCTCGCCTTGTTTTAGTTGTACTTTAAACTCTGTGCCTTGCTTTGGCTGTGATGACACCTTAATCGAGCCACCAAAATCTTTAATGATGTTAAACGCGATCGACAGTCCGAGCCCGAGCCCTTTGCCGACTTCTTTACGGGTGTAAAACGGGTCAAAGATATGCGGAAGATCGTCTTCGGCGATTCCTTTACCGTTGTCTTTGACCGAGATGGTTATGTCGTTCAAGTGATGTTCAATACGCACCACGATGAGCGGATTCTCTTTATCACTCACCGCGTCCAGCGCGTTGCTTAATAAGTTCACCAAAACCTGTTCCAGTCGAATCGCGTTCGCGCGCACCATCTCATCTGCGGGAATGCTGCACTCGAGTTTGATTGGTATCTCGCGGTTAGCAAACAGTTCAATTGCGTCACTGACCACGGGCAATACGCACGTGGCCGAGACTTTGCCGTCGCTTTTACGAGAAAACGCTTTTAAGTGATGGGTTAACGCGGCCACCTTTTCAAGCAACTGCTCGATCTTTTGCAGATTGATCACCGCTTTGTCGGCACGTTGCTGTTTGAGCCATTTCTGCGCGCTTCTGACGTGGCTATTGACCGCGGTGAGCGGTTGATTGATTTCGTGCGTGATGCCAACACTTAGCTGACCAAGCGCAGCGAGCTTACCCGCTTGCACCAACTCATCTTGAGTAACACGTAAACGTTCCTCCGCGAGTCGGCGCTCTTCTACTTCCGCTTCCAATTTTTGGTTGGTCTGTTTAACCACTTTCGCCGTGGCTTGGAACACTTGCAGTGATTTAGCCATTTGCGTGATTTCGTCGTTACCTTTTACGGCGATTTTGGTATCGAGGTGACCGGTTGAAATCGCAAACATGTCGTCTTTCAGTCTCAGCAAACGCTCCAGAATGTTCTTACGCACGTAGAACCAAGCAATCGCCGCCGCCGCGAGCAAGCTAAACAGAGACAACGCCAGTGAAAGCGTTCTGTTGGATGCGAGCGAGCGCTGCGCCCTGACGATGGAAGCATCTATTTCCAGATTCACTTTCGAGGTGTTGCCTTCAATTTGGATTGAAAGCTGGTTGAGATACTCTCGGCTGTTTTGCAAAAAGTACTCTTGTTGATAATGATGCTCTAGGGCTTGGTTTTTTAGCTGATAGAGCTTACTGGAACGAGAAGCAAGGGTGTAAATCACCGACAGCTTTTCATCCAGTTCCGGACGCAGCTCCGATACGCCACTCGCCTGCCACAACCCACGCCATTCACGCCCGACTTGCTCAAGGCGGTAACTGGTGTAATCCAGCTCGTTGAAACTGCTATCGTTGTAAAGCTTTTCCACCAAACCAAGTTGATAATAGAGCAACGCTTTCAACTGGCTGTATTGGATCTTCTCTTTCTGCTCAGGCGGTAACAAATCCAGTTCATCACTCACTTGTTGCAGTAGCGGGTAAAAGCCTTCGAGTAGGTTTCTTAACTCTTGATTGAGTTGGCGGGATTCTTCACCGCTCTGATACAACAGACTCAAACTGTTACTCACCTGAGCGATGATGTCTTTAAAATAGGCGTAATATTCTGGAAAGCTCTCCATAGTGTTAGTCATTTGTTGGATATTGCTTTCGATACTCTGGATGGCTTGGCGACGCTCTAAGTTAGAATCGGCTTCGGTCAAGATCGAAGAGTCGGTGATCACCAGTCTCACCATGTCATTTAACCGAGCGGCTTGCTCTAAAGCGGGAATGTCTTTCTCTTTTAACTCCACCAGCGCTTGGTCAAGTCGATCAAAGGTGAACGTCGAGAACAGTGCCAGCAACAACGTGGTCATCGAAAGGATCGCCAGCGCAAGACCAAGGCGCAACTCAATTCCCTTCCATCGAAGCCAACGTTTAGACTGTGAGAAAGTGGATATGGTCGTTTTTGATTGCTTCATTGGGTGGCAGGTCAGCTGATTCACAACACCCTCTCCTTTTGCTCAGTACCGCACGTTGTCTACCTGTTTGGGATAGATGTGTACCAAATAGGAGTCGTTAACAAACTTAATAAAACATCACTACAATTTATTAATAAAGATGACAGTGCTCGTTTTGTGCATCAGATTCGTAGAAAGTTATGAAACCGATACTTTAATCAAACTTATTAGCTCGTCCCTTTTCTACTGATGTACCTTTTCTATTGATACAATAAAGGCTTACCGAAACTTAGGTACGTTAGTCATGCTTTAAATTTGCTCAACGTAGGCATAGATTATGTTGTATCATAACGTTTCATTCTGTTAATTATTTCGCTCACATGCCTTCTTCAATTTTTTCTGGGATCCCGGTTGGGGTCAGATACATGATTTTATCTGCCATGGGATTCGCCCTAATGTCAGCGTGCGTAAAGTACGTCAGCACGTACGGCATTCCTGTTTTTGAGATCGTCGCTGCCAGGGCATTGGTTTCGCTGATCCTGAGCTACCTAGATGTGAAAAGAAAACGCATCTCGATCTGGGGAAACAACAAGCCACTACTTTTCTTACGAGGCGCGGTTGGCACCGTCGCACTCATGTGTGTGTACTATTCAGTGACGACGCTCCCGCTAGCAGAAGCGACCATTCTTCAGTACGTTCACCCGGTGTTTACCGCCCTACTTGGCTTGTTGTTTTTGAAAGAACGCGTACAAGCACCAACCATTGCGTGTATCGCGCTGTGTTTGCTAGGCCTATTGGTCATGGTGCAACCGGCATTGAATGGTAATCAGGTGACTGAGTTACCACTATTTAGTATTGCCGCTGCGTTATTGGGCGCGTTCGGTAGTTCAATCGCTTATGTGGTGGTTCGTAAACTCAGCCAAACCGAAGACAGTTCGGTAATCATTTTCTACTTCCCACTGGTCGCGCTGCCGATTTCATTGCTGCTCATTGGAGACAACTTTGTCTGGCCAAGTCTGTTCCTGACTATGATGCTGATACTGGTAGGGATATTCACCCAAATTGGTCAATACGGTTTAACCAAAGCGATGCAAACCCAAGCGGCTGGGCAAGCTTCAGCATACTCTTACGTACAGATCGTATTCTCAGCTTTGATCGGAGTATGGCTGTTTAACGAGATCCCTTCCGTCTGGACGTATATCGGCGGTTCATTGATTGTGACAGGCGCATTGATTAACGTATTTGGAAAACAGGTCGTCAGACGTGCCAAAGCGCAATAGTTTGTCTGCCCAATTCGGAAAGGTATAAAAGTTAAGGCGAAGGCTGTAGATATTATGGAAGATCAGTCAAACAAGATTGCACAACTTGAACACACTATTGAGCAATTGAAAAAAGCGAACCAACGTCTCGAGGAAAAGCTCAACGCCGCGTTAGACGGTACGGGATTGTGTTTGTGGGAGCAACACGTCCCGACAGGTAGGCTCACCATCTTCAACATGGAATGGGGAAAAATGCTGGGATTTCAGCCACATGAGCTCGAAGCCAACGTTGAAACCTGGAAAAGCAAATTGCACCCAGACGACTACGATCTTGCGGTCGGGGCATTTGAATCGCACCTACATGGAGAGACAGAGGCGTATCAGGTCATTCACCGCATGATCCACAAAGACGGCAGCCACAGCTGGGTGTCGGACCGTGGAAGAATCGTCGAATACACACCTGAAGGCGAACCGCTGCGTATTATGGGAACGCACATCGACATCACCAACGAAAAACGCTACGAGCTAGAGTTAGCCAAACTCGCGACACAAGACCCGCTCACAAGCTTAATGAACCGCCAAGCGCTGAAATCGGCGTTTGACGAGCGAGCAGTGCTCTCCCCGCAAGACTCGTCTGCCTTGATCTTTATCGATGTGGATGATTTTAAGAAAGTAAACGACCACCTTGGTCATAAAGCTGGCGATCTGGTTTTAGTTCACATTGCGGATTGGATGAGAAAACTTGCCCCTCAGCACGCTAAAGTTGCCCGTATGGGCGGCGACGAGTTTGTTGTTTTCTGCCCACGCTACCACGCAGATCGAGTCCACCAGTTCGTCGATAGATTACTTAGCCAAGCCCACCAGCCGATCCGTCTAGAAAATGGTGAAGCACAGATTGGTTTTAGTATTGGGGTTTGCCAGTTTAGTAGTGCGTATCAAGATTTCGAAGTGCTCTATGAACACGCGGATCAGGCGATGTATCAAGTGAAGCGCAACGGAAAAAATGGCGTCTCATTTGTTTCGATTTAACTCGGTGCTTAGCGATAGAGAACCTAAGCAGGCTAAAGAGAGATGTATCTAAATGCTCACTAAGAAACTTGGAAAACAGTCCAGTCAGTGACAAACTGAACGTGGAAGACAGCATATGTAAAATTGGGGCTAACTGGTTCGGCATAATTTCTCCTTTTCTGTGATTAAGTTTAGGAGTGAGGCACGCCAAATAAAAACGATTAATATTTACAGATCCAGTTAGAAAAACTTACAGATGAAAAAACTTGCACCTCTCAAATCGATACACTCATTCGTCGCTGTAGCGGAAACAGGCAGCATGACAGATGCCGCGCTTCAGCTTAACGTCAGCCACTCCGCCGTGAGCCAGGCGATTAAATCTCTCGAACACCAAGTGGGTCAGCCAGTTCTCAACCCTTACCAAGATTTCTACTTTGCCTGTCAAAAAGACAAACTCAAGAATGAACACGTTTTGACGCTACGCAGTTGGCTACGCAGTGAGTTTACGGGGCCGTAAGTGAAAATTTCCCCTCAACTGAGCTATGGATAATTTAGCCAATTGAATTGGTGAGAGCGTCCCCCTTTACCTATACTCAGAAGTGGACCTCATACAGAAGGAGACTTGTATGACAATCTCTCACCGACTCGATCACTACATGGCAGAGCACGATATTCCGTTTCAAATTGTGCCCCACAGCCATAGTAACAGCTCATTGCAAAGTGGTGTCGCTGCTGGTATTCCATTGGTGAACTTAGCAAAAGGCGTGGTACTAGAAGATCATGAAGGACGTCATATCATGGCAGTGTTACCTGCCAACAATAAGATAAGCCTGTCCCGATTGGATGATGAATTTAGTGCGTCTTACCACTTAGTCAAAGAGCGTGAAATCTATCAAATGTTTACAGACTGCGATCATGGTGCAGTGCCTCCGGTTGGAAGCCCTTACCATATGGCCACCGTGTGCGATGAAATGCTCACTCACCTTGATTATGTGTATCTAGAAGCGGGTGACCATGAAACGCTTATTAAGTTGGATCAAGATGCGTTCTTGGCGCTCATCGACCCTATCCGAATTTTGCGTTTTAGTAGTCAAATTTTTCATTGATAACAAAGGCTTCTATCACTTTATTGTCTTTACTGACTTAATTGATTGATAGAAGCCTTTATGCCTCTAAGCGCTGAAGCGTTCCTTGAGTGTCAAGATGATATCTAGCAAGATCTTCGGCAAGAAAAAGCCTTCCGCTGTACTCACGCTGGGCTTCTTTTCTTATTTGCTCGATTGAGGTCTCTGCGTCAGGCTGGCTCTGATAACGGGCGCTAAAATGCGTCAAAATGAGATTGGGAATACTGACAGCCTGCGCGAACTTCGCCACCAGCGCACCGTAGCTATGCCCATACTCTTTCGCTTGCTGTGCTAATTCTTCAGAATACGTCGATTCATGTACGAGTACATGGCAGTTTTTACTGAGATTCGTCAACTTGTCAGGCTCACTATTGTCACCCGAAATAATCACTTTTCTTGGTTCATGTGCGTAATAAGTAAAATCTGCGCTTTTAAGTAACGTGTTCCCAAAGTGTACATCTTCTTCTTTCACTAACTGACCCCAAATCGGCCCCCTAGGAATGCGCTTCTTAGCCAGCTTTTCGAAGTCAAGATAACGTTTAATTGTCGACTCAGTAAATCCATACGCATAAGAGGGAACTCGATGAGTGAGTGCAGTCAACGTAATAGTAAATTGACCGATAGTGACTTCAGGTAACATCTCCGCGTCTAGAAAGTTGATCTGATAAGGCAGATAAAGCCCAGTCAAGGTTTGTGTCGCCTCAAACCACTCTTTTATGCCGTTGGGTGCAATAATCGTGAGTGGTTCTGTCCTACGATTCATCGCTGCGCTGGCGAGTAATCCGGGCAAACCATAGCAATGATCTCCGTGTATATGGGTAATCAAAATCGCTTGCAGATGGTTAACCGCCAACGGTGTATTTAAGAGCTGATGTTGAGTTGCCTCACCGCAATCAACCAGAAACCAACCTTTGCCTTTGCTTTCTTTCAGCGCTACCGCAGAAACGTTACGAGTTTTAGTCGGGACACCCGAAGACGTTCCTAAGAAATAGAGTTCCATGATCTCCTCGTGGGTAAGAATGTACAGATACTCTTAGATCATAGTTGATCAGGCTTCAGACTTTTTCCTTCTCCAACGTATTTTTGCCGTATTCCTGTTCTTAAAGTAAGAGAGCCAATAAAAAAGGTTGCGAAATGCAACCTCTTTGACTGTTGTTAACCAAGTTTGCAAAACGGAAAGTTATTACGCTAAACAGTCCATCGTTTAATTACATAACTATTTGGCTCACTATTGACCTTTAATACTTTAGCGGGCACTCCTGCTACTGTTGTATTTTCAGGAACATCTTTGATTACCACAGCCCCCGCACCAATTTTAACGTTACTATTGATTTTAATATCTTCAACAATGCATACGGATGGGCCAATATACACGTTATCTCCAATTGTCGCGGCTTGACCATGATTTGAACCGATCGTCGTAAATTGACTTAAATTAACGTTATTTCCTATTTTAGTGGTTGGATTTATTACAATACACTTACCGTGTCCAATAAATAAACCATACCCAATTTCAGTACTAGCAGGGATATCTATCATATATTTTCTTCCAACCCTATAGTGCTGAATTGTCGCTATGCCTCTTACTATTCTGCTTTTAGAAAATCTCTTAACTCGAAGCCAGAATGAAAATTTAAATCCACTATTTTTAACGTAATTCTTAAAAAAAGAACTCATGTTTACATTTTCTCTGCCTACATAACGACAAAGATCACTTTTTACATAATCAATCCACATAGTTAATACATAATATCTCGAAATTTATGCACAAAGTATCACATGATGTGGTTCTATAAAATAGGGATCGATGATGATTAATAATTAAGTTAACCATTAAAAATACGGTTATTCCAACTCTATTAAACCTTGTTACGGTAACGAGTCATCACCTCACTTTTGGGGTGATATTCATTCATCAATTGTTCAAGCAAACCCTCTGCTTTTAATCGTTCAAAACTTTGCATTAACGCCTTAACAACGGCTGGTGAGGTTTTGTTTCCAGTCACTAACCAAAGCTCTTGAGAGAGTTCGTCCACTTTGAGAACCTCCACAAATTCACTGGGCTTATAACCGTATTGCTCCACGCGATAATGAAAACTCGATTGAGTAAGAGGAGCGAAGTCGACACGTTTAGCGTGAAGCAGTTTAATCGCTTCTCTTCCATAGTGGACGGGAATGATGTTTTCTACGCCAATGTCTTTAATTAATGCTTCAAACGCACTCGCAGGCTGTGCAGCGACACTAAAACCCTTCAATTGCGACAAGTTTTTTATCGCCACACTTGGCCCAGAGATATGTCGGTAAACGGCCACTTCATAAGGTGAAACCTGACCTATCCAAGTGTATTGTGCTTCGCGAGACTGGGTTCTTGAAAGAGAGAAGAAAAGGACATTGCTGTTTCTCTGAGTCGTACGGATTGCACGCTTCCAAGGAACAAAATGAACGCCTGAGATTTCCATTGGCAGCGTTTTTGCCGCATCAGCGACCACAGCTTCCACAAATTTGACGACATAGCCTTCTGGTTTGCCATTGAGTTCAATTTGAAGAGGTGGGAATTCTTGAGTGTAGAGTTCAAGTGGGATAGGCGCGGCTATACTTGCACTGGTAAACGAGAGACATAGAACACCAGTTAGGATTCGTTTTAAATAACATGCAAGAATACGCACTTTAAAACTCTTAATAAGAAACGGTAGTAATAACCAATATCACTAATAGTCTCAGTAACTCGAAAATAAATTAAAAAGTTGGAAGCAAGGTAATGAAATTAGCTATTTTCATTATCAAATCGAACACTTGCTCATGACAGCAATCACACAACATCGACTTTTTAAAATGGCAACTCTATCTGCATCATCACATCACCATCGTACGTTTCGTGCCAGCGGTAATCGAGTCGCATTCGAGGTTGACCTGAGTTTCTTTCACCAATGCCTAAACTGAACTGTAAACCATGACTCAGAATCCAAGCCTCCGTTTCCATGTAGTCCAGTTGTGTTTCAAGTTCGTGCGGAACCCAAATGCCAATACCAAAATGACTGGTGGAAAGTGACTGAGTAATCAAAGGGTTCGTTTCTGTTTTCAACACCCAGTCAGACCAATAATCGGGATCGCTTTCCGATTCTTGTCTCGACAAATCGTAGTGTGCTTCCCCTTTCTCTACGTTGTAATCAATACCTGCGATAAGGGAAAAGCAGAGACTATCAGGAGAGTGAAACATTACAGATTCATTCGGCGTGTCCGTCGAGTACATCTCACACGCAAATAACAGCGTAGGAAACATGACCAGTGTAGGGAACATTGCTAGCAACGGTGTTATCTTCATACCTACTCTTCGAACCTCGAACACTCTTTACTAATATTGTTTGTTAATAATATTGTTTGTCGACCAACATTCGCCAAACTTTCGGTGTCGTTAAGTGAGAGACATCCGCTTTTATTTGCAGTGCATTTCGTATGTCGGTACTTCGCACATTGACCTTTTCTGGACACGCCATCACCGCCCAACGTTTTAAGATTTCCTCTGCGCGGTAAAACTTGGAAAAGTTTATTAGGTTATCGGGGCCCATAACAAACGTTAGCTCACAATCTTCACATTGTGCTTCCAATGCTTGTAAAACAGCAAAAGTTGTCACACTTTCTCCCGGCTGATACAACTTCTCCTCTATGGTCGAACGCTCAACGTTATCGACATCCAAATCGGAGATAAACGCATCAACCAGTGCGCAGCGCTCATCATAATCAAGCATATCTTTACCCCAGGCATGAGCGATACTCGGAAGCAATAAGACTTTGTCAAAATGAGAGAGCGATTCAATAACGCTCTTATGCCCTAACGTTGGCGGATTAAACGCACTACCAAAAACTGCAATTTTTTTCATTTTTTTCCTTAAATTTGGCTGAAAACTGTGAACGCAGTTTTCTAATTGATACTTTTAGGTATCATGTGAAAAAGCCACTTTACGATATTAACCCTCATTTTTCGTCAGAAAAGGGGATATCTTAAGGCGACTTGAATTTTAAACTACATTGCTTGCAGGAAGGAAACATAATGGAACAGTTGATTCGCGACGAGATGCATGTACTGCCATCTATTGAGCCTCAATATGAAATCACACGCCGTATCGACTTCATCAAACGTAAACTGCAAGAATCAGGGTGTAAATCACTGGTTCTTGGTATCAGCGGAGGCGTCGATTCGACCACCTGCGGCCGCCTTGCGCAGCTTGCAGTCAACCAGCTCAATGAAGAGCACGGTGGCGGGTATCAGTTTATCGCGGTTCGCCTTCCTTACGGAGAGCAAAGAGACGAAGACGAAGCGCAATTAGCCATTCGCTTTATCCAGCCTACTCATTCAGTTTCTGTGAATATCAAAGATGGTGTTGAGGGCATGCATGCTGCGACTCACACGGCTTTAGAAGGCACAGGTCTTATCCCGCAAGATGCTGGGAAAGTAGACTTTGTTAAAGGCAATGTGAAAGCTCGCGCGCGTATGATTGCCCAATACGAGATTGCAGGATATGTTGGTGGGCTTGTACTAGGCACAGATCACTCAGCAGAAAATATAACGGGGTTTTACACTAAGTTTGGTGATGGTGCTTGCGACCTTGCTCCTCTGTTTGGTTTGAACAAACGTCAAGTTCGACAAGTAGCTGACGCACTAGGTGCACCAGAGTTATTGGTTAAGAAAGTGCCAACAGCAGATCTTGAAGAGTTGGCGCCGCAAAAAGCCGATGAAGATGCACTCAACTTAACCTATGACCAGATCGACGACTTCCTAGAAGGGAAACCTGTCACCCAAGAGGTCATTGAACGTTTGGTACACATCTACACCATCACGCAGCACAAACGTCAACCAATCCCAACTATTTACGATTAATTTTTCAAGGTTCGAAGCTCACATAGGTTTTGCCGTGTGAGCTTTGAAATCCATGCCTGAAAAAGTCGCCCAAAGCGACCAAAGTCCACCCAACCACAATGACCAACGTATGACTAAGCTGTCAAAACTAACGGTTTTATGACGAGTTTTGCTGGCGTATACCCTTTATTTTCTCTAAAATACGCGATTGAAATCTAATTCCAGATTCAATGTTCTCGGTACAGGCCGCAATTATTAATGTGTAGCCCCTAATTCTGCCGTTTTTCGATAGCAATTAAGTGTTTTTATATGGATCAAGATAAGTTTACTAATATTTATCGCTTACCAACCGCCATTCAGATCCGAATTGGCAAATGGCAACAAACGTTCAATGGCACTTCTGATCTGGTGATGCATCAGGCGATTGAAACTCGCAACATGCAATACAAAAAACGGGACTATCTTCCTACAGGCTGGTGCGTGAAACTGTTTGATAAAGACGACATTTCAATCACCAACCACGGAAAATACATACAGACCGCGCTTCGCACCATGGTAGATCGCAAAGTTGCTTACAAGCGTATTTATCTGTCGCGTCTTCCGCTAGAACAAGCCGAACCCGCGTTGAATGCATTTAAACAAGAGTGGATTGGAAAGCACAACCACGTTGCGCGAAAATATAATCAGATTAAAAAGAAACAGTTTCTGCGTTTAGCGATGGATGAATTAGATACGCTATATCCGGCATTGGAAAAAGCAGAATTCGACCGAGTGCTTTGGAACAAACTGGTTCAAGCAGAACTCGGAAACCCAAAAAAATTCGATAACCCTTATTTTGTTAAGAAAGCAACGGTTTAAGCGCAACCGTTGCTTTCGATCAAGTAGCTAACGTTTCGGGAACGCAAGCATTAACTAACCAATCTCAATGGTTCTCTATCGATTAGTAATACTCAATCCCATCGCCTTGTTTGATTAATGTACCTGCTTGATTGCAGATGACTTTATCTAAATCAAACAAAGAACCGATGGCAGCGTTGCCACGTCCTGACTCTACAAACTTACATACTGCGTCGATTTTCGGTCCCATGGAACCCGCTGGGAATGAAAACTCAGACAGCCCTTTTGGCGTTGCAACTTTCATCTCTGCTTGATCAGCTTTGCCGTAATTTCGATAAATCGAACCATCAGTTAAAATTACGAATAAATCCGCATTGATCTTTTCCGCTAAAAGCTCTGCAGTTAAATCTTTGTCAATCACACATTCGACGCCAACACTGCGACCCTGTTCAATACAAACTGGTACACCTCCACCACCACAAGCAATCACGACATTGTCAGCAGTCAGCAAGGTTTCAATTTGCGAAACTTCAATGATCTCTTTTGGCATAGGAGACGGAACTACACGACGATAATATTCACCATCGGCTTTAAATACTTTGTCACTGCTTTCCATTAGTGCTTTCGCTTTTGCTTCACTGTATACAGGACCGACAAACTTAGTTGGATTGTAAAAGGCGGGGTCGTCTTTACTCACCTGTGTTTGCGTAACCAAAGTCGCAATGTTTAGACTAGGATCGCTATTTCTAAGTTCTTGCTGAAGCATGTATCCCACCATTCCGCAGGTTTCGGAGCCTAATACGTCCATCGGATAAGGTGTCGTGTCAGGAGAATATTCTTGATATGTCGCGTTTTGCTCCATCAGCAATCCAACTTGGGGCCCATTACCATGAACGATGACAACTTCATGATGTTTAGCAATCGCCGCGATACTCTCTGCTGCTTTTTGGATGTTTTCTCTCTGGTTTTCAGCAGTTAAAGCCTGACCACGAGCCAATAATGCGTTGCCGCCCAATGCTAATACGATGCGCATAAAACTATCCTCCAAATATGGGATAAAAATAATTCAATGAATGATTTAGTATTTGTCGACCCCAAGATTAAATAAATCTTGCCTTTAAATTCGTGACTTCAATCTCTTAAAACAGGCATGAATAAAGTGGGATAATTTCCAGTTGTTTTCTCTATTGAATATAAATCCGTATACCCATGTCTGAATTATTTATAATTGAATTAATTCGTACGTTGAGTTGAATAGTTAGCTTGTAGTCGCTCTCGTCAACACATAAAACTTTGTGCACCTTCTTAACCTCTATCACAAAATGGTATATGTTTTAATGCGACGAGGAATAAATATCCAAGGAATATCCAGTATGGACGGTATTGTGAATCATGAGATAACCCCACAAGATGTTTTGTTCTATTGGTTTGACGAGCTGACGCCTAATGATTGGTTTGCTGGCGATAATACTCTCGATAAAGCAATATCAGAGCGCTTTAGTCCATTGCTCAAAAGCGCCGAAAAGTCAGAGCTTTTCTCGTGGAGAACCACACCGCATGGGAGGCTGGCGGAGATCATTGTCCTAGACCAGTTCTCTAGAAACATTTATCGCGGCACGCCACAAGCGTTTACTCAAGATCCACTCGCGTTAGCCCTGGCTCAGGAAGCGATTCTTCTTGAAATGGATGAGCAGCTAACAACTACGGAAAAAGCATTTCTCTATATGCCTTTCATGCACAGTGAATCAAACATTATTCACGAAAAAGCGGTCGAGCTTTTTAATAAGCCAGGCTTAGAGAATAATTATGACTTTGAATTGAAACATAAAGTCATTATCGATCGTTTTGGTCGCTATCCCCATAGAAATGAAGTGTTGGGCCGAGAAAGTACGCTAGAAGAAATCGAATTTTTACAACAGCCCGGATCTCGCTTTTAAGCCTCCAAAAAATATAAGGGATATATTGTGAAAAAAGCGATTTTGGAGGATCATCAGGATCAGTTTGTATCCTATAGAGTGCGTGAAAACCTCGCTAACCCATTAGTGTACAAATCGTTCAGTAGCCACCCACAAACATAAGCTATTGATAAATATAATTTAAGCCTAAAAGTAAATCCATTACAACCAATGCAATCAAAAGCATATGAAAACACAATTGAGAATTGATATTATTTGCATTTTGATCGATAATCCCACTCCAATTTTAAAGACCTAGTGGTGAGGACAGAGTGAATCTGAAGCGATATTGCGTAGCAGGCGGCGTATCTTTAGCGGTACATGCGGCGTTTCTTTTTGTCGCCCATGAGCCAAAAGTGTTTGCTATGCCTACGGGTAATCAATCCACATCTGTTTCAATCAACTTTACTACGCAACCTACCCCTAAAGCGGTAGAAACACCTCCTACCGAGCAACCAGCAGAAAAGCCAGTGACTCCGCCACCGGTTAAAGAAAAAGTCGTCAAACAGGAAGAGCCGAAACCCGTTAAGAAGAAAGCCAAACCTGTTGAGAAAAAAAAGCCGGTCAAAAAGCAAGAACAACCCAAAGTTAAACCTCAAAAAGCCGTTGAGCAACCAAAGGCAAAGCAGGTGACACAAGAAAAACCTGCGGAGACGCATAAGCCAGAACCTGAAAAGCAAGCTACAGACCCTAAACCTGCGGTTTCGAATAAGGGCGCGTCTGCTCAACCCGTTCTTGTGCAAAAGCCTTCATTTTTGACCAACCCAACACCTCCAAATTACCCTCGCCTAGCAAGGAAAAGAGGTATTGAAGGCGTGGCCGTTTACGAAGTGTGGCTCGACAAAAATGGCAAACAAGTTAAGCAAGTTCTTATGAACTCTTCTGGTACCAAAATACTGGATAAAGCTGCATTGGATGCAATCAAAAAATGGAAATTTTCTCCGCATACCGTCGATGGCGTACGCATGGCCCATCGAGTTCAAATTCCTATACGTTTTAAGTTGGATAGATAATGGAACATTTACAGCAATTACAAGAAAACCTTGGCTTAATGGCATGGCCACTCATGATTTGTTCTGCTTTGACCGTCATGATCGTCGTAGAGAGACTTTTTCAAGTCGTCATCAGTTTGGGTGTGGGCAAACGAGCGATTCGCGCGGAACTGGAACAAATTTCACCAACAGATGAAGCAGAAATCGAACGCCTTGCGGAAAAGTTGGCACCAAGACGACCATTGCTTTACAAAGGTGTCGCCATGTTGCTGGCGCATCACTCTTTTTCAAAAACGCTAAGAGAAGATGCCGCAGGCATGTGGCTACAAGAGAAACGCCACCAGCTGAATTCTGGTTTAAGGCTGCTTACCTTAATTGGTGTCCTTAGCCCTTTAATTGGTCTGCTTGGTACCGTACTCGGTTTGATTGAGATGTTTAAAGGCGTTGCGGCCTCTACAGGCAATATTACGCCTAACGATTTAGCTGACGGCCTTGGCTTAGCGATGAGAACAACTGCCGCAGGTCTACTGATTGCACTCCCAGCAATTGCTGGCGCTCAATTACTTGGCTTATGGGCAGACAAAGTGATGGCGAAACTTGAGCACACGCTAAATTACGTGAACTTATGGCTAGAAGGCATTAGTGTTCAGCATGTCGCCTTAAATGGAAAAGCCAAAACCAAAGCTGCGACAGAGGCCAATGTATGATTAAGGCAAAAACGTCGGATAACCAACTTGGTCTGACGCCTGACTTGACACCTCTGCTAGACATCATTTTCATTGTTATGGTGTTTTTGATGCTGACGGCAGCAGTCAAATTAGACTCATTAGAAGTCGACTTGCCGACGACAGACTCTCAAGCCGTTTCTGAGGTTGAAAATAAGTCCATCACCGTCAACATTCTTGCGTCAGAGCCTCACTGGGCAATCGACAGCAAAGAATACATCAACTGGGAAAACTTCTCGATCGCTCTGCTGGAGCAACATAAGTCAAATGAGAAGCCCATCGTGATTGGCGCGGAAAAAACTGCTGAAGTACAGCATCTGGTTCAGTTGCTCGCTTTCCTGCAAGAAAACGGAATTCAGGCCACTCAACTTCTTACGGAAGAACCAACAAAGTAAGACGATACATTTCCAAAGACTGAAATAGGGAGCTCAATGAGCTCCCTATTTTTATTCAACCGATTAAAGCAAACGACGTCGCAACCCCGCCTTCTCCAAAATACGTGTTGATATTTCCTCTACCGAAAGCGACGACGTATTGATGTATGGAATGGCTTCACGTCGGAACAACGATTCTACGCTCGCCAATTCCGTCAAGCACTGCTCTGTACTGGCGTATTCGCTACCCGCAAGGCGATTCTCACGAATTTCCGTCAATCGTTCAGGATCAATGGTTAAGCCAAACAGTTTATGACGATGAATTTCAAACTCAGGAAGCAGCCTGAGTCGTTTGATGTCTTCTTCGATAAACGGGTAATTTACCACTCGCAGACCAAACTGCATCGCCATATAAAGGCTGGTTGGCGTTTTACCGCTTCGGGATACCCCCAACAGAATGATGTCGGCCTGTTCTAGCCCCTTCAATGTAATACCATCATCATGCGCTAGCGTGTACTCAACGGCTGCAATACGGTCAAAGTAGGTATCTGAGTCTTTCCCAACACTTCGCGAACGCTGTAATTTAGGCGAAGGATCCATCTGGGTGTCATCTTGTACTTTCTGCACAATACTTTCCAGCACATCGTAGCAATGCGCTGGTGCTTTTAGGAGCATCCGCTTAAGTTCTGGAATAACGATGGAGAAAAAAACCAAAGGCTTGACGCCGTTCACACGATTTGATGCCTCAATTTGTTTTAATAGCTCTTCCAGTTTGTCTTCACTTTCCACAAATGGGAAAGTCTTCTCATTAGTTTTGAATGAAAATTGACCTAGGACAACATGCCCTAAAGTCTCACATGTTATGGCCGTTCCGTCAGAAACATAGAATACATCACGACTTTGACTATCAATTTGCATATTTTATTTAAACTTTCAAATTCTTTTGAGTAGGATGAACACCATAATATAGATAACAAAGATAGGCTGACGTTACGTCCCCCACAGCTTTAAAAAATAGTGACTATTTTTTTGAGCTAAAGCGTAAACGTTTGCCTTTTAGAATCCCTACAAAGCTGCAATGTTTCGGAGATAGACATGCAAAACAATACCCTCTGGTTCAATGGCCTATCCATGGAAGATGTCGACAAAGTCGGCGGTAAAAATGCTTCACTTGGTGAAATGGTGTCTAACCTGTCAAACGCTGGTGTTTCAGTGCCAAATGGCTTTGCGACAACCTCTTACGCGTTTAATCAGTTCCTTGATTTCGAAGGTCTAGACGAGCGCATTCACCAACTGCTTGATGAACTAGACGTTGAAGATGTGGAAGCCCTGCGCAAGACTGGTGCAACCATCCGTCAATGGGTTTTAGAAGCACCATTCCCAGCAGATCTTGAACAAGATATCCGTACTAACTACCAAGAACTGATTGAAGGCAACACTGAACTGTCTGTTGCGGTTCGCTCTTCTGCTACCGCGGAAGATTTGCCAGATGCTTCATTTGCTGGTCAACAAGAAACGTTCCTGAACGTGAAAGGCATTGACGCAGTATTAGAAGCCACTAAGCACGTTTATGCTTCGCTATTTAATGATCGCGCTATCTCTTACCGCGTACACCAAGGTTTCGACCACAGAGGCATTTCACTATCGGCAGGTATCCAACGCATGGTACGTTCGGATAAAGCGTCTTCTGGTGTTATGTTCACTCTGGATACAGAATCAGGCTTTGACCAAGTGGTGTTCATCACTTCGGCTTGGGGTCTAGGTGAAATGGTCGTACAGGGCGCTGTGAACCCAGACGAGTTCTACGTACACAAACCACTGCTTGAAGCGGGCCAAAACGCTATCGTTAAGAAAACGTTTGGTTCTAAACTGACTAAGATGATCTACTCAACCAACCAAGAGATTGGTAAGCAGGTTGATATCGTTGATACTTCAGACGCAGAGCGCAGCGAATTCTCTCTAAACGAAGAAGAAATCAAAGAGCTAGCGAAACAAGCGATGATCATCGAGAAGCACTACCAGCGTCCAATGGACATTGAGTGGGCAAAAGATGGTATCGATGGCAAACTATACATCGTTCAAGCTCGTCCTGAAACCGTGTGTTCTCAGAGCGATCAAAACGTTATTGAGCGCTACGAACTGAACAACAAAGCAGAAGTATTGGTAGAAGGTCGTGCAATCGGACAACGTATCGGCAGCGGTAAAGTTCGCCTAGTAGATTCACTGGATCAAATGTCTCTGGTTCAAGAAGGTGATGTTCTGGTTACAGACATGACTGACCCAGACTGGGAACCAGTAATGAAAAAGGCTTCTGCCATTGTCACTAACCGTGGTGGCCGTACTTGTCACGCAGCAATCATTGCACGTGAGCTCGGTATCCCTGCTATCGTCGGTTGTGGTAACGCGACATCAAGCCTGACTGACGGCGCGACCGTAACTGTCTCTTGTGCTGAAGGTGAAACGGGTTACGTTTACCAAGGCGAACTGGACTTTGAAATCAAACGTTCTTCGGTTGACGAGCTACCACTGCTGTCTACGAAAGTGATGATGAACGTGGGTAACCCAGACCGCGCGTTTGATTTTGCTCAGATTCCAAACGAAGGTGTGGGCCTAGCGCGACTAGAATTCATCATCAACAAGATGATCGGCATTCACCCGAAAGCACTACTCAACTTCGATGCGCAAACTGACGAGCTAAAAGCAGAAATCACTCAACGTATTCGCGGCTACAAAGACCCAGTGGATTTCTACGTAAGCAAACTGACAGAAGGCGTGGCGACCATCGCAGCGGCATTCTGGCCAAAACGTGTCATCGTTCGTTTGTCTGACTTCAAATCAAACGAGTACAGCAACCTAGTCGGTGGCCAAGGCTACGAGCCGCACGAAGAAAACCCAATGCTAGGTTTCCGTGGTGCTTCTCGCTACATTTCTCCAGTGTTTGAAGACTGTTTCGAGCTAGAAACTCAAGCAATCAAACGCGTACGTAACGAAATGGGCTTGAAGAACGTTGAAATCATGATCCCGTTCGTTCGCACTCCAAGTGAAGCGGCATCGGTCATTGATTTGCTGGCTAAATTTGACCTACGCCGCGGCGACCAAGGTCTGAAAGTCATCATGATGTGTGAGCTGCCATCTAACGCGGTATTGGCTGACGAATTCTTGAAGTACTTCGATGGTTTCTCTATCGGCTCTAACGATATGACTCAGCTAACACTGGGCTTAGACCGCGATTCAGGTGATGTTGCTCACTTGTTTGATGAGCGTAACCCAGCAGTGAAAGTGATGCTTAAGATGGCGATTGATGCGGCAACGAAAGCGGGTAAATACGTAGGTATTTGTGGTCAAGGACCTTCAGACCATGACGACTTAGCAGAGTGGTTAATGGAGCAAGGTATTAGCTCTGTATCGCTAAACCCAGATACCGTTATTGATACGTGGCTAAAACTAGGCAACGTATCTACTAACTAATAATTAGACGAAATAACAAAGGCGGCTCAGTGAGCCGCCTTTTCTTTATCTAATAAACTTGAGTTGCGAAAGTTCGCCTTCACACCAATATTAGAACTTGTAACCGCCGCCAATCATAAATACCCAAGGGTCGATTTCAACGTCCGTTGTATGCTTTTCACCATTGAAAGTGTAATTCGCCTCCGTTTCGATATCGATATACCAAACTGACGCGTTAACAAACCAATCGTCTGTGAGCATGTAGTCGAGACCCGCATTAGCGGCTAGCCCCCAAGAATCATCCAAATCAAGGCCATCAAGACCCGCAGCTTTACCTTTGCCTTTAAACTCTTCATCAAAGAAGAATGTATAGTTAATACCTGCACCTACGTATGGACGAAACTTGCTTTCTGCCTGGCCAAAATAGTATTGCAACATAAAGGTTGGTGGGAGGTGCTTAGTATCTGCAATAGTCCCTAGATCAAGTAGATCTGTCTCAATATCATGTTTAAACGGCGTTGCTGCCAACACTTCAAAACTGATGTTATCCGTGAACATGTAGCCGAAAGTCAAACCCAGCTGGACGTCGGATTTCACTTCTAATTCATCACTACTACCTAAAATTTTATCACTGCTGTCATTAGGTACTACCGCAGCTAAACCGCCACGAACAATAAAGTCACCTTCTTTATGAGCAAGCGCACTCCCTGAAGCGAGAAGAGCAAAGACCGCGACACTGCATAATGTTTTTTTCATTGTAATTTCCTTAACGTAGGGCTTTGTAATTCATGACCTTTCGAGTCATTTTTATTTTGCGGGAAAAGTAGCACACAATAACCATACACTTTTGATGGAAATCAATTTATGTAACTTAGTAGCTATTCAATTACATTTATATCGATTAGATCACTCTCTTATGCAACATTAGTGACATTCATGTAATGCAGCTTTTGCGTATATCACATGAAAAAAAGCTCCCGAAGGAGCTTTATTATTTAAGTATCTTTTTAGCCAGCTGGTGTGTCTTTGCTTTGACGTGCAATTAAGGCTTCTTGTTCCTTTATCATTTTCGCAAATTCGTCCCTACGAGCTTTAAAGCCCGCCATTTCATTCTGCGGAACCGAGTTTGCCATCGGAATATTGGCTCGCATTGCATTAACTGGTCGGCCACGGTCGATGAGTTCATAGTGAATATGTGGACCGGTCACTCGCCCTGTTGAACCTGACAGACCTACGCGCTGACCACGTGATACTTTCTGACCTTTACGAACCAGGATCTTACTGAGGTGCAAATAACGCGTTTTGTAACGGTTACCATGCTCAACAACGACATACTTACCCGCATAAGGGTGGTTACGAGTCAGTATCACGACACCGTCACCAGTAGATACGATTGGCGTGCCTGTTGGAGTCGCCCAATCCGTGCCGTTATGAGGCGCAACACGGCCAGTTACTGGGTGTTTACGCGTCGGGTTAAAATTGGAGCTCAAGCGATAATTACCAAGGATAGGTTTACGTTGGAACGCTCGCTCTAGGCTTTCACCACTATAATCGTAATATTGACCGTCGGTATGAAGGTAGGCAGTCAATTCTCGGCCTCGATTCACAATTCGAATCGCTTGCAGTTCTTCATTCCCGGTGAATACACCATTGACAGTCTGACGTGATTGCACCACTTCAAACTTGTCACCCGCTCTTAAATCTCGAGAGAAATTTACTTTCTCTTTCAACAGAGTAACGATCTGGCTTACCTGCTTAGCCCCTAGACCGAGCGAGTAGACTGACTCAGAAAAGCTCCCATGAATGGACCCAACCAATGCACGAGAACTCCACTCCCCCGGAATCTTTATATCTTCAAACTCGTAACTTCCATCGTCTAACCTTGAGTAAACAGCGCTTTCTACCAAGCTAAAAACAAGTTCCATCTTCTGTAGATTGCCATTTTCGTCGTTTTTCCAAAAACGCAGCTTGTTACCTGGTTTCAATGTATCTAATGCCAGATAGTTAAGATCGGTTGCCATCACGCTCATTAATTCGCTATAGCCAAATCCAAGTTGTTCAAAAATCACACTTAGAGTGTCGCCCGACTGAATTGTATATTCATAGTCCGGCATATCTACATGCGAAAATTCAGCGTGTTTGAGTTCGGAAGTCACCTCCGACTCTGGAATAGACAAATCAATAGTACGAGTGAAAGGGTGATTGGGGTTTGTCGAAGAAAGCGCCACAGCGACCAGCACTGGTAGGCTCAAAAGTGACAACTTTTTTAAATTTGAAAGCTCATTTAGGCGACTCATTACTGTTGTTTTAGCGCACACAGCTTTACCCTTAGTACTAAAAGAAAGTGCTAAGATTACGAATTTATGGAAGATTTGTCACCTAGCGAATGTAAAAGTTAGATCAAAGAGAGGTGCGAATTTGCACCTCTCTAAAACAAAAAACTGACCGAATTATTGATAAGTGCTGACTAAGCTATTGTCTTCACCAAAAACATTCGGCTTGAACGTGTCAGATTGAGGGTCATTCACCCACTTATTGTCATCAACCAAATAGCGAAACTCGAAGTGCGCATCTTTAGGTAATCGAGTTTTAAACTTATAAGATTTCGTTTTAGCCACCTTCTTCATTTCTGCTGGTTGCCAATCGAGAAAATCGGCAACAATTGCAGCGGATTGCTCGACTTCTGATGCTGGCAGCTCAAAAGTAACCTCTACTTCATCCTTGGTTTTAAAATATCGTTTACTAATCATAATCTCTTCCCTAAACAGCAATTCTTTTCTAAGCAGCTCAAACAATAAGCAAGGTTCGTCGCTTTTACAACCGAATTTTTATTCAAGCAGGCGTAGTACTCCTGAGTTAGCCAATTCAAACTTTAACGTTGATTTTGATGTAGGAACATCTGCCATTGCTTGTCCCTCGCTGTGAGCATAAAAGCTTACGTCCAGCACATTATCCGTTAAAGAAATCGCCTCTACTTTAATCCGATCGCCAAGTAAATGGCTCTCTCTCGTGATCATCCGCTTTAAGGCCTCATCATAGTGGAAGCGCGTAAGATAGTAGAAAACGCCACTTCCTTGATTAGACACACTCATCACAGACACATAATCCGTGCTATTCACGGGCAGCATCCACTTTGTAAATATCGTTATATTCCCTCGCTCGGAACCAGCATCATAACGGCCTGTCACCACTTCAGAAGCTGCATCATTCGTTTCAATAAAACTATAGGCGTGACTGTTTGGCACTTCAATTGTCCATGGGTTAGGCGTTGAAATCCCAAACACGGATTTCAAAACTTCATCTTGATTTTGCTGTGTCCTTGGAAACTTATCGAGTATCTCTTGATCACTCATACTGAATCGATATAGACCTGCAACAACCACAATGATGAGAAGCAAAATAGGAATAAGCAGGATTAAAGGAACTGGAAGTAGACGTTTCTTCATTTTTTCTCTCAATAAAAATCTAAGTGAGTAATGTTACATTACTAACCCGTAACATTTGACCAATTCGGCTTTACTGTCCTAAAAATAGTGACATAGGCTTTATATCTTTTGTCTTCTATACGAATGGGAGTTGCAGTGAAGTCCAAAACGCAAGTACGTACTGCCGAATGTAGCTGCGGCCAGGTCAAACTTATATGTAATGGTGAACCTGAGCGTACAGCCATCTGCCATTGCTTTGAGTGCCAAAAAAGAACGGGAAGCGTGTTTGGTGTGCAAGCAAGGTTTAATAAAGAACAAGTCTCGTACAGTGGTGAAATGAATGAATACACCCGTATTTCAGATACAGGAAACCAAGTGACCTATTACTTCTGTCCTCGCTGTAGCACCACGATGCTACTTAGCCTGTCTGCCGCCCCAAACATCGTAGTTGTCCCCGTAGGAATATTTAACCATCAGGACCTACCCACACCCAGCTTCTCTGTCTATGAGTTAAGAATGCATTCTTGGGTTAAGTTCGACTGCCAAGTGGAACGTCACTTTTGATTGTTTAAGATCAAGTTGTTTCATAGATTTGAAGTGTTTAGTCATAGCTCTAACGGTATAATCCTTCTCTTCATACTGAGGGGCTGAATGTGATATCTAAATTACCGAAATGGGTAGAATACGGCGCTTTTCTACTCGCTTTATTGGCGGGCGTTGTGAATGCGATTGGATTACTTGGCTTTCAACACCAAGCCGTCTCACATGTATCAGGAACCTTCACTCTGCTGGGAACGCACCTCAGTGCGTTTGATCATCAAACTATCCACCTTCTTATGGTTGTGGTGAGTTTCATGTTAGGTGCGGTTTTAAGTGGGACATTCATCGAAGGAACAGCACTAAAACTTGGCCGACGATATGGAGTCGCGCTCTGTATAGAAAGTGGGCTTCTGTACATCGCTTACCTATTGCTTATGGATGGCGAACTCTCGGGTCAGTACTTTGCGTCTGCCGCATGTGGGCTACAGAATGCGATGATTACAACGTTCAGTGGCGCAGTCGTTCGCACCACTCATATGACTGGTATTATCACCGATCTGGGGATAATGATAGGTGCTCGTCTACGCGGTCAACATTTTGATTTTCGCAAAGCAAAACTCTTTATTTTTATTCTCTTCGGCTTTCTAGCTGGGGGATTGATTGGAGGAAAACTTTTCGTACTGTATTCTCTATCTGCTCTATTAATGCCCATTTTCTTTGCCCTGATATTGGCAATTTTTTATTGGTTCTACCTTTATGCATCTAATGACAAACATGTCAACCAAGATCACAAATAAAACAAAAAACCAAAGAAGTTAACATAATTACTACAATTATCTAGTAGAATCTCTTTGTATCGAATTTATTGTTGAATATTTAACGATGATTAATGAATAGTATTGCAAAGAGATTCCAAAGGCATTACTCTCCATCCGTATGACGATATATGGATGTTTAGTGAATATATATGCCAACTTGGATAGGCATGCTATTGACTAGTAGTAACATGAGAAATCTAATGTCAAATCAAGCTCAAACGATCACACAGCCAAAAGCTAAGGGCAACTTTTGGATGTTTTTAATCCCATCACTGGTGGGACTGTTCCTATTCATGGCTCCTATCAGCTATCAAGGTGATATCACAATCCCTGTTGCGGTACTGGCTAAACTCCTTCAAAACGTTATTGGCGACCACTTAGTTAGCGTTGTCACTGCAATTATCGCTTTTATGGCAGCGGCATCCGTGCTGTTCAGCATCGCTAAGCCGTCTTTTATTGCTAACAACTCATTTTTGAACGGCTTATTCAGCCCGTCTCCTATCTGGTTAGCAGTCCGTGCAATCGGTGGTATTGCTGTAGTGATGGCTTACTTCCAAGTCGGCCCTGAAGCAGTATGGGAAGAAAATACAGGTGGCCTAGTGCTAGAGGGGCTTCTTCCTACTCTATTCTCCGTCTTCATCTTTGCTGGGTTGCTGCTACCGCTGTTGATGAACTTTGGCCTACTTGAACTTGTCGGTACGCTCCTTTGTAAGGTCATGCGCCCTGTGTTTAACCTACCTGGCCGTAGCGCGATTGATTGTATCGCTTCATGGTTAGGTGATGGCTCTGTAGGTATTCTATTAACCAGCAAACAATATGAAGAAAAATTCTATACTCAGCGTGAAGCTGCCGTTGTAGGTACGACCTTCTCAGCGGTTTCGATTACCTTCAGCTTAGTCGTTATTGCTCAAGTGGAACTGGAGCATCTATTCCTTCCATTTTACGGTGCAGTTTGTTTAGCTGGTATTGTCGCAGCAATCATCATTCCACGACTACCACCGCTTAGCACAAAGAAAGACACATTCATTGATGGTACCAAACCTGAAAAAGACGCCGATGCAATTCCAGAAGGTTACACAAGCGTATCTTGGGGTATGGAGTTAGCACTTGCAAAAGCAAGCAAAGTGAAATCTTTTAAAGATGTCTTCAGTGAAGGTGTTCAAAACGCTATCGATATGGTGTTTGGCGTTCTTCCAGTTGTGATGGGCTTGGGAACGATCGCTCTAGTGGTCGCAGAATACACGCCAGTATTCAGCATCCTAGGTCAACCGTTCATTCCATTCCTAGAGCTACTGCAGATCCCTGAAGCGGCAGCAGCGTCTGAAACGATTGTGGTTGGTTTTGCTGATATGTTTATTCCAGCCATTCTGGCAGCGTCTATCGACAGTGAAATGACTCGCTTCGTGATCGCAGCAATGTCGGTAACTCAACTTATCTATATGTCTGAAGTTGGTGCTTTATTATTAGGCAGCCGTATTCCAGTTAACATTTTTGAGCTGTTTGTAATCTTCATATTACGTACATTGATTACACTACCCGTTATTGCAGGTGTAGCTCACTTGATTTTCTGATAATCAACTTAAATAACTGGTAAAGCCCTCAATTTTGAGGGCTTTTTTAATGTCTTGCGTCCTAGCAGGAACTTCCATCAGACCCATCTAAACGCCTGTTTCACGATAAAAAACGCCCCTTTTAAAGAGCATTATGTATATAATCAACAATAAGCCAACTCACCCGGAGGAACTATGGTGAGATTAGTTGGAGTTATTTTACTCCTAATGAGTTTTCAAGCTGCAAGCTCACCGTTAATCGTTCAGACGGGCGAGCAAGAACCAAGTGCCCTTTCTTACACTGAAATGGTTGAGAAATTTGCACAAACGACATTAAAAACAAAGCTGCCTTGGTTTGAAGAAGAACAAACGTTTACAGGTATAAAAGTTACAGACTTACTAAAGTTTTACAAAATTGAAGATGTTACTTCTGTCTCGTTCTTGGCACTCAATGACTATACAGCTACAACAAAAATCGAAGACATATACAGCTACGAACCGATCATTGCGTATGAGATCAATCGTGAAAAAATCAAAGTTAGGGATAAAGGACCTTATTGGTTGATATTCAACTTAAAGAAGTATCCTGAGCTCGATAACATCGACTTCCATGCACAAATGGTGTGGCAAATTAATAAAATCACTATTCATAGCAAACATGATTCGACTAAAACGTAAAGCAATCAACTTCCATTCATTCTTGTATAGTGCAAAAGCGCTGCTTCTTGTGCTATCCGTCATGCTGATTTTTGCAAACCTGCACCTCCTAAGCTCAACCAAAGATTTGGTCAAATCCTACTCAGAACAACAAAGCCAGGCCAGATGGTTTCTGTTTCAGCTAACAAAAGAATTCTCAGAGCTCAATGCCGTTTCTCAATATTCAGAGAAAAACGACGATTATAAACAAAGAGTCAAACTCAAGTATGAGCTCACTTGGAGTCGATTTGACTTACTACTAAACAACAGAGAAGCAGATACATTCACTTCCTTGCCCGGCACCCGTTCATTTTTTCATTCAATATTTGATGACTTTAAATCACTCGAACCAAAATTGGATCTTATCGACAACGAATATTATGCGCAGGAAGTCTCTGCGTCACTAACCTCAATTTACCTAGCGATGATCCAGTACGTGAATAATAATTTTCGGATGGAAAGCCCGTTGTTTAAGGGGCAGTTAGAAAAAACAAAGGTACTCAATAAATTGCAAATTGCGATGCTTTTGATTCTTTTCTTTTGCTTTGGTTTAACGAGCTTTATTTTTCATAAAGAAGCTCGCTATCATCGTAAACTGTCACGAACAGACTCTCTGACCAAAGTCAAAAATCGTTTAGCTATGTTCCATGACTTAAATACACGAATCGAACGCAATCAAAAATTCTCGCTATTTATGCTGGATTTGGATGGATTCAAACAGATAAATGATAATTATGGCCATCAAGCTGGAGATCGAGCGTTGGCTCAAATCGCGCAACGCATTTCCAATCTTGGTCTGCCCTGTTACCGAATGGGTGGAGATGAGTTTGCAATCGCAGCTCGTAGCCAGAACTGCGAAGATGACTTAGCTCAGATAAATTCATGCTTTATCGAACATGTCGACATTGGTGAGAAGCAAATGGTGCAACTTTCTACTAGCATCGGGGTAGCACATTTCCCTTCCGATGCAAAAGAACTAACTCAATTAATCTCTATCGCGGATGGAAACATGTATGAAATGAAATTTTTGAGGGAAGGTAAACTCTTGTCAAAAAACGCGTGCTAAATGTTTTGTTAGCATTTTCTGGTCCAGCTCAGCGCGGCTTGCTCCAATGTTTTCAAACAACGTTCAAAGCTAACGACATCCTGACGGTAAGGATCCGCGATATCACCTTGATTAATCCATTGACCAACCAACAAGGTCTTTGAACGAATGCCTGCTGCTACCTTTGATACCTCCTCTAATTGGGAGTGGTTCATTACCAGTATCAGGTCAAAGTCTTTCAGCATATCCGGACTCACTTGCCTAGCTTTATGTTCGCTTATGTTTAAACCATGGTTTTCGGTCACTGATATCGCTCTTTCGTCTGCCGGGAAATCATCGAAGCGCAATTCAGTAACTTTTATACCAGCAGAAGCGATCACTTTACCTGGTAAGTGCTTTTTAAACAGCGCTTCTGCCATTGGAGAGCGACAAATGTTAGCGGTACAAACAATAAGAATAGACTTGAACACTTAACTTCCTGACTTGGTATTTAACGGACTGAAATCCAACGGCTTTTTGTTCATTGCTGGTAAAATAGAAGTAGAAAAACACACAAAAAGAACGAATAAAAATGTTAATGCATTGGCCATAGGTTGCAAATTGAAGTCTACTGAGATGTGAATCAGCATACCTAAAATTGCTATCAAAGAACCAAAAGCAAGCCCTTTCATGGTGCGACTACGCCGAATGTACTGAGTTTTCATAGACAGATACAAAGCATATATCACCATTGCACCGAGCATGAGTGTTGCTGGAACCCCCGCTTCAACCGCAAACTGAATATAATCATTATGGGCATGGTCATAAAAGCCAACATCAGCTTTACTATACCCAGGGAAAACAGTATAGAAGCTTCCCATTCCTGTACCTGTCAGAGGATAGTCTTTAATAATATCTAAGCTCCATACCACTACCTGATCTCGTGACTCTACCTCGACCGAGCTTTCCACAATTCGCTGCTTAACTTTATCTAGCCCAAATAGAGTCCCAACGACTAACGTATCCACTGCTAAGACGCTCACTATCAACAATGTTAGCGCTCGTGGTTTTGAACGGTATATGGCAAGCGCCAATAATCCGCCAATCGCAGTTGCAGCAAAAAACGCGATATTCCCCATTCGGGAACGTGTCATCACCAAAGCGATAACCATAACCACTAAAGCGAGCCGAATTAGCATCTTACTGCTTAGCACCCCGTTGAGCAGTCTTTTAATTCGTATGAACCACGAGCGTGACTCCGACGTATGCAATTCTGAAACAATAAGACCTAACCCCATACATAAACAGAGCATTAGGTAATTAGCAAAGTGATTCTTATAAATGAAAGACCCAGTCGCAATTGCTTGTTCTGGGGAGCCCCAAATCGGACTTTCAGTTGTTCCTATTAACACAAGGGTTGCGCCGTAAAATGCCTGAAAGCATCCGCTAAACACCAGAGCGCTAGCTGCGAGTTTTAAACGATCTCCGCTATTAACGAGTAGTATTAAGTTGAATAGAAAAAGCCAATAACTCACTCCGCGGAGCAAAGAACGAAACGTCATACCTCGATCTAATGAGACTGAAGAATTCGGCGCACCTACTAGAGCGTACAGCTCTGCAGACTTGCTAGAGATGATACCAATCAACCCTTCTGGCAATACCATTGTTTGGAACAATACCCAGCATTGAAAAATGCCGACTGGCAATAACAAGAATTTGAACTTACTGAGATATCCCCACGGGAGTGAGTTCCTATATACAAATAGTAAGCTCAGCGTTTGTAGTGCAATCCATATTTCAGCTATCGACCATGCCCAAGGGCGGTTACTACCGAGTGGTATCGGCAACCAAACCAGTAAAGCAAGTAGAGAGAGAAAGGTGGCTTTTTCAATATTTTTCATGCATAAGTAAGCGTAAAGCCCAGCAAAAATACTGGGCTATGTATCGCTGATTAATTTGGTGAAACAACCGCATGGCCGCCGCCGTTGTTCCCTACAGCTGGTGCAACAGGTGGCGCGATAGCGTTAATACTTTCTGGAGCTGTTGCAGGGGCTATACCTGCAGCTGTCGCTTCAGAGAACTGTGTCGGGTCTACCCCAGCTAATAGTGCAGCGGTGGTAATAAGTTCGTTTGATACTCCTTCTACACGGGCTATTTCTGCGATTTCTAATGCGCGTTCTGGAGCAATTTCAAACGCGCTCTGAACTGTAAGTTGTTCGTCGATATTCTCTGTCCGTAACAAAATAGTTAAAATATCGAGGACAATATCGGGGTTGGATTTGTAAGCTACGATAATATCCTCTTTGGTTAGATTCTTACCTAGCTCAGGTTTTATCCCTTCAAGTGATGCGATTGCACCAATAGGCATTATCAAAGCAAGTGTTATTGTTAATCGAGATATTAGAGTCATTATTTCTTCCTTGTGAGTGATAACTGACTAAGTAAAAGCCGAAATCTTTAAATACTTAGTCAATAGTTTATACATGGTCAAAGCCTAAGATTTTAAATAACTCTCTATGGAGAGTTAGTCGAATCAAGAGGTATAGAAATACACTTGGGATGTGTTATGCCATTAAACTTAAGTAGATGACACATTCGATGTGCATTAACCGAATATGTCAGTGCGTACGAAAGCTCATGTCGATATTTCCATCTAGCAGACAATGTTATAAAGCGAGTGCTTAATTCAATACGCTGCCGACTATCTAAAGTACTCCACCGACTAAACTCTAAGTCGAAATACGAAAATATCGTCAAAGGCATATGTGGGCCAAACCTAAAGGCAAATTCTCTTAAATCAGTTTCAGTTCCACTTTGAAACGGCGCTCCACCAAATCTTGAAAGATCAATATAAGTCGCATACCAAGTTGGTCGATACTGTACACTTTTTAAAAAATAATGATTAGCTGATTCTATATTTCCAGTGCTAGGAAACAAATACGCATTCCAACTTGCTACCCTACCCGACAAATCATATTCATAGCCACCTACAACCCCACTAGACAACAACTTGTTAAGTAATAACTTGTCATTATTTACGCTAAACCTATCAACTAGTTCTATATTTTCGTGATAGCGAGAAAGAGAGCGCTCTAAAGCACTAGCATATAACGTTGATATTAATTGGAGACAGGCGAATATAATAAGAGAAAGAGAAATCAACCCTAGCAATAGCGCCCTAACGTCAAAGTTATTTTTTTTGCTACGATTCATTTTGGCAATTGTGGCGCGTTTGGAACCTTTCTTTGATTAGTAGCCAAGCAAACTGAGAGTTGGTCACTAAATAGCGTTTCCACATGCGCCTTGGTTCTTGAATAACCCGGTACAACCATTCTAGCCCAGCTCTCTGCATCCATTCCGGTGCACGATTCACCTTGCCAGCCACCACGTCAAACGTACCACCGACACCCATAACAAAACTCACACCTAAACGCTCACGCCATCTGTTTATAAAGTTTTCCTTTTTCGGAGATGTGATGGCAACAAATAGTAGCTGCGCGCCTGATTGACGAATCTGTTCAACCACTGATTCTTCGTCATCCCAGAAATAACCATGATGAATACCAGCAATCTTCAAGTTTGGATGTTTCGCTTGCATTCGTTTCGCTGTTTCTTCAACAACTTCTTGTTTTGCACCCAAGTAAAACACCGTAAAAGCTTCTTGCTCTGCCATCGCGTTTAACTGGTGGAACAAATCGACGCCCGCAACACGCTCTGGCACCTTATGACCTAGGGCGTTGGCACCCCAAACGACTCCCATACCATCAATATTGATAATATCGCATTCGGTTACGCTTCTCGCCAACTCAGCGTCTTTACGCATATTTACTAGCTTGGCAACGTTTACAACAACATGCTGAGTAAATTGTCCATTTAAGATTTTGTTTCTGATATCTGCGACAGTTTCTTCCATTGTGGCTTTATCCATAGGGAAGCCAAGAAACTTAATACGTTTCATTTTTATCTAACCTTATTCCACAGTAGTTATCTTGAGGTTTCTAAATAAGATCTCATTCTTATTTTCAATATCCCGATGACGATACATCCCTATCTTCAGATAATGCTGATAGTTGTTGTGCATATTCTTACCAGAGAAATTAAATTCAACTCCATTGACATGCACTGCCAACTTTCCTTCATCTCCCTCTGACCACAAGAATTCAAACTTCAAGGTATTCCACATACCCAAATGAAAAGGCAGTATCGTACTATCACCATTATAAGTTACGCCAAATTTCGAGTCCGGCGCCGAGTAAAGGGAAACTAAAGGACTTCGACCAGGGAAGCCTTCCCAGGTTTCACCCAGTGCAGGATCGGGTTGATCATGCCACTGAGTAAGGACAAACCAGCGACCTTGAGGATCAGAGGAAAAATATCTTGGAATATACAATTGATATTCATAAGTGACTTTGTCTCCCGCATTAAAAGGGTAATTCACGGTGAGCTCTGAACGTAATCCGTTATGTATTTCGTCCTGGCACTCTCTAATCACAAACTTAAGTTTATTATCCAGAGGGATAATTGTTTTATCATACACCGCCTCGAGTCTCATAAACTGCATAAGCCCTTGAGCATTCAGTGAATTTGCGATATTTTCAATTTGTTGCTGCGTTGTGCTTGCATTTAAAACATGAGGAAAAATAAAACACAGACTAGCCAACAAGTAGTTAATGGCATTTCTCTTAACACCTATCATAAATCTCTCGCCACTTTGGAAGAATCACTTGAGAAGTGAAGTTAGCTTGATAAATAGTAAAAGCTTGGGCGGTTACACTCTCCAATTCTTTTGGTTTGGATAATACGAATTCAAGCTTATCTCGGATCTGTGTGACATTGCCCGGTTCAACCAAGTAACCAGAATATCCATCTTGAATGACTTCAGGAATTGCACCAACAGGTGTAGTGATGACTGGAATCTGGCTACCCATAGACTCGATCAACGTCATAGGTAAACCTTCATTGTATGCAGGTAATATCATCACACTGCACGAATGCAGTAATTCACTTTTCTTTTGTTTATCCACCCAACCGTGTACTGTGACTTTGTTCTTTAGGTTTAACTCCGTAATCAATGCATCCACTTTGTCGTCTTCACCTGCACCACACAGGTGTAAATGGTAATCACAGCGCATTTGTGCGCATGCATTGAGTAAGTCGTAGATGCCTTTGCGCTGAATAAATGCGCCAAGAAAAAGAATATCTTGAGCGTTTTTACTGGGCTCTAACTCGATAACATCTACATAATTATTGATGACCGAAACATCTCTACCTGATATTTCTTTCACATACTCTTTCCATCCATCGGAAAGTGTGACAAATGCATCGACGTTGTTAATTAACCAGATAATCAACTTCTGGGTTAACTTTCCACGAGTAGAGAAATACTGTTTAAACTCAGAACCGTGTAAATGGACGATGGTGGAGTTTGAGAATATTTTCGCAATCATTACAAACGTCAATTTACGCCAGAAGCTGCCTTTATACGACATATGGCAATGAAGAACTAACTTAGAATTTCTAATCGACAACCACAATAATCGAAAAATACCAGAAATAAATAAACCAAGATCTTCAAGCTTATTTCTGCCACGGTGTGTTATAAGCCGAGTGTGCTTAGAAGAATCAAATAAGCCATTTTCTTCATAACCTTTAATTACCGAATCTATTCCACCCGGTGCCGCTGTGCCAACGGACACTATGTGTTGTTGCATGAATCAAATTTCCAGATATGACGTTGAGAAGATGAGGAACCATTATAAGAAATAATCTTTCCAGGATTACCAACTACGATTGCGTTATCAGGCACATCTTTGGTGACCACTGCATTTGCACCTACAACCGCATTGTTACCTATAGTTATGCCACCTAAAATAACCGCTCCTGTACCAATGTATACATTGTCTTTTATAGTGGGGAATTGATTGTTCTTACCTGCAATTGTTACGCAATGAACAATTGTCGCATTGCTACCAATAGTAACGTTTTGTCCCCAAGACGTTGCAAACACGTGGTACATCGAAAAGCCAGGGCCAACATTGGCTCGATAATTGACATCAGAGGTATAAGCTCTCTTGTAATACATAAACATAAGCTTAGGCAGAATTCTAAGGATAGGATTCGAGTCAAAATGCTTTGCCAATCTCATCCAAAATACAAACTTGAACCCCTTGCGAAAACACAGATCTCTTAAAAAAATCTTGAGGCTAACTGAACCGTTTTGTCGATATAAGTCCGATTTAACTAAATAAGATAAACTATGCTCTTGCATGGATAACCTCGTTGATTGCTGTGAAGTATTGATCAGCAATCTCTTTCTCTGAGAAATCTTTGGATCGTGTGATCAACGCTTCCCTAGCCACCAAGGGATATTGCAACTCTTCAAGAATAGCGTCTGCTAAAGCATCACTATCACCTACATCCACAAGTCTTCCATACTTACCGTTTTCTAGAATTTCCGCTGGCCCGTAATTACAGTTTGTAGAAACGATAGGCAAACCAAAAGACATGGCCTCGACAATGACATTGCCAAATCCTTCCCAAGCTGAACTCAATACGAAGATGTCAGCATCACGGTAGTACTCTTCAACTTTGTCGGTGTAACCAGAAAATGTCACTTTTTCTTGCAGGTTAAGGGTTTGAATCAATAGGTTCACTGACTCAAACTCCCTTTTACAAAATATGCCACCAACAATTGTTAAGTGGAACGAATTGGATTCAGTTAGCTTAGCCAAAGCACGAATTAAAGTAGGATAATCTTTTTGTTCCGTAATACGCCCAACAGCAACGAGTTTAACTATTTTGTGTTCATTGCTGAATTCTTTAGAAACATCAGATTGAGTAAAGCGCACCGGATTATATATTGTGGATACTTTCTTATCACTCCCCATAAGTTGGCTAACTTGACCAGACAAACCTTTCGATACACATATAACGGATTGGGACAGTTTATAAATATGCGAAACATAAAATTTTAGGATCATTTTTTTAAGATTACTTTTTTTTCTCCAATGCTCTGTGAGGGAAGCATGTTCCGTCACTATCACGCGCGAAGTTTGTCCAGCTATTAACGCAGACAACAGAGTTGCTGCATTCGTATCCGTATAAGCTGAAATGATGATATCTGGTTGCTCTGATTTTAAAAAACTGCTGAAAGGAATAATAGAGTTCATCGTTCTTGAGGCATTAAGGCAATGTACTCTATGACCTGCTTCTATAGCAGTTGCTACATTTTCACTGCCCAATCGATCCACTACGAAACAGATCGCTGTACCTTCTATTCTCTTAAACTCTCGCGCCAAAGAGAGAAATACCTGCTCAGCCCCACCAAATCCTAACTTGGATATACGGAAAACAATTTTCACTTTTTAAACCACCTTTTTATGATTCTATGCGTATTTGGGAAACCAAGAATAACCTTCTTTCTATGTGAGACATTTCTATCGAAAATATAACGAAAAAATAGCCTAAAAAATTCCGAACGAATTTCATTTGGAACTTTGGTTCCGTTTTGACAACGATATAATAGATATGCAATGTTGATTTTCAAGTAGTCCATATAACGTTCATCAACATTGTCTAGAGATTGATAGAATGATAACAAGTTGTAAAAATAATCAGGCTTGATATTAAATGTCGCACCACTTTGATTAAGTCTATAACCGTAAAGTGCTTTATCTATATGATAAATCGATTGAACTTTCTGATAAATTCTAGTGAATAGCATTAAATCCTCACAAAATTTCACGCCTTCTGGAAATTTATCACTACCAAAAAAATCACGTTTTATGATCCTCAACCAAGGGTACCAAACTGAGCGGGAATAAATGGACTCACGAACATTACTTACCTCATTCATCCCAAATTTTTGATAAACAAACTTAGCGGGAGAGCCATCTACAGGCTTATCGTGGTAAAACGTTTTAAAGCCAAACTCAATGACATCTGGGTTATGATCGTGAACTACCGATAAGACATTTTCAATATAACCATTGAGTAATACATCATCAGAATCAAAAAAGGTTATGTATTCTCCAGTTGCATGGTCCAAAGCTAAATTTCTTGCACTGCTGACACCACCGTTTTCTTGTCTAAGTAGCTTCAATGCTCCAGAAGATATTTTTTTTTGATAATTATTGATTACAATGTCATAGCTTTGATCTGGAGAACCATCATCTACAACGATTATCTCGACTCTATCATCTTCTTGGTCAAAGTATGAATCTAGTGCTTGTTTTATATAATCTTCAACATTATATACAGGCATCACTATCGTTAGTAACTTCATGATTTAGTTCCTAATGTGTACATGGCTAAACTGTATGCCTGTTTTGGTCTAATAAAAATATTCCAAAATCCATAACAACCGTAAAAGAATATCCCTCTCGTTTCTTTAAAAAACATATAAAGTAAAAAGTCGGCCATAAAATAAGACAGTACAGATACGACTGCTGCCCCCTCAATGCCGAACTTTGGAATAAGTAAAAAATTCATCGACACACTGAATACTGCGACAACAGCGGATTTAATAAATTCGTACTTACCTAATCCTTTAATGATCAGCAACCTCGAATACAGTGCCGCTGGAAAGATAAACACCCAGCACCAAACAGAGATCGATAACACATCACCAGCACCCTGATACTTATCTCCATACAGCATGTAGATAATATCGTCTGAAAAAATACTTACGCCTGAAGAAAGAGCCAAAGAAATAACGATAAGAATGATCGTGAGGCCACGAATAAAATCATCAAAATTTTCATTCTTATCAAAGTACAAATTTGATAGTGAAAGATAGAATGTCATCGTGATGATATGACCAAGAAATACTAGTTGCATAACTAACTTGGCAGCAGAACTGTAAATACCAACGCTGGTCTTATCCAGCAGGTGTGAAATAATTAAAATGTCAGCTTGCATAAAGATTGGAAATAAAATAGACGAGCCAATCAGTGGAATGGCCTCTCTTAGTAGTATTTTTGCCCTATCCAAATCTAGGCGTACACCTTTAAATAAAGAAGGCTCTGCCGACCGCAAAAAAGCCCCCAAAAGCAATAGGAATTGGATTGCTGCTTGCACTGGAATAAATAAGATAACCCAGTAGTACTCCAGATCCATCCATATCGCAATTGCCAAGTAAGCCAGTGCAACAAACCTAGAGATTAAGGCTGATTCGCCAAGCTTCCTTGGCTGGTTGATCGCTTGAAAGTAAAGCCTAAGCACAGTGGCTCGAGCAAAATACGTCGTCAGTGAAACCGCTATATAGATGACGAAAATATCGTAATCAACGTGACCTTCGCTTGAAATCAAAAGTACCGCATACACAGCAAGAGAGTAGATCACCCAACCCAAAGTTTGCATGACAAACACGGTCAACAGATAGCTAAAGTTTCTTGGGTCTTTCGCAGTATCTCTTACAACAATATGATCTAGTCCAAGGACAACCAGGAATGAGACCGTCGCAGAGAGTGCTTGAATGTAGCTCAGTTTACCTAAATTTTCAGGTCCAAACATTCTTGCCACTACAATTACACTAACTAATCCAAATGCTACTTTTGTTATGTTTTCAGTTGCGTACCAAGCTGCTTTTTTTAAATTATAGACTTTAGACATTCAGATTATGTTCTCTATATAACTTATTGGCGGAAATACAGGACACCAAAATAAACAAATACCACAGCAGGTTAGTGGAAAATAAAAATGTTGTTTCTGTTATGTTATGTAGGGTGATAAACAAAAAAATGGAAAAGAGTAAGGCAAAGCCCCTTTCTCTTATTAAACAAAAGATGTTTATTCCCGTATTTACAATGTAAAACGTGAATAGAAACAGTCCGACTAATCCGATGGAAACGATAAGGTCAATGTATCCACCGTCGGATGCCGCTAACGACTCCACCCATAGTGGGTTATCTGTAAAGAGATCGGTGTAATAGATTTCAGAAAGCTCACCTTTACCCCAAACAGCATTAAAGCCAAAACCATAAATAGTATTGTTTTCTGCGTGTAGCAACATGGTAAGCCACAGCTTCCCGCGACCGGTCAATAACTCTTCATCCATTGAGTAATAGAGATAATCGAGGACTTCAAATCGGTATAGCACCGCCATCAAAAATGCAAAGAGAAGCAATAAGAATGATGTAATCTTGATTGGAACTACTAGAGCAAACTTGCTACCTCCACCTAGCCTATACGCAACAATGCTCGCCATTGAACATATAAAAAACAGCGCTATCGACGTTTTTGACATAGAAAGTAAAAGCAACAGCAGCGACATCACTGAAAACATTATCGACAGCTTTCGTCTGTTAACTAGGAAGTCATAGCAACAGATCAACAGGCTCAAACTCATGACTAAACCAAAGTTGTTTTTATGGTTGTAGAAACCAACCATACCTGCCTCACCAAATGCGTTTCCCCCGAGCACAAGCAACGAAAGGAAGTTAATGCTAACCACAACGTAAGCCGTAATGGTAAGCGTTTTTAGAAGTGTGCTTATACTGAACGTAAAAGCAATCAGCACCCCACTCAGAAACATCATCGTTTGAATAATGGCTTCTTCGAGACTCTTATGCCCCCAAGACGACCATAAAACACTTACGAAACACCAGATGAGGACTATAGCTAACTGATAGTTGCTCATCACCTGTTTGATAATGATTGGGATGAACTTAATACAAAACAAGAGATAGATGAGTAAAGTCGCGAATAAAACCTTTCTATCAAAAAGGTTGTGGCCCACAAAAAGAAATATCAGAGATATTAATAAAACGCCTTTGACTAAATTGTCAGTATTTATTCTTTCAAAGTCCATTCTATCTGTGTATATGCTGGTAAGTTTTGGAGACATAAGAGCCAAGTTTAACTTGGCTCTTACTGTTTTAGACGTTAACGCTAAACTAGAGTTAAACGAGTCCACGTGTATCAATAACGACCTTACGAGCAAATTCGGACTTATCCGCGAGCTTGAATTGTCTGTGGTCGACTAATACAACAATAACGTTAGCGCGTTCAAGCGCTGCGTCGAGTGTTTCGAAGCCAACATTTTTCTTAGCTAAGTTTTCTGGCAAGCCGTTAACGTTTGGTTCAACGGCAATAAGTTCACCAATTTCGCGCTCTGCTAACTCTTCAACTATCTGCAATGCTGGGCTTTCACGTAGGTCATCAATATCCGCTTTAAACGCTAGTCCAAGACACGCGATAACTGGGCGCTTAAACTCATTTGCCGCTTTTTCAACTTGTTCAATGACGTGATAAGGCTTGGCATCGTTAATTAAACGCGCTTGGCGAATTAACTTTGCTTCATCTGGTGCACTATCAACAATAAACCAAGGGTCAACCGCAATGCAGTGACCACCGACACCTGGGCCTGGGTTTAGAATGTTTACACGTGGATGACGGTTCGCCAGTTTCACTAGCTCCCATACGTTTATCTTCAATTTCTCACAGATGATCGAAAGCTCATTCGCAAACGCGATGTTCACATCTCGAAAGGAGTTTTCTGTTAGCTTAGCCATTTCCGCAGTGCGCGCGTTGGTAACAATACACTCGCCACGAACGAATGTTTGGTACAACTCTATTGCTCGCGCGCTACATGCAGCCGACAAGCCTCCAACAACACGGTCATTCGAAACCAACTCTTGTAAAACATACCCAGGAAGTACACGCTCAGGGCAGTGCGCTATTTTAATGTCTGCAGCATCACCTACATCTTGTGGGAACGTTAAATCAGGTCGAGCTGATTTCAGCCAATTCGCCATTTTTTCCGTTGCACCAACAGGAGATGTAGATTCAAGAACAACCAAATTACCCTTTTCTAGTTTCGGTGCAATAGCTTTCGCTGCTGCTTCTATATACGAAAGATCCGCTTTATGCTCACCCGATTCACTATGTAAAAACGGGGTCGGTACAGCGACCATAAATGCGTCCGCTTTTTCGACACTGGTCGTCGCTCTTAAATTGCCTGTTGCTACCACACCCCTAACAACGATATCTAAATCTGGTTCAACAATATGTATATTACCCGCGTTAATCGTATCTACTGCATGTTGATTAACATCAACGCCGATCACTTTTATT
The DNA here is from genome assembly GCF_024582835.1 of Vibrio japonicus. Taxonomy (NCBI): domain Bacteria; kingdom Pseudomonadati; phylum Pseudomonadota; class Gammaproteobacteria; order Vibrionales; family Vibrionaceae; genus Vibrio; species Vibrio japonicus. The sequence goes on from NZ_CP102097.1 coordinate 669,577, forward strand.
CCACGAGATGCGACGACTGCCGCTGTAGGCAGACCTATATAGCCTAAGCCAACAACTGACACTGTATTAAAAGACATAAAACTATCCTGACTAAAAGTATTAAATTATAAAAATAGGAACACTCACGCTTGGCTAGACTGACATGAGGTATTTTTTAATGAGTAGCGGAGATGTACTCTTTAATAATGTGAGTGATACGTTCACATGTTTTGCCATCGCCGTAAGGATTGTGGGCTAAGCTCATTTCCTTGTACGCGGTTTCGCTACAAAGCAAGGTTTCTACTTCTCTCACAATTATTTCTTTATCTGTTCCAACCAACTTAACCGTACCTGCCTCAACTGCCTCAGGTCGCTCAGTCGTTTCACGCATTACCAAAACAGGCTTACCTAGTGAAGGAGCCTCTTCTTGAATCCCTCCTGAATCAGTCAAGATGATATGCGCTCGATTCATCAGATAGACAAAAGGAAGATATTCTTGAGGTTCTATTAAGAAAACGTTTGAAACACCTTCAAGTAAACGTCCAACAGGCTCTCGTACATTTGGGTTTAAGTGGACAGGATAGACAATCTGACTGTCTGGATGATTACAGGCTATCTCTCTCAATGCGTTACAGATATTCTCAAATCCATCACCAAAACTTTCTCGGCGGTGACCTGTAACAAGTATCAACTTTTTATCGAAATCAAGATAATTGAATTGTTGGGAGTAATGGTCAGATAAACTTTGATCATTTTCCAATTTATCTTTTACAAGTAACAATGCATCAATAACACTGTTTCCCGTAATGTGAACACCAGATTCAATATTTTCTCGTTTAAGGTTTTCCGCAGAAGTTCTTGTAGGAGCGAAATGCAACGCTGCTAATGTACCCGTGAGCTTTCTATTTCCTTCTTCTGGCCAAGGAGAATAAATGTTCTGCGTACGTAAGCCTGCTTCCACATGCCCCACTTTAACTTGCTGGTAATAAGCAGCTAAACTAGCAGATAACGTCGTCGCTGTATCACCATGAACTAAAACCATGTCCGGTTTGAAGGATTCTAAAATAGGTTTGAGTCCAGTTAAGATACGACTGGTGACATCATTTAATGTCTGTCCCTGCTTCATAATATTCAGGTCATAATCAGGACTGATTTCAAACAAGTCTAAAACCTGATCAAGCATTTGTCGGTGCTGACCAGTAACACATATTTTTGCTTCAATATGTTCATCTGATTCAAGCGCTTTTACCAAAGGAGCCATTTTGATGGCTTCTGGCCTCGTACCAAATACTGATAAAACTTTAATATTTGAATTCATAGCTTATCCCTGACCTTTACTACCGTACGCATAAGTAGCGTATTCTGTATATGAATGTTTACCTGCTTTGGGTACAGGAACCTGATTGAGTACCACACCATCAATGGATATTTGATGCTTGGTAAATAATGTCATGGTATGTCTGTAAACAGATTTAGTTGTGCTGTTTGCCTTAAGAACTAAAATAATCCCTTCCGTGATCTTTCCGACAATAAAAGCATCTTTGACAGGTAGCACTGGAGGGGTATCAATAATAATTTTGTCGTATTGCTGCTCTAGCTTGGCAATTAAGTCCTTGAACGCTTGACTACTGAGAAGTTCTTGAGGATCGGGGGCCACCATACCAGCCGGCAATAGGTCCAAATTTGTACCTTCTACTTTTGTAATACACTCTTCTAAAGGCGTGTTCATAAGTAGATGATTAACCACTCCTGGATGGCTATGCGGGCGAGAGAATCTCCCAGCCAACGAAGGTTTTCTCAAGTCACAGTCAATGAGCAATACTTTTTCGAGTTTGGCAAACGAAAGGGCAAGGTTAACCGAGGTGGTCGTTTTCCCTTCTCCTGGCACCGACGATGAGATAGCTAAGAGCTTTCGGTTGGAGTGATGCAAACTAAGCAGAAGCGAAGTTCTGATAGAATCAACTGACTCTTGGAATGCCGCAAATTTGCTATTGTTAAACACCTTGAAATCAATTGGAGCTTTCTTGTATTGCTTATCCTTAAGAGCAGGAATACTGCCTGTTGGTAACAGACCAAGCTTATTTTCAAAGTCTCGGCTTGACTCTATGGTGTTATTTAATGCGTCTAATAAGATAGAAACGACAATGGCAAAACCAAGACTTGCAATGAATACCAATATAACAATAAGGCGTTTATTCGGCTTGCTTGGATCTTTTGGTGTAAATGCGTGGTCACTAAATCGCGCATTGGCAGCACTAAAGTCACTGGTTGCGGACGTCTCTTTCTGGCGTGTTAAAAACAAGTCGTAGAGTTTTGCGTTGGTATCCACTTCCCGTTTTAGCGCATCATATTCTCGCTTCACAACACTTAGAGATTGGAACTCCCCTTTCTTTTCAACCAACTCCGCCTTTAACAGTTGTTCTTGGTTGACCGCACTGGCAAGCTCTTTTTCTATGCCATTTACGAGCTTTCTGACAATCGTGTTTGCGCGGCGCTGGATAGAATCTAACTGTGCCTGTGCCTGGATCATTCTATCGTGCTTAGGGCCATAACGTTTTGACAACTCACTGACTACTTTCTCTGCCTGCGATTCTGCAAGCCGAATATCTCGAATCTGTGGGTGGTTTGAAATCAATGACATTGAAGCCAACGTAGCAGCATCAGCTGATCTATGACCCTTTAAAGCATTAAATAGAGACTGAGTTTCTATTCTTTTTTCTGTCGCTTTAGCGATTCGGTCAGTTAAGTTAGACAGCTCTGAACTGGTTAACGCGACAATGCCGCTATCATCAATCAACTCTTGCTCTTGCAAAAAACTCAGCAATGCTTGCTCTGAAGCATCCAGTTTACCCTTCAGCTCAGCCAACCTCTGGTTAATCCAACTCGTCGCTTGCTCTGTTGCCAGCAACTTAGATTCCAAATTGTTTTCTATAAATGCTTGGCCAACAGCATTAGCAATATCGGCGGCGAGTTTAGGGTCACTAGATTCAAAACTGATATGAACAAGTTGAGTTTTTCGAATTGGAGATATTGTTAGTTTGGATTTGAATACTTGTAAAACCCTTCTGTTTAACGCTTCTTGTTCAGCTTGAGCGTCTAATTGAATCGGCTCTTTCTTTGGGTAAAGAGCTTGCATTAGCGGAAGCTGTTTGATCGTTTGTTTTAATTCATCAACAATTGTTGGTGGTGCATCTGAGACAGCCGGATTAAACTCAGCAACGCTCGTTAATTGAAGCTTATCAATAACACGCTGCGCAACATTGTTTGATTTCAAAATTTCGAATTGAGTTTGATAGTACTCTTTAGCGCGCGTATCAATACCAACGACTTCTTCAATAGAAATCGCTTTCTTCTGTGAAGACTCTATTAATAAAGTTGCCGTTGCTTTGTACGAAGGTGTGATAGACATAACGAACAATACTGATATTGCAGTACACAATAAAGTAAATGCCGAAATATAAAACCACCTATTTTTAATTAAATGGTAGTAATAGCCTAGATCAATAATTCTTTCTTGATTAGGCAAACCCGAGTGGGATTGACTTAACATGGTTGGTATCCGTGCTAACAGTTTTAGGGAGTGACGTTAGAAAAAGCTCTCATCGATCATAATAATGTCGCCAGGTTTTACCCTTGACGACAGTTTAACTCGAGACTTCTTATCATCTTGACCTGATTGAGTAACATAAACTTTATTTTTGGCAGCTCTATCTGTAAATCCACCTGCTAATGCAATGGCTTTATCGACTGTAAGACCGGGCTGATATTCATAACCTCCCGGCTTCTTAACTTCTCCATTAACATAGATACTTCTGAAGCCGATAATGGTTACACGAACTTTCGGTGAGATAAGATAATCACCTTTTAGCCCTTTTGTTATTTCACTCTTAAGTTGTTCTGGGGTTTTATTTATAACCGTTAACTGGCCAAGATATGGATAATCAAACTTACCACTATTGTTGATATGTAACTCTTCAATAGATAAGTTCTCTTCCCCATACACAGAGATTTGAATCTTATCTCCGGCACCTAATTTATAGGTATCTTCAAATGCATAAGAGTAGCCACTAACAAAAATAAGCTTCATAAAAATATAAATGGAGAGTATGTTTCGCATTTTAATTCTCGAAATTTTAAAACATTAGAAGTTAGCATTTGCTGAGATAAACATTACATTTTGCTTATAGTTATTACTTTCCAATGAAGAGTCATTGTTCTCGTAATTCCAACCTAAACTAATATCTGCATGCTCAAATATTTCGTAACCAAAGTTTATACCACTTTTAAATAGCTCGTCGTCACGTTTCAATTGCTGACCAAAACGTTGTGAATTCGAGTAATCATCATCTCTCAACTGAACGCTTAGGTTGCTATAAAAATTGTTTAGCCAATAGTGCTTCCATCCAGCATACAAACTCTTTTCATCTACGTAATATACCGTTCCCTGATCGCTATCTCTGGCTCGCTGAGCTCCGGACAAGGTAACGGTTGAATGTTTTACAGGCTTCCAAATTACATCAAGATCCCAGCTGAAACCTTGGAAGTCTTCCTTTGTTGATTCATCATAAGATTTATCTTGTAAACCTAACCTTAATTTACCTGTCGTCTTTCCAGTCGCTTCCCAAGTTGCACCAAGTAAATAGAAGATATCCACGCTGTCTTGTGACAAATCAGTAATCGGATCATTGAGGTCATATCTTCGTTCAATCGTATCAACCTCAAAAATCAGACTAGTTGCCGGCATTACTCGGTAATAGAAAGCAAGAGCGCCACTAAGTTCACGATGATCTTTGTGTTTGGTGCTCACTCTTCCAATGCCTGGCAATTGGGTGTCTCTATAGTTTTTGTACTCTCGATCTTCATAGCCCAGAGTTAATTCGACGCGCCCTTTGGCTTGTTCTGAGCCATAGACATATGTGCCATTGACATTATGTATAGCGAATTTAACTGGTTCATCAGTAGCTGTTGATAGCTCATCACCTGCAAGAAGGCCTGTACCACGTTCTTCATGCGAGTATTGATAGCTATAATTAAGCGCTACCCCGTTTCTGGAATTTAATCGAATAAAGTTATTTGTAGATAGAGTATGGTCAATATAGTTATCATCACTGCTATCCAGATATGTTCCAGATGACAGCTGATAAGCAACACTGTATTGATTACCTCCCCTATCAGACTCAACACTAATGCCTGGCTCTAACACAAAAACCGATGAAGATTCTGGGGCCTTAGCGTCAGAATAACGACCTATATTGTCATTGTACTCAAATCTCGAGTCTAGAATTGGCACCAACTTTAGACCTGATTCCGTTATATAACCGTTGCTCTCTGAAGCTTGGGCTGAATGGAAACAAGAAGTCAGTAACACGGCTAATATAGACAACTGTGGTTTGTTCATCTCTAATCCTTTAGTAAGTATTTTTTCCTGCAAAGCCTTTAAAGACCGTAAGAAATATAATTTTAATATCCAGCCAAAGTGACCAGTTTCGGATATATGTCAAATCGTACTCAACTCGTTTTTCCATCTTGTATAACGTATCCGTTTCTCCTCGGTAGCCATTAATTTGTGCCCACCCTGTGATTCCCGGTTTGACTTTGTGCCGAAGCATGTATTTGTTCACTATTTTTCTATATTCTTCATTGTGAGCAATCGCATGAGGCCTAGGACCAACAATCGACATACGCCCTTGGAGAACATTAATAAATTGTGGTAATTCATCTAAAGAAGTTCGGCGAATAAAGCTTCCAAACTTAGTGACTCTTGGATCATTCTTTGTCGCTTGCTTAACAACATTTCCGTTGTCCATAACTTTCATCGAACGAAATTTCCAAACTTTTATTTTCTTTCCATCTATACCGTATCGATACTGCTTGAAAATAATGGGACCAGGAGAAGAAAGCTTTACACCTATAGACACCGCCAAAAGCAGCGGGCTGATTAATGTCAAAATAATTGAAGATACGACAATGTCTTCTAGACGTTTTACAAAAGTAGTGAGTCCATAAAAAGGCGTATCACGTACGCTTAAAGTAGGCACTTGGCCGACGTTACGCCAGCGAGACTGAATAAGATCATACGTGAAGAAATCCGGTACGATGTAAACTCGTGCCGTACTGTCAGAGAAATAGTCAATGATTTCTTTGATTCGCTCAGAAGCTTGCATCGGAAGCGCAACATACACATGCCTAAAGTCTCGCTCTTTCGCCATATGTAACGCGTCATTAATTGAACCACGAATTGGGATTGAATTAGGAAACGCAGGGAGGCGGTCCATAGAACGGTCATCAAACAGACCTACTAACTTTAAACCTAAATGCTTATTGGATTGAATTTCGCGAGCCAATGATAAACCAGCACTCGTCGCTCCGATTATGATGCTTTTTTTCTTATACGAGTTGCTACCTAACAAGTTCGAAAGACGACCAAATACTAATCGATAGAAAAGTAACGCGGACGGAACATATATCAGCCAAGCGCCGATTGCGACTCTTGAAAAGTGGCTAGTGACTTTAAAAGCGAACGCTAGACACAACAACACGCCAATACTGCATGTCCAACAAAAAAGAATAGGGCCAACGGTTTGTCGTAAAGAAGAGTAGTATGTAGAGTTATATACACCTGCTAACTCAGCTATCACACTGTAAGCTAAAATAGCGACTGTTAATGCCAATAAATAGTAGTGATCCCAACTTCCCACGTAAAAGGCAATTATCGAAATAAAGCCAAGTAAGATAAGAGTTATATCTACCATTCGATAGATAAGGATATGTTCTTCACCATGGGTTTTAATTATCCCAACATCTCTCATTACCTTGGTTCCTTCGTTTAGGTACGCTACCGCCCTTGGGTTGAGCCCCCAATGCGCTAATAACAATGTCAATGATATTTATATAAAAAGTGTCCCGGTTAAGGAGGTAGTAGTCTGAATATTTTTCGACGAAAAAAAAACTCTATTGTTTGACTTATTATTCACTATCCTACAAATAAGAATGCAATACGTCTCATATAAAAAACACCAGTGATATCGCTCGCACTAAACTTACCTATAAAAAATACAACTATCACAAGCTAATGATTTAAAACTAAATATCTAAGAGGAAGGTAATAAAAACAATTTAGAAAACTGTTATTACTATTCAGGAAAAGGTTTATTTTTATATTGATGAAATGGAAAGTTATCGTTTTTAAAACAAAAAAAGCCCCTCTAAAAGAGGGGCAAATACCATCGCTTATTATTATAGTGATAATACCAGTAAATGATTAGTTTATAATTAACCAAAGTCGCCGTTTACATAACCTTTTGTACGGTCATCTTTCGGTTCATTAAAGATTGTTTGAGTCTCATTGTGCTCAACCAACTCTCCCATGAGGAAAAACGCTGTACGGTCTGAAATACGGCGAGCCTGCTGCATAGAGTGAGTCACGATAACAATCGTATAATCTTTCTTGAGCTCTTCCATAAGCTCTTCAATTTTGTGTGTCGCGATTGGATCGAGTGCGGATGTTGGCTCATCCATCAGAATGACATCTGGCTCCATTGCAATCGTACGCGCGATACACAGACGCTGTTGCTGACCACCAGATAAACCAAACGCGTGTGACTTAAGACGGTCTTTTACTTCATCCCAAAGCGCTGCACCACGAAGTGAACGCTCTACGACCTCATCAATATGTTTTTTGTCTTTTATGCCTTGAGCACGCAAACCATACGCTACGTTCTCGTATATGCTCATCGGGAACGGGTTTGGCTTTTGGAACACCATGCCCACCTTGATTCGTAAATCTGCCACATCAACATTGCCATAGATGTTCTCACCGTCCATATTCAATTGGCCTGTGATTTTCACACCTTCAATGAGATCATTCATTCGATTCAAGCAACGTAGGAGCGTTGATTTTCCACAACCAGATGGCCCAATCAATGCCGTAACTTGTCGTGTAGGAATCGGTAAATTGATTGATTTTAGGGCTTGGTTTTCACCATAAAACAGATCTAGGTTTTCAATATCAAATTTGTTCATTTCTTCAATCTCTATAAGTCTTAATTCGTGTAATTCTTGCAATAACTATTAGTAGGTCGCTGTGTTAAAACGACTAGCGATAAGTTTTGTGATCGTGTTGATTAAAAGTACCACCACAATCAGGACAGTCGCTGTACCGTAAGCTTGGTTCCACTCTTCAACAGTGAATAGCTCGGTTGTTAGCTTGTATAAGTGAACCGTCAAGGTACGTCCTGAATCCATTAAAGATTCTGGAATACGTGCCACCATACCCGCGGTAAGGAATACAGGAGCAGATTCACCGATTACACGACCAATACTAAGAATGACCGAAGTTAAGATACCTGGCATTGCACTTGGCAAGATCAAACGCCAGATAGTATAGATTTTTGACGCGCCCAAACCATATGAACCTTCACGGTACGTTTGTGGCACTGCCATTAATGCTTCTTCTGTCGTACGGATGATGACAGGAAGAATCAGAATACTTAAGGTTAATGCACCCGAAAGAATCGAGAAGCCTAAGCCTAGTATTGCTACAAAGAAAGTCATACCAAACAAACCGAAGATAATCGACGGAATACCAGCCAGAGATTCAGTACAGAATCGAATAACTTTCACTAAACGGCTACCAACTTTTGCATATTCGGTAAGGTAAATAGCCGTCATAATTCCAAGTGGTGCAGCAACCGAAATAGAAGCAATCACCATATAAATAGTAGAGACAATCATAGGGAAGATGCCGTGCTCTTCGCCAGTACGCGTATAATTGTCGGTAATAAAGTTCCAATCTACGTGTTGAAGCCCGTTAGATAAGATGTACCAGATAATCCAGAACAGGAAGCCTACTGTTAGAGCGGCCGCCCCCCAAATAAAGCCGTTTAGAATCTTATCTTTAATCTCACGAGATTGTTTTAGTTTTGCGCGATCCATATTCGTCACCTTTCCTTCACTTACTTCGCTTTTTCGCGATTAAGGTAAAGTAATGCCGCGTTCAGCATCATGATAAACACCAGCAGTACCACGCCTGTTGCGTATAGCGCATTGGCGTGTACACCACTCGCGTACGACATCTCAATTGCGATGTTGGCGGTCAGCGTTCGAGCTGAATCCAGAATACCTTGTGGCATGGCAGGTGCGTTACCCATCACCATGATGATCGCCATTGTTTCACCCAGTGCACGACCAATGCCTAAAATAACGCCGGTCATAATGCCTGAACGTGCCGCAGGAACGAGTAGTTTGAAAATGGTGTAGATCTTAGAGGCACCTAACGCTAAAGAACCTTCTTTGTATGTACGGGGCACGGCGCGAATTGAGGTTTCTGAAACGGTAATAACCGTCGGAAGAATCATGACTCCAAGAACGATGATCCCGGCCAAGATTGTGTTACCCGCAGGCACATCAAAGACCTCTTGGATCAGAGGAACGATAATCACAAGACCAAAGAATCCGTAAACAACTGAGGGAATACCAGCCAACAGTTCTACAGCAGGTCTGATAACATCAGCCACGCGTTTCGGAGCAATCTCTGCGATAAAAATAGCCGTGAGTACTCCCACTGGAACGCCAACAACGACTGCGCCAAATGTTGATACAACAGATGCGACAATCATGGTTGCAACGCCGTAGAGCGCCGGTGGCAACCAGTTTTGGCCTAATACAATTCCAGTAATACCCGCTTCTTCAAACGCTGGGATAGACTCTCTGACAATGAAATAAGCAATAACTGACAGAGAAACAATGCCGATTACTGCACTAGTAAGAAACAAAGCATGGAAGATGCGTTCTTTCCAATCCACTCGTTTTTTCGTACGCAAACGCGGTTTAGAAACTCGAGTTACTTCAGCTTCACTATTCATAAGCTTTTCACTATTTGTTGCGATGGTCATTATGTTTAACCTATCTACCGAGACTTTCTCGTTAGGAAGTTAAGAAAAGGCTCAGCCCAAAAGCAGGCTGAGCAAGTTAGAAATTTGAGTTAAATTAGTTAACTGTAATGTAGCCGTGGCTCGCTACGATAGCTTGTGCTTCGTCAGTTAGCATCCAGTCTAGGAATTTCTGAGTTTCAGCAGATGGTTCGCCTTTCTTGTATAGCACTAGGAAAGGACGTGCTACTTTGTAAGAACCGTTCTTAACGTTATCGACCTTAGCTTCTACACCATCAATCGCTAGCGCGTGAACCGTATTGTCCACCGTACCTAGAGAGATGTAGCCGATTGCGTAAGGGTTAGATGCAACCATAGTTTTCAGAGCGCCGTTACCGTTTGCAACCTGAGCACGTTGAGAAATTGCAGATACCTTCTTACCAGAAACTTCCATTTTTAGAGACATGATGTCTTCAAAAGCGCCACGAGTACCAGACGCTGTATCACGAGTAACAGCAACGATTGGCTTGTCTGCACCACCAACATCTTTCCAGTTTGTGATTTCGCCTTTGTAAATTGCAGATACTTGATCAGCAGTCAGACCTTTTAGATCGTTCTTTGGGTTAACAACAACAGCGATTCCATCGCGTGCCACCGCTTCTTCAATAAGCGTAGGTTCTTTTTCTGAGTCTTTTAGATTACGAGAAGACATACCTAGATTTGCAGAACCATTTTTTGCAGCTTTAACACCCGCTGAAGATCCTGGGCCTTGAACTTCGATAAATACTTCTGGGTTCTTTTTCATGTATGTTTCAGAGAAAACTTCCATCAGTGGAGTAACGCTGCTAGAACCTACTGCAGAGATCGTTTCTTTAGCAGAAACTGAAGTCACTGCCATTGCGCCTAGAAGTGCGATTGCACCGATAACTGTCTTTTTCATCACAATTTCCTTTGAGTGGCTTTATTGCCGTTTCGTTTCACTTGAACGGTGCTCACTTTAGGATCTAAATGTGACAGTTGTGTTTCACTTAGTTGAAGCCTATATGACACATGCAATCGCTTACTAACGGATTATCAAGTAATTACACTATAGTTAGCACAACGATTGGATGAACAGAATTACAGTGCAACACACCACATAAGGCAATGAAATGTAACAATTTTTATGGTTACCAACATTTCAAATAATGCGACTCACTACAGATTTATCAGCATTGAATTCCCCACACATAGGATTAGAATTAATACTCTATTGATAATAATAATAATTTTATTTATTACTTTTTTTGAAGAGGAAACTCTATGCGCCAACTACTTAGTGGCTTATCCATTAAACTTCAGGTTGTCATCCCGGTCGTGTTCACATTGCTCCTTTTAGCTTCGGGCATTAGCTTCAGCACGACAACTCTCAACAACGCGTTTAACCAAGTCAGTCTATCCACGGAGGAGGTGATTAGCCACAAGGACGATTTAACAAAAATCATCGACAATACATATGGGATGCGTATTAAAGCCATTTATAGTTTATTCCGAGCAGAAGACTTAAAGGAACTGTCTAGCGCACTCTTACAGAAAAAAGAACTCAACTTTGAGTTACTCAATTCTTTAGAGACCGTGCCTGGACTTAGCCCTGAAGTTAATGCACTGAGAACTGCAATGAATGCTTATGTCAGTTACTCTATTAACATCATGTCTCCTCTTCTTATTCAAAAACATTCCTCAGACGAAACCGATCAAGCGTTTACAAACAAGTATGCACAAGCTGCCGCCTTGTATCGCGAAAAAGGCGACACAATGACCAATGCGATTGAAGATTTATCGTCCAAACTCAATACACTTACGCTCATTGAAATTGAGCAAAACCAGCAACACCATTCTCAAGTGATGTTTCACACAATTTTAGGACTGATCGTAGTACTCATTTTAGCGATTGGAATAAGCTGGGTACTTGCCGGAGTCATTGTAAAGCCGATCAAATCGATGCAAGACGCAATGAGAGAGCTCGCGACTGGTAATCTAAAAATAGAGGTAGCAGAAGAAGGCAACAACGAAATTACCGCTTTATCTCGAGATTTCAACGCTACGGTAAAACAGCTCAGAAATACCGTTGATTCCATGGTCCGCATCAGTGTAGACGTCGCTTCCGCCTCAACAGAACTTGCAGCTGTCATGACTCAATCTTCTGCAAATTCTGACCAAGAAAGAAATGAAGTCGAGCAGGTCGCTTCCGCCATCAATCAAATGGAGAGTACCGCGTCAGAGGTAACTCAACGCGCGAACCAAGCAGACGCTGCTTCAGCTCAGGCCAAAGAACTGGCTCACGACAGTTTAATCGTCTTCGAACAAAACACTCGTGCGAGCGAGCAAATGGCTCAGAAACTGTCTGAGGCTGCGGGTGTAGTGACATTGTTAAAAGAACAGTCAGAAAAGATAGGTAACGTCATAGAAGTCATAGAGGGGATTTCGGAACAAACCAATCTTTTGGCTTTAAATGCTGCCATCGAAGCCGCTCGAGCTGGTGAAAGTGGTAGAGGGTTTGCCGTGGTAGCTGATGAAGTACGTATGTTAGCGGCGCGGACCCAGCAATCCACAAAGGAAATCCAAGCCATTATTGAAGAGCTACAACTACATTCAGGAACAGCGAATGAAAGCATGAATTCCAGTTTAGACATGCTTGCGCGCAATCAAGAGCAAGCTAATCGAGTCAGTGAAGCGCTAAACAACATTAGCCATACTATTTCTGAACTTAACACAATCAACGAGCAAGTCGCTGTAGCATCGGAAGAGCAAGGACAAGTCACGGCAGATGTAAATAACAATCTTAGCAATATCTATGAACTGGTTAGCCAAAACGTGACAGGTATAACTCAAGCCGCGGCTGCCAGCCAAGAGCTCTCTAGCCTGGCTGAAAATCAAAAACAGCAGCTAGGGTTCTTTAAGGTATAGTTCTTTAAGGTATAGTTCTTTACGATGTCGCTCTCTACAATATAGTTATTTACGGTATTAATGAATAAGGGGTTGCGCTGTGCAACCCCTTAATGTTTTTATTCGTCGTCAGTTTTAGGCGCGACTTTCTTTTTCGGAATAAATACCGAATCACCCACCGCCACATTTTGGTAAAAACCTTTATCGCGTTTGGCTGGTTTCTTCGTCACTTTCTTAGCTTGTGATTTAGCTTTCGTATCTGACTTAGACTTAGCTCGGAAGTCAGGTTTACGCGGCTTAAGGCCTTTAAACTTACCTTTTAATCCTTCCAATTCAGAGAATTGAATGTCCTGTTGTAAGTACGCTTCAACACGCTTAAAACTATCCCAGTCTTTAGGGCCAACTAAAGAGATCGCATCACCTTTATTACCAGCACGGCCAGTACGACCGACTCGATGAACATATTCTTCAGTATGTTTAGGCATATCAAAGTTAATCACGTGAGTAACATTGGCAATATCCAAACCACGCGAAGCAACATCTGTTGTCACCAAAATTTTAAACACACCGCGCTCGAATTGACTCATGATGGTATTACGCTGAGTCTGATTTAGATTACCACTTAGAGCAATCGCTTTTAATTTTTGATCGTTCAGCTTTTGTGTCAAACGGTCCGTATCGTCGCGAGTCGCGGTAAAAATAATCAGCTGCTTATAAACCGCCTCTTCCAGAACACGTTCCAGGATGGCTTCTTTATGATCTAAATGGTCACATAAATAAAATTTCTGTGTGATGTCTTTATGTTCTTCATTTGACACACCCACAGCAATGCGTTTAGGCGCTTCCAGCATTTCAAATGCAATTTCGTTGACTTCAGCGTGATCAAGCGTCGCTGAGAACATTAACGTTTGACGGCGGCGATGCTTCGCTGCTTTATGGATACGGCGAAGCTCTGGAGCAAAACCAAGATCCAACATGCGATCGGCTTCATCTAGAATCAATGTCTCTAAACCATCAAGAAATAGCGAACGGTGCTCTAAGTGATCCGCCAAGCGTCCTGGCGTAGCAACGATAAATTTTGGATAACGACGTAGCGCTTTAACCTGATCATTAAAGTTTTCGCCACCTACAATCAGCGTCGCTTCATAAGATAACCCACCAAGCATAGAGCGCAGCTCACCGTAAACTTGCTTTGCAAGCTCACGCGTAGGCGCGAGGATAATGCCACGAGGATCTTTCGCAGAGAATGCCTTGTTCTTTAACGACTTATGCAGCATAGGAAGAACAAAAGCTAGTGTTTTACCTGATCCAGTCTTTGAGGACGCCAGCAGATCTTTACCAGCAATCACGACTGGGATTGCTTTTTGTTGAATCTCTGTCGCTTTCTTAAAGTCGAAATGCTTTAGGTTCTTGAGTAAGCGATTGTCTAAGCCTAAATCTTTGAAGTGCAAGGTATTCTCCATCTGAAATACAATGTATCAGAAAGGCCACGGTGTACCATCCAACACATGAAAATTAAATTAACAGCGTATGATACCCAGATTTGCTCAAAGTGGATAGTGATCACAGAAAATATTACTTGCTGTCATTTTAGGGCTTGCACTTTCTCATTTAGCCTTTGTCATTCCGTTTCTCTTCTGTGAGACATAGCTCAATTAATTTGATAATTATCTAAATTCTTGGGTTTTTTTGACTTTTTCAACCTTTTGGTAAAATAAAATACGCACTACACTGAACGAGTCACTATACGATAATAATGTGTAGGGCAACGTTAACGTAAGCATCACTATTGATACTAAATAAAAGCAAGGAGTTCGATTATGAACAAAATGTTGATCGCAGCTGCAACGTCTTCTGTACTTCTACTAGCAGGTTGTGCGTCAGGTCCAGACGAAGCAACAACAGCAAAAATGGACGAGCTTAGCAACCAAGTTAGCCAGCTAAGCCAAGACATGCAATCTCTACGTTCTGACGTTCGTCGTACTGCAGACGCAGCAATGTCAGCTCAAGAAGAAGCAGCACGCGCTAACGAGCGCATCGACAACATTGCTCAGTCTTACACTAAGTAATTATGTCTTTATAAAAAGAGAGGGCCTGCACTGCAGACCCTCTCTTTTTTATTCTGAAAATTATATAGCTAGACCTCTATCGAGGTGCGGTCACTTCGACTGGAAAACCATTTTGAGCAGCAATCGTCGCTTTAACCTTAGAGTCTGAGTGACTGAATTCTTCTAACCACCAGCTCAACTCTAACGGAATATCCATCGCTTTTTTGGAGCCATCGCTTCTTGTTAACGGTTCATGCGCTTCGACAAACACACTTCGATCAGGCTCAAGTGACATCTTCACAGGCTCATCAATAATACGAACCTTCTCACCGCGTTTAACATTTGGGAACAACCACTCGATATCTTTAGGGTCCATACGTATGCAACCAGCACTCACTCGTAAACCAATCCCAAAGTCTTTATTGGTTCCGTGGATGAGATACTCACCATTTCCGTAAGCCAAACGCAACGCATATTCACCTAACGGGTTATCAGGGCCAGATTGTACTACCGCAGGTAATTCAATGCCCTTCGCTAAATATTCACGTCGTATAGACGCTGGCGGTGTCCAAGTAGGATTTGGGCGCTTCTGGCTGATCGATGTTACCATGGTTGGCGTATCTCGCCCGATTCGCCCTATACCCACAGGGAAAATATGGACAATGTCTGAATCTTGAGGAAAGTAATACAAGCGCAATTCAGCCAAATTGATAACAACACCTTCGCGCTCAACATTCGGTAAAATTATTTGAGTTGGGATTGTCAGTACGTAATCCGCTTCTGGCAAAAATGGGTCTATCCCTTTGTTTGCCGCCATTAGGGAAAGAAAACCAACGTCATATTTTTTCGCGATTTCAGCAATCGTCTCGCCTTGTACAACCTTATGGTACTGCATCCGTCCAACGATATTGCTTCCTTCAGGCGGTAGGTCATAACTTGCAGCAAAAGCATTGCAAGCTACTAAACAGCCGAGTGCAATGAGTTTACGAAACATTCATAGCATCCTTAGCATTTTTATAATTGGTCAAGGTTATCTCTCTTTGCTCCTTGTGATCAACAATTGGTGCTGAATATGACAACGCTTTGACATTGCTCCACTTCCAAGGCTTATGGATGTATTTATCCGGAACATCAGATAAAGCAGGAATCCACTGTCTGACAAAATCGCCCTTGGCATCAAACCTCTCTCCCTGAGTAACAGGATTAAAGATTCGAAAATAGGGCTGACCATCACAACCTGTCGATGCGCACCACTGCCAACCGCCATTGTTAGCCGCGTAGTCTCCATCAATAAGCTTACTCATAAAGTACGCTTCACCTACTCTCCAATCTACTTGAAGGTCTTTGATTAAAAAACTAGCAACGACCATCCTTAGCCGGTTGTGCATCCAACCCGTTTGATTCAATTGGTGCATAGCAGCATCCACTATTGGGTATCCTGTCCTGCCTTTTTTCCAAGCATCAATGCGAGCATCTTCGTTTTGCCATTTAAGTGCATTTCCCCATGCGAGGAAACTTTTCCCCATAGAAAGCTTCGGTTCAAAATACGTTAAATGCTGATAAAACTCTCGCCAAATAAGCTCATTTTGCCATGTTTCACGCCCAATACTAAGTGGAGGTGATTGCTGATACAGTACGCGGGCCATGCACTGACGTACCGACAGCGCACCTATCGCCAAATAAGGAGATACTCCACTTGTCCCTGCGATAGATGGATAATCTCTGTCCTCTTTGTAACGATCTACAGAGTCATTATTAAACTCTCGAAGCAAGCTATAAATCGCTATTGTCTCGACTGCATATCGTTCACTTGAGACGCGAGGATAACTAAACAGACTCTCAACGCTAAAAACATCACTGGGAAGTGCACCAAGGTCTGCTGGTAACTTAACCTTAAACGCCTTTTGGGGATGCGCCGGACACAGTGAAAGCTGGCTAAGGTAGGCTTTCTTAAATGGTGTAAATACTTTGAAGTACTCCCCCTGCTTGTTCACCACACTTCCTGGCGGAAGGATGCACTTATCGTCATAACGGTGGAGCGTTTTACTCTGCGCATTTAACTTCTGTTCGAGGAAATCATCGCGTCGAGTTTCATTGAGTTCATACTCTTTGTTAACAAATACATCATCAACACCTAGAGCATTGGCTAACCCAACGACTTTATCGACGCTATCTGTAAACGTATCGACTTCGAAGTAAAGCAAAGGAACATTAAGCGCGGCGAGATCTTGTTGAAGCTCAAACAGACGGCGATAGATAAAGTCAGCCTGAATAGGTGCTAGGTGATGTTCTGTCCAGGTTTGAGGTGTCGCAATAAACACCGCCGCAACAGGTCCACCAACCTTCGAAGCTTCAAACAACGCGGTATTATCATCGACACGCAAATCGCGCCGTAGCCATACCAGATTCATCACGAGCTCCTCGTTAGCTCGAGAACGTCTGATAAGATGACATTTCCTGTGTAAGAAGCGCGTAACTGCTCAATGGCACTCTTTTGCACTTCCGTGACAGGTTTTGGACTGTATACCGCAATAGAGTCATACGCATCAGACAACTCCAAGTCGTTAAGTCCAGAGATGTCTTCAATACCATCCATGATGGCGACATTCCAACCTTTTGCTGAAAATTGAGCAGCCCACAGTCGGCTAGAAATATCCCTGTTGTTAGCATAACTAATAAGTAAGCACTTACCTGCTCTGGCTGCTTTGTTTTCTGATTCAATGATCGACTCTAATCGTGGAATCAACAAGCTCATAAACAGGCTTTCCTGCAGTATTTTCTGATTGCGCTTCACCATTGAGATTGCATTTTTTACCGGAGTAATAAACTGCTGCTCAACCACCTCTAATGGATACTCTTTCAGTACGGTATTGATGATTGATTCGGCTTTAGCCTTGCGCAGCATCGCCAGCGCTTCTAACATCACCTCAACATCTTCAAGCTTCTCTACCCCAGTGCTCTGAGCTTCCTCTGGTAAGAGGTTACCTTCCAACAACGCTTTAACCTTACCAATCGAGACGCCTTTACTGAGCCAACTTTGGATCTCTTCAATACGAGTAATATCTTCTTCACGATACAGTCGGTGGCCTTTTTCCGTTCTCTGCGGCTTGATCAAATTGTAACGGCGCTGCCATGCTCTTAACGTCACTGGCTTCACACCCGTTATTTCCGATACTTCTCTAATGGCGTACAGCTTCTTGTCACAATCCATAACGTAAACGTAACTCCTGTGGGTAAGGTTCTAAAAATTTTTGTTGCTCTAAGTATCCGTCAGGATGAGTAGCTAAGTAGTGTTTAATAAGAGTTAAGGGTGCGAGCAAAGGAAGCACGCCAACACGGTAGTCGTCGATAACATTCCTTAATTCTGCTTTCTCTTTTTTACCTAAATAGCGTTTAAAGTAACCTTGGATATGCATAAGCACATTGGTATTGTTCTTTCGACTGGCTCTGTGAGACATAGCGCGCATCAGCCCAGTACGGTACAAATCATAAAAATGGTCTAGTTCGTATTCTTTAATGTTGGCAACTAGCCTGCCCAACTCTCTGTATGACGTCGGATGATGGGCCATCAAGGTGAGCTTATAGCGCGAATGGAAAGCGACGATATTCCCTCGAGCCACATCCTTCCCGACACTCTGGTAAAAATCATGTAAAGTAAAAACGCGAGTAATAAAATTTTCTTTTAGCACTGGGTCATTGAGCCTGCCATCTTCCTCAACAGGCAACCATGGCATTTGCTGAAGCAGTTCATTCGTGTATAAGCCAACTCCCGTATTATCTGCCCCAGATCGCTTATAGACCTTCACTCGTTCCATGCCACAAGTCGGAGATTTAGCACAGACAATATACCCGCACAACTGAGCATCCGTGAGCTCTGCCACTTTTGCCCGCGAGTAATCCAACATGGCATCGGTGTGATCTTTTGTTGCGTCTTTCGTTTCTACAAGCGCAATGCGCTCTTCGTTTGAAATTAATCGTATTGTTGGTCTTGGAACAGGCATCCCCATCCCAACCTCTGGACATACCGATACAAACTCAAAGTAAGGTGAAAGTTCTTTAGTCACAAACTTGCTGATCTTATGCCCTGAATCGAAACGTACTTTCTCACCCAATACGCAGGCGCTGATGCCAATCTTAATCTCTCTGTTCATACTAAACTCCGCTTATCACCAAGTTGTTGTACGTAAATTTACCTTGTATAAGTTTTAGCACAATAACCATTGTTGTACAAAATTAATTTCTGTACAATGCAATATTCTGTACTCAGTAAAATCAGATTTATCAAAGCAACCGATTGTCCGAATCGATTGCTTTACCACTTTCAACAGAAAACGTTATCAAGATATAAAGCTGCCATGTGATAGGGTGTTTTTGTGACATACTTCTCACGGATAGTTCGTATTGCTAGCTAGTATTGCCTCAACAGATTATTGAGAATCAACAAAATTAGTAATCAGAAATTGATTGACTAATAAACTTGGAGTAACAATTATGGCAACCCCACATATTAACGCTCAACCGGGTGATTTCGCAGAAACTGTACTAATGCCAGGCGACCCTCTACGCGCTAAGTACATTGCAGAGACATTCCTAGAAGATGTAAAACAAGTTTGTGATGTTCGTAACATGTTTGGCTTTACTGGCACATACAAAGGCCAGCGCATTTCAGTCATGGGCCACGGTATGGGTATCCCATCGGCTTGTATCTACGTTCATGAGCTAATTGCTGAGTACGGCGTTAAAAACGTCATTCGCGTGGGCAGCTGTGGCGCAGTACGTGACGACGTAAATCTAATGGACGTTGTAATCGGCATGGGTGCGTCAACAGACTCTAAAGTTAACCGTATTCGTTTTAGCAACCACGATTTCGCTGCGATTGCTGACTACGGTCTACTAGAAACAGCCGTCAACCAAGCACGCGCGCAAAACGTTCCTGTAAAAGTTGGTAACGTATTCTCAGCAGACCTTTTCTACACACCAGAAGCAGACATCTTCGAGAAGATGGAAAAACTAGGCATCCTAGGTGTTGATATGGAAGCAGCAGGTATCTACGGCGTTGCAGCTGACCTAGGTGCAAAAGCACTGACTATCTTGACGGTATCTGACCACATCATCCGCGGTGAAAAACTTAGCTCAGAAGAGCGTCAAAAGTCATTCAACGACATGATGAAAGTTGCGCTTGAAACTGCAGTCAACATCTAAAATCGCAATACCTTGCTGCCAGGCATCCCTGGCAGCCTTAATACCCCGAGGGGGAAAATCGTGACATCTGGCGAATTGCCAAAGGAAGCTGACGGGTTACAGCTCAACTTTTGTAAAACATTGGCGTGTGACAACTTTGGATTGAGTGATGCACATCGATACGTTGTGCAACATGCTAACCCCAAGCGACCTGCGATGGTTTGTCGGGAATGTGGCGCTTTCCCCCCTCTACTTAACAATCGGGAAGTTCTGAACGAGCTTCACCGCCTTAGGCATCTGCACAGTGATGGACTTCCTGCATGTCGGAATACCGACTGTACGAACTTTGGTTTATCAGTGCACACTCACAAGCATCTTTACCACTCTTTTGGCTTCAGTGGTGATCGTCAGCGCTACCGATGTAAATGTTGTCAATCTACGTTTGTAGATAAATGGTCTGGTGCCAACAAAAAGCAACAACTTCAAGAAAACCTACTTGGCTTGCTCTTTATGGGGTACTCCGTGAGAGAGATTTGCCGCAAATTAGAGATCAACCCAAAGACGTTTTATGATCATCTTGACCACATAGCAAGTCGATGCAGACGTCAGCTTGCCATGTTTGATGCTCGATGGGTCAACCATGCAAATCAGTATGAGCTCGCCTCCCACTACACGCAGTTACAACCTAAAAGCAATAACGGTGTTCTGTGGATCGTCACAGGGGAAGCTCAAAGCGGGTACATTCTTTGTCAGCATGTCAATTACGCGAGTGACGAAGAGCCTACAGGTAGCATCGATCACGATCCTTATCAGTATCCTTCTCGATTTGTTTCTCGTGAGCACTCTTCCGAAGCAAACATGCCCGTTCCTGAGCCGTCATCAATCCTCAAAGAACGTATCGACCAGAAGTACCAAACCATTTTGGCCCGTGGTAACGTTGAAGACCCTATGGGAAATCTTTCGGTTTTTAACTACCCATCCAAAGGTGCGCTGATTCGTCCACCTTACACGTCATATGCACACTTCCTACACGTTCTCGACATGTGTAAGAAAGACAAGCAAATCTCCATCTACTTACCGCAAGATCCTGTGTTACGCTCCGCTGCATTGAGTGTTTGCCTACCTCGTATCAAGTCAAAAACGGTCGACTTAATGTACGTAGAAGAAGACAAAGCTTGGACACTTTTTAACGACTCGGACAAAATTGATATCGTCCATATGGGCTGGTGGCGAGATCGTTGGGCGATCGTAACCAATAATGGTTCGTCAAAAGGTATCTGTTACCTTGCTGGCGAACACAATCAGCCTGAATTATGGTTAAAGCAAGCCTCCTTAAAAAAAGTAGCTTTCTACCAACAGAGATTCCAAAATCTGTTCAAAAGTTTCATTGATGAACCACGCCGTAAGCTTCGTCCGGGTGGATTGCTACCACTTCTCGATATTTTTCGCGCGTGGCACAATTTGTGTTATCAGGACAAAAATGGGCTTACCGCTGCACAAAACCTAGGGTTAACGCAATCCCCGCTGACACTACGCGACCTGCTTTCGTAGCCCAGTATGTGACGACTGCCCGTAAAAATCAGGTGTTTTCGCGCTTTTTATAGTGTTGAAAGCATCACTATTCTTATAATGCATGAGCAGAAAGAGCATCATCGCGTTAAGAGATTGATTCATTGGATAAAAGCCACAAACAAATCGCAATAGAGATAGAGCAACTTAAATCTCGAGCAGACTCAGAACCCAACGCCGCGTTAATAGCCGCAAAGAAATGTGCGACTCGTTCGGCACAGGCCTGCTATCCAGAAGGTGAAGTTCAGTGCTTTGTCATTATGTCGCGATGTTTGTGGAACGAAATGGACTACCGTCAAGGTTTAAAGCTCATAAAAAAAGCGCTCGCTAAACTAAACTCGTTAGATACCGATGACTTTTTGCCAGAAATCCTCCATCTCCATGCTTTGCACTATTGGGGACAGGCCAAATATTACTCTGCACAGCAATTCTGGATTAATGCTTTAGAACAGTCTGCACTCGTTGGTGAAACTGAATGCCAGATAGAAGCGTTGATCGGGCTTGGTAATATTTGGCGAATTACACGAGAGTTCGAGTTAGCAAAACACACACATGAATTGGCAGCCACTGTCGCCAACCACAACCGTATTAATTCTTTAGAGGGTAAAGCAAGAATTTTACTGGCGTGGGATCACTACTTACTCAACAACTTTGTCGATATGCTCTCTACTCTTGATGGTGCAGCAGAAGTGCTAAAAGACCATCACGACTCCACTTTGCAAGCCGAAATTTGGTATTTTCGTGGTTTAGCCTTGCTTGGGTTAGAACGAGTTGAAGATGCCGACGCAGCAACGGAAAAAACGCACTCTTTAGCAATCAAACATGACTTAGCCTGGGTAAAGGCGCAATCATACATTAGCCGATCACGCTTGGAGCTCTTACGTAAAAATCCGAAAAAAGCGACCGAACTTCTAAACAACGCTGAACAGCTAGCAACAACCTTTGATAACGGAGAATTACTCTCTCAAATTTGTTATCAACAATCGGTTGTTGCAGAAGAGTGTAACGATAGCCAAGCCGCACTGCTCGCGTTTAAAAATTACCGTAAGTACTCAATAAGCATGCTGCGTGAACAAACGGAAAAAGTGAGTGGAGACAAAGCAAAGACGTCAAAACGCCAGATGGAACAACGAGCGCGTAAACTCATCAATCGTATTAGAGCGCAGCATGAATTCGATTCTGATAAGCCACTGTCTAAACTCGTATCTGAGATCTATTGGTGGGAGCAATTAGTTCTCTTCAAAACAGAGCTCAAGCAGTCCAACTATTCCGTCATCGTGATTCAACACAACGATCCGTGCTACTTGGAGGTGTGCGCAGAGCTTACACATGCGCTTTGCAACCAGAAAGACATTCTATCTCGCTTAAGCTCAGACAGACTAGGGCTACTTTTGGCAGACAAAGGGGAAGCAGCGGAAAACATTTATCGCATATTATGTAGCATGATAGAAAACTATCCTTGGCAACGTAAAGGATTGAATAAACCGCTACCTAGAGTGAGTTTACAAGATATTCTTTCTTTCCCATTCACTTTAGAACAACTCGACGAAGCGCAGCAGGAAAAGCACAATGGAAGCATTACTCAATAAGATCTCCGACTCAGGGTTAGATGCTTCCGCTGTCTCCGCTCAGGAAGCGTTGGCGTTTTGGGAGAACGTGCGTCAAAACATTGCATCAACCCCCCAAGAAGAAGCGCAGTGCCTTATCATCAGCTCGACATATAACAGTGACCTAAAATCCCTAAAGTCCAGTATCGACGAACTAAAGCAAGCATTAGATCTACTTACTTTGCCAGGCGACGCTAAACTTATCCTTGAAATTAAAAACAGCATCGCTGAAAAACTGGTAGAAAGTGGTCAATACAGCCGCGCGTTAAACGAATACATTGACTCGTGCAACATTGCGGTTGAACACAGCTTTATCGATGAATACGTTTTCTCGGTTCTTGGTATGGGCAACCTGTGCGATACCTATGGCGAGCACAATCGAGCCCTGCGTTACTATCAAAAAATCGACAGTATCGATCATGCCATTACAAGCCGTGCCTTACGATTACGTTATAAACTGAATAAACTCGCTTGCTACATTGATCTAAACCGTTTGAGCGCCGGAAAAAACCTCATCCGAGAATGCGAAGAATTAAGTATTCTTGTCAGCGATAAAATCTTAACTGCCCAAGTTTTACTCTATCAAGCGAAAATACATCGCCTTGAAAGGAATCTAGACTTGGCAATGCAATCGCTTTGTGGAATTCAAAACGCATCAAGAAATGCGAACTCTACTTGGCTTTCAAATATGATTCGTATGGAACTTGCCTGCTTCCTGAGTGAGTTTAACAAGCCGCACTGGGCAAAGTTGTTATTAGAAGCAGCAGATAAACGGATCCAAGTATCTGGTCCACCTATTTTGAATTTAAAAGTCTGTGATACGTTAGCCGCTGTTTGCGAGCAACAAGAATCTTATCAAGACGCTTTAAACTACCAGAAGCGTGCCTATGATGCAGAGCACCTGCTGATCAAGCAAATACCAATTGGAGAGCTTGGGGCGAGCCAGTTAAGGCGCTTGTCACGTTTTGAGCCCCAACTGAAGCTCATTCTTTCTGAAATCGAAAACAAAGAGCTGAAAGAGACGACTGAAAATCAAAAGCATACCGTAGAGAAACTCCAACAAGATGTGTTCACCGATCCGCTGACACAACTGCATAATCGTCGATGGTTAGAAGCTAAGCTAAAAGACCTTCTTATAAACGAAGTGCAGTTCTCGCTTATGGTCATTGATATTGATCACTTCAAATCGATCAACGATGAATTGAGTCATTTAGTCGGTGACAAAGCCATTGTAAATGTTTCGTCTGAATTAGCCTCGTACTTTAATTTTCATGATGCATCATGCGTTCGATTCGGGGGAGAAGAGTTTCTTGTCATCCTTGAAAATACAGAAATAGAACAAGCGGAAGCGCACGCGGAGTCATTTAGAAAACAGATCTATAACTTTAATTGGCAAGATATCTTAGGCGAACGAGGGTTAACGATCAGCATTGGAATAACGCTGCATAAAGATGCCGAAAACACGCAACGTACGTTCTATCGAGCAGATAAAGCACTGTATCGAGCAAAAGCAAACGGCCGAAATCAGGTATGCACTGAGTGATCTCTCGCATAGTGAGATCGAGTCTGAATTCTATCTATCTGCTCTGCAGACACTACGTAATTGGATAAGAGCCATATATAATGGTTTTAATTAACACTACCCCAAGTTTTGATAGTGTGGTTCATACTAGCAAGGTATATCTGTCCTGCTGGTTCAAACCAATCCTAGCGAAAATCAAACCAACCTGCGCGTTTACTGGATCGTTAAGACACATCCAATGGTGAAATAGTGACTATCAATAAGCAGAGTAGTGGGTGGACAGATTCCATTACGGAGGGAGTTGCCAGAGAGGACTTTGAGGAGATCTGTCGTGTGTAAGTAGCACGGGCAAACATACGGCAATGCGGTGTGTTTGTTGACTCACTTCAAGATCCATTATTAGTGTCTGTTTTGAAAAAAGAGTATTGTCAAATTAACTTCTAATACCAATCTAAGAAAAAATATGATCTAATTTAAGGCCATTCAACAATAGAATGTATTCGCTATGGATAGCCTCAAGAATATTGATTTTAAAAAGCTCGCAAGCCAGCAGAAATCCATCCAGATGAAAATGAGATTGCTCGCACTTGCTCATTTCAAAGATGGACACTCTCGTACCCAAATCGCCAAGTTTCTTAAGGTGAGCCGAACCAGTGTTAATCGATGGGTTCAAATCTTTCTTGAAGAAGGATTAGAAGGGCTGAAGGAAAAGCCAAGAACGGGAAGACCACCATTATTAACTTCTGAACAAAGGGAGCAATTGAGCCAATACATCAAAGATAAAGCTCATGATACTCAAGGTGGGCGACTGACCGGCGCCGATATCCATGCCTATATTGTGAAAGAATTTGGCCAGCATTATCATCCTGATTCTATCTATTACCTACTCGAGCATATGGGTTTCTCATGGGTCACTTCCCGTTCAAAACACCCACAACAATCCCAAGCGATACAGGAAGATTTTAAAAAAACTCCAAGACGAAACGATCCTTAAGATCCCAGGTCATGTCGCTTTAAAGCATGTCGATATCTGGTTTCAGGATGAAGCTCGATTTGGGCAACAAAATACAACAACACGGTTATGGGCTGAAAGAGGCACACGTCCCAGAGCAGTGAAGCAACAACAGTTCGAATATGCGTATCTATTTGGTTCTGTCTGTCCTCAAAAAGGTATTGGTGAGGCTATCGTTGTCCCATGGGTCAATAAAGACCTCATGATTGAGCATTTAAAGCAAATATCGGCGGTCACTGAAAAAGGACGTCATGCCGTCATCATTATGGATGGCGCAGGATGGCATACAGAAGATATCGCTAATGGCTTTCAGAACATCAGTGTCATCAAACTTCCCCCCTATTCTCCAGAGCTAAACCCTATAGAACAAGTATGGAGCTGGATGAGACAACACTATCTCGCCAATCAGTCTTTTGCGGATTACGAAGACATTGTCTCCAAAGTGTGTAGGGCTTGGAATCGTTTTTTGGCATGCTCCAACAGAGTCACCAAGATGTGTTCGAGAGAATGGGCAGACCTGACCAGTTAATTTTCCAGATTGGTATAACCTACTTATGTTGTTTTTAACCACAAGAGTCAACTCTCATCACTTCGCAACTCCGGTATTTAATCTGTCACCATTTCGCTCAGCTTGACTCCTTTTTTATGTTTCCAAATGAGCACCATGGTGCATATTAAATTACACCTAAATATTAATTTACCTCCCTATCAATGTAATGTCTTTCATCTCGAATTTTAATGAAAACTTCGTCTTTATAAGACTCATACTTTATATCACTCATTAAAACAAACATGTGTTTGCCTGGTCATTGATATCATGTAAGCATATGAATAAAAAGAGTTTTCTACAACATATAATTCTTCTTGATTTTTTCCTTTTTTTGATTAATTTATTTTACTCTGAATATTTTTAATTTATAAATTTTTATTCTTTATTTTTAATTTAATTAAAATAAAAAACTGGAAAATAAAGTATCGATCATGTTCACGATGTTATATTTAAGACTATTAGTTTGCTTTACTTTATTAATCGTCAGGCGTAAAACAAACAAACGTTGAATAACAAACATATATTTGGTTTTTATATGACTGGTCGAGAACGGGAAATATTACACCTACTTAGGCGGGATCCACTTATTCAGCAGCAAGAAATAGCTGAGATGTTGGGTATTAGCCGTTCAGGTGTTGCGGGGCATATTATGAATTTGATAAAGAAAGGATACATCAAAGGTAAAGGCTATATTTTATCTAATCATAGTTATGTTGTAACTGTGGGCTCTACAAATATGGATGTGTGTGGATATGCAAAATCCAAATTAGTTTATGAGGATTCAAACCCTGGAATTATTAAATGTACGCCTGGTGGTGTTGGTCGAAATATTGCTCAAAACATTGCTTTACTAGGTTATGAAAGTCACCTAATTTCTGTTATTGGCAATGATTTTTATGGTGATACTTTATTAGACCAGATTAAGACATCCGGTGTTTACATTGATAACATTCACCGTTTACATGGCGAAAATACCTCAACTTATCTTTCTTTACTTGATGATAAAGGGGAAATGCTCGTTGCTGTTAATGACACTAGAATTATTGACAAGTTAACACCTTCATTATTATCGACGTCTAAAGATCTTATTCAGCATGCAGGCGTGTTAGTAGTTGACTGTAATTTAACAGAAGATGCACTGGCCTGGATTTTTAGCAACTCGGGTAATGTTCCTATATTTGTAGATACTGTATCTGCATTTAAAGCTCCTAAAATTCGTCACTGGCTTTCCCATATAAATACATTAAAACCGAACCGACTGGAAGCCGAAGTATTAAGTGGTATATCTATCCGTACTCCACAAGATCCCCCCTCTGTAGCGGACTGGTTTCACGAGCAGGGAGTTCAACGACTGGCGTTAAGTATGGGGAAAGAGGGAGTCTATTATAGCGAGATGGACGGTCAGCGAGGCTGGTCAAAACCATTAACCATGGACATCGTAAATGTCACTGGAGCTGGTGATGCCATGATGGCAGGTTTGGCAAGTGGCTGGCTGGATGATCTGTCTCTAGCTGAAAGTATCCGTTTTGCTCAAGGATGTTCTGCTTTAACCATTTCATCCGAATTCACAAATAATCCTAATCTGTCAAATGACAGAGTTCATCAACTGTTGGAATTACAATCATGAAAAAAGAACTGACGTATAACGAATACCTAGACGTGTCACCAGAAGTATCAAAAGCTTTGGAAAACAATCAGCCGATCGTCGCCTTGGAATCTACGATTATTTCACACGGCATGCCATATCCTCAGAATGTAGAAACAGCATTACAGGTTGAGCAAATCGTAAGAGAAAATGGTGCAGTACCTGCCACGATTGCAATTATAAATGGTCGGATGAAAGCCGGTTTGTCAAGGGAAGAGATTGAGCTTCTGGGTCGAGAAGGCCATACAGTCACAAAAGTCAGTCGTAGGGATCTTCCTTTTGTTATGGCAGCAGGAAAGCATGGTGCAACCACCGTTGCATCAACGATGATTATTGCGGCTATGGCGGGGATTTCAGTATTTGCGACAGGGGGTATCGGTGGTGTCCATCGTGGAGCAGAGAAGACGTTTGATATTTCTGCAGATCTTCAGGAACTAGCAAAAACTAGCGTAGCAGTTGTCTGTGCAGGTGCCAAGTCTATTCTAGATCTGGGGCTTACAACAGAATACCTAGAAACACATGGCGTACCGCTAGTTGGTTATCAAACTCAAGTTTTACCAGCATTCTTCTGCCGCACGAGCCCGTACTCTGTCAGTATTCAGCTTGATAAATCGCATCAAATTGCAAAAGCAATGGTTACTAAATGGCAGTCTGGTCTGGACGGGGGAATGGTTATCGCCAACCCAATCCCTGAAGAATTTGCGATGTCGGAAGACAAGATCAACACTGCAATTAATCAGGCTGTACAGGAATCCGTTGAGCAAGGGATCCACGGTAAAGAGAGCACACCGTTCTTACTGGCTCGTGTCGCAGAGCTGACCGGAGGAGACAGCCTGCATTCTAATATTCAGCTGGTATTTAATAACGCACAGTTGGCAGCAAAAATTGCCTGTGATTACCAAGCATTGAAAGCATAATAGGCTTGCTTTCGATTAGGAATTGATTCTTTATTTATTAACACTAAACCTGAAAGGTAAAAAATATTTTATAAGAATATCCTTTCAGGTTTTATTTTTAAAGGGATTATATATGGAGTTATTTCGTAGTGTTATAGGTATCGCTATACTTTTATTTATTGCTTATATTTTTTCCAATAACAAAAAGTTTATCAGTTTAAGAACCGTGGGAGCCGCCTTATTTCTTCAATTAATGTTAGGTGCATTTATGCTCTATATTCCTGCGGGGAAATGGTTAGTTAATGCCGTAGCAAGTGGTGTTAACCGTGTCATATCATATAGTGAAGTTGGTAGCTCATTTATTTTTGGTGGACTAGTTAGTCCAAAAATGGATGTTATTTTCGATGGCGCAGGGTTTGTTTTTGCATTTCGTGTTTTACCTGCCATTATTTTTGTCACCTCCCTTATCTCAATTCTTTATTACTTGGGGGTAATGAAATGGATGATAAACATATTAGGGTACTTTTTCCAAAAAGCGATGAAAGTCAGTAAAGTTGAAGCTTTTGCTGCAGTGACGACAATATTTCTTGGTCAGAATGAATTACCTGCAATCCTTAAACCTTTTATTGGAAAAATGAACCGCAATGAACTCTTCACTGTAATATGTAGTGGTATGGCATCGATTGCGGGGTCTATGCTGATTGGTTATGCCAGTTTAGGGGTTCCGCTCGAATATCTTTTGGCTGCATCATTAATGGCTATCCCGGGAGGACTGCTTTTTGCCCGGATACTGAGTCCGGCTATGGAAGACTCTAAGGTTGAATTCAGTCATATTTCATTTAGTGAAAAGCAACCCGCCAGTATTATAGAGGCGGCCGCAAGCGGCGCTATGCTTGGGTTAAAAATTGCTGTCGGGGTAGCAACAGTAGTTATGGCTTTCGTCGCTCTAATTGCACTGGCCAATGGGATTATTAGTGGTGTCGGAGAGCTCTTTAATCTTCATGATTTAAGCCTTGAGAGATTATTTGGCTACATTTTCGCACCCCTAGCTTACTTAATGGGTGTCAGTTGGGACAGCTCAACGTTGGCAGGCAGTTTGATGGGGCAAAAGCTCGCAATTAATGAATTTGTAGCTTACGTTAGCTTCAGCCCATACCTGACTGATAATACTAGCATGATTGAGCCAAAGACTATTGCCGTCATTTCATTTGCTTTGTGCGGTTTTGCAAATTTTGGCTCGATTGCTGTTGTTGTTGGAGCTTTTAGTGCTGTTGCCCCGGATCGTGCGTCTGATATTGCTCGTTTAGGGCTACGCGCTTTACTAGCGGCTACGTTATCTAATTTGATGAGCGCCACGATTGCCGGCCTGTTTATTGGTTTAGGCGCCGTCGCAGTTATGTCATGAATACACCTGATCGCACATTACTCATTTCCCTAGCACTTACGACAGGATTATTATCCGGTGCTTGGGTTTGGTTGTCAGAGCAGCTTCAGCTGATTAGTTGGGTCGGGTTCTTAGGCTGTACAACTTATTTTTCAATTCCCCGTCAAGGGCTCTTGGGCTTGATAAGATCAATGGCTGCAAATGTGAGCGGAGTGTTATGGGCAACTTGTGCTTCCTTATTTACGCTATTTAGTGACCCGCTTTATAGCGCGGTAATAGGCACTGGGCTTGTTTCATTCGTAATGTGTATACAGTCACGCCTGCGTTTACTTTGCTACGTTCCCGGAAGCTTTATCGGGGCATCTGCTTTATTCGGTGCTCAGGCCGAAGAAGTGGAAGTGATTGCAACCCTTTGTCTGGGAGGCGTAATGGGTTTTATGATGCAAAGTAGCGGACAGCTACTGGTCGATCTCTATCTACGCCTGACAAGGAGATACAAGCAGGAAAGAGTGTATTAAAGAGCAAAGTTTAGGAAGGCATTAGGCTTGATGTAGGCCTCACCCTGACTGATACATTTCTTTGTTATTCACTTAATATTAAACCTCATAAGCACTTTATTGGGGAAAACGAACTCAAAACAGGTCATCTAATTAAACAACAAGGAGTACTAAATGAGCCGACCTATTATCATTGATTGTGATCCAGGACACGATGATGCCATCGCCTTGATTCTCGCTTGCGCTTCTCCTGAGCTTGATCTCAAAGCAGTCACTACAAGTGCTGGTAATCAGACCCCAGATAAAACTTTGCATAATGCTTTACGTATCCTCACTTTGTTGGGTCGGGTAGACATCCCAGTTGCTGGTGGAGCGAAGCAGCCTTTGGCTAATGATCTTATCGTTGCTGATAATGTTCATGGTGAGAGCGGATTAGATGGCCCAAACCTTCCTGAACCTGAATTCCAATCAGTCCATAAGCATGCAGTCGAATTGATGGCTCAAGTGCTGCGGGATAGTGACCAGCCGGTGACTTTAGTACCGACCGGACCGCTTACTAATATTGGGCTGTTACTCTCCACTCATCGCGATCTAATCAATAAGATAGAGCGTATTGTCCTAATGGGAGGGGGTGCTGAAACCGGGAATTGGTCCCCTGCTGCGGAATTTAATATCTACGTGGATCCGCAGGCTGCAGATATTGTGTTTAAGTCAGGGGTACCTATCACAATGTGTGGACTGGATGTCACCCATCGAGCGCAGATTATGAATGAAGATATCAACCAAATTCGGGCTATTGGCAACCCGGTCTCAGATGTCGTCGCAGATTTACTTGATTTCTTTATGATCTATCATCGGGATCCCAAATGGGGTTTCGATGGGGCGCCTCTGCATGACCCGTGTACAGTCGCCTGGTTATTAAATCCGGGACTTTTTACCGCTCAGGCGTGTTGGGTTGGTATTGAAACACAAGGAGAGTATACGAAAGGCATGACGGTTGTTGATCGTTACCATTTGACTGGTTATGAAGCGAATGCGACAGTCTTGTTTGATCTCGACCGTCAGGGGTTTGTTGAGTTATTGCTTAGTCGATTGAAATTTTACAGTCATACTGAGTCTTAATGGCTTACCCTTTATAAGTTATCCAATGATGACCTCTTGAAGAGGCCGTTTTATTGCACAAAGGTGTTTTGGGGAAGAAGTAAGTTTCTTCGCAAAACACTTTTGCATGAACATTCATATTAATTGAATATCGACCACTACTTGCAACAAAGCGATATCCAACTGCAAGATGAGCACGGTCCTCACTTAACTCAATGCCTACAGTTTCTGGTAAGGCTCAGATCAAGCATAAATCAGCCTCCCTGGTAGTCACACCTGAAGATCTAAGCATGGCTTCCCCTTAAATCTCGGTTCGTTGATGTAAAAACCGGATTAGGTATGCACCTAGTCCTTTGTTTTCTTTCTATACTTTATCTTGGTTTCATCTCCTTACTCTCTTCATTCATGAACCAAAAGGATATAAGTATGTTCCTAGATTACTTTGCCCTCGTTCTGCTGGTCTTTGTCGCACTGGTGATCTTCTACGGCATTATTGTGATTCATGACATCCCCTATGAGATAGCGAAAAGCCGTGAGCACCCTCATCAAGATGCCATTCACTACGCGGGGTGGGTTAGTCTGTTTACCCTTCACGCGCTGTGGCCGTTTCTTTGGATCTGGGCGACGCTGTGGCGAAAAGAACGGGGGTGGGGTTTTCAGAAGCTGCAAGCAGAACAACACGATATTCACCATCGCGTTGATGTGTTAATCGATCAGGTGGAGCGATTACAAGCTGAAGTTAAGGCACTAAAAGCCCAACAAGCGACGCCAGAGCGCGCACCGAACCCAGATGCTGAACGTGGCGAGGAGGAAAACTGATGGATCTATTGCTCATACTGACTTATGCCGCCATCTGTATCACCATTTTCAAAGTTTTTAAGATCCCCTTGAACAAATGGACTGTACCTACTGCTGTGCTCGGTGGCGTGGTGTTGATTGGCACCTTAATCCTTTTGATGAATTACAACCACCCTTTTACTCAACTCGGCAACCAAGTCTTTTCATCCACACCGATTGTCTCGGGTGTGCGTGGACGTGTGATTGACGTGCCAGTGAAACCCAATCAAGCACTGAAAAAAGACGATGTGCTATTTAAGATAGACCCTATCCCTTACGAGGCGGAAGTCGAGAAAATTAAAGCGCAGATTAAAGAAGCAAGCCAAAGTGCGCTTGGACTCGAATCGGAGTTGCAGGCCGAGATAGCGCAAGAAGCGCAAGCCGTGGCAGAACGCGACAAAGCGAAACGCGAGTTCGACCGCTACAGACGAGGCTTTGAGAAAGGCGCGTTTACTGAACAGCAACTCGATACCAGAAGACAGGCGTATAAAGCCTCTCAAGCTGCGCTGGAAGCCGCCAAAGCTCGAGTCGAGCTGGCTCAGTTGTCACTGGATTCAGAAATTGGTGGTGAAAACACCACTGTTGCACGCCTGCTGGCCGAACTGCGCCAAGCCGAGTTCAACCTTGAGCAAACAGTGGTTTACGCTCCTACCGATGGTTTTGCGACTCAGTTAGCGCTCAGACCTGGGGTGATGGCCGTTCCCCTACCACTTGCTCCGGTCATGACCTTTGTTCATACAGAAGACGTCATTTACGCTGCTGCGTTCAGACAAAACTCACTGCAACGACTGCAACCCGGTTTTGAGGCAGAGTTCCTGTTCCGTGCCATACCCGGCAAAGTGTTCAAAGGGGAAGTGATTGACGTACTGCCAGCAATCGGCGAAAGCCAGTTTCAGGCCAGAGGCTCGCTGGTTGGGACAGAAGCCCTGAGAACCAGTGGCCGCGTATTTGTCACCCTAAGAATTAATGACGACTTATCCCAATACCATTTGCCATTAGGGACGGCAGTAGAAGTGGCCGTCTATTCCGATCAATTCAGCCACGTCTCAATTATGCGTAAAGTACTGATTCGGATGAAGAGCTGGCAAAACTATCTCTATTTGGATCACTAGACAAACACAGCCCTACCCTCCCGACTGGGAGAGTGGGGCAAACCGATACCGGGTGGGTTAAGCCAAATTAAGAAAGAGCTCGTCGTCGGTCATGTATTTGTGTTTAGGACCTAAGTTACGCAAATGCATAAACATAAAATCGGGAAAACCTGGCGCAAGCAAATCGTTAGGCAGCCAAACAATGCCCCCAACAAACACGTACTTCCCTTGCTTTTCCTCACTATGAAGTGGATTATTTATCTCCGTTGACAGCTCGGGTCTCACCCCTTCAACCACACAGACGATCTGCCCTTTGGCGACCCCAACAACCCGTTTGACTAAGTTTGCTTTGATGCCACACTTCCATGCCTGACGAGTCGCCATCTCAAATCCATACTTTCGGACATTTTTGTGGATATTTACGATCAAATTCACTTGTGTGTTCCTAATTCAGGATCGGATGCGATCAGAGTAATTTTCCTGCTCCGCGATTGCGAGGGAGCGATGACGGTCTATTCTCGCTCGGTGAAAATACATAAATAGACAACCCCTTCAGTCTCGCACGTCATTTACCCATCAATATAGATCAATATCTCACAATTGATATTTACAACCCGAGCAATTACAAATTTATTTGAAATAAATCTCATAAAAACACAACATTTAGCGATAATTTTATATAGTCATAAATACCTTATCTGACTTTTGTGATAGGGAACACACATAGGATGTACACATGAAAGAAGTAGACTTTCGAACGATCGACAGGCTGTTTATTAAAATGTCGATTAACGACAAGTTTTGGGTCATTCTGGCCCTATTCCTAGTTACGGTGACTTTTCTCGCTGGAAGCCGCTACATTTCAACTGTCGATCATGCCAATTTATCTGCAATACAAAGCGCAGAATCCAAACTCGAAGGTATGCTCGCGACGGGAACCCCAGCAACCCTAGGGTCACAAAGCAATCTATCCGTGGTTTCTAGCATTCAAGACTCAGGCATCAAAAATGGCCTGGTGACGGTTTTCAAATCCTCGCGTGACGGCACTCGCTATCAATTGACGCACAATGCGCAGTCAGAAATCGATAACATCCAAACCCAAGCCCGAAACACCTTTTTACTGAGTTACCTTTGGGCTCTCCCATTTGCCCTGTTTTGCTACTGGGTTTCAACGTTCATCGGCGGTGCATTGTGGGTGCTATACACAACGACTCAACGCATCGGGGAAGGCGATTTAACATCTCGACTCGGATTTCATCCAGGACGTGATGAATTCGGCACGATTGGTTGTGCATTGGACAAAGCGATGGATACGCTTAGCGATTTGGTGGTTAACGTCAAACAGAATACTCAAACCTTAACCGATACCTCAGCCTCTTTTGAAGAAGAGATGAAACACAGCGAGTCACAAGTGCGCAACCAGTACGCGTCATTGGACTCTGTAGCGACCGCGATGGAACAGATGACGGCATCAGCGAGAGAAGTGTCAGTGATTTCACAGCAAGCAACGCAGCAAACCGAAAATGACTCACAACATATTGAAGGCAGCCACAAACGTGTGCAGTCCGCAATTCAAGAGATCGACACACTCTCAGACTACATCGCTCAAACGTCCAGCTCTGTCACCAGTCTGAACGAAAATACGACCCAGATTAATGAAGTGATCACCACTATTAATGCGATTTCAGAGCAAACCAACCTGCTGGCTCTCAACGCGGCCATTGAAGCGGCACGCGCTGGTGAGCAAGGCCGAGGCTTTGCAGTAGTGGCTGATGAAGTGCGAACGCTCGCAAGCCGGACTCAGGCCGCGACGGTCGAAATTCAGACGATGATTGAGAAGTTACAGACTGAGAGCCACAACATCGCGTCGATCACGTCAAAAACCGTCTCTCAAGCACAAACCAGTAGTGAGCTTGTCGCCGAGATCGGCCGCAATGTGCAGGCGATTGCCGAATCGGCTCACGCGCTGACAGATATGAGTATTCAGATCTCGACCTCTGCGGAAGAGCAAAGTGCTGTGGCCAATGACATAGCCGCAGAGCTCACCGACATTCGAGCTCACTCCAACGCGTTAAGAGCTGGGGCCGAGCAATCATCATCAGGTATCGCAGAACTGACTCAGACTGCTAAATCGTTGTCTGAAATCCTCAAACAGTACCGCACTCAATAACCTAGGATCAGTTGACCTAGCAAATTTGTACGAACGTTATAACTACCAATAACGTTCGTACAATATATTTCCACCCGTCGCTTGCCGATATTTCTCTAACCCACTTTCCGTCAGCACTGCTATGGTTTCTTTGATCATATCGGGGTTACCACACAGCATTGCGAAACTGTCTTTCGGGCTTAACGCCACACCTGATTTTTCCTGCAAAGTCCGCTGCTGCAACAGCTGTGGAATACGGCCACGCAATACATTAGGAATTTGCTCTCTGGAGACGATGGGGAGATAGGTCAATCTGCCTTCATATTGCTGGATAAGCTGCTCAATCAAATACTGGTAAACGAGTTCGCGTTCACGCCGAACAGCATGGACCAAAACAATGTTCTCGCAACTTGGGCGAAAGTTAATATCGTCCAGCAAGGACAAAAACGGCCCGATTCCCGTTCCGGTTGCGAGCAGCCACAAATTCTCGGTCGATTTAGGAATACTGCGGAAGATAAGATCGCCATGCGCACGTTCGCCCACGTAAATCTCATCGCCTTCTTTAAGATTCTGCAAGCGGTGAGACAATACGCCCTCTGGATGGGCGACGATAAGAAACTCAAGCATGTCGCTACTGTTTAACGGAGCATTAACGATGGAGTACGGGCGGCTGACCAGTTCACCATTTTCGCTCAGTAACGCAAGCTTAGTGTATTGACCCGCTTCAAAACTCAAAGACGCCCCTGTTACTCTTAAGCTAAACACATCGGCAGTCCAGTCGATACGACGCTCCACCTTAGCCATGGTAAAACCTTTGGGTACACTCATCACAGTTCCTCCAACCGTTCATCTTGCTTTAAACGTTACGCCTACTGCTTGAGTATGTAAAATCCCTTGTTTACCAAACCATTGTTGGTCACATTTTTCTAACATTAACCACTCTAACTGTAGTAGAAACTGTTTTCTCTATTCCTAACCATTTGCGATATACTGCGCGCTTTCTATCTAATCTAATTATTAGCAATGAATAAGAGCTTACTGACGAATATCATCGCCCTTTCTCTCCTTGCGGGCGGCTACCAAACGGACAATCAAATCGCTTTCTATGCCGGTCTATTTGCCTTTTCCGGAGCAATCACTAATTGGCTTGCCATTCACATGTTGTTTGAAAAGGTACCCGGTTTATACGGTTCAGGTGTTATCCCTGCACGTTTTGAAGAGTTCAAGCGAGCGATTAAAAACTTGATGATGGAGCAGTTCTTCACTCAAGAAAACATCGATAAGTTCTTAAGCCAAGAGATGTCGAGTGGTAAAACATTAGAGCTAGAACCGATTATCAACAAAGTCGATTTCAATCCAACATTCGACTCATTAGTCGATGTTCTTGCGGCGTCTTCGTTTGGGGGAATGCTGGAAATGTTTGGCGGTGCACAAGCACTTCAACCGTTAAAAGAGCCCTTTGTTGATAAGATGAAGGAAGCAATGGCAGAGATCAGCCAAAGCGAAAACGTGAAACAAGCACTTAAAGAGCAGCTAGAATCACCAGCGATGATGAGTGAGATTGAATCAAACATTGAAGCGATCATTGACCAAAGACTGAACGAGTTAACGCCTCAGCTCGTGAAAGAAATGGTGCAAAAAATGATTAAGCAGCACCTTGGCTGGTTGGTTGTTTGGGGTGGTGTTTTTGGTGGCTTAATTGGTATCGCGTCTTCGTTTATCGCTTAATAACAATAACCACAACACAAACTTAGAGGGAAGCCACGGCTTCCCTTTTTAATTATTACAACTTCGCAATTAAATCTGCATTCACACCAAAGCTGGTTTTATGCTCTTCGATCACCACTTCACTACGTGTCTGGATAACACCTGGAAGCGTGCCTAACTTGGCAGACATAAAGTTCTGGTAGGCTTTCATATCTTTGACTCGGACTTTAATCATTGTGTCGAAGTCACCAGACAACGAGTAACATTCTTCAATTTCTGGCATGTCTTCAACGGCCTTAGCGAACTTATCAAAGATAGAAAAGCTGGTTTGATCCAAACGAATATGAATAAATACCTGAACATCCAAGCCAAGCTTTTCAGGATTGAGTTCGGCGTGGTAGCCCTTGATGTAGCCTTCTTTTTCAAGGCGTTTTACTCGGTCTGAACAAGGGGAAGTGGTCAAGTTAACTTGTTTCGCTAACTCAACAATAGGCAATCGGCCTTTGAGGTTTAGAGTTCGTAAAATTTCGCGGTCGATTCTGTCTAAGTCCATTTAACGCTCTTGTGATTATCTTTGCTTTTCCGCTAATAATAATCCAAAAGCACTAGATACACCTAGCGCCAATTCGTATCAATATTGGGGCAGTTTTCGAGTCCCGATTAAGCGACTTCAACATCAGAGAAAGAGTTTGTACTCACTAACTCTGACTGCGTATTGCATACACGGCAAAAGCACTGCTTTTCCATTTTCATGTAATGAGCGCCCTGAAACAGCGTTGAAAAGAAACAAGCCATGCTTTTGACCATTGAATGATGTTCTTCTTCACATCGCTTCATCACAACCTTGTGTGCAGTGACTTTTTCGCAGCAATGGCAGTACACCTGTGGCATGTCGTTCTCTCCCTAAAAATTATATGGTCTTTATAACTGACACATTTGTAAGCGTTTGGTTCTCCAGTCTCAAACTTTAGTTAATTATTTGTGACACTGTTCCAAATTAGCCACTACCAAACAAAAAGCCCCTGAAACCTTTTTGGCTTCAGGGGCTTATCTTTCACGTCGTTTAAAGCATTTTAGTCTAGTTCAGCTAAGTGCTTTTTGTATGTTACGTGCTGCGCTTTCACGCTTTCTTCTGGCTCACCAGTCAACAAACTGACTGAGATAATAGCGATCGTTGAGAAGATAATACCCGGTACGATTTCGTACACATCAAACCAACCGCCAGAAAGCTGTTTCCAAACCACGATAGTCACACCACCGATGATGATACCCGCCAGTGCACCGTTACGGTTCATACGTGACCAGTAAAGGCTCAGAATAAGTGCTGGACCAAATGCAGCACCAAAACCAGCCCAAGCGTAAGATACAAGGCCAAGTACGGTACTATCTGGCGTCATCGCAAGAATAAGTGCAACGATAGAAATGGCGATTACCGCAATACGGCCAACCATAACAATCTCTTCAGAGCTCGCGTCTTTCTTGAATACTTGCTTATAGAAGTCTTCCGCTAGAGCCGATGACGATACAAGTAGCTGAGAATCCGCTGTACTCATGATTGCTGCAAGAATTGCCGCAAGAAGGATACCAGCAATAACTGGGTGGAACATCGCGTTCACAAGTAGCATAAAGATCTTCTCGCCATCATCTACTGACACACCAGTGTTAGTCACATAGATTAGCCCCACTACACCCACAAGAAGCGCGCCAGCCATTGACAATGCAGTCCAAATAACCGCAATACGACGTGCCGTCGTAAGGTCTCTGTTTGAACGTGCAGCTTTAAAACGGGCTAGGATATGAGGTTGGCCAAAATAACCTAAACCCCATGCAACCAATGAAATAATCGCGATTGCAGATAGAGGTTCGCCTTTTGAGTCATTCCATAGGGTGAGCAGCTCTGGGTTAATGTTTTCAAGCTGTTGAGCAACATCACCAAAACCACCTTCCATCGCAGCAATTGGCACTATCATAAGTGCAGCCGCCATTAGTAGACCTTGAACTAAGTCAGTCCACGAAACCGCTAAGAAACCACCAAACAGAGTGTAAGAGACAACACAAACCGTACCGAGAGTAACGGCGATTGTGTAATCTAAACCAAATACTGTTTCAAACAGCTTACCGCCTGCTACTAAACCCGAACTTGTGTAGAAAAGGAAGAATAAAAGGATAAAGAAGGCTGAAATAACCTGAATGAATTTTGAATTATCGTTAAAACGACGTGATAGGTATTCTGGCAGTGTTAGTGCGTCTGTCGTGATACTGTAAGTACGTAGACGTTTCGCATTCACCAACCAGTTTAACCATGTCCCCACTAATAGGCCACCAGCGATCCAAACTGCTTCAACACCTGCAACGAATGCATAGCCTGGAAGACCAAGTAGCAACCAGCCACTCATGTCAGATGCACCCGCTGAAAGTGCCGCAGGCCAAGGACCAAGAGAGCGGCCGCCCAAGAAATAATCTGATGAGCTTTTCGTTCGCTGATAAGCAATTACGCCGATTGCAAGCATCAAAATGAGATATGCAATAAACGTGGTAATAATAGCAAAGCTATTTTCCATGTGTTTGTCCTCTTATTAATAATATACCTTCCTTAGATGTCCTCACCTGTAATAAGACGAGTGTTGGTGAGGACATGTTCCTAATAGGAAAAAGAAAGGATTAGTGAGCTTCGCTTCCTAGCTCAAGCAAGGTCGCGTTACCACCCACTGCTGTAATGTTTATTGTTCTCGTGCGCTCAGTAATAAAGCGAAGAGAAAGGTGTGGATCAAGCGCAACTGGCAGCGCAACAAGATCCGTTTCCGAAACAAGGCCTACAATTGCGCCCTCTCGTTTCGCTAACTGACGGTTGATACTCATTTCAACGTCAGAGTTGCCTATAAAACCAACACTACGTACATCTTGTCCCAATAGCTGTTGATACGCATCTAAAGGAGCAAACTGTACTAAGTTCATAGGCAGTGAAGACTGTTTATACGCAGCTTCTAACTGTTGGCTCAACTGAGCATCGTCACTACAAAATACGATACTGTTTCCAGCAATAAGCGCAGCGGTAAGTTGCGCTACGGCCGATTTTTGAGCCTGCTCTGATGTATCACCTTGGATGATTAGAGCAACACCACGACCTGCGGTATAGAGTTCATTCGTTTCACCAGTCGGGCCTACTAAAAGATGAGTTTCAGCCAGTAGCGTTGAAGCTCGTTCAAGATGGTAAGACACAACAGATGCCAACGAAGGTTGTGCTTTTTGCAAAGCCTTTTTGAACGCAAGTAAGCACTCGCTTTTTGCTTCAAAACTTGTCAAATTCCAGTTTTCCCATGCCGAAAATGCATCAGAAAAACGAGTTACTTGATGAACCATAATATTTCTCCTCGCCTACGGATTAAGAAAAGTGAGTTTGAGTAAAGCGGAATAGGTAGTGTGGACCACCTGCCTTCGGACCCGTACCAGACAAGCCCTGACCACCAAATGGTTGAACACCAACCACGGCACCCACTTGGTCGCGGTTAATGTAGCAGTTACCTACTCGTGCATGTTTTTCAATCCAGCGATACGTTGTTTCGTTACGGCTGTGAATACCCATTGTTAGACCAAAACCAGTGTTGTTGATTTGATCGACAATTTGGTGAAGTTCACTCGCTTTGAAGCGAACAATATGCAGGATTGGACCAAACTGCTCTTCTTTCAGGCAAGAGATATCACGGATTTCAAACGCGCTTGGCGCAACAAAATCACCATACTGATGCTCTTCACCAAGTTTAAGTTCAGCAACTTTTTTCTCTGTCGCTGTCATGTGCTCGATGTGTTTAGCCAGCTTCGCTTTCGCGGTTCCATCAATCACAGGACCAACGTCTGTAGAGTGTAAGTAAGGTTTACCTACTTTTAGCTCTTCCATCGCACCTTGAATCAACGCAATGATGCGATCAGCGACATCTTCTTGGACATAAAGAACACGAAGCGCACTACAACGTTGACCAGCAGACGCAAATGCCGAGCGAATAACGTCACGCACCACCTGCTCAGGAAGTGCTGTACTATCAACGATCATCGCGTTTTGGCCACCTGTTTCCGCAATAAACGGTACAGGTGCTGCATCGCGCTCAGCCAGAGTTTGGTTGATACGTTGCGCTGTGGCTGTTGAACCTGTGAACGCCACACCAGCAATCGCAGAGTGAGACGTCAGTGCGGAACCAATTTCTGCGCCGCGACCTGGTAGAAGCTGAATCGTACCCGCAGGGAAACCTGCATCATTCATTAGCTCTACAGCACGTGCAGCAATCAGGCTGGTTTGCTCAGCAGGTTTCGCCACAACAGTATTACCCGCAACTAATGCAGCCGTTACCTGACCAAGGAAGATAGCCAGAGGGAAGTTCCAAGGGCTGATACATACGAAGACACCACGACCTTTACGAGAGACGATGCGCGCCTTACGATCAAAGCCATTAACTGCCAAGTCACCAAGCTCATCCACTTGCTTCGCGTAGTAACGACAGAAATCGACCGCTTCACGGACTTCATCAATACTATCGTGAATTGTCTTACCCGCTTCTTGGTGGCAAATCGCGACAAATTCAGCCAAGTTTTCTTCAAGCAGATCAGCAAGCTTGTCTAGTTTCTCACCGCGTACCGCTGCATCAGTTGCTTGCCAATCAGCAAAGGCTTTTTGCGCGCCTTCGATAGCTTCGGAAACATGATCAAGAGTAGCAAAGGCAACCTGACCCACGTGGATACGACGGTCATAAGGTGCTTTCACCTCTTCAACATTGATGTTTTCCTTGATCATGCTTTCGGCATAAGATTTACCATTGATGATCGGAGCCGCGACCCACTGCTTCTCCATGAAACTTTCAACTTGCGCTTCAAATGCGGCAGCTTCGCTTTCAATATCAACGTTCACACCAATCGAGTTTTTACGATTCGGGAAAATAGCCGACGGTAGAGGAATGCTGGCGTTGTTAAGCGTGTCGAATGCGTTCAGCATGTCAACCGGGTGCTGAGTCAACGTCTCAACCGGGCAACGAGCATCCACTAAGCGGTGTACAAACGAGCTGTTCGCGCCGTTCTCAAGCAAGCGACGAACAAGGTACGGAAGCAAGTCTTTATGACTGCCTACCGGTGCATAAATACGAACTGGTTGTTTGTGCGTTTCCATCACGTGGTTGTACAGAGAATCACCCATGCCATGTAAACGTTGGAATTCGTAATCTTTGTGCTGTGCCATTACAGCAATAGACGTAACAGTTTGAGCATTGTGGCTAGCGAACTGTGGGAAGATATTGCCACGAACATTTTCGCTTAGTAGGAAACGGGCACACGCAAGGTAAGCAACGTCTGTTGCTTCTTTACGGGTGTAAACTGGGTAGTTATCGTAACCGGCTTGTTGTGACCACTTGATCTCGCTGTCCCAGTACGCGCCTTTAACCAAACGAAGCGGGATAAGATCGCCCTGCTCTTTTGCTAGGCCATTTAGCCAAACAAGAACAGGTAATGCACGTTTAGAGTATGCTTGAACAACTAGGCCAAACTTGCCCCAACCTTTTACAAGGTCGCTGCGGTATACTTTTTCAAACAGCTTTAGAGACAGCTCTAAACGGTCAGCTTCTTCTGCGTCAATGGTAATTGCCACGTCCAGCTCTACCGCACGGCGAAGAAGCTGCTGCAACGTATCGTAAAGCTCAGTTAATACGCGCTCTTCGTTTGCCACTTCGTAGCGAGGGTGCAGAGCAGAAAGCTTGATAGAGACCGATGGCGCTGGGCTGGTGTCTAAACCGTAAGTATCACGACCGACCGCTTCTATCGCCATCAAGTAATCTTTGAAGTACTTGTTAGCATCCGCGGTCGTCAATGCCGCTTCACCAAGCATGTCGTAAGAGTAAGTGAAGCCTTTGTCTCGCATTGTGCGACCATTTTTCTGCGCTTCAGCGATGCTGCGACCAAGAACAAACTGGTAGCCCATCACTTTCATCGCTTGGTGCATCGCCTTGCGGATCACAGGCTCAGACATCTTGTTAACCAAACGGTTTACAGCGCTAACTGGGCTTTGAGTCTCTGATTCTGCCAAGCCTACCACTTTACCAGTGAGCAATAAGCCCCAAGTAGACGCGTTAACAAAGACGGAATCTGAACTCTTCAGGTGAGATTTCCAATCGGCAACACTGAGTCTGTCCCGGATGAAGGCATCAGCGGTGGCAGTGTCAGGAATACGCATTAACGCTTCAGCCAGACACATTAACAAAATACCTTCCTGAGTATCCAAGCTGTACTCAAGCAGTAAAGCATCGATCATCTGAATCGATTTCTTATCTGCTCGGATAGCTTTAATCAGTTCAGTGGTTTTGTCCGTAATTTGTGCCTTCTCAGCATCAGTAGGCTTCGCCAAAGGGAGTAATTGGTTAAGCCATTGTGATTCATCCACCATATAGAGTGGAGAGATCTGTGACCAAAGTACATCAAGCGGTTGCTCAACAAACTCGGTTTTCAACACATCAGTTGCTGTAAACATGCGTTTTCCTCAATCTCATACCTGAAAAAAAAGTGATCAGGTTTTTTACAATGACATGCAGTGTATTTTGAGCTTGAGTTGATTACTTGTCAAAAACTCCGAGCTTTTTACTAAAAACTCCGGTTTTTAACAAAACAAACACAGAGTCACACATAAAATGGCGAAATATTGTATGGTTCTGTTTTCACATTTAACCAACCTGTTTCTTATACTGAGAAGGAGAAATACCTTGTAGGCGAGAAAATGTGTGGGTAAAGATGCTTTGACCCGAGAAACCCGTTAGCTCCGCAACTTGCCCAAGTGATAAATTCCCCTGCGCGATGAGCTGTTTTGCCATATCAATACGCTTGCCCAGCACATACTGGTGGGGAGTGATACCCATTTGTTCTTTGAACAGATTGTGAAATTGGCTTTCTCCCAGAAAAACACAGCCAGCTAACTGCGCAACGGATATTTTATGGCCAAGGTGCAACTCTATATATCTATCGATCACTTCAAGATCGAATCTTGATTCTTTTCGAACGGTAGCAAACGCAGACATGTGTCTTTGCAACAATGCGATTACCGTGTCATTACATGCACGACTTAACAGCTGATCTTCAGGGCTTGATTGCATCTCGGCAACCAGCATCCTAATTAACTTTTGAATCTGTCCATCCAACTGAAAATAAGTGTCACGCTGGTTGATCTCGTTAAGCTTTTTCAGCATTAAAGGGTCACCATCATCAGGTGTAGGCAAATTAAGGACAAGAATGTCGGATTGCCCGACCACACCACCAAATGCGTGCCCACTTCCAGATGTCACCACACACCCCTGCCCCGGCCCAACCAAATTTCCATATCCGCTGACTTCAAATTCCGCCTGACCTTTTAATCCGATAACAATTTGTGTGTAACTATGATCATGGCAATCCATGTAGGA
Organism: Vibrio japonicus; assembly: GCF_024582835.1. Lineage (NCBI taxonomy): Bacteria > Pseudomonadati > Pseudomonadota > Gammaproteobacteria > Vibrionales > Vibrionaceae > Vibrio > Vibrio japonicus. The sequence continues at coordinate 714,570 of NZ_CP102097.1, forward strand.
AGGCAAAGTCACCAATTCAGCTGGTCTTGGTAATCGAAGCTCGGAAGAATCTGGCGTTGCTGGTGAGTTAGGAGGAAGATTCATTGTGACCTGCCCAAGTGGATTGTGTTCAAGAGTAGATGGTATAACAAAACTATCGATTATCGAAATGTTCCATTCGGAGGCTCTTAGAACTCTCTCGATATAGAAATGAAGATGACATCTTGTCTCCATTCTTCAGATCAGCAACATGATCAAACTTCCGGAAGAATGATCAAGAACACATTATTTACGGCCGATGTCCGTTCTAATCAAGCCACGTCGCGTACCTACACTATCAACTAGGTTGACTTTTCAACTCAAGCTTTTCAAAAAAATCCATCTATAGTTAACAACAACTTACCTTGGGTACAACGCATAGTGCAGGCAAACTCCAATGTTTAACAGGCAGCAATACAACCAGTCGGTAAGATGATTCTTTAAGCTTTGAAGACCCATCAGACAGGAACAAAAGCAACAATGATCAAGAAGACCCTTGATCATGCTTTCGAGTTTGTTGTAAACGAGTCGAATAAAAAACGCCGCATTGTGCGGCGTTTGTGTATTCATATTGTATTAGTACTAAGGTGCGAGGCGATCTATATGCCAGCCCTGATTTTCTTTCGAAAACAGGAAGCGATCGTGCAGTCGGTGCTCTCCACCTTGCCAGAACTCGATGGATTCTGGCTTAATTCGAAAACCACCCCAAAAGCTTGGTACTGGGATTTCCCCTTTCTCAAATTTCTGTTTGAGTTCTAGAAACTTGCCTTCTAACACACCACGAGCAGAAATTCGGCTGCTTTGTTTACTCGCAATCGCCGCCAGTTGGCTTTCTTTTGGACGAGAAGAGAAGTACTTCACGTTCTCAACCATCGACAACTTTTCGGCAACCCCAGTAATATGAACCTGTCGTTCCATTGGGTGCCAAGGAAAGTGAAGACTTACTTTTGAGTTGCCTTCTATCTGCTGCGCTTTGCGGCTACCAAGGTTGGTGTAAAAGACAAAACCGTTTTGATCGACGTGTTTGAGAAGAACGATACGCTGGAAAGGCTGACCTGTACTGTCCACAGTCGCCACTGTCATCGCTGTTGGGTCGGTTAGCTCTGCTTCAACTGCTTGCTTTAACCACAGATCAAATTGCGCAATTGGGTCTTCGAGCAAATCTTTTCGTCTCAGTCCACCTTTTGTGTATTCTCGACGAATATCTTTAAGTTCCATCTTTTCTCCTCGCGAATTTTTTGCTGATTGTGCGCCCAAACACCACAGAACTCAAGCAGAAGCCACACGCTGAAAGACTCAATCAAACTATTAATTACACTGTTTAGTGACTTTATCAGCTCCAAACCGCGATTCTAACAGCAAGTTCTTAACATTTTCGGTTGGCAGTAATAAAATCAATCAAATAACTTAAATATACAAGGATCATCAATGGGTAAGAGCAGCTATAACAAGCTTACTCCAACCGAGCTAGAGTATGTCGATGATAAAACGGCAGCTTTACTCCTAAATACACCAAACAACGCACGAATCATGCTTTGGGTTATGGTGATCTTTTTTATTCTCGCGGGTGTATGGGCATCTTGGGCACAAATTGACAAAGTAACCGTTGGCCAAGGTAAAGTGGTCCCCTCTTCCCAAATTCAGGTGATTCAGAACTTGGAAGGTGGACTAGTCAAAGAAATTCTTATACGAGAAGGGCAACAAGTCGAGAAAGGACAACAGTTGCTCTTGATCGACGACACCCGTTTTCGTTCCGATTTTCGTGAAAGAGAGCAACAGGTCTCGAACCTCAAAGCCAACGTGATACAGCTAGCCGCGTCCATCAAGAGTGTGACTATCAGTGAAGATTTTGACGAAAGCAATTGGCAAGACAGCGTAAAGCTGGATGCAGATAAACTCGCGTTCCCAGAAGAGTTTAAAAAAGCGCATCCTGAGCTGGTTTATCGCCAACGAGCCGAGTATCGACAAGACTTAGACAAACTGAAAAACCAATTATCTCTGACTGATCAGCAAGTAAAGCAGAAGCAACAAGACTTAATAGAGATCCAAGCGCGTGTTCGTAACCTGCGCGCCAGTTACAACTTTGCGCTTAAAGAACTGAACATTACCAAGCCTTTAGCTGATGAAGGTGTCGTACCAAGAGTAGAGCTATTGAAGCTTCAGCGTCAGGTGAACGACACGCGTAGAGAAATGACCTCCAGCCAGTTGAAAGTTCCTGTTTTAGAGTCGGCGATTCGTGAAACCATGCTCAACAGAATCGATGTCGCACAAAAGTTTCGCTCGGAGCAGCAAGAAAAACTCAACCAAGCGGAAGACAAGCTCTCTGCAATGTCTGAATCTGCGGTTGGCCTAGAAGACAGGGTTAACAGAACCATTGTCACTTCACCCGTTACCGGTACGGTCAAAACGCTCAACATCAATACCGTAGGTGGCGTTATTCAACCCGGTATGGACATCGTAGAGATTGTCCCGACAGAAGACACACTCTTAGTAGAAGCCAAAATTGCCCCGCAAGATATTGCCTTCTTACGCCCAGAACTGCCCGCTATTGTTAAGTTCAGCGCGTATGACTTTACTAAATACGGGGGGCTCGACGGGGTTCTGGAGCACATCAGCGCTGATACCACAACTGATGAAGAAGGCAACAGCTTCTATTTAGTCAGAGTTAGGACAAAAGAGACTGGTCTGAGTAAAGATGATTCGTTACCGATCATTCCCGGCATGACAGCATCAGTCGACATTATCACCGGTAAACGCACGGTCATGGAATATTTGCTAAGACCAATTTTAAGTGCGCGAAACAATGCACTTAAGGAATAAGCATAGAGACATGTGGATATTTTCATTGACTACCACCTCCGCGAATAGTGACTGAATGAAATACCTTTTCGCAGCACTGCTGCTGATCGCGAGTTCAACCACATCGTTTGCTCTGAAAACTCAAGAGCAACGATGGGTTGATGCCGTACGCCAAACTTATGGTGATAGAGCAGGAAGACGCGTCGAGACCTGGCGACAAAAAATGTCGGATTATGCGTCCTTTGATGAACGCGAAAAATTAACCAGAGTGAACGACTTCTTTAACCAGCTTTATTTCGTTAATGATGACAAGCTTTGGGGAAAAAAAGACTACTGGGCAACACCCTTAGAATTCTTGGGCAGTAATGCAGGAGACTGCGAAGACTTCACTATCGCTAAGTACTTTTCATTACTGGAACTGGGTGTCTCAGACAAGAAACTCCGCCTGGTGTATGTTAAAGCCATTGATTTAAATCAGTTTCATATGGTACTTGCATACTATTCAACACCAAGCTCTGAACCTATCTTGCTCGATAACATCAATCCAGAGATAAAACCGGCGTCGCAAAGACGTGACTTGCTGCCGATCTACAGCTTCAACGGTCAGAATCTTTGGTTAATGAAATCAAAGCAAGGTCAATTGGCCGGAAAGTCATCAAGACTCAGTCTTTGGAACGACCTCCGTGCCCGTGAAAAATCACTCAAACTAAACAAACCATTGATCAATTTTGATGAGTAGGCAATATGACTTTATATAAACAACTTGTCGCGGGTATGATTGCGGTTTTCTTAATGTTACTGATTTCGGTCTTTATCATTGAGTTCGACACCACTCGCGATAACTTAGTGCAACAGCAACGATCTGAAGTAACCAACACGATTAACACGGTCGGGCTTGCACTTGCTCCATACTTAGAAGCCAAAGACCCGGTTGCCGTTGAGTCTGTCATCAATGCTCTGTTCGACGGGAGCAGTTACTCCATCGTTCGACTCATTTTTCTTGATACTAATGAAGAAATACTTCGCACCTACCCTGTCCAACCAATCAATGTGCCAGACTGGTTCATTAATCTGAATCTGTTTGAAAAAATCCATGATAGCAGAGTGGTCACAAGCGGGTGGATGCAATTGGCAGAAGTAGAAATCGTTAGCCATACTGGGGATGCCTACACCCAGTTATGGTCGGCATTTCAGCGCCTACTCATCGCCTTTAGTCTGATTTTACTTATTGGTTTATTCGCGATTGCATTCATCCTACGTCGCGCTTTACGCCCTCTTCAACTCATCGTTAAAAAGATGGAGCAAGTGGCGCACAATCAGTTTGGTGAACCACTTCCGCGTCCTGCTACTCAAGACCTTATTTACGTTGTTGATGGCATCAATAACATGTCGGAACAGCTAGAAAAGTCTTTTAAAGCTCAAGCTAAAGAAGCCCAACAACTCCGCGAACGGGCTTATATTGACCCTGTATCTTGCCTAGGGAACAGAGCCTATTACATGAGCCAGCTTAATAGTTGGCTCAGTGAAAGCGGCATGGGTGGCGTTGCAATACTGGAAGCGAGTTTTATTCGAGAGTTGTATGAAGAAAAGGGATACGAAGCAGGTGATGGTATGGTGCGTGAACTGGCTGACCATCTTAAAGTTTCTCTTACTTCGCCAGATTTAACTTTAGCTCGGATTTCTACAGAAGAGTTCGGCTTTATTCTTCCAAATATGGATGAAACCGAGCTAAAACTGATTG